>CAJMLB010000009.1:0-44190 GCA_905214145.1 uncultured bacterium | reverse complement strand
ATTTCCCGATGTCCAAGAAATGGGAGGCAGTTCACAGGCACCTTTGTGGTGGTTTTCATTCGTGATACCATGGTTCATATAGTTGTTTAAACGACTAAGGGAGCAAAACTATGGAAGAGGCCTATCGTCAAGCACGCAAGCGCGGCGAGCAAGGACGTCGACGCGCCATTAGTCAAAGCGAGCATCCGTATCTCACGGACCTCGATAGCTTGGTTGCCCAGCTCCCCTTAGGCCAGCGAGAGAATGTCGGCCTGAGAGACATTCCACTCGAAATGGTCGTCGGTACGGTTACCAGGGGCCGTCAGTCGGCCTTTTCATGCAACTTTATGCCCTTGCTGCCGTTTAGCACCGAGTTCGCTCGCAAGTGGTCCAACCTCTACGACATCCAGGTGACCGAGGGCTATCGCGATCCCGTCATCGTCACCGAGTTCATGCATCGGTTTTACGTCCAAGAGGGCAACAAGCGCGTCAGTGTCCTCAAATTCCTGGACGCCCCGACGGTTTCGGCCAAGGTCACCCGTCTCTACCCCGGCACATGGGATTCCGTCGAAAGCCGCCTGTACGGCGAGTTCTGCGCGTTTTGGCGCGTCTGCCCCCTATACGAGATCGAGTTCTCGCGCGAGGGAAGCTACGAGACGCTCGCCAAGATGCTCGGTCAGGACCTTATCGAAAAATGGCCGCAGAAAAAGATCGATTACCTGCGCCACACCTTCCTGCTCTTTAAGCGCGCCTACCTTCGCGCGGGCGGCGACCACCTGGACATTACGCCCGCCGACGCCATGCTCGTCTACCTCAATGTGTACAACCAGGACCGCCTGCTGGATACGCCGACGGATATCGTCGTAAATCGCCTGTGTAAGATTTGGCGTGAGCTGGTCATTGCCGGCAAAAATAACGAGGACAAGGTCGATCTTGTCGAAGCACCAAGCGTCGATGAGGAGGAGACGCCCGCCAAGTCCACCTCTGGCGTGCTCAACTTCTTTATGGGCAAGACCGTCTACTCGGCGGACAACCCCCTGCGCATCGCCTTTATCCATGAGTTCCCCTGTGCGACGTCGAGCTGGGACAGCCTGCACGACCAAGGGCGTCAGTATCTCGATGAGCACTTTGGCGGTATCGTGCGCACCGAGGCGTTCGAGGACTGCCACGATCCGGACGTGTTCTACGCCGCCGTGGAAACGGCTGTCAAACATGGAGACAGCGTCATCTTCTCGACCTCGCACCGCCTGATGGAATACACGCTCAGGGCAGCCGTTGAGTATCCCCGGTTGCGGTTCCTCAACTGCTCTATCGGCCTTCCCCATCAAAGCGTGCGCTCGTATTTTGGAAAGATGTACGAGGCAAAATTTCTGCTGGGCGCCCTTGCGGCCAGCATGGCGGACAACCACCGCATCGGTTACCACGCGTCGGTCTTCGCCTCGGGCGCACTCAGCGAGATCAACGCCTTTGCGATTGGCGCCTCGCTGCTCGACCCCCGCGCGCAAATTATCCTGACCTGGGGCGATGTGCCCGCCGGAGGCCTTGCCGACGCCATGCGCCGCGAAGGTGTAAGCGTCATGTCCGGCGCCGACATGTCAAAGCCGCTCGAAGACCCCACGGCCTACGGACTCCACCGCTTGGTCGATGGCAAGGTTGCCGGCATTGCCATGCCGGTATGGAACTGGGGCCGTTACTACGAGCTTATCGTGCGAAGCCTGCTGCATGGCACCTGGGATGAGACCAGTGACGACAGCCAGGTTCGCGCCGTCAACTACTGGTATGGCATGAGCTCGGGCGTTATCGATATTCGCTACGCTCCAGGCCTGCCCTATCAGACGCGCAAGCTCGTTCAGCTACTGCGCAATGGCATTGTCGAGGGCTCCATCAATCCATTTGGCGGCGAGCTCCATAGCCAAGACGGCGTGGTGCAGATCGAAGGCTTTCCCCCACTGCCGAGCACGCAAATCGTCGAGATGGACTGGCTGGCAGACAACGTGGTGGGCACCATTCCGCAGCCCGACGATGAGCCGAAGGTCCGCGCCCTATGAAAATCCTTGCCATAGCCGATACCGAAGAACGATGCCTTTGGGAGTGCTTTCACAAAGAACGCTTTGAGGGTGTCGACCTGATTTTGTCCGCTGGCGATCTGGACCCGGACTATCTTGAGTTTTTGGTCACGGTCATCAACAAACCGCTCATCTACGTACGCGGCAATCACGATGACCGCTACGCACGTCATGCACCGGGCGGCTGTATCTGTGTCGAAGACACCGTGTACGTGTATCGCGGCGTCCGCATTGCGGGGCTTGGCGGCTCCATGCGCTACCGAGATGGCGCCAACATGTACACCGAGCGCGAGATGGCCAAGCGCGTGCGAAAGCTGTCCCGCAAAGTGAAGATGGTCGGCGGCTGCGACATATTGCTCACCCATGCGCCCGCCGCCGGCGTGGGCGATCTGGACGATCTGCCACATCGAGGATTCGAATGCTTTAACACAGCGCTCGAGTCCTGGAATCCCGACTACATGGTGCACGGGCATGTGCACCAATGCTATGGTCGCGACTTTCAACGTGAGCGTCAGCACGCATGCGGGGCAACGATCATCAACGCCTGCGGCTATACGCAGTTTGAGCTGGACGAAACGCGCTACCCCATCCGTGGCTGGCAGGCAGCCTGGCTCAATTCGCAAACCATGCGCCGCGAGCTCAAGCGCCACGAGGCTATCGAGTCCTCAACCGCTAGAACACCCTGGTAACCACCTTAAAGGGGCGCTGTCCCCTTTAAGGTGGTTTTAACGCGATAGCAAGAAACCCGGTACTGCACGAGACAGAACCGGGTTTCTTTAGCAATGCTTGCTTTGCTCAGGCAGTAACTAAAAGTTACTCAGCCAGGAAGTCGCGCTGGATAGCGGGATCAACCTTGATGCCAGGGCCCATGGTGGAAGACACGGAGATGGACTTAACGTACTTGCCCTTAGCAGAAGAGGGCTTGACGCGCAGGATCTCGGTGTACAGGGCAGCGTAGTTCTCGACGAGCTGCTGCTCGGAGAAGGACTTCTTGCCCAGGGGCACGTGGCAGATGCCGTAGCGGTCGGCGCGGTACTCAACGCGGCCGGCCTTGAGCTCGGAGACCATCTTGGCGACGTCCATGGTCACGGTGCCGAGCTTGGGGTTCGGCATGAGGCCACGGGGACCAAGGATCTTACCGATGCGGCCAACCTTGGCCATCATGTTCGGCGTAGCGATAGCGGCGTCGAAGTTGATCTCGCCCTTCTGAATCTGGGCGACGAGCTCGTCGGAACCGATGATGTCGGCGCCGGCAGCCTCGGCCTCGCGGGCCTTCTCGCCCTCGGCGAAGACGGCAACACGAACGGTCTTGCCGGTGCCGTGGGGCAGGGAGATGGAGCCGCGGATGTTCTGGTCGGCCTTACGAGTATCGACGCCCAGACGGAAGTGGGCCTCGACGGTCTCGTCGAACTTGGCGGTGTCGAGCTCCTTGATGAGCTTGGCAGCCTGAAGGGGGGTGTAGAGCGTGGCGCGGTCGATCTTCTCGGCAGCGGCGTTATAGCTCTTACCATGCTTAGCCATGTGCATTACCTCCTGTGGTTAAACGGGCGCGAGCCCTCCCACATCGTATCGTGTGCCCTATTGCACACATTTAACGGGCGCCCCGGTTGGAGCACCCGTCATTACCAAAAGAAATCGCTACTCAGCGATGGTGACGCCCATGGAACGGGCGGTACCGGCGATGATCTTCTTGGCGGCGTCAATGTCGTTGGCATTGAGGTCCGGCATCTTGATCTCGGCGATCTTGGTGAGCTGCTCCTGGGAGAGCTGACCAACCTTGTCGGCCTGGGGCTTAGCGGAACCAGACTTGAGGTTCAGCTCCTTCTTGATGAGGTGAGCCGCCGGCGGGGTCTTGGTGATGAAGGAGAAGGACTTATCCTCGAAGACAGTGATCTCAACGGGGATGATGTCGCCCTTCTTGTCCTGCGTCTCGGCGTTAAAGGCCTGGCAGAACTGCATGATGTTCACGCCAGCTGCGCCCAGGGCGGGGCCGACGGGAGGAGCGGGGTTAGCTGCACCAGCAGGAATCTGGAGCTTAATGACGTTGGCAACCTTCTTCTCAGCCATGGTCATTCCTTTCGAATCACGAGTGTGAAGTATTTGCTATATCGTAAGCACGCACGTGTTAGAAGCACTCCTGAGATGAGCAGTCACAGAAGAAGCACGCTCGCGCGAACGGACGAAAACTTAAGCGATGACAGCGACCTGGTTAAAGTCGAGCTCGACCGGCGTCTCACGGCCAAAGATCATCAGGGTGACCTTCAGCTTGCCTGCCTCGGTGTTAACCTCGGAGACCTTACCATCAAAGTCGGTAAGCGGGCCATCAGTGACGCGGACGGACGTGCCAACCTCAATATCAACCAAGGTGCGCTTGGGCGAATCGCCCTTACCGGGACGACGAGTCATCTTATTGTACTCGTCGCGGGAAAGCGGAGCGGGCTTGCCATTGCCGCCCAGGAAACCGGTGACACCGGGCGTGTTGCGAACACACGTCCACGCATCGTCATCCATCTCCATGCGAACCAGGACATAACCCGGGAAGATCTTGGAATCCTTGGTCTCGCGCTTGCCACCCTCTTTGATCTCGGTGACGCGCTCCATAGGAATCTCGATATCAAAGATACGGTCCTGCATGCCCATGGTCTCGATGCGATGCTCGAGATCGGACTTAACGCGGTTCTCGTATCCAGAGTAAGTGTGAACGACGTACCAACGCTTAGACATGGTTTAGCCCCTCAATCCAGAGAACAGAGCAAGAGCCTCGCCAAAGCCAGCATCGAGCAGAGCGATGACGACGCCGACGACGATCAGAGAAGCGCAAACGACGACCGAGTAGTTCACGAGCTCCTTCTTATCGGGCCACGTGACACGCTTCATCTCGGACTTCACCGAAGCGAAATACTTCTTGGTGCGGGCGAAGAAACCGGGCTTCTCGTTCTTCTTGGACTTCGCAGCCTTCTCGTTCTTCTTGGCAACGGCCTTCTTGGCCTCAACCTTGGAGTTGGCGGCAGCGTTGTTGGCAGGTGCCGGCTGCTGAGCCTTCTTCTTGTTCTTCTTGTTGGCCATTTGGGTTACCTCCGCGCAATGCGCTTATACATGAGTAAACCGTAAGCCCCCAATTGGGAGCTTACGGAATAATGACTGGCACGCCAGGAAGGACTCGAACCCTCAACACTCGGTTTTGGAGACCGATGCTCTACCAATTGAACTACTGGCGTATGTGACTAGAGACTAGCGAGTCTCTTTGTGCAGCGTGTGGTGACGGCACCAGGGGCAATACTTCTTGATCTCCATACGATCAGGCATGTTCGACTTGTTCTTGGTGGTCGTATAGTTGCGGCGCTTGCACTCAGTGCACGCAAGAGTAACTAGAGTACGCATTTATCCTGAACCTTTCATTTCCGCCCCGTACGGGCACGAGTTGGTACTTTATCAGCTCTACGTAAGTGCTGTCAATGAAAACCTCGAATCAATTGGTTCTCGCTGGATCCATTCATATTTGGAACACATCAATGAAGCCAGCGAGATCTAATCGACTCCTCACGCTCGGCTTAAGAGCGAGCGAAGCGCAATCGTCAGGGAACAAGCCCCGCGTAGAAAAGAACCCGGCACCCTATAAGTGCCGGGTTCTCTCTAAGTCAGCTATATCAAAGAGCTAATTTACTCAATGATCGTGGAGACGATGCCCGAACCGACGGTGTGGCCACCCTCGCGGATAGCGAAGCGCAGGCCCTCCTCCATGGCGATCGGGTGAATGAGGTCGCCCTCGATGGTGATGTGGTCACCAGGCATAGCCATCTCGGTGCCCTCGGGCAGCTTGACCGTACCGGTAACGTCGGTGGTACGGAAGTAGAACTGAGGACGATAACCATCGAAGAACGGGGTGTGACGGCCGCCCTCCTCCTTGGTCAGAACGTAGATCTCGCCGGTGAACTTGGTGTGCGGGGTAACCGAACCGGGCTTGCAGAGAACCTGGCCGCGCTCGATGTCCTCGCGCTTGATGCCGCGGAGCAGCAGACCGACGTTGTCGCCAGCCTCGCAGAAGTCCATGGACTTACGGAACATCTCGATACCGGTAACGACGGTGTTCTGGGTATCCTTGATGCCGACGATCTCGACGGGCTCGTTGAGCTTGAGCTCACCGCGCTCGACACGGCCGGTAGCAACGGTACCACGGCCGGAGATGGTCATAACGTCCTCAACGGCCATCAGGAACGGGAGGTCGTTGTTACGAGCAGGGGTCGGGATGTACTCGTCGACGGCCTTCATGAGCTCGCGGATAGCGTCCATCCACTTGGCGTCGCCCTCGAGAGCGCCCAGAGCGGAACCACGGATGACGGGGATATCGTCGCCGGGGAAATCGTACTCGGAGAGGAGCTCACGGGTCTCCATCTCGACGAGGTCGATGAGCTCGTCATCGTCGACCATGTCGCACTTGTTCAGGAAGACGACGATGTAGGGAACGCCGACCTGACGGGCGAGCAGGATGTGCTCGCGGGTCTGAGCCATGGGGCCGTCGGTAGCGGCGATGACCAGGATAGCGCCGTCCATCTGAGCAGCACCGGAGATCATGTTCTTGACGTAGTCAGCGTGGCCCGGGCAGTCAACGTGAGCGTAGTGACGGGCAGCAGTCTCGTACTCGACGTGGGAGACGGAGATCGTGATGCCGCGCTCGCGCTCCTCGGGAGCCTTGTCGATGTTCTCGAACGCAGTGAAGTCAGCCTTGCAGCCCTCGGTCTCAGAGAGAACCTTGGTGATGGCGGCGGTCAGCGTGGTCTTGCCGTGGTCGACGTGACCAATGGTGCCGATGTTAACATGCGGCTTAGTGCGCTCAAACTTCTCTTTGGCCATAAAGCCCTCCTCTTAACAGGTCGTCCCCGGACGGGACTTTGCCTTTATACCATAGTGGCCTCTCAACATACTATTGAGAAGCCACCGTGTTACCTATGGTAGCGGTGACTGGATTCGAACCAGTGACGCCACGGGTATGAACCGTGTGCTCTAACCAACTGAGCTACACCGCCGGATGGAGCCTGCAACCAGACTTGAACTGGTGACCTCTTCGTTACCAACGAAGTGCTCTACCGACTGAGCTATACAGGCACTTGACGGGTGGGAGCTATAGGATTCGAACCTATGAAGGCAGAGCCAACGGGTTTACAGCCCGTCCCCATTAACCACTCGGGCAAACTCCCAATCGTTCAAGTAGCCGCAGGTTCTTTGGTCTTTTGGACCGCCGCCCCCGCGAACGAAAAAGATAATACGATGCAACCTTGGGAGCTGTCAACGAAAACCTCTAGATACACGGTGCCGGGCGTATCTATGTACCTTTGACCTGCGTTTTTGTTGAGTTTAGATATGAAGGGCGGTGGATTTCGCTACGCTGGTGACATTTCCCAAGGGAACACTTTGGCACGGTGGAGTACGCCTACAGCATCGACCTTCGATAACGACCCTCTTGCACTATTACATAGGTCGCGATCGGACTTTTCCGGCACGAACGAGCGTGGATTTTCTCCCGTTTGAAATCGAGCGTGGATAATCTCCCTCTTTTAGCACGGCTTCGAACCCAAAGTGGCAGATTATCCACGCTCATTCATTAGGCGGGAGATTTTCCACGCTCGCACGTCCAGAAATCCACGCTCAAGGTAAACGGCTGGGCCCGCTCCCGCCTTTGTCTCTATCTGTAACATTTAGAGAACATTTTCTCCCCTATCTGTTACAGATCGAGATGTTTCGCAGAGACTCTGGCTTACGTCTCATTCTGTAACAGTACGAACGGTTTTCCGCCCCTTCGTGTTACAGATCGAGACATTTATCTATTCTCGCCTTACATCCACGACATCTGCCCAGTCAATAACGTCGTAGTCATCATCGCTTCGCCAGACGACACACTTGGGTCGTGAATCCGCTTGGGCCGCATCGTCCCTCGCCGCTTGTGGACGACTCGCAAAGAAGCGCCCAAGCTCAGCTCGCGGCAAGATAATCCCTTGCACGCTCCCGCCACCCGCAAGACACACACGCGCCCAGCGACCAGCCTTTTCATATAAGAGCCAATTGGCAACCTGCGAAGATCTGCCCTCAGGCACTTTATCCCCTGGAATATCAGGAACAAACATGGGGTCGACCTCCTCCAGTTGAGCAAAGCCCATCCCCTCCAAACGCGAACCAAGTTTTTCCTTAGCGTAACCGCTCAGCTCGCGCTTGATCATGCCTGCAATACGCCGGACCGTCCTACCATGGGGATCAAACCGGCTGCATCCGCGCTCATAGGCAGCCAGCGCATCCATAAGCACGTAGACCTCGCTCAAATTGAGCGGCAGCGCCAGCGGGTGTACCGAGGACCTGAATTCGCCGCGATACCCAAATTCCTCGGCCACGCACATGCCGCCGATACGCACGCCATCGCGAATCCTGGCACGGCGCTCCCCCACCGCGTTCTTGCTGCACAGCAAAACGTTATAGGCGATGTCTTCCTGCGAGCGCTCTTCGTGGGAAACGGTGAGCATAATCAAGTCCGCCTCTTCACCGCCAATAAAGGAATCCTTGAGTTCGTAGCCCTTCATGCCTTTGTTAGACGGCTCAGCTGCAAGCAGCGCAAAAAGCTTGTGCACCTGATGGTAGAGCGCTAGGCGTCCCTCCAAATATGGACCATCGGGTCCATTTGCATACGCCTTGATATGCATCCGCAAGGCCCCCGTGTCGACGGGCGCTACCGCCATCTGGCTAATAGCATATCCCTCGCCTGGACGGGAAATCATATCGTTGAGCTCGACCGCATCTGGCATGTTTCTTTTTATGTACTGTCCAAGCAGCATTGGCGGCGCCCGCCTTTCTAATCTTTAACCTATCGATTTTTTCTCTTCGAGTCCATCTCAAGATAGCGTTGGATTTTGTCGAGCGACAAATTGGTTCGGCCCAGGGACTCTGCCGCCGTCAAAATCTTCTGTGCAAGATTTGATCCAAAGTAGTAAATCACATCTCCATTGGCGATGCGCTCAACGTATTCGTCTCCAATCTTATTAATAAGGGAGAAAAACTCGGGGCACAGCATGGGATAACGCTCAGCTATTTCCGTAATCCCCGCATGGCCAAAATCGGCAACGTCCTCGCACTGCCGCTCAAGATCTTCGATACCGTGGCCATTAAGGCCGCGCCCGCAGGAAAAAGCAAGGCCGCGAGACAGGGCAGTTTTGACGCGTTGCCCCTGCTCGTCCGACAGCTTTCCACCCAATAGGGCTCGCATCATGATCTGGCAGCAAGCGTACGTAGGTCGATAGAGAAAATCGACACGTGCATCACTGGGCATATCGCGATCGCTGCTCAGAGGAAAGCAGCCGTCTTCTCGTTGAGACTCGAGAATGACTTCGAGGGACTCGCGCCAATCCGGATCGTCATCCAAACCATAATCGCGAAAATAGCGCAGCAGCTGCACCTGCATATCCATGACACAAGTACTGACGATCGGCTTACCTGTTGCCCTGTTCCTGCCGGCAATGTCGCAAAGAGGGTAAATCATGGTCTTCTTCCTTTCCATAGACCTGATGTCAGCGATTCCGTTTCGCTGACCTTGTTGATTCCATTCTCTTTTGCGGGGCCATATCAGACGACCAAGCAGTGCTTGGTTATTGCAGGTGACGGGAAAATGGAGCCAGACCACGTAGGCGCCTACCTAAAAAGAAACGGGCCCTGTCCCACAAGGGAACAGAGCCCGAAACTCTCATGGAGCCAATGACAGGAAGTCCGCGTATTCGCTTCGCGAATCCGCTCCGGCTTCGGATGCCTGCCGGCATCCTTGCCCGCTCGCTACGAACGCTCCGCGTTCGCTTGACGCTCGCGCCCTCGCAGGTTCGATTCCGGCACATACAAGAAACGGGCCCTGTCCCACAAGGGAGCAGAACCCGAAACTCTCATGGAGCCAGTGACAGGAATCGAACCTGCAACCCACTGATTACAAATCAGTTGCGCTACCGTTGCGCCACACTGGCACACTTGGCGCTTTCGCGCGAAGCCTGTTTAGAATAAAGGAATTGCGGACGAGGCGCAACAGGCCCTTTGACCGACCACATCTCAAAACTATTCGTCAGAACGAATAGTTTTTATTACAATGAAGAAGATAAAACTATTCGTTCTGGCGAAGGGTTTCGCGATGTTGACCACGAAGGAAGCTGCAGAGCTACTCGACATCACCCCGCGCAGGGTGCAAGAGCTCATAAAAAACGGAGCGCTTGAGGCACGCAAGGCTTCTGGTGTATGGCTCATCGACAAAGACAGCGTCAACGCACGACTCCGCTCCGTGACCAAAACGGGGGGACGCCCCCGTCGAGGCCATGGAAAAAGCGAGATTACGTTTACCCTCATGAACCGCACGCACGAAGTCGCCCAGCTGGTCTACAGCACATCGCGAAAAGACTTTACCCACATCGGTGCCGACATCGATTACATCCACGCCCCTATTGGAGTACTTGGCCCCAATAGTCCCGTGTCGCTCGACTCTTTCCGCATTTGGTGGCGAGGCCGCGGTATCCCGCTCGCACGCATTGGACTAGCCTCCCTGCTTGCAGAAGCCGCAGTCGATGTTCCCGATGAACTCATCCAGCGAAATCTCGGCCTCTCCCTATCCGACCAGTATTGGATTAGACCCCAAGATTCCGGTCTCGCGTGGGAGGATATTAACTTCTTCAATAATGCTTTTGACGACGTCTCTCTGTCCATCGCACCCTTCGCCCCAGAGGGCAAAGCAGCCGCCGCAAAGCCCGATAACACCTCGGACGGCAACCTTCAGAAGTATTGGACATGCGAGGGCGGGCGTCGAATTCTGCATAAGGCAGGAGCGCACCTGAACCAAGAACCATATAACGAGCTGGTAGCGACCGCGCTCCATCGTCGCATCCTAAACGCCTGCGATTATGTGCCTTACTCGCTCGAGGGCACGGGCACTTCCGCCCTGAGCATATGCGATGTCTTCTTAACTGATGAAGAAGAGTATGTCCCTGCGTTCTATGTAAATCAGTACGCAAACGCAGATGAAAGACTAACCGACTACGAGCGATATGTAGCAAACTGCGAGAAACTCGGGGTAACAGGCGTCAAGGATGCCCTTGACCGCATGATCGTGTGCGACGACATCATCGCCAACTATGATCGTCATTGGCGCAACTTCGGCCTCGTGCGAAACGTCAACTCACTGGTCTGCAGACCAGCCCCTATCTTCGATTCGGGCTCATCACTCTGGTGCAACATATCACTAGAGGAGCTTAGGGCGGGGGAGCACAGTTTTACCAGTGCACAATTTCATTCAAGCCCCGCCAAACAAATGTTGCTCGTCGAGGACATGGGCTGGTTTGACGGCGACAAACTCGAAGGCTTCGTTGACGAGGCAATCGAGATTCTGTCCAGAAACGACGCGCTCACGGCAAGGCTGCCTTATCTAAAAGAGGCGCTAACATGGCGCCTCGAAAGAATGATCGACATCGCTGAATGGAGTTAGCGAGACAGCGTCGCGCCGTCAGCTCCCCTACCTCCCGCGCAGGGCCTTGAGCTTGGCCAGGGCATCGGGGCTCAGGCGACTGCCCAAAGTCATCTTGATCTGCGGAGCTTCCTCTGCCTCGTGAACGTCGTTATCGATCTGCTTGATCTCGTCCACCAGCATGCGGCTCGAGATGCGCGTGACACCCTTGCCCATGACGACGGCCTGGATTGTGCCGTCACTCGATACCACGGAGCATGCGCGGCCTTCCTCGCGCGCCTCGATGCAGAGCTTCTGCACCACGGTATCGGCAGAGACGCCCGTCGGCGAAAACTCGATGCGCACGCCGCGGGCCGGCAGATTGGGGCGCTCGCTGGAGATATTGCCCGCACCGTCGAACACGATCACGGCCTCGTAGCGGCCCTGGGCAAACGCCGCAACATCGTTGATGAGGGCGGTGCGCGCCATATCGTGAACGTCGCTGGAATACGGATCGTCGGAATGGTCGTATACGAGCTTTTCGTAGCGCGGGGTGCAGTGGATCACGTTGTAACCGTCGACCACCAGCAGCTCGGGCTTGTTGGAGTGCACCGTCGAGACTGGGTCGGCGATAGCCTGTGCAAACGCATTGCCGCCCACGCCGTAGGTCGCGGCCGAGACAATCGGCTTGGCCGAGCCTTCGCCAAAGCGCTTGGCTTTGGACTTGGCACGGTTCTTTTTGGACATGCGCTACTCCTCCCCCATGAGCTCGCCGGCGTTGCGGCGCAGCCATTCAAAGCACAGCGCCGTGGTCGCCTGGGCAACATTGAGGCTCTCGGTCATGCCGCGCTGGGGAAGCTTGGTCAAAAAGTCGCATTTCTCGAGCACCAGGCGCGAGATGCCGTCGCCCTCGGACCCCATGACGAGCGCCACGCGACCCTCGAAGGGAGCATCCCAGCAACTGCCTTCGGCGTGCTCGGAGGCACCGCCCACCCAAAAGCCAGCGGCCTTGAGGTCATCGAGCGCACGGGCGATATTGGGAACCTGCGCGATGGGCAGGTGCATGACGGCACCGGCTGAGGTTTTGTAGCTGCCCACGGTCACGCCGGCGGCACGCTTGTTGGCGATGACGACGCCCGCGGCGCCCACGACCTCGGCGGAGCGCACGATGGCGCCAAAGTTGCCGTCGTCAGTCACATGGTCGAGCACCACGACAAGTGCCGGACCCTCGCCTGCGCGGTCGAGGATATCGGTGACATCCGCATAGGGGAAGTTGCCGACCTCGAGCGCGATGCCCTGGTGAGCGCCATGGCTCGACAGCACATCGAGCTGTGCACGCGGCACATACTTAATGCGGACGCCCGCGGCGTTGAGGTCATCGACCAGACGCGACAGGGCGGCATCGCGCTCCCCGCCCTCGGCAATGAGCGCGCACTTGATGGGAAAACCAGTGCGCAGCGCCTCGGCGGCAGCACGACGGCCTTCGATAAACTCGCCCTTGGGAGCCTGGACAGCGTCGCGGTTGCGATCGCGCTGCGGACGTGCGGCCTGGATACGATCGCGCTGACCCTTGGGAGCGGCAGCGCGGTCATTACGGCGAATCGGACGCGAGCCAGAAGCAGCCTGCTTGCCGCCACGAGACGCGCGCTTGCGATTGTCGGCCATATAGCGACCTCCTTAAATAGATAACAAACAAGAATCGACCGTCCGAGCCACGGCACCTTGCCTTTCAATCGTCGGGCATGACCACCAGGTCTATGCCCTCCTCTTTCAAGGCAATCTGCCGCACCTCGAACGGTCGACAAATACTAGAGACTCTTAATACGAGTGCCCGCGGCGGTATCCTCGATCGTCAGCCCGAGGTCCTTGAGCTGGTCGCGGATGGCATCGGCCAGATCCCAGTTCTTGGCGGCGCGGGCCTCGGCGCGGGCCTCGAGAATCTTGGCAGCGGCCTCGTCCACGTCGTCACCCGTGTAGGCAACCAAACCGGCGGCAACGCCCAGCAGGCCCAGCGGCAGCTCGACCTTGGGCTCGGGGAGCTCAACGCCAAGCGTATCGAGCAGCTCGGCCAGCGTGTCGGCGGCGGCAAGCGCGGCGGCCTTGTCGGCAGCGTCGCCCGCCTGCTCCAGGTACTGGTTGCACTCGGTCACAAAGCCAAAGACGGCACCCATGGCACCGGCGGTGTTAAAGTCGTCGTCCATGCACTCCTTAAAGGCAGTACGAGTCTCGGCGGCCTTGGCGACAAACGCCTCGGCGGCAGCCTCATCGGCGTCGGCCGTCGCGTGGCTTGCAGCCCAGCGCAGGTTCTCGACCGTGCCGGCGATACGCGTGAGCGAGTTCTCGGCACCCTCCAGGCGCTCCCAAGAGAAGTCGAGCGGCGAGCGATAGCTCGTCTGCAGCATCAGCAAGCGCAGAGCCGCGGCAGAGTGCTGCTCGAGCACCTCGGCCAGCGTAAAGAAGTTACCGAGCGACTTGGACATCTTCTCGCCGTCGACCAGTAGCATGCCCGTGTGCATCCAGGTGTTGGAGAAGCCCTGGTGCCAGGCGCAGGTGGCCTGGGCGCACTCGTTTTCGTGATGCGGGAAGGCAAGGTCGGAGCCGCCGCCGTGGATGTCAATCGGGGTGCCCAGGTAGCGGTGCACCATGGCGGCGCACTCGGTGTGCCAGCCGGGACGGCCCTCGCCCCAGGGGCTCGGCCAGCTGGGCTCGCCGGGCTTGGCGGCCTTCCACAGGGCAAAGTCGAGCGGGTCGTTCTTGTCCTCGTTCTCCTCGATGCGCGCGCCCACCATAAGATCGTCGATGTTGCGGCCCGAGACCTGACCATAGTTGGGATCGCTGCGCACGGCAAAGTACACGTCGCCGTTATCGGCGGCATAGGCATGGCCCTGCTCGATAAGCGTCTTGATCATAGCGATCATGGGACCGATCTCTTTGGTGGCGCGGGGACGCACATCGGGATCGAGCACGTTGGCGGCGCGCATGACGCCGATGAACTTGTCGGAGAACTCCGTCGCGACCTCGGCAGCCGTACGACCTTGCTCGTTGGCGCGCTTGATGATCTTGTCATCGACATCGGTGAGGTTCTGGGCGAACGTAACCTCGTAGCCGCTCGCGATGAGCCAGCGACGAATCACGTCAAAGCTGATGAACGTGCGGGCGTTGCCGATGTGGATGTTGTCGTAGACCGTGGGGCCGCACACATACATGCGGACCTTGCCGGACTCGATGGGCTGGAACTCTTCCTTTTTATGGGTAGCGCTGTTGTAGATACGCATTCGTTACTCCTTAACGGTTTTCTGTAGCAGGCAGACGGCCCAGGCGCCGATCCCCTCGCCCTGGCCTTCCCAGCCGAGCTTTTCGGTCGTAGTGGCGGCGACGCCCACGTTTTCGACGTCAACGCCCAGAGCATGGGCAAGGTTGGCGCGCATGGCATCGCGGTGCGGGGTGATTTTGGGCTGCTGACAGGCAATGGTGCAGTCGGCATCGACAAACTCAAAGCCCAGCTCGCGCGCATAGTCCATCACACGGGCAAGCAGCACCATCGAGTCGGCGCCCTCATAGGCAGGATCGGTGTCGGGGAACAGTTTGCCGATGTCTCCCCCGCGGCAGGCGCCCAAAATAGCGTCGGCCAGCGCGTGCGCGAGCACATCGGCATCCGAATGGCCCAGCAGACCGCGCTCGTAGGGAATGTCGACCCCGCCGATGATACATCGACGACCCTCCACCAAACGGTGGACGTCGTAGCCGTGTCCAATGCGCAGGTTACTGAACATGGGGAAGATCCTCTCCCTCGGCCATGCGGCCGAGCAGAATCGCGGTTACGGGACGCAAGTCCTCGGGTACCGTCACCTTAAGGTTGTCGCGTGGGCTCTGGACGCAGCGGACACGCCCACCCATGCGCTCGACCAGCGAAGAATCGTCGGTCCCGATAAAGCCCTCGGCGATAGCTGCGGTGTGGGCGCGCTCCATGGCGTCGACGCTAAAGATTTGCGGCGTCTGTGCGGCCCAATAGAGTTCACGCGGCGGCGTCTCAACGATATTATCGCCATCGACGATTTTGAGCGTGTCGATCGCGGGCTGACCGCACACGACACCGTCGAGGGCACGGTCGCTCACGAGCACGTCGATAGCGTGATCGATGGCCTCGGTCGTAATGAGCGGACGAGCGCCGTCGTGAATGGCGACGTATTCAAAGCCTGCCGGTACCGCATGCACGCCGGCTCGGGTGGAATCCTGACGGGTATCGCCGGCATCGGCAAAGCTGATGGGCGTATCATAGTCAAACGGGTCGATGGCCAGGCGGCGCATCTCGGCACGGCGCTCGACAGGACACACCACCACGATGTGGCCGACCTTGTCACTGCGATCGAACGCACGGATGGACCAGCTCATAAGCGGACGACCCGCCACGTTAACGAGCTGCTTGCCGCCGGGATTTCCAAAGCGCTGGCCGCTGCCACCGGCAACGACCACGGCGCACACGGGCGCCATTATGCGTTCCCCTGTTTGGTGCCCTTCATGCGGTACAGGGAGTCCGCAAGAATGGCAGGGTTGTTGACACCAAAGTCGCCCAGGCGTTCCGGATCCTCGCTGATGTCGTCCATGAGTTCCTGCAGCGAGCCGTACTCGTCGACAATCTTCTCGGCCACGCCGTCGCGCACGACGGACACGCGCGAAAGCGTGCGCAGGCCCAGCGGCGTCATGACGGAGTCCTCATCCAGGTCGTCGTAACCCAAAACCGCCGCCACGTGCTGCGGGTCGGACAGGTCCTTAGGCGTCATGCGGCTAAGCTCGGCGCGGATCTTCTCGGCATTGGCCTCGGAGGAATCGCTCGCGTAGTCGCGGATCATCAGATCGTATTCGGTATCCATGCTGGAGCCCGCGAGCTGTTCGAGCTGCATCTGCACGAGCTTGCCCTGGTTGCCCAGCTTGACGATGCAATCCTTAAGCTCGGTCTTTGCCTGCTGCATGATCTCGAAACTCGAGAAAATACCGGTAATGTCGGCGAGCGTAACGTAGTCGTCGAGCTCGAGGGCCGTCAGGCGCAGCAGGGAGCGATCGAGCGACTGACGGGTGGTCTGGAGCGTGGCGACAAGCTGGTTGACCGAGCTCATGATGGTGGTGACGGGCTGAATCTCGTAGCTCTTGCCGTGAACGTACACGTTGACGACGGCACGACGGGCCGAGACCGAGATCACGATGGCATCGGTGAGCACCGACATGCGAGCGGCGGTGCGGTGACGCATGCCCGTCTCGCTCGTGGCAAGCGAGGGATCGGGATTGAGGTGGAAGTTGGCGCGCAGGATCTGGGTGAGGTCGACGTCGATGACGATGGCACCGTCCATCTTGGAGAGCTCGAACAGGCGGTTCGAGGTAAACGAAATGTTGAGCGGGAAGCCGTCGTTACCGGCAGCGAGCACGTTTTCGGTGTCGCCGACGCAGATAAGGGCACCCAGGTGACCAGCAATGATCATATCGAGGGCGGTGCGGATCGGCTGGCCGGGGGCAGTCAGGCGAATAGCCTGTTCCATACGCTTTTGCAGCTCGTTCTTATCCAAGGCATCGCTCCCATCGTATACGCTCCATAAACGCTAATTAGTTTCTCACGGTTTGTCCCCGTGGCGCTCGCGAAATCCGATGCTTACAGAATGAGCGAACACCGCTTAGGTAGCTCATTTGGGACGGGGCTCTTTTAGCTGCTCATGTGGTAGCATCGGGTCTCATATAAATGAGGGAGTAGTCGTGTAATCGGGTTCGCCCGCAGAGAGGGAGCCAGACTATGGGACTCGCAGAGCTCGTGTTGCTCGCCGTTGGCCTTTCGATGGACGCCTTTGCCGTTTCCATCTGCAAGGGTCTCGGCATGAAAAAGATCAACCTTAAAGTCGCCGTGGTGCTCGGCCTGTTCTTTGGCGGCCTCCAGGCCGGCATGCCCGTAATCGGATGGGCGCTCGGCAGTCAATTCATGGGCATCATCGGACCCATCGACCATTGGATCGCCTTTGTCCTTTTGGCCTTCATCGGCGGCAAAATGCTGTGGGAGGCCTTTACCGAGGACGAGGATGAAGGCGACGGCAAGGACGCCGAAAAGATTGACCTGGTAGAATACCTGATCCTCGCCATCGCCACCTCAATCGACGCCCTAGCCGTAGGCATCTCGTTTGCGGCGCTCTCGGTTGACATCGTTCCCGCCGTATCGCTTATCGGCGTCACAACGTTTATCTTCTCCATCGCCGGCGTAGCGATCGGCCACACCTTTGGCGCGCGCTACGAAAAACCCGCCACCATCGTGGGTGGCGTCGTGCTCATCCTCATCGGGCTAAAGATCTTGCTTGATCATCTGGGGATCCTCGCACTGTAACGAATAACGGCCGCCCGGCATTACGCCAGGCGGCCGTTTTCATAGCCAGCCGTTTTAGAGCGGCCTAACCAAGGCGACCTTTACGCGGCAAGGCGCTTGAGGACGTCGATGAGCAACTCGTAGAAGCGCTCGGCAGAAGCGAGCTCCATGCTCTCGTCCGGGGTGTGGACATCGGAGAGCGTCGGGCCCACGGCGATGGCGTCCAGGCCGTGCAGGGCCTCGGCGAACAGGCCGCACTCAAGGCCGGCGTGGATGGACTCGATGCGCAGCTCGGAGCCAAAGAGCTCGCGATAGCTCTCGACAAAGACGTCACGGACCGGCGAATGCTCGGCATAGCTCCAGCCGGGATACTCGAACTCAAACTTGGCGTCGAAGCCCAGGACATCGGCCAGCGTCTGCAGACGGTCCTTGAACTCGTTCTGCAGCGAGGTGATCGAAGAGCGCGGGGACAGCATGATCTTGACCTCGTCGTCAGAAGTGGCAACCACACCGATGTTGGAGGAAACCTCGACGGAGCCGTCGGTGGCGACGTTGCGGCGGATCACACCGTTGGGGGCAAGACGCAGGGCGCGGATGAGGGCAAGCGCGGACTTCTGGTCCATGGCCTCGACCTCGGCGTTGTCGGCAATCTCAACGGTGCAGGTAAAGCCGGGGTCGAAGACCTCGAGCTCGGCAGTAACGTCGGCGATGATGCCCTTTGCGATCTGGGCCGCGGCCTCGGCGGCAGCGTGGTCGGCGTAGACCAGAACAGCCTTGCACTCACGGTTGATGGCGTTGTCCTTAGTGCCGCCGTTAAAGCTGACGATGGCGGGCTCGCCAGCGACCATCAGGCGGTCGATGATGCGGGCCATGATGAGGTTGCCGTTGCCGCGCTCCAGGTTGATATCGCTGCCGGAGTGACCGCCCAGCAGGCCGGAGATGTCGAGTGTGAGGGTGCTACCGGTCTTGTGCTCGCGCACGATGGGGCAGGTGTAGGTAACGACGACGCCGCCGGCGCAGCTGACGGTGGCAACGCCCTCTTCCTCGGAGTCAAGGTTGATCATAGTACGGGCGCTAATCTGGGACTTGTCGAGCGTCTCGGCACCGACCAGGCCAGTCTCCTCGTCGGTGGTGAATACGCACTCGAGGGCCGGATGGGCAATCGAATCGTCGTTGAGCACGGTAAGCATAAGCGCGACGGCGATACCGTTGTCGGCGCCCAGAGTGGTGCCGTTAGCGGTGAGGACGCCGTCCTTGACGACCAGGTCGATACCGTCGGTCGTAAAGTCGTGCTCGACGGAACCCAGCTTGTCGCACACCATGTCGATGTGACCCTGCAGCATCACGGTCGGGGCATTCTCGGCGCCGGCAGATGCGGGCTTGCGAATGATGACGTTGTAGACCTCGTCCTGATACACATCGAGACCGCGCTCCTTGGCAAACGCGACCAGGAAATCGCTGATGCCCTTCTCGTTGCCAGAACCACGGGGGATCGCGCTGACCTCCTCAAAGAAATGGAACAGCTGGGCGGGCTCGTAGCCGGTAATCTTGTAGTCCATGGTGCCTCCTTGGCGCAACTGGTTAGACAGTAAGACATGCGCCTTGTATATTCCCAGACTTTGCGTGCATAAACCAGTCGAAAACGCCGAGCGCCCCCGCATCATCGGCTAACGGCGGGGAAACACCACTTTATCAAGATAAAGCATGTTAGACGGGCCGCGCCGAAGGGACGCTGGACCCTTCAACCAACCTCAACGCCTGATCAACGTTTATGCATACACCATTGGTATGCTTAATGAGATTTTTGTCCTCCGTCACGACGTAATCGACGTCGATGCGATTGGCAACGCCCAGCATCAGGTCATCCTCAAAGTCATTGTGATGATACTTGAACACAAAGGAGTCGAAGACCTCGTCTGCACCGACCGGCGCGATGAGGGCGAGCTCGCGCATCTGCCGAACGCATGCCCAGGCCGTTTCGTCCGCCGCCGCAATGGCGTTATCGCTCAGCGAACCATTCTTCCTTCGGCACTCCCTCTTAATCGCCGCCGAGACAAGATACGAGACATCTTTGACCGAAAGAGACGAGGCAAACAGGGCAATCTGCTCCGAGACATCGGCAATCTCGAATAGACGGACAACATCCGCTGTCCGGTCCGACCTTCCAGAAAAGTAATCCATCCATACGTTGGTGTCGATGAGCAACTTGAGAATGCCGTCTGCACTCATAGCTCCACCCACTCGGGATAGCGCTCCGCCATTGCTTCCTCATAGAGGTCATCGTAGTCACCCAAGAGGTCGGGAACAGGGATGCCATATTTGAGGCACGCATCGCGCACGATGTGGCTGCCTTGCGTAACCCTTGATTCCACCGACGCAGTCGCTGGCACGTTAGAGCTCGGTACCGCAATCCCCGATCTCGAGGGCATGCATCCGTTGACGACCAGATATTCCCAAAGTGTCCGCACCGCTTGAGACGGCGTCATGCCGATATGCGCCAGCACGGCGTCCCCAGCCTCTTTGAGTTGGCGATCCATGCGTACATTCATCTGGACCGGCCGTGAGTCGAGTACCGATATAGGCATGCTAGCTCCTTCTGCTATACATATTTGTATTTCGAGTATAGCACCATTTACTCATAAAAAGGGGCGCCCCGACAGGAGTGCCCCTTCGCAAAGCTATGTTAATCCCTACAGCGCGCCGGAACCGGCTTGCATCATGCCGCCGGGACCCGAGCTCACGCCACTGCTCACAGGCGCGGCGTTGCCGGTGTGCGGCGCCGCCGGAGCGGTATCGCCACCGAGCGTGCCCGCCGGACGCGGTGCCGGGATCTCGCCCGTGCCATGGCTAAAGACAAACTTGCCGTCGGCCACATCGCACAGGACGGTATCGCCCTCGCCCCACTCGCCGGCCAGCAGCTCCTCGGACAGCGGATCCTCGATGAGCTTTTGGATGGCACGACGCAGCGGACGCGCACCGTTGGTGAGGTCGGTGCCCTCGGCCACGATCTTGTCGTAGGCCGCATCGGTGAGCTTGATGTTCATGCCGTTGGCAATCAGACGCTGACGCAGGTCGTCCACCAGCAGGTGCGCGATCTTGGTCAGGTTCTCGCCCGAAAGCTTCTGGAACACCACGATGTCGTCGATACGGTTGAGCAGCTCGGGGCGGAACAGGCGCTTGAGCTCGCCCATCGCACGGCCCTTAATCTCGCTCGAGGTAAGGCCCTGCTCGCCGGTGGTGCCGAAGCCAACGCTCGCATCCTGCGCAATCTCGCGGGCGCCCACGTTGGACGTCATGATGATCACGGTATTACGGAAGTCGACCGTCTTGCCCCGGCTATCGGTCAGGCGGCCCTCCTCCAGCACCTGCAGCAGAATGTTGAAGATATCGGGGTGCGCCTTCTCGATCTCGTCGAACAGCACGACCGAATACGGGTGACGACGAACGGCCTTGGTGAGCTGACCGCCCTCGTCATGGCCAACGTAGCCCGGGGGGCTACCGATAAGCTTGGAGACCTCGAACTCGCTGCCGAACTCCGACATGTCGAAGCTGATGAGCGCGTCCTTGCTGCCAAAGAGATACTCGGCGAGCGTCTTGGCGAGCTCGGTCTTGCCCGTGCCGGTGGGGCCCAGGAAGATAAAGCTGCCGCCGGGGCGACGCGGATCCTTGAGCGGCGAGCGACTGCGGCGCACGGCCTTGGCAACGGCCTCGACGGCCTCGTCCTGGCCGATAATGCGGGTCTTGAGCACGCTTTCGGCCTGTAGCAGGCGACGGCTCTCGCTCTCGGTAAGCGAGGACACCGGCACGCCCGAGGTCACGGACACGATATCGGCGATCTGACTCACATCGATGGTGAGCGGGCTGGCGTCGAGCTCGGCGGTCCAGGCGGCCTTGGCCTCGGCGAGCTCAATCTCGGCGGCCTTCTGCCGCTCGGTAATCTCGGCGGCCTTGTTCATGTCGTCGCTCTCGGTGGCCTCCTGCGCGGCGGCCTTGAGCTCCTCTATGCGATGCTCGGCCTCGCGCACCGGCTCGGGCGCGCGATTCGCGGCGATGCGAGCGCGGGCACCGGCCTCGTCAATGAGGTCGATGGCCTTATCGGGCAGGAAGCGATCCTGGATGTAGCGGTTGGAAAGGTTCGCGGCGGCCTCGATAGCACCCTGCGTATAGCGCACATGGTGGTGCTCCTCGTAGCGCGGCTTGAGCGCGGTCAGGATCTTGACCGTGTCCTCGACGCTCGGCTCCTCGACATCGATGGTCTGGAAGCGACGCTCGAAGGCCGGGTCCTTGGTGAGGTACTTGCGGAATTCCTCGGCCGTGGTGGCGCCGATAATCTGGAAGGCACCGCGCGCGAGCACGGGCTTGAGCATGGAGCTCGCATCGATGGAGCCCTCGGCAGAACCGGCACCGATGATGGTGTGCATCTCGTCGATAAACAGGATGACGTCGTCGGCTTCGGTGGCCTCTTGGATCACGTTCTTGAGGCGCTCCTCAAACTCGCCGCGATACTTGGCACCCGCCACGAGGCCCGGCAGGTCGAGCGTCCAGATATTCTGGTTCATGAGGTTCTCGGGCACGTTGCCGGCTGCAATCTGCTGAGCCAGGCCCTCGACGATGGCCGTCTTGCCCACGCCGGGGTCGCCCAGAATGAGCGGGTTGTTCTTGGTGCGGCGCGAAAGAATTTCCATCATACGCTGGACTTCCTTTTCGCGACCAATTACAGGGTCGAGCTCGCCATCGCGCGCCTTCTGCGTGAGGTTGGTCGCGAACTGCTTAAGCGTATCGGTGCCACTCCCCTTTTGCTGAGAGGCATCCGAGCCGCTAAAGAACGGCAGGCCCGCACCGGGACGCCCGGCGCCGGCGCCGGCGAGCGGACGCTTCTTGTCCTGATCCTTGGCGGTAAGCTTCTCGATGGCTTTTTTAATGGAAGCGGACGACACACCCAGGCGCATGAGGATGTCCATGGCCATGCCGTTGCCCTCTTCGACGATACCGATGAGCAGGTGCTCGGTCGACACATAGGTCTGGTTGTTCTCGCGTGCCACGCGGAAGGAGCGCTCCATCACGCTGATGACGAGCGGCGTAAAGGCGAGCTTAGCGGCCTCGGTCTCCTCGCTGGGCTCGGGAACGGTAGTCTGGACCTCTTTGAGTGTGTCCATGATGTCGTCGTAGGCGATATCGAGCGAGCGCAGCGCCTCGGCGGCAATGCCCTCGTCCTCCTTGGCGAGCGCGAGCAGCAGATGCTCGGTACCCACCTTATTTGAATGAAGATCGAGCGCCTCTTGCTTGGCCATGGACATGACCTTGCGCGCGCGATCGGTAAATCTATCTAACATGCTCGTTTCCTTACATGAGTTCATCGAAATCAAAACGCCCGCCCGTCGGCGGCGCTTTTGTCTCTTTACCCACAGGTTGTCTATGTTAACAGCTGGAGGAATATCTATAAACCCGGCTCACATGAATGCAGGTTATGACCGCATCGCGGGACTCACCGCGCGATGCGCGACAGGCGCCCCGCAAGAGAAACCCTAGGCGTCTTTCACCACGTCGGGACTCGTCGCACGCGATGCGCGATAGGCATCGGCCTCCTTGGAGACGCGTTCGAGCAGCTCGGATGTATCGACGCCCTCGACTTGCGCGACCGTTTCCACCGTCTGCATGGCGACCGCCCTCAGGTACGCGCACGCGCTGTCCCCCAGCTGCTCGAGGTCTATCTCCTCGCCGCCCTCCCGGGCAAAGCCGACCGCCATCACAAAGCCCATGATGCCCGAGACCAGAAAGCCCACCGCAAAGCTCGAATCTGCCTTGAGCTCTTCTCCGTCGGGGTGGACGATCTCTCTCACGCGGTCGATGATGATCGTATGGATGCCCTGCACGACCTGCTCGGCGGCACCCGCCCTCATGGTGATGACGATGCGCCGCAGCAGGCAGCGGACGTCGCGCCGGTCGAACGCCGAAAGGTCGCCCTCGCTCGAAAAATGCCAGAGGGCATCGGTGATGAGCTCGTTATCCTGCAGCAGCTGGGCTATGGCGATGGCGACGAGTTCATCGAAATCGTGAAAATAGTAGTAAAACGTTCCGCGATTGCACTGGGCGGCGCGGGTCACCTCGCCAACCGACAGCTCGAAGATGCTGCTGTTCTCGATGAGCTCCCAAAACGCCTCGATGATACGGGTGCGTGCATCGGGCGCATCGGCGTCCTTACGCGGTCTCGCCATGCGCCTCACCGCACCCCTGCGCCTTGGCGTTCATGATGAGCATCTGAAGGCGGTTCTCCACGTTGGCGAAGCTCACGTCGGGATCGTAGTCGAGCGGCAGGAACTGCGCCGTGGGATACTGCTCCTTGAGCGCATGGATGAGCCCGCGCCCCACGACATGGTTGGGCAGACACCCGAACGGCTGCAGGATCACGAAGTTGCGGCAGCCGCGCTTGGCGTGCTCGAGGATCTCCGCCGGAATCAGCACGCCCTCGCCCGCATCGAACGTATGGTGCAGGATCTTATCGCTTGCGCGCACGAGCTCGGGCATGCGCGTCGGCGGCTCGTAGAGCGGGCTCGCCGCGCCCAGGCGGTCGCAACGGTCGTGCGCGAGCTCGAACAGGTTGTCCGCCGTGGCGTACCAGGCCTTTTCGGGCAGCGACAGGTCGACGTGGAACTCGCGCGACTGCGCATGCTTGTAGAAATAGGTCTTGCGGATCACGTCGGTCATGCGCGCCTCGATGACCTCGAGTCCGTTGTCCTCGAGGTAGTGCTCGATCTCGTGGTTGGCGCCGAGATGGAAATTGAGCAGGTACTCGCCCACGATGAGAACGGTCGGATGCGGGTTCGAGCGGTCGTACGGAACGGCGTCCATGATCGCAAGCGCGCGTTTGAAGCCCGTCGCCTGGCCTCTCAGCCCGGAGCGCTCCATGCCCTCGATAACCTCATCGAGCGCGCGGTCGAACGCAGCGTCCGCCGCGCCCTTCTCGAGCTCGTAGGGACGGATGCGCCTAAGCATGGCCTCGAGGGCATCGATCATGGGAAGACCGTAGGCGATCTGGATGCTCGGGCCAAGGCCGAGCTTGAAGCCCGGATGCGCATTGTGGGCATCGACGTCGTCGTTGGTGAGCACCGGGACATAGTCGTATCCCGCGTCGTCGAGCGCGCGGCGCAGCAGGGGCATGTAGTGCGTCAGGCGGCAGTCGCCGATATACTTGCCAGTCACCACGGCGACGTCGTGCGGGTCGTACTTACCGCTCTCGAGTGCCGCGAGCGCCTCGCCGATCACGATTTGCGCGGGGAAGCAGATGTCGTTGTGCACATAGCGTTTGCCCAGGCGGATGGCATCCTCGCGCCCGATATCAAGGGCCTCGGCGCGCACGCCCTGATTGCGCATCGCCGCGGTCATGAGCCTGCAGAACGCATGGGAGGTGTTGGGGACCAGCGCGATCTTGTCGTGCCGGTCGCGCTTGGTGTACTTGACCTTATACGGGTCGTCGAGCGGATGGACCGCGTGCACCCGGGCGCCCTCGGCACGCTCCTCCGCGCGACGACGGTTGACCGACTCGATAAACGAACGCACGCGAATGCCCATGGGACCGGCGACGTCGCTCTCATCGAGCTTGATCATCATCGGAACCTTGGAGCCCATCTCGCCCATCATGCGCGCGATCTCGTCGGTGAGATACGCATCGTGGCCGCAGCCGAAGCTGCTCATCTGCCCGAGCTCGAGCTCGGGCGTCGATGCGACGATGACCGCGCACGACAGCATGCGCGCATGGTAGTTGTTCACGATGTCGATGCGGCTGTTGGAAAGATCGACGTTGTAGACCCCCGGCACCGCATCGGGCGTCAGCACGGGGATGCCGCGCTCAGAGAAGAGCTTGGGCAGCCCGTGGTTGACCAGCGGGTCGTTGTGGTACGGGCGCGAAGCGATCACCACCGCGTAGCCGCCGTCCTCGCGCACGTTCTCGAGCACCTGCCTGCCGCGCAGCTGCAGCTGGTTCTCAAACGTCTGCTGCGCGCGGTCCGCCTGCTCGGTCGCCTTGGCAACCAGGTCGGCATCGATATCGAAGGTCTCCTTGCACCACGCCTTGAGCTGGCGGTTTCGGTCGCCCTCGTCGTACCAGTGGAACAGCGGCGTATCGAACGGAACGCCGAAACGCTCCTCCGGGTTATCGGAATTGCGCATCACGTAGGGGTATCCCTTTACGACGGCGCACATCCACTCGCTGGTAGAGGCGGTGTTTTCGGTGGGCACCGTCGTGATGATGGGCATGAAGATGCGGTCGACGCCGGCGTCGACGAGATTGCGGATGTGCCCGTGGACGAGCTTGGCCGGGAAGCACACGGTGTCGGATGTGACGTGCGCCAGACCGCGCTCGTACATCGCCTTGGTGCTGCGTCCCGAGACGCGCACCTTAAAGCCGAGCGTGCTGAAGAACGTCGACCAGAACGGCATGGTGTCCCAGAACTCGAGCACACGGGGAATGCCGATCGTGACATCGCGCCCCCCGCAGACGGGAACCGTGGGGTACGACTCGAACAGCAGCTTCTCGCGGTCGACAAAGAGATTGGGGGCAGCCGCGGTCCGGTCGCGCCCCGTGCCGGGTGCCTGTGCCTCGCAAGTACCCTGCGGACGCAGCTCCTCCGCCGCGGGAACCTCGCGCACGAGCTCATCCCATGAGATGGCGCCGCCGCGCGGGCAGCGATTGCCCGTGACGTAAAGCGAGCCGTCGCCAAATGCCACGACCGCGCGCTGGCAGCGGTTGTTGCACCGACGGCAGGTAACGCCGCCGAACTCGCGATGCTCGAAGCGCTCCACGGCATCGAGCCCGATAAACGACGTGCCGGCGTCGCCCTTGCGGCATTCCTCGCGCGCGAGCAGGGCGATACCGATAGCGCCCATCAGCCCCGGGTGGGGCGCACGCGTGACGGGTTTGCCCAGATACTGCTCGAATGCGCGCAGCACCGCGTCGTTTCGGAACGTGCCGCCCTGGACGACGACTTTGTCGCCCAGACGGTTGAGATTTGAAACGCGAATGACCTTGGTGAACACGTTCTCGATAATCGAACGGCAGAGACCGGCCATGATGTCGCCCGGACCCTTACCGCGCCGCTGCTCGGAAACGACGCTGCTGTTCATGAACACCGTGCAGCGGCTGCCGAGAACGGCGGGGGCTTTGGACGAAAATGCCTCGGTCGCGATATCCTCAACGGCTATTCCGAGGTTTTTGGCAAAACCCTCGAGGAACGAGCCGCAGCCCGCAGAGCACGCCTCGTTGACGACGATATCGGTCAGCACGCCGTGGTTGAGCCAGATGGCCTTCATATCCTGTCCGCCGATGTCGAGCACGAAGGTCGCATCGGGAACGCATGTGCACGCGGCGCGGGCGTGCGCGACCGTCTCGACCGTATGGTAGTCGGCGTGGAACGCGCGCGCGAAAAGCTCCTCGCCGTATCCCGTGGTGCCCACGGCATCGATCGCAAGCGTGACTCCCGCTGTCTCCCAGCGGTTCTTCAAGCTGACAAGACCCTGTTGGGCGACGTCGACCGGTCTGCCGTTATTAGACGCGTAGAACGAATCGACAAGCTCACCCGCCTCATCGACCAGGGCGAACTTGGTCGTCGTGCTCCCCGAATCGATACCGAGCGCCACACGCACCGTCTCTCCGGGCGCATACGCATCCGGACCCTTTGCCGGCGTCTCTTTGCCATGGCGTGCCGTAAAATCCGCCTGCTCGGCAGGTGTGGCAAAAAAGGGCTGGGCAAGACGTCCCTCCCCGCTTGCGGGCGCGACCGTCTCGAGCTTATCCAGCCGGACAAAAGCGTCGGGAAGGTCGATCGGTTGGGACGATGCGAACATGTCGGTCAGCGACAGGGCGGCACCGCGCGCGACCATGATCTGCGGATCGCGCGGGACGATAACCTGATCGTCCGATAGATTCAGTTGCTCCCGGAACACGCGGACCAGCGTGGGGTTGTAGGCGAGCGTACCGCCCTCGAAGATTACCGGCGGCTCGATGTCGATACCCTGGGCCAGACCGCCGATCGTTTGGCGGGCGACCGCGTGAAGCGCCGAAAGCGCCAGGTCGGTGGTAGGAATGCCCTCGTTGAGCAGCGGCTGGATATCGGTCTTTGCGTACACGCCGCAGCGGCCCGAGACCTCGTGGACGGTCGTTCCCCGGCTTGCGAGCTGCTCGAACTCGCCCGATTCGGTGCCGACCCCCATGAGCTTTGCCATCTCGTCGATAAATGCACCGGTACCGCCTGCGCACGAGCCGTTCATGCGCATGTCGGCAACCTCGATGTCTCCCTTATCGTTGGTGCGGAAGAAGATCATCTTGGCGTCTTGGCCGCCCAGCTCGATGGCGCAGCGCGTCTGCGGATAGAACCTGCTGATCGCGAGCGCGTTGGCGACCACCTCCTGAACGTACGAGGCGCCCAGCGCGGTCGCGATATCGCGCGCACCCGAGCCGGTCACCGCAACGCGCAGCGACTCATGGGGAAAGCGCTCGGCGAGCTCGCCGAGCATGGCGCGCACGCTCGCTGTCTGACACGCCCCGTGGCGGCGATATCCCCACCACGCCTCGGTCATATCCTCGTGCATCGCGTAAACTTTGGTCGTCGTCGACCCTACGTCCAGTCCTACTAGCAACGCTATAATGCTCCGTCTCTCGCATTTTTCCTGCTAGAGATATACCACTCTACGTAATACAACAGACTGTTGTATTTAAACTCCGTATAAAAAGCGGCTGCCGAAACGCTTCAGCAGCCGCCGAATGCACCAACAGATTGTTCTGCGCGCTAGCACGTCGGGCAACGGAGCAGCACGGGCCCTCCAGTCATGCGCACCGCTCACGCCCGCGATGTCGCCGAGAGAGCTATCCACGCTTAGGGCTCCAACCAAGCAAGTCGCCCGCGCTCAGCAGATCCCTAAGCGAGCTACTCGCACTCAGGAGCCATAGCCTGCTCCAAGAGCTCGGCATGCTCCTCCTCGAAAACCGTCCCCACAGGGAAGGCGCGACGGAAGACGAAGTGGGAAATCGGACCGGCTACCAAAAGGTTCCACGGCAGCGCCATCACAAAATTATGCGGAATGTTGACGAGCCACATCATCGGCAGCGCCTGCAAATTGGCAAGCGGGCCGCCGGGCATATGGAACAGGCCTTCGCAGGCACCGTACAGCGACATGATGATGACCATGGGAACGACCATGCAGGAGCTGACGGCGAGCGTCATGGCAAGCGGCGAGCTCTTGCCCGGCGTGACCAAGTACTTAAAGGCGAAACCCTTGGCGAGCGGGCTGGCGACGAACCAGTCGCAGCACATGGCAAAGATATAGGCAACGGGGAAGCCGAGCCACGCAGCGGCAACGACCTCGCCGTTGATGGCCCCGTGCTGCAGGGCAACGTTGTAGATGCTCATCCAGAGCACCATGCAAAAGCACATGATAAAGGTGAACAGCAGGCTCTCTCGTTTGTTGATAGGCATAAAGGGCATGGTCCTTTCTGTGTTGCGCCGCGGCGCACAACAAAAACGGGCGGGCGAGATGGAGCTGTTGGGACTTCATCTCGCCCGCCCGTGGTACGCGCGTCTGCGACTACTTATGTGGTGGAACCAGCCTAGCACGAAACGCATGCGCTTCGTAAGCGTTGAGTTTATGAAGATGCAGGGCACCGATAATCCCCCGACCCCATAAGTTGCGGTGGAATACGGACTGTTTTGACCCTTTAAGCAGCAATTCAGTCCCTATTTCACCGCAACTCATTTGGTGCAAAGTAACCTGTCCCCCCTGTACCAATTAGCTGGTGTGGCGCCAGCGAGGGTCGGTGAGCGTACGCGCCACACCCAGACCAACGGGCAAAAACGCCACGATGAGTACTGCACGCACAAACCAGCCGAGCATATTGACCGTATCGAAGGTGCACATGTAATACATCGAGCGATACAGATACAAGCCCGGCACCATAATGACAATCGATGGCACCGTGAGGGCGATACGCGGGTAGGTGAGCTTGATTTCGGCTAAGCTCGCGAGCAACCCCGATACCAGTGCGCCGATAAACGCTGCTGCCTCGGGAGGCATACCTGTGCCCAGGCCCAGGAAAGGAAATATCGTCGGCGCATCGACGAGCGTAAGGCGCAAGGTATTGGACACAGCGCCGATGAGCCCTGCCGCCGCTGCCATCTTTACCGGGCTGTTGAACATAACCGAGAAGCCAAATACACCGATAAAGCTCATCAGTATGCGCAAGAGCGTAAGAGCCAACGGTGAGAGGCCGAGCGGGGCGAAGTCATCCGGCGCCAGTCCCACACATTCGGCAACCATCCAACCTACGAGGGTCGCCATCACAATAATCGATACAGCATACGAAAGACGCTCGATACCGCTTCGCATATCGAGCTTAGCGATGTCGAGGCCTGCCGTAATGAGGGGAAAGCCGGGAATCACAAAGAGCATGGCGCCGATATAGCCTTCTTGGTGCGACATTGCCCCCGGTACGACCTGGCCAAGGCCGAGCAATGCCAGCAGATACGAAACGCAAGCGAGCGCAACGCCGATCGTCAGCGCGCTAAACTGGCCAAGACCCTGCTTGAGAATATGGGAGCGAGCAAAGTTGCCGACACCGGCGCCCACGAACGCGCAGGCCATCTCGATAGGACCGCCGCCGAGCAAAAAGACGAAGGCGCCGCAAGCACAGGCTGCCGCAAGGCCCTGTTGCCAGAGAGCGTAATCGGGCTTTGAGCTCTCAACGGTCTTGAGCATCTCGTGGTACTCGTGCACGGTAAACCGGCGCCCGTAAATCTCGATTTCCTTTAGGAAGCTCTCCATCATCCAAATGCGATGAGTATTGACCCCCGTTGTGGGTAGGCTGACGACCTCGTTAAAGCAGTGGCCATCTTCGATGCAGGTGCACTCAAACGACAGAAGACTCAGGTCGACATGAATCGTGACGCCGAGTACGGCAGCAACACGATTCATGGTATCGCGCACGCGCCAGGCACCTGTTCCGCTTGCCAGCATGAGCATGCCGGTGCGGCAGATAATGGATGACTTATCGGTGAGCGGCGCATCGACGGCAAGTTCATTGCCTGAAGTCACGATCTGACGCCAGTCAGTTTTCATATGGAGCGCGCCGGCACGAACGCCGTGGTGTAGGGGGGCTCTCGAAAGCAGCGAGTCAAGGCGCGAAGACCGTGGGGGCTCCGCCGATTCGCCCTCGTCCTCGTCGGGCTCTTCATCGACAAGGTCGAAGGCATCGAGCGACGCCGGCTCGCGACGATCGATCAGCTCCTCGTCCTCATCATCAAAGTAATTGAACTGATCGAGCATCTCCTCTTCGATTGAGCGCTCGCTCGCATCGTCCATATAGACGCTCCCTTCCCTATCGACCAACCCCCATCCTAGGCAGCGACAGCTAAAGGAAACATAAAAGAGACGGCTGTCATGCGAGCCATGTGCACAAACGTCGATTCATCGATGGACCACTCTCGTGTATTTGGTGCAAAGTAATGATCCCTTTTCCTCCGTCCCCAAGGGATCAAAGTGCCGGCAGAAAAGGAACGTCCCTAAGTGACAACCAGGGCAACGCCGCAGGTAGAGGACGGACAGCGAGCGACGTCCAACTTGACAGCCAAGGCAACGCCGATGCCCTGGCAACGACAGCGAAAGCCCGCTAGAGCGAGCAAGGTGCCTTGAAACGAGGCGGCATTGACCTTCTGGTCATGCCGCCGAAGTTGAAAGGCAGATTGCCGCTCTGGCGGGCTTGCAGCGTCAACTGGTTACGCGGGTTGGTAAACCCGCGTAACCCCCTAGTACATCTTTGCGCCGGCGGGGATGGAAGCGTCGAGCTGAATCAGGTTGAGGCGCTCCTCGCCCTCCTCCTCGTGGATGGCGCTGATCAGCATACCGCAGCTGGGAATACCCATCATCTTGCGCGGAGGCAGATTGGTGATGGCGAGCAAGGTCTTGCCGACCAGGTCCTCGGGCTCATAGTAGCCATGGATGCCGGAGAGGATGGTGCGGTCGGTGCCGGTGCCGTCGTCGAGCGTAAAGTTCAGCAGCTTCTTGGACTTCTTGACGGCCTCGCATGCCTTGACCTTCACAGCGCGGAAATCGCTCTTGGAGAAGGTATCAAAGTCGACGAATTCCTCGAACAGCGGCTCAACGGCGATCTTGGAGTAATCGAGCGTGGGCTTGAGCGGCTTAACGAACGGGCTTGCGGCGTTGCCGGCCTCGGCAGCCTTGGCAGCGGCGGCACCGGACTGGAAACCCTTCTCGGGCTTCATGTGCGGGAACAGCAGGACGTCGCGAATGGAAGCCTGGTTGGTGAGCAGCATGACCACGCGATCGATACCGATGCCGATGCCGCCCGCGGGAGGCATACCGTACTCGAGGGCGCGCACGTAGTCCTCGTCGTACTCCATAGCCTCGTCGTCGCCGCCGGCCTTCTCAGCCATCTGGGCAGCAAAGCGCTCGGCCTGGTCGACCGGGTCGTTGAGCTCGGAGAATGCGTTGGCGTACTCGTGGCCGGCGATGACCAGCTCAAAGCGGTGCGTCAGGCGCGGATCGTCCTCAAAACGCTTGGCAAGCGGGCTGACCTCGATGGGGTAATCGCATACGAAGGTCGGGTTGACGATGGTGTCCTCGCCCAGCTCATCGTAAATCTCGGCGATGATCTTGCCAGCAGTCCACTCGGGCTTAATCTCCAGGCCCTTCTCGCGTGCGGCGGCGGCAAGCTCCTCGACCGGCGTGTCGATGGTGACCTGCTTGCCGAGCACGTCCGAGACGATGTCGGTCATGGGACGGCTTGCCCACTCACCGGAAAGATCGATGGTCTGACCCTGGTACTCAATGACCTCGGGGTTGCCGATGGCCTTGTTGGCAGCCTTGATGACACCCTGGGCGAGTGCCTTCATGCCCTCGAGATCGGAGAAGGCACGATAGGCCTCCATCGTGGTGAACTCGGGGTTGTGGGTGAGGTCCATACCCTCGTTGCGGAAGATGCGGCCAATCTCGAAGACACGCTCAAAGCCACCGACGATGCAGCGCTTGAGGTGCAGCTCGGTAGCAATGCGCAGGTAGCACTCTTGATCGAGCGCGTTGAAGTGCGTGATGAACGGCTTAGCCGTAGCGCCACCCTGGATAGTCTGCAGAATGGGGGTCTCGACCTCCATGTAGCCGTCGGACTCCATAAAGCGGCGGAAGGTGGAGAGAATCTGCGAGCGCTTGCGGAAAGTCTCGCGAACATCGTCGTTGGCAATCAGGTCGACATAGCGCTGACGATAGCGGGTCTCCTTGTCGGAGAGGCCATGGAACTTCTCGGGCAGCGGGCGAACGGCCTTGGAGAGCAGCGTCGCGCTCTTGGGGGCGACGGAAAGCTGGCCACGCTTGGTGCGCACGACCACGCCGGTCACGCCCAGGATATCGCCCAAGTCGAGGGCCTTAAGCGTGCTCCAGGCCGCCTCGTCCATGTCGTTAATACGGCAGAACAGCTGAATCTCGGCGGTAGCGTCGCGCACGACGATAAACATGATCTTGCCCTGACCGCGCTTGGCGACCACGCGGCCGCCGATCTTCACGACGTCCTCAGTATCCTCGCCATCGGCAAGATCGGCATATTTGGCCTCAATGTCAACGACATAGTCCTCGATCTCGGAGTGCTCGGGATAGGGGTTCTGGTCCGCCTCGAACAGGGCGGCGCGCTTTGCCAGACGCGTGGCGCGCTCGTCGTTGAGCGTCGAGGCCTGATCGGCGACGTTCTGGTTCTCTGCCATAAGTTAGCTCCTCAAACTAAAACGCTCCCCAGGATTCGGTCCCAGGGAGCGAAAACATACCTTTACGCGGGACCGTGGTCTAGCGTGCGATCTTGGCGATGGTGTAGACGCGGGTCTTGCCAGAAGGCGTAACGACCTCAACGGAGTCGCCCTCGCCGTGACCGATGATGGCGTGACCGACCGGAGACTCGTTAGAGATCTTGTGCTCGAGCGAGTTGGTCTCGGTGGTACCGACGAGTGTGACTTCCATGACCTCACCGTTGGGATCAATCAGAGAAACGGTGGAACCGATGGAGACGGTCAAATCACCCGTGGTGGCAGCAACCTGAGCGTTGGCAAGGATGGCCTGGATCTCGGCAATACGAGCGGCATTCTGGGCCTGCTTGTCCTTGGCGGCATCGTACTCGGAGTTCTCCGAAAGGTCGCCGAACGCGCGGGCTTCCTTGATGTCCTCGACGATCTCCTTGGCGTAATCGCCCTCACGCCAAGCGAGCTCCTCGACGAGCTTCTGGCGGCCCTCAGCGGTCAGTACGATCTGGCTTGCGTCCATACGGATATCTCCCCAACTATGATGTAACGATCAACTGTCAACAAAACGAAAAAGACCGGCTAGCCTGCGGGCAAGCCGGTCAGGTGCTCACCCCAAAGGGATGGGACTACTCTGCGTCCGCGTCGCTGTCCTCTGCCTGCTTTTTCTTGGCAGCAGCGAGCTTGGCCTCGAGCTCTGCGATCTCCTTGTCCTCCTTGGACTCCTCGACCACAACGTCCTCGGCCTGCTTGGTTTCGCCCTTATCGTCGCCCTCCATACCCTCGCGGATATTCTTGACGGTAGAGCCGAGAGACTTGCCGAGCTTCGGCAGGTTCTTAGGCCCGAAGATGATCAAGACAACGATGAGAATAATGATGAGCTCAGGAGCCCTCAGTCCAAACATGTAGACCTCCACAATACAGCGAGACAAGCTCGAATGAGTATACCGCGGGTGCCGCGGTATCACAACAATAGCTAAAAAAAGGGACCGCAAGAAGCGGTCCCTCCTCATGCTCTGGTCGGGTTGACTGGATTTGAACCAGCGACCCCTGCGTCCCGAACGCAGTGCTCTACCAAACTGAGCCACAACCCGTTAGCTCGACTATAGTAACAAAGATTTTCGCCGCGTGCTAGAGAAATTTATATTTCTTTGGCGCGTCGATTTGAACCGTGTTGGGAATAAGCTCAGTCGTGCAGGCCCACCAGCCATTTTGCTGGGCAGCTCCCGCAAGATGGGCTGCTGCAGCGACGGTATCACAAATGGCAAACGAGCAGGCACCCGAACCGCACACGTCCACGGCAACGGTTCCCTCCTGTGCGCGCAGCCAGTCGAGAACCGCCTGGATCCGCGGCTCCATCTGCGCGGATATGACGCCCAGATTGTTATGAACGAGCGCATATGCCGCCTCGGCATCGCCGGCGCGTAAGACAGAAGCAATCGCATCGGGTTTTTCCGCGGGCACCGGGCTCTCATCAAATCGTCGATACGCTTCAACCGTTGAAACGCTCGTCTCGTGCGGTTTGACCAATACGACAGGTGTCGCCGGAAGCACAGGATACTCAGTGGCCAGCACATCTCCCCCGCCGACGTAGAGTGCGGGACTCGTGTGCAAAAAGAACGGCACGTCGGCGCCGATACCGCGAGCGATGTCATCGAGCGCGGGGTCGGCACGGTCGATACCCCACAGCTCGGCCAAGGCAACGATGACTGCAGCGGCATCCGTCGAGGGGCCTCCCAGGCCGGCGCACAGCGGGATACGCTTTTCGATCGTCACGCACACGTTGGCATCGCGACCGTAACGCTCGGCCATAGCGATTGCCGCCCGATAGGCCGTATTTTTTTGCATGGGAAAATCGGATGCCGGAACCGTCTGGACGGTCAACGCCTGCGCCGGCGTGACCGTCACGGCATCGGCTAGACCGACGGCTGCCATCAGGGAATCGACCCTGTGATAGCCGCGGGCGTCGCGCTCGGTATGAACCCCCAGATAGAGGTTAATCTTTGCCGGCGCGGTAAGGATGAGGGACCGATCGGTCACCGTTAGTGCTCCTCGAGCTGGTTGCCGAGCGGGGTAAAGATATGTTCGCCGCTCTCGGGGTCGAACAGTTCGACCTGGCCGGTAAGGACATCGATGTACTGGTAGGACTGACGCGATTTGCGGCCGCGACGCTCGTCAACCTCAACGATAAAGACAGCGGGGTGGACGCTCTTGATGGTGCCCATGCGCTCGATGACGCGGGTACGGCCCATGTTGGCCTTAACCTTGACGCGATCGCCCACCATATCGGTCAGCTTCTCGTGGATGTCGTCGACGTGATTGACTTCCATCTCTTCCATGAATAGGGCCTCCAGAGGGTGCAATTCAAAAAGGGGATAATACCCCTAAGATAGACAAAACTCTAATACTATAGCACCCTGTTGCAGCCATACGCAAGCAGCTAAAAAAGCCCGGTCCCAAATTGACTACTTACAGACTATCGGTGTCGAGGACGATGGTGAACGGACCGTCGTTGACCAGGTCGACCTTCATATCGGCGCCAAAGATACCGTGCGCCACATGCTCAACGTCCTGAGCGACGAGTGTCAGAAAGTACTCGTAAAGTTCGTTAGCGACATCGGGCGCGCCGGCGTCCGTAAACGACGGACGGCGGCCGTGGCGGCAGTCGGCAAACAGCGTGAACTGCGACACCACGAGCACCTCGCCGTCGACATCCGCCAGCGCCAAGTTGGTCTTGCCGTTCTCATCCTCGTTGATACGCAGCCCGCGGAGCTTGCCCCACAGCTTGTCGGCTTCGGCGCGTGTGTCGCCGTGGCCCACGCCCAGCAGCACCAGGTAGCCGCGTCCAATACGGCCCACGCACTCGCCGTCGACTGTCACGCCGGCGTTGAGCACGCGCTGTACCACCGCACGCACGGCCTACTCCTCGCCCGTCAGCTTAGCGGACAGATGCTCGAGCGCATGGAAACGATGGCTGATGGCGTTCTTCTCGTCCGCCGTGAGCTCGGCCATGGTCTTGCCCGGCGTATCGACCGGCAGGAACAGCGGGTCGTAGCCAAAACCGTGTTCGCCGCGGCCCTCGTGCGCGATAACGCCTTCGCAGGCGCCCTCGCCATAGGTGACCAGGCCGTCCGTATCGATAAGCGCGACGACGCTCATAAAGCGCGCGGTACGGTCCTCGTCTGCCACGCCTTCCAGGTTAACGAGAAGTTTGGCGTTGTTGGCGGCATCGTCGCCATGCACGCCCGCATAGCGCGCGCTATACACGCCCGGCTCGCCGTCCAACGCATCGACGACCAAGCCGGAGTCGTCGGCGATGGCCATAAGGCCCGTCTCCTCGACCGCAGCCTGCGCCTTGATGATGGCGTTCTCCAAAAACGTCGTGCCGTTTTCCTCGGGGTCCTCAAAATCGCCCAGCTGACCGAGCGCCACAAAGCGCACCTCGGGCATGACCTTGCCCAAAATGGCCTCGATCTCGGTGAGCTTATGGGCGTTGCCGGTTGCCACGACGATGGTCGCCGCCGGGTCGAGAGTGTCGATGTCAATCTTCTCAAGTGCCATAGTCGGCCTCCTTTGTCTCTATAGCAATGCCGAGTTGAGGACGACGAGGACTTCGGCCTCTCTCCCGTCTCCATCAACGGCAGTCTTATACTTCGACGTTTTCCCAGATAAAACCTGCCAAAATAAACCTGTCCCTTTTTGGCAGGTTAGGCGAGGGCTTGGCGCTGAAGCTCGATGAGCTCGGCGATACCCTTGTCACCCAGGTCGAGCAGAGCGTTGAGACGCTTGCGGTCGAAGGGCGCCTGCTCGCCGGTACCCTGGAGTTCGATCATCTCACCGGAATCGGTGGCGACGAGGTTCATGTCGACCTCGGCGTGGCTGTCCTCGGAATAATCCAAGTCGAGCAGGGTGTTGCCGTCGACGACGCCCATGGAAATGGCGGCAACCTGGCCCGTGAGCGGGATGCGCTCGAGTTTGCCCGCCTCGACCCACATGGCAAGGGCGTCGTGCAGCGCCACCCAGGCGCCGGTAATGCTCGCCGTACGCGTGCCGCCATCGGCCTGGATCACATCGCAGTCGACGGTAACGGTGTACTCGCCGAGCGCCTTCATGTTGACGACGGTACGCAGACTGCGGCCGATAAGCCGCTCGATCTCCATGGAGCGGCCCTTACGGTTGGCATGCTCGCGCTTGCAGCGTTTACCAGTCGAGGCCGGCAGCATCGCATATTCCGCCGTTACCCAGCCGGCCTTGGCGCCCTTGCGCCAACCCGGCACACCCTCCTCGATGGTGGCGGCGCACAGTACGCGCGTGTCGCCGAACTCCGCCAGGCACGAGCCGTGGGCGTGCTTCATGACGCCGCGGGTGAGCTTAACGGGGCGCAGCTCGTTGGCGGCGCGGCCGTTGGCGCGGTTGACCTGCATGTATTCCATGGAACTATCCTTTCGGCAAAAGATGTGGCGAGGGCTTCGGCGACATTGCGAACCTAACCGAGTTCGTCGATATCGACATGCTCGATGCTTTTGAGCGGCTGGCCAAAGATAAAGCTACCCGCCACCGCAAACTCGGCAATGTTGTCAGACGTGGTGGCAAAGCGATGCTGCGGCTCGGCTGCGTCGCCCGCCAGCTGCTCGCGGCGCGTGAGAATATCGGTCAGCTCGCGCGTGGTCTCCTCGGCGGAGCTCACCACGCGCACTCCGGGACCCAGCGCATGGCGGATGGGACCCACCAGCAGCGGGAAATGCGTGCAGCCGAGTACCACGGTATCAATGCCACGATCGTGCAGCGGCTCGACTGTGGCGCCGACCAGCGCGCGAACGGCTGGCGTATCAAAAATATCCTCGTTCTCGAGCCACTGCTCCTGCAGATGCGCGCCCGAGGCGAGCTCGTGCTCGACGACCTCGACAAAGCTCGAAGCCGGGCAGCCATACACATCGACACCAGCATCCAAATCCTGGATGGCGCGCGTGTAGGCGCCCGAGCGAATGGTGAGGTTGGTGGCGAGCACGCCCACGCGACGCGTACGCGTGCTGTTGATGGCGGCGCGTGCGCCCGGGGCGATCACGCCGATCACGGGAACGTCAAGCACTTGCTGAGCCAAACGCAAGGCCGCGGCGGTCGCCGTGTTGCAGGCGATGACCATGATCTTAACGTCGTGCCTCGATAGCCAGCGGCCCGCCTGCAGCGCAAACGAGCGAACCTCGTCCTCGGTGCGGGTGCCATAAGGGCAGCGCTTAGTGTCACCGAAATAGTAGACGGACTCGTGCGGAAGTGCCGTTGCGATCGCTCGCGCGACCGTCAAGCCGCCCAAGCCCGAGTCGAACACGCCGATCGGACGCGTGTCCCCGGCCATATTATCGATATCGGACATTACCTCACCAGATTCTCTCTCGAAAAATGCGACCATGCGTGATGCGTCGCGCTACGAACGGGCCGCGACCAACAGCTCGGCCGTTGCCACCCAACCGTCGACAATCTTGCCGCGCGTAATATAGGCATTGTCGCAGGCATCCAAGAACTCCGGGGCACCGGCGCTCGTCAGACCGTTCTCGACCAGGCAGAACATGCCAACATGGTCGGCCATGTAGAAGTCGGACTCGGAGTCGCCGAGCGCAAGCGTCTCCTCGCGCTCGATCCCCAGGTGCTCGCAGAAGCGCGCAATGGCAACGCCTTTGTTGAGACCCGCCGGATTGATGTTGAAGGCGCGGCCGTCCTCAACGCGATTAAGCTCGAGCGTCGTCGGCTTGGACAGGTGAGTCAGATGGCCGTTGCAAGCCCAGACCAGACCGCAGCCGGCCTCGTCCAGGATGGCCTGGACCTCATCGTCGGGCACATCGCCGCGCATGCCGACGGTGACCTCACGGTACTTGTAGCCGGTCGACATGTCGTTGTGGTATTCGATCTTGTGCGGCCAGCGGGCAAGGATCTTCTCGCACACGCCGGTCTGCTCGATCACCTGGTGCGGCGTGAGACCGCAGGCGGGGTCGTAGGGCATGTCGCCCGTCAGGTACTCCCAGTCGTTGGCCTTGAGGTCGTACATGACCAGGCCGCCCATCTCGCCGATGTAGGAGTTGAGGCCGAGCACGCGGGTGTCCTCATGGATCATGGTGCGATTGCGACCCGAGGTGGGAACCACCTGGATGCCGGCACGGGCGAGCGCGACAACCGCCTCGACGAGCTTGGTCGAGGGATTGCCGTCGTTATCGCGCAGCACGCACGAGCCGGGGGCGAGCATCGTGGCGTCCAGATCGGTAAAGACATACTTGACCTTGGCAAGGCGCTCGCGCATCTCGCCCGAAAGCTCGGCAACGGTCGGCAGGATGTTGTGGGACATGGTCACTCCGTTTACATAGAAGGGGCTGGTCTAGGCGTCGTACGCCGCAAGGGTGCGCTTGAGAATCGAACCGTCGCGCTCACAAGGCTCGGGTCCGTTCTTGCGCAGCATACACTCTTCCTCGCCCTTACCGGTCACGATGACCACGGCAGGACGGACAGTTTCGCGCACGGCAGTCTCGATAGCGGCAACGCGATCAGTCACGATTTGCCAGTTATCATTTCCCTGCGCTTGAACGTTGCGCGCGATCTCGGCGCAGATGTCCTCGACATCCTCGGGGCCGGGGTCATCCTCGGTAATCACGATTCGGTCGGCATACTTGCCAGCGGCGATGCCCATCGTGGTGCGTCGATCGACACCCTTACCGCCCGTAGCGCCAAATACAACCGCCAGCTCGCGCTCGGGATAGTTCTCGCGCAAGTCGCGCAGGAGTGTCTCGAGGCTCATGCCGTTATGTGCAAAATCGACGATGCCCAGGATTTTACCCGATACGGACGGATAGAGCTCCATACGACCGGGAACGAAGACGCCCTCAAAGCCATGGACGATACCCTCTTCGGAAATGCCCAGGGCCTCGGCGCAGGCAATAGCGGCAAGCGCGTTGGACACATTGAACTTAACCGGCGTGGGAATCACAATGTCACGCGTAAAACGGGGCGTGCGCACCGTTGCCACCACGCCGCAGTCGCCATTGCGAATCGCCAGCGCAAGCACGTCGGCACGCTCGTCGGTCAGGGAGAACGTCACCGTACGTTCGCAACGAGATGCCGCCTCGAGCACGCGATCGACCTTATCCATATCGAGATTGACCACGGCAAAACGGCTCTGCAAGAAGATTTTGAGCTTGCTGGCAAAGTAATCCTCGAGCGTCGGATGCTCAATCGGCGAAATGTGATCCTCGCCGATATTGGTAAAGGCGCCGACTTCAAAGTCAATCTTGCCCGTACGCTCGTATTTGAGGCCCTGACTCGATGCCTCCATAACCAGCCACGGGGCACCCGCCTCCGCAGCATGCGCGATGCGAGACTGCAGCAGGAAGGATTCGGGGGTCGTCAGCTTGGAAGGGCCCGTCTCGATGCCGTCGTCGAACTCAATGCCCGTATTAAGAGCGGGTCGATGACAGCCCGTAAGCTTGGCCTCGTTGGCGAGGATGCCGCGCAGATAAAAGCTGCAGGTCGACTTGCCCTTGGTGCCTGTAAAGGCGCAGACCTTCACCTTACCCGACGGGTGCCCATAAAAGGCATCTGCCACCACGGCGAGCGTGCGACGAATATCGCTCACAATCACCGCGGGAAGATCAACATCGTAATCGACCTCGGAAACGTAGGCCACGGCGCCATCGGCGATTGCCGAAAGCAGGTACTCGCGCTTAAACGCACGGCCTTTGCAGACAAACAACGTGCCCGGACGCACCTGGCGCGAGTCATCAGTCGCAAACTCAATGCGCTGGTCGCACGAAGCGCTCGGTCTGGAAACAACAAGGTCATCTTCCTCGAGCAACTCTATATAGCGCATCAGAGTTAGCTTCTCTTGTGTCGGACTCGACATACAAAGACCTCTCTCGCTAAATTCAGCCTTAAAGGGCAGAAGGCGTCCCGCGGCAGAAACGATGAAACATTCTGTATTATCAACCATCCTAATATGCCACCTGACCTTGCGCGCATCACAGCCTTCTAAAAAATTGCATGGACTGTGCCGTGGTCTAATAAATGGCAACAGTGTTCACCCCGTGTAAAACCAAGGAAATCTGGGTGCTGTTCTTTAACATAGCGTTCGCAACCACGTCCCGCCGCTTCGCCTGAAGATCGGGACGTGGTTTTTTCGGTTCGCTCGGCGCTTATGCCCTATCACGAAACAAAAGATTGGCATGATAGTAAAGATTATTTGACATCAGCTGCCGCAATCCTTGCGGCAGTACACCTGAGCCGTCAGCAGAAAGGATCTTGCATGTGCGGTTTTGTCGGTTTTACCGGTACAGATGAACAGAGTGAGCTGGTTCTCACGGCCATGATGAATCGCATCATCCACCGTGGTCCCGATATGGGCGGCCAGCATATCGTCGACAACGTTGCCCTTGGTTTTCGTCGTCTTTCGATTCTCGATCTTTCCGAAGCTGGAGCCCAGCCCATGTCGAGCGACGACGGCAAGGTCACGATTGTCTTCAACGGAGAGATCTACAACTTCCAGGAGCTTCGTGCCGAGCTGGAGGCGGCCGGCTACGCCTTCCACTGCAACGCTGATACCGAAGTCCTGGTACACGGTTACGAGGAGTGGGGCGAGGACCTGGTCAACCGTCTGCGCGGCATGTACGCGTTCGTGATTCACGACCAGAACAAGAACAAACTCTTTGGTGCTCGTGACATCTTTGGTATCAAGCCGTTCTATTACTACCAGGCATCCGATGGCTCACTGCTGTTTGGCTCCGAGATCAAGAGCTTCCTGGACCATCCCAAGTTTGAGAAGGCTGTCAACCACGACGCGCTGCGCCCCTACCTGACGCTGCAATTCCCCGCCACGGAGGAGACCTTCTTTAAGGGCGTGTTCAAGCTTGCCCCAGCGCATTGCTTTACGTATGACCTGACGACCAACACCATGGACATCAAGCGTTACTGGAGCTGTGACTTCACCGACGACAACTCCAAGACCTTCGAGGAGTACGTGGACGAGTGCGACAAGGTCGTGCACGAAAGCGTCGCTGCGCACCGAATCGCCGATGTTAAGGTGGGCTCGTTCCTTTCTGGCGGTGTGGACTCCAGCTACATTGCCGCCTGTCTCATGCCCGACACCACGTATTCTGTCGGCTTCGATTACAAGAACTTCAACGAGACCAACTACGCCGCCGAGCTTTCCGACAAGCTGGGCATCAAGAACGTGCGCAAGACGATTACCGCCGACGAGTTCTTTGATGCACTGCCCGATATCCAGTACCACATGGACGAGCCGCAATCGAACCTGTCCAGCGTGCCGCTGTACTATCTGGCGCAGATGGCTTCCAAGGAGGTCACCGTCGTCCTTTCGGGCGAGGGTGCCGACGAGCTGTTTGCCGGCTATGAGTGGTACGAGGACACCCCCGAGATGCGCACTTTTAAGAAGCGCGTGCCGCTCGGCATACGTCGCGCCCTGGGCTCACTCGTTCAGCATCTCCCCTACTTTAAGGGTCACAACTTCCTGACGAAATGCGCCGAGGTTCCCGAGCGCTGGTATGTGGGTCAGGCAAAGGTGTTCGATCCCTCCGAAGTCGACGAGGTGCTCAAGCCCGCTTATGACACCGGCAAGAACGCCGCCGAGATGTGCGCCGAGTACTACAAGCAGGTTCCCGACTGCTGCGAGCTTTCCAAGAAACAGTATCTGGATATGAACATGTGGCTGCCGGGCGACATTCTGCTCAAGGCCGACAAGATGTGCATGGCGCATTCTCTGGAGCTCCGCGTCCCGTTCCTGGACAAGAAGGTCATGGAGTTTGCCGAGCACATTCCCGCCAACTACCGTGTTAACGAAGAAGGCTGCAAGCTCGTTCTGCGTCACGCTGCCAACCGCACGCTGCCCGACGAGTGGGCAACGCGCAAGAAGGTGGGCTTCCCCGTACCGGTCAAGTTCTGGCTGCGCGAGCAAAAGTACTACGACTACGTAAAGGAATACTTCACCGCACCGTGGGCTGCTGATTTCTTTGACACCGATGCGCTCATGAAACTGCTCGACGATCACTTTAAGGGCCGCGCGCTCAACCAGCGCAAGATCTATACCACGCTGACCTTCCTCATCTGGTACAAACGCTTCTTTATCGACGAGGGCAAGGGCGCCGAAGTCGCCGCTTAGATTTCGTTATGAATTAGCGGTGAACAGCGCGGGGTTTCCGCTATACTCAATCCCTGCGGGCGATTGGCGCAACGGTTAGCGCAGGTGCTTTACACGCACAAGGCTGGGGGTTCGAATCCCTCATCGCCCACCACTGATTTGATAGGCTCCCAGCGATGGGGGCCTTTCCTTTTTGGGCCCATCGCAGAGGGATTCGAACCCGTCAACACGTCTGTCACAAAGGCCGTGGCCAAAAAATGGCAAAAATGAGTACTGTTACTAATTTTGTAGCAGCGGTATTTGGATATGACTGGGTAAATCTAGCCTTGAATCAGCGATTTGAAGCCTTTGCTACTAGTTTTCCACTAACATAATTGAACATGTGTGGTCTAACTGGTGGCGCGCGCAGACGTGGTGTAAGAGCGTCCCGAGGTCCGTCGCTGCAAGTC
>CAJMLB010000008.1:0-44903 GCA_905214145.1 uncultured bacterium | reverse complement strand
GACTTGCAGCGACGGACCTCGGGACGCTCTTACACCACGTCTGCGCGCGCCACCTACAAGCCCTTTTATTTCAACAAAACCCCTGATAAAGTTCGCTCAAATACCGCTTGTGGTTTGCCTGTTTGTCTTTTTCCCCGCACTTCCGAAACCGATAGCTTTTCTAGCCCAAACTACGCTCAAACGATCGGATCGCCATGTCATTTCTTGCCTGCGGACCCACGGCTTTTCAGTACTATCGCATCCCGCCCCAGATACTGGGACTCTATCCGGCAATCCTGCCGCCCGACCATGACCATCGCTTGGTACACTACTCAAAACAACCAGTATTTAAAGACTTGCTCGGCACACCAGTTTGGAGATTCGTGGGCGAAAGAAAACAGCGCGCGAACGGAAAGCTATTTCATAGCCGTCTGCTAACCCAAGAGCCGCCTCCTGGGTCGTTTAGGCAGACTGGGCATGGGTTTGATGTCACTTCACCGGAGTTCACGCTGCTCAGCCTTGCCACGCAGGTCTCACGCAGCCAGTTACTCATGGCTTGCTACGAGATGTGCGGCTCCTTTGCAGTGTTTAAGCCCTGCGAGCGAACGCAACAACAACTCGATGAAGCTATTTCGCTTAAGCTCATTCCGCCCAGCTGCGGCTGGGAGCGAGCTAACGACACCAAGGGCAATGACACCAACTTGTGGAAGCGCACGCCGCTTCTTACCGCAGCGGATATCGCCGCGTTCGCCAAGCAGGCCGCAGGCCTGCGCGGCGTTAAGCAGCTCCGCTGGGCCGCCGAACGCATGACAGGACAGACCGCCTCGCCCTTTGAAGTCCAGACGTCAATTCTCATCTCGCTCCCCCGCGATGAGGGCGGTCTGGGCATCGACATCACCAATAACGCGCGCATCCCGCTCAGCGAAGCCGCGCGTTCGCTGTATGACAAAACCTGCTGCTACGCCGATATCCTCATCGAAAGCGCCACCGACAGCATGGGCGTCATCCTTGAATGCCAAGGCCGCTCCGCCCACGACAGCGAAGCCGCGAGCCTCTCCGATGCCGAGCGCGCCACCGCACTCACAAGCATGGGCTACGACGTCATCCAAATTACCTATGACCAGATCAAGGAGAAGAAGAGCTTCAACCACATAGCCGAGCTCATCCATAAAAAGGCTGGGCTTCCCTACACCCCAAAGACTAAACAGGAGCGCACTGCCGAAGATGCCCTGCGGCAAGAGCTACTTGTCGATTGGGTTGAGCTATTCACTGCCGGGCCGGCCAGCTAGCAGCTAGCAATCAGGGGCAGCGCAGACACATCGGGCGATTCGACACGGGCGGCAAAACCCGCCTCGGTTAGCTCGACGACCTCGGTAAACGTTGCATCGAAAAACTCCTCGGTTAGCAAGCGATACGGCGGATGATCGGGCTCGCCGGGGTTTTCGCGCACAATCTCGTGCATGACGCCAATGGTCTTGAGCACATACTCTTGCGGAATCGAATACTGACCAAACTGGGCCGCCGCGGTATAGAGGCGATCGGTCGCACGCGGGATAGAAACGATGCCGAGCGTCTTGCCAAACCAGTCAAAGTCGCCTTGCTTTTTAATGCGGAATTCCTCGCACGGCTTGCCGCCGTGCGCCTCCAGGTACTGGTTCACGCGGGTGTTCCACACGGTATCGGCCACGAGGTGAGACCAAACGCCCAGCGTCAGATCGAGCAGCGACTGCGCCACGTCATCGGGCGCGAGCGAAAGCTCACTAGCACCGGGACCGGCAACCGGCTCGGCGTCCTTGTAACGTTGGGGATAATGTACACGATTGAGTCGCTCACGCTCCTCGACAATCGAGGTCGCGGCAGCCGGCGTACCAACAGGCGCCCCTTTGAGCAACGGTGCCACATAGGTATCCCAGAACTCATGCTCACGAGGCTTGGGGATAGGCTCGGGCTTTGCAAAGTGCGTAATGCGGTACGGGATGGGATCGGCGATGCCAGGGACCATATAGCCCACGAAGATATCCGGAACCACGCAGCCAAACAAAAAGGCATTGCGGTCGCGCACGCTATTGGCAAGCGCACCGGTGCGCTCCAGCAAACGCTCCGTCTGAGCGATATGAATGTTCCAGCTTGGCATAGCCACCCCCATAAAAACCTGGATAACTATACCATCACGGCAAAGCCGCGCGGGCGGCTACGCACGCTCTACGCAGCAACTATTCCGCAGCGCCGCTCTCGGTTCCATACGACGACACCGGCGCCTCAACCACATGGTGATATCGATCGATATAGATGGCGCGGGCACCCAGGCGCCGCACCAAATCCTGATGGTGTGTGCTCATCAAGACCGTCTTGCCGGCAGCAACATAGGCCAGTAGAAAGTTGACCACGATGTCGCACGAGTCCTCGTCAAGTCCGTTGGTGGGCTCGTCGAGCACCAGGATATCCGGGTTCATCGACACCACCGCAGCCAGCGCAACGCGCTTCTTTTGCCCGCCCGAGAGCTGATAGGGAGAGACGTCGGCAAGATCGGCAACCTGGAACAGCTCCATGGCATCGCGGACGCGGCGCTCGAGCTCGTCTGCCGGCAGCCCCATTTGAGCCGGGCCAAACGCGACTTCCTCGCCGACCGTGGCACAAAAGAGCTGCGCATCGGCGTTTTGGAACACAAAGCCCACGCGCTGATGGAACCGCTGGGCCGTCGCGGAATCCTTGAGATATGCGGCATCGACCGCATACCCGTCGAACAGGTACGCACCCGCGTCCGCAAGCTCAAGGCCGTTGATAAGACGCATGATCGTCGTCTTGCCGCAGCCGTTAGGACCAAGCAGAGCAACGAGCTCCCCACGGTTCACCTGCAATGAAACGCCGTCGACCACCGTATGACCCGCATAGGAAAACACCACGTCGCGAAACTCGATGAGCGGCGTGACCTCGGCGCCGGCAACACCGCTCACACCCATCGCGTTATTCGTATCGTTTGCCAAAACGTCGCCCTTCCCTACTCACATCGACGGTTCGACCGTCCGCGCTACAACATCGCGCACAACACGGCGAGCAACGTCACAACGGCCGCGTAAGCCGCATCGCGCCAGCCAAAGCCGCTCCGTGCAGGCGCCGGATACACGCCGGCAAAGCCGCGGCAGAGCATGGCCTCGTCCATCGCGCGGCTGCATTCCATCGCCTTGATAAACGTCATGCCCATGATACCCGCCAGCGAGTCGGTGCGCGAAAAACCCGCAGGCGCGGAACCGACGCTGCGCAGCATGACCGATTCGCACAGATCGTGCGCCGTGCGTCCCAGCACCTCGATATGCTTGAGTGCCATATCAAAGGTAAAGATAACCTCGTCGGGCAGGTGCAGCATCTTAAGCGCCGCCGACATGCGGCTCCAGGTGAGCGTCCACGAAACGCCCAGTACCAGCGACACATTAATAAACGTCTTGAGCGCGATCTTGAGCATGGCGCCCGCGGCAGAAGCGCCCAGCAGCAGGGCAGGCAGCGCCAGAACCACGGCAAGCCCCGCGGCAGCCAACGCCGGCACAAAAGTCGCCCGCAGTCCGCGCACCGGGCGCACCGCGACCAGCACCAGCGCGATAGCCGCCATCAGCATCAGGTACAGCGGGCGCTGCGTCAGACACACGCACAGGACGCAAACGAACATCCCCACCAGGCGCACCGGAGCCGAAACGGAAGAAAGGGCGCGGTCGATCATCGACCCGCCCTCGTGTGCGCCGCCGCCTAGGCGAACCCGCTCAAGCAGGCTCGCCAGGTGCAGGACGTTCTTTTGCATCACGCGATGCCGAGCCCCCACGGGCTCATATCGCTCCTCGGCCGCAAGCCAACTAGGCAGCTCGACCATCTGCATGCGCTCAGTTTTCCTTAACCGTCAGCGAGATCAGGCGGAATACGATGGTGAGCACCGCCACGCCAATCACGCCCGAAAGGATATACATGGCAGCCTGGCCGCCAAAGCCAAGGCCCTGTTCCTCGGAATAGACCTGCAGGTAATCACCCGTGGGCAGCGCGTCGGCAAAGGTCGGAGCATCGAGGCCGACCGAAGCCTGCAGGCTGTTGTCGCCAGCCTCCTGAACGGCGGTCGCGGCGCCCTCGGCGTCCCACTCACCCCAGGCGTCACCGGTGGCAAGCAAGCCGAGCGGCGTAGCCACGACAAGCACGGCAACCAAGATGAGCGTGGGGATCAGCGAGGTCTTCTTGGCGGTTGCGCCCTCGGACTCCAGCAGGCCGTCGGAAGCCTCGGGGCCGACGATAAAGCTCGGCGCCGTCTTCTTGATAAAGCCGTAGATAGCGGCGGTCGCCACGCCCTCGACCACACCGGCTACCAGCATATGCGGGATCAGCATGGCCGGAATGGAAACGGACAGCGGGAAGGGGCAGTACAGCGGAGCACCCGAGGCGTTGGTGAAGAGCATCGGCTGAATACCAAACTCGATTGCCGCGCACAGGGCCGCCAGGCACAGGCCGACCCAGCCGCTTACGATGGCCGAAACCGAGATGCCCCAGCTCTTGTCGTGCAAACGGCTGTTGAGCGCACGGAACACGATAGCAGCGGCAAACGGCAGCACGAAGGCCATGTTAAAGCAGTTGGCGCCAAAGGACAGGATGCCGCCGTCGCCAAACAGCAGCGCCTGCAGCGCCAGCGCGACCGAGACGGCAATGGCAGCAGCCTCGGGGCCTAGCAGCAGCGCGATGAGCGCGCCACCAACGGCGTGACCAGTGGTACCGCCGGGCAGCGGCACGTTGAACATCATGAGCAAGAAGGAGAATGCGGCGCAGATGCCCAGGAACGCCATGTGCTCGCGATCGAGCGTGGCGCGCACCTTCTTGATGCAGTGAACCCAAACGGGCACCATTGCCACCGCCATGACGGCATCGGTCTGCGGAGACAGATAATTATCTGGAATGTGCATGTACGCCTCCCGGTTATCGGCGCACGGAATTGCAACGCCGCTTAAATCACCTTAAGAGTGTTACGTATTGTTAGATTCGTAACACGCCGCGGGCTATCATAGCAAAACGGCGCACTGCCGACAAAGCAGCACGCCGTTATGTAATGCGCGTGTCATATATGCAGGCTCAGCGGTGTCTCATACCGAGCATAGCGGTCACGTAGGACTCAGCAGCAGCCACAGCTGACCTATACCCAGCGCAAATCCTAGCCGCGGACCTCGCCGTTTACGCCCTTGCACACCTTGGTGACGATCTTCTGGTGCGCCTTCTCGACCTCTTCGCTGGTGAGCGTGTGGTCGTCGGAGCGATACGTAAGCGCGAAGGCCATGGACTTTTTGCCCACGCCCACGCGGACCGGATCGCGATAGACGTCGAACAGACGCACGCCCTCGAGCAGCTTGCCGCCGGCGCTGGTAATGCGGCGCTCAAGATCCTCGCAGGTCACGGAGTTATCGACCACGATAGCCAGATCGTGCTCAACAGCCGGATACTGCGAGAACTCGCGGTAGTTCTCCTGATTGCGGGCGCCCTTGATCAGCTTGTCCAGGTCGAGCTCAAAGGCAACGACGACCTCATCGATGCCCATCGCCTCGCGCGCCTCGGGGTGGATCTCGCCGACCCAGCCCAGCACGGTACCGCCGGACAGAACCTCGGCGGCGCGACCCAGCTGCAAGAAGGCATAGCCCTCGCCCTCGGCGGGACGGAAGCGGACCTTCTCGATACGCAGCTGGGCGAGCAGCTCCTCGACAATGCCCTTGCCAAAGAAGAAACGCAGCTTGCGGTACTTCATGCTCCAAGACTGCTCGCTCCACTGGCCCGAGAGCACGCCCGCCACGGACTTGGTCTCCTTGGGCAGGCTGGCATTCTCGCGGCCGTGGAACAGGCTGCCGACCTCGTACAGGTGCACGTTGGGCGTGCCGTGGGCCTCGTTATAGGCCACGGATTGCAGCAGGCCCGGCAGCAGCGAGCGACGCATCTCGGTCTGCTCGGCCACCAGCGGATTCATGAGCACCACGGGGCAGCCGCGGCCCTCGGTGGACATGCCGATCTTCTCCAGGTCGCCCGGGGCGGCAAAGCCAAAGGTCGTGGTCTCGTTGAGGCCGCAGGCGCGCAGGATCTCGCCGACCTTGCGGGTGAGCTTCTGCTCGCGGGTCAGACCGCCGATGTGGTTCTTGGCGGCCGGGATGGTCGCCGTCACGCGGCCCATGCCCCACAGGCGCAGGACCTCCTCAATCAGATCGATCTCGCGCGGCAGGTCGGGGCGGAAGCTCGGCGGAGTGACCATAAAGTCCTCGCCGTCGCGCTCGACGGTGCAGCCCAGGCGGGTGAGCGAACGCTCGATAAAGTCGGGCTCGATGTCGGCGCCGCAGATGGCATGCACGCGGGCCAGGCGCAGCTTGATGCTGTCGATGGTCTTGGGCGCGGGGAACACGTCGACGTAGCCGGGAGCGACCTCGCCGCCGGCGATCTCCTCGATCAGCGCGCAGGTAACGTTGGCGACATCCACGCAGCCGGTCTCATCGACCTGGCGCTCAAAACGGATGGAGGCGTCGGAGATCAGCGACAGATCGCGGCTGGTGTGCGAGGTGCGACCGGCGTTGAAGCAGGCACTCTCGACCATCACGTCGACGGTGTCATCCTCGATCTCGGAATCCATGCCGCCCATAACGCCGGCCAGCGCCACGGGACGCTCGCCGTCGGTGATGAGGCCCATGCCGGCGTCGAGCGTGCGCTCTTCGCCGTCGAGGGTCGTGAACTTCTCGTCCTGTTGGGCGGCGCGAACCACCACGCGGCGATGGCCATCGCGTTCGGCAAAGGTATCCAGGTCAAAGGCATGCAGCGGCTGACCGGTGAGCATCATCACATAGTTGGTGATGTCGACGATGTTGTTGTGCGGACGCACGCCCAGGGCGTTGAGGCGCTTGACCATCCAGTCGGGCGAGGGACCGACCTTCACGTTGCGCACGATGCGGGCGACATAGCGGTCGCACAGGCCCTCGTCGGCAATCTCGACCGAAAGCTCGTCGTCGGTCGCGCGGCCAGTCTCCGCCTTGATGGCGGGCAGCTCAACATGGAAATCGCGGTCGAAGATGGCACCGGTCTCGCGGGCCATGCCAATCATGGACAGGCAGTCGGGACGGTTGGGCGTGATCTCGCAGTCGAGCACGGTATCGCTCGAGCCCACGTACTCGGCAAACGGCATGCCGCAGGGCGTATCCTCGGGCAGGATCATGATGCCGGAGTGATCGCCGCCCAGGCCGAGCTCGCGCGCAGAGCAGTTCATGCCCATGGACACGACGCCGCGAAGCTTGCTCTTCTTGATCTTAACGTCGCCGGGAAGCACAGCACCGATCATGGCCGTGACGATGTGGTCGCCGGCCTCAAAGTTCTGCGCGCCGCAGACGATCTGCAGCGGGGCGGGGTTGCCGTCGGCGTCGAGGTTCTTGTCGCCCACGTCGACCGAGCACACATACATGTGGTCGCTATCGGGGTGCGGGGTCTTGGTGAGCACCTTGGCAGTCACCACGTGGTCGAAGGACTCGCCCACGGTGTCGATCGCCTCGACCTCGGTGCCGGTACGGATATATTCGTCCGAAAGGGTCTTGGGATCCTCCGGAATATCGATCATGGTCTTGAGCCAGTCGTAAGAAACACGCATCTAGCTCTCCTTTCATACTGAAAGCCTGCGAAGAGATGCAGGTGGAAACTTCAACTTTGTGAACATTCCTTACAAAGCGAGGGTTGTCCAAGTGCGACAGATCGGCCCGAAAGAGGAGCGCCGCGTACTTTGGTACGCAAGCGACGAATGAGCGCCGAGGTGCCGTGCTTGGGCAAGCCGCAGCCTAGAACTGATTCAGGAAACGCATATCGCCTGTCATCAACGTACGCAGGTCGGGCAGGTCGTAGCGCAGGGCCGCGACGCGCTCGGCGCCAATGCCAAAGGCGAAGCCGGTGTACTTCTCGGGATCGATGCCGCAGTTGATCAGGACGTTGGGGTCGACCATGCCGCAGCCCAAGATCTCGATCCAGCCGCTGTGCTTGCAGAAGTTGCAGCCCTTGCCGCCGCAGACGTGGCAGCTCACGTCCACCTCGCAGCTCGGCTCGGTGAAGGGGAAGAAGTGCGGGCGATAACGCGTCTTGCGGTCCTCGCCAAACATGCACTTAACAAAGTAGTCGAGCGTGCCCTTAAGATCGCCAAAGGTGATGCCCTCGTCGACGACCAGGCCCTCGATCTGGTTGAACTGCGGCAGGTGGCAGGCGTCGGCCGTGTCGGGACGGTAGACGGTGCCCGGGCAGATCATGTAGATGGGCGGCTTCTGCGACTCCATGGTGTGGATCTGCACGCCCGAGGTCTGGGTGCGCAGCAGCACGTCGGACTCACCGTGGGCGTGAGCCTCGGGGTGCGCGACGCTGCCGGGGTTGTTGTCGACCACGTAGAAGGTATCGCGGGCCGAGCGGCTCGGGTGATCCATGGGGGCGTTGAGCGCGGTGAAGTTGTAGTAGGAGGTGTCGACCATGGGGCCGGACTCGACGGTGTAGCCAATGCCGCAGAAGATGTCCTCGGCCTCCTCGATGATCTGCTTGATCAGGTGCTGGTGACCGATCTGCGGACGGATGCCCGGCAGCGTGATGTCGACGGCCTCGTGCTCGAGTGCGTGCTTGAGGGCGGCGGCCTTCATCTCGGTGGTGCGCTCGTCGAGCATGCCCTCGATCAGCTGGCGCATCTCGTTGGCGCGCTTGCCCATCACGGGACGATCCTCGGGGGCGAGCTTGCCCATCATGCGCATCAGGCCGGTGATGCGACCCTTGCGACCGAGCAGCTCAACGCGCGCAGCCTCGAGCTTGGCGGCGTCGTCGGCGCCTGCGACGAGCTCCTTGGCCTCTTCCTCGAGTTTGACCAGATCATCAATCAGACTCATGTCTTCCCTTTCGTCTCTCGCGCATTCGCTTGCCAGGGCGACCAATGCCGCTTGGCGTTGCGAAAACGCGGCCCGGTTCGGTAACAAAAAACCGTCCTCGGGCATGTGCATTGCCCAAGGACGGTTGAATTCCGCGGTACCACCTTGTTTGACCCGACGGATGTCTGGCCCGCCGCGCCCACTCTTTGCCCCTTGTCGCGAGGCTCACGGCTTCCCTACTGGGGACATCGCCGCCGCTGGCCGCGCGCCCGTTGAGGTCGCTGCTCGGGAGTGAACGCTTGGCCCTTGTCACCGCAGGAAGGCTTGCAGCCCATGACCTTCCCTCTCTTGCCGGCGACGCGGCGGGCAAAACCCTCTCCGTCAACGCATTGGGCTATAGGATACCACATTGTGTGGGTGTATCGCCGCGTTCCGTTTTGTTCGTGCTGGGTACAAGGCAGGTAGCTGTGCAAACTGGCCGCGCCGCCGCGTGCGACGGGCGACCTGCGAGATCAAGGATATGGTATGGGAAAGAAGCACGATAAGAAGGCCGAGCCCGCAGCGGGCAAGACGCCCAAAGGCATGAAGGTCGATAAGGCCGTCAAAAAATTCCGCAAGCTCGAGGGCAAGCTGTGGACCCGCGAGTACCTGCTCAAGATTGCCGAGTTTGACGGCGCGACCATTGCCCCCGCCCATGGCGCCGCAGCGCGCGCCGACGCCATGGGCACCCTTGCCGGCGAGCATCATAAGCTCCTGACCAGCGAAAAGTCTGTCGAACTTGTGCGCTCGCTGGCACGCGAAACCGTCGCCGGCGGCAAGATCGACGACCCGCAGCTGCTCGACGAGATCCGCGTACTCGGCCGCGACCAGCGCGAAGCGAGCGTCATTCCCACCGAGGAGGCCGAGGCCTGGACCAGGCTCACCTGCGAGGCCGACGCCGTGTGGCACAAGGCCAAGACGGCCAATGACTGGGCGAGCTTTGAGCCCTATGTGGATAGAATCGTCGGCCAGCTTAAGCATCAGGCCGAGCTCATGGACCCCAAGCGCGACCCATACGATGTTTGGCTTGACCAGTACGAGCGCGGCCTTTCCGCCAAGAGCTTCGATGCGTTTTGCGATGAGGTCAAGGCGACGGTCGTGCCGCTCGTGCACGCCATCGGCGAGCGCAGCCAGCAGCCCGCTGCCGACTTTTTGCACGCCCGTGTGCCCGAGGCCGCCCAGCGCGCCATGAGCCTCGACCTTATGAAGCTCGTCGGCCTGGACCTGAACGACACCACGCTTGCCTTTACCGAGCACCCGTTTAGCGAGGGCTTTGCCGTGGGCGACGCGCGCATCGCGACGCACATCTATGAGGACGACTGCATCTCCAACGTCTACAGCATCATCCACGAGGCCGGTCACACCATGTATGAGCTGGGCGTGAACCCCGCCTATGCTCGCACCTGCCTGGAGGGCGGCACCTCCATGGGCATCCACGAGAGCCAGAGCCGCTTCTTTGAGAACACCGTGGGTCGCAGCCGCGCCTTTATGGGACCGCTGCTCGAGGTGCTGCGCCGCCACGCGCCCGAGGTCTACGGCAACGTGGACGAGGACACGCTCTACCGCGCCGTGAACATCGCGCAGCCGTCGTTGATCCGCACCGAGGCGGACGAGCTCACCTACCCGCTGCATATTATGGTGCGCTACCAGATTGAGCGCATGCTGTTTGCCGGCGAGGCCACGGCCAAGGATATCCCCGCGCTTTGGAATCGCTTTATGAACGAGTACCTGGGCATTCCCGTTCCCGACGACACGCACGGCTGCCTGCAGGATACGCACTGGAGCGGCGGCTCGTTTGGCTACTTCCCCACCTATGCGCTGGGTAGCGCCTACGACGCCATGTTTGTGCCGGCCATGTGCCGCGACGGCGTCGACCTCAATGGCGCCTGTGCGAGCGGCGATTTGGCGCCCGTTCGCGCCTGGCTGGGCGAGCACATTTGGCAGTGGGGCCGCGCCAAAGACGCGCCGGAGCTCATCAAGGGCGCCTGCGGCATGGACTTTGACGCCCGCTACTACTGCAGCTACCTGCAGGACAAGTTCACCACGCTGTACCAGCTGTAAAGCTTAGGCAACACGTCAACGCAAAGGGGGCGCCGCGGGATCTATCCCGCGGCGCCCCCTTTTTCACCTAGTCATTGGGGACGTTTGCAGCGTCGAGCAGTTACGCGGTTTGGTAAAACCGCGTAACTATAGAGCTTCCAGCGCCGCGGCGATGCGCTTCATGGCGACGTCGGCAGCTGCCTGGTCGGGAGCTTCGGCCAAAACGCGGATCACCGACTCGGTTCCGCTCTTGCGCACCAGTACGCGGCCCTCGCCTGCCAGCGCGGCCTCGGCCTCGGCGATGGCGTTCTGCACGCCCATGTTCTCGAGCGCGGCGTCCTTGTCCGCCACGTGCACGGCCACCTGCGCCTGCGGCAGCAGCTTGCACGGAGCCGTGAGCTGCGAGAGCGTCTCGCGCTCGGCACGAATCACTTCCATCACGCGCAGCGAGGTCATAATGCCGTCGCCCGTGCGCTCGATATCGCCAAAGATCGTATGGCCCGTCTGCTCGCCGCCCAGGCTGTAGCCGCCCTCGCGCATCTTGGCATACACGTGACGGTCGCCCACGCCGCTGGTCACGGCACTCAGGCCGGCAAGCTCCAGCGACTTGACCAGGCCAAAGTTGCTGGCGATCGTCGGCACCACGGTACCGCCCGAAAGGCGACCGTGCTTGTTCAGGTACACGCCGCACACGTACAGGATCTGGTCGCCATCGACCACGCGGCCGCGCTCGTCCACGGCCAGGCAGCGGTCGGCATCGCCGTCGTAGGCAAAGCCCACGTCCAGGCCCTGCTCCACCACATGGCGCTGTAGGCGCTCCATATGCGTGGAGCCGCAGTCGACGTTGATGTTAAAGCCGTCGGGCGCGGCATTGATCACACGCACGTCGGCGCCCAGCGCGTCGAACACCGGCTTGGCCACCGAGGACGCCGAGCCGTTGGCGCAGTCGAGACCGATCTTAACGCCCTGCAGCGAAAAGTTCGCACTTGCAATGAGCGAGGCAATGTAGCGGTTGCGGCCCTGCATGTAGTCCACCGTGGCGCCAATGTGGTTGCCCGTAGCCAGCGGCACCTCGCTCTTGCCATCGATATAGTCCTCGATGAGCTCCAGCACGTCCTCATCCATCTTAAAGCCGTCGCTGTTGACGAGCTTAATGCCGTTATCGCAAAACGGGTTGTGGCTCGCACTGATCATGATGCCGCAATCGAAGCAGCCCTCCACGGTCTGATGCGCCACGCCCGGCGTCGGGATCACATGCAACATGTAGGCGTCCGCACCGCTCGCGACCAGGCCACTCACCAGCGCCGCCTCGAACATATAGCTCGAGCGACGTGTGTCCTTACCCACAATCACGCGTGCCTTGCACTCGCGGTTGGCACCGTAATACCAACCCACAAAACGGCCAATCTTATAAGCGTGCTCTACCGTCAGCCCAACGTTGGCCTCACCGCGAAAGCCGTCGGTGCCAAAGTACTTCATATCTTACTTATCCTGTTCGAACGTTTGAGCGGTTGGCGTGGTGCGAACCTTAAGCTCTTTGTGCCTAGAGTCCTTCGAAGTCGTGACCGTGTACTCGACCTTTATGTCTTGTCCAAGAAGCATGTGGACGCCGCCCCATGCAACCTTCAGGCCATCGTGCGTCGCTTCGTTCATCTCGATAGAACCGGAGCCCGAAGTCTTAATGTCCGAAATGCTGCCTCCCGCGGGAGCATAGAGATAGAGCCTCAGCACCTCGTCATCAATATCCTCGCTAATGCCGTTATGGCCCCGGAAATAACCAGGCATCTCGGCCTTCTCCTGAGGGGTCATCGTGTTCTTGAGCGTGGTGGTCACTCGATACGTCGTCGAACCATCGGCATTTTCAACCGAAGAATCGATGGTGACTCGCTTATCAAGGAACCAGTCCATCTTTGAATAGCTGTAGTTGTTCACAAAGACGCCCAAGATCGGAGCCTCAGACGCATCGTTTTGGAGAGCGCCGGAAATGCCAAGGGCCTTCGCGGCCTTTTCCTCGTCATCGTTTCTCGAATACATGAGGATGCGACCCTCGGAAGCACCCTTTTCGATGGCTCCAGCGATCTTAGTAATATCGCTGGAGCCCAGTTCGTCCACGATCTTGTTAAAAGCCGATCCGGCAACCGCCGCAAAAATGGCGTCCTGTTCCTCTACCGGGTAATTCCAATAAATATCGTGCAGCAGCACCTTTGCAGCGTTGCTTCCGTCGACGACGGTGCCGTCGGGAAGCTGCGTGCCACCTACAATGCCGAGCATATACTGCAAAAATACCGGATCGACTGCAAATACGCCGTCGATGTCATCTCCGACAATGGCCTTCTGCATATCGCTGGCAAGCTGAGCCGCACGCGGATAATCGGGCGTCATCGTAACATCGCCCATCGTGTATCCGAGCGTGTTGAATCCGGTCAGGCCCCATCCGGTCGTGAACAAGTTTGCCTCTTCATCGGTGATGGGAAGCGGGCTCAAGGGCTCTTTCATCATGTCGACTTTGACAAAATCGCCCAGTTCGAGCTTACCGTCAGTCACTGACATCACGCCGCGAGAACCCGGGAAACCGCCGCAGGCGCGGATCTCGACATTGCTCATCGCGAGCACAAGATAATGGCGCGTCTGGCCGTTGGCGCCGAGCATCTGGGGCAGAACGGGGGCGATCTTCTCTGCCGCATCGACTACACCGTCCAGGGTGGCAAAGCCGTCCTTTGCCTTATCGACCAGCTCGGTCACCTGGGCGATATGCGTATCGCCAATACCCTGCACCTTTTTGTTGGCGCCCTTGAACGCCTTCGAGCTATCGGAGAGCGAATCGGCGACCGCCTGCAGCGCGGACACGTTGATTGTCCCGTCCTGGAACAGCTTGCCGGGCGTTGCCTGAGCGAGATTATCGGCCATGGGGACCAGCGCGCCGCTCGAAACATCGGACAGAGCGTCGACCATGGTGCGGGCGGCGTTAATATCGCCGCCGTACACCGGAATGAACGAAGCCATCGTCCACACCGGACTCGAGGTCTCCTTCTTCATGCTGCTGCAGAGCTCGTCAATTTTTTTCGCATCGTCGGGCAGGGTCGAAAAATCGCCCGACGTGACCTTGTCCTTAAGGCCGCCGACGATCTCGACTGTTTCCTTTGCCTGGCTCTTCACGGTTTTTGCCGAGTTAAACAGCATGAAGCCACTCACGCCAAAAGCGACAAGAACCACCGCGACGATGACAGCAACAACGGCTGCAACGCGGCGCTTCTTGCGCTCGCCCTTGCGATGGCGATGGCGAACCAGGCCGTTCGAGGTCGGGCTCGTCGAGGAATCACCGCCGTAGTTCAAGCCAAAATCGTAATAATCTTCTTTAGAGCCCGAGCCCTTAAACTCGGCACCGTCGTCATTGAGACGGGCAAACGTGCCGGTTTCGGAAGCGCCCGTATAGATAGTGCCTAGGTTACCCGTAAGCCCTGCGTCTCCAGCAGAAGAAGCACTATTGGCGGGATTGGCAGAGTTGACGGGGCCGGCGTTGTGGGCGCGATGAGCGTTGTTAGCGGGGCCAGTGGAGCCGGCGACATTTGCACCGCCCGTTGGCGCCGGACGGACCCCGGCCGACGAAGCCGCAGAGCCCGCCCCGCCCGGAAATGCCTGCCTGCCTACGCGACCAGCCTGTTTTGCCTTTTGAGACTGTTCGTACAGAGCGGCAAACATCGCCGTTTCGCCCGGAGACGTACGGTTGCCAGCACCGTTTTGGCTGGATCCACTCGGTACGCCAGCGTTTCCAGTCCCATTTGAACGCGGCGGAACTGCAGGGCGCTCGCCGTCGCCGTTCTTAAAGTGGTTACCAGCCATAGAGGAGTCCTCGCAATACTAAAAGTCAATAACGCTATTAGTTTATGACATATTTGACATCGTCAGTTAAACTCCAGATGCAGGCACCAATTCACGAAATTGTGGTGCAACACCGTGTCCGTCTGGGCAGCGGCGTGAGCTATACCGTCAGAAACATCATCACGATGATCATGACAAAGCCAATCAAGTCGGTCGGCAAAAATACCGTGCCCAGCATAACGGCGCTGGTGATGGTCGCCGAGACCGGCTCCACGGTTCCGATGAGGCTCGCACGCACCGAGCCGATGTCCTTAACGCCCTGCATATACAGCATGTAGGCAAAAAACGAGCCAATGACCACAAACACCGCGAGCGCCTCGATACCGGCAGCATCGAGCACCGGCATATGAGCCCACGGCTGCACGAAGACGCACGAGACCACGCCCGCTGCGAGCATGGCAGAGCCTGTAACGATGGGGCTGCCGTATTCGGGCAGAATCTTGGCGGGAATCACCGCCATACAGGCTGCGCTAACCGCACACATAAGGCCTGCGACCAGACCAAGCGGCGATATGCTCAAACTGGTCGGGTCGCCGCCGGTAGCGATTAAAAAGGTGCCACCGAGGGCCAGACCAATGCCGATCGTCTCGCGAGCGCGCGGCATGCGGCGATCGACCACGCAGGCGTAACCCATGATGATGACCAGCTGCAGGCACTGGAGCACCGTCGCGGTTCCGGCATTGGTCAGACGCACGGCCGAAAGATAGCAGAACTGGTTGAACAGCAGGCCAAAAGCGGTAAAAAGCAGCAGTTGCCTACGGTCGGCGGGCGTCGTCCAAAGCTTGACCAGGCGTGCGCGGTCGTGCGTGACAACCACAGCCATAAAGAGCAGGCCGGCGAGAATCTGCCGTATGCTCATAAGCCACAGCGTATCGACATGGTAGGTATCGAACAAAAAACTCGCGCTGGTACCCGAGAAACCCCAAAACGAACCGCCCACCAGCGTGGCTAAAACACCCGTGATCATCTTGCGCGTCTGGGCATCGTTGAGGCGGTCGCGCCAGGCGCGACGGGTGTTGCGGCTGAACTCGTCAGTTCCCTCGGGCACGACAAAATCGGACGCCGCCGTCATCGGTACCGAAGTCTTTTTGCGTGCACGCTGCGCTGCGCGCTCCTGCTCCATTCCACTCCCCCGAAATCAATTGGCAACAAAGCGCTCAAACTGTAGCACGAATATCGGCATGAAAAAGCAGACGATTCGGAACATCTACGAGCATCCAAATTGCAGGGACGAAAGGCGCAGACGCGCTATGCCGAGTGGTTGGAATCGTCTAGGGCGCCGGGTTCGGCTTCTGCACTTCCATCGACATGCTCGCCGTCGACCTGGTCCTTGGCACTGTCCTGGCCTTCCTGCTCGCGGCGACGTTTTTCGCGAATCTGCTCCACGGCTGCGCGCAGGGCGGCCTCGTCCTCGGCGCGCGCCACCTCTTGCGTGGTTTTGACCATATGGCGAATCTCGAGCACCAGCAGCACGATCAGCGGCACCACGATAAGCGGGAAGAACAGCAGCGGGTTGGTGAGCAACGAGACCACCACGCCCAGCCCCGCCGAGACAAAGATCACGCGGCCCACCACGTCGGCTGCAGGCACGGGCGCGGCGTCCTCGACCGGATTGGCGTCGCCCTTGGTGTGGTAGACCGGCGAGCCGTCGGACGCGGCCTCCACGGATACGATGCGGTGCGTGTTGAGCGAACCCTCCAGCGCGTCATCGGACGAATGGAAGGTGATGATGTCGCCGACCTGGTAGACCTGGCTGTTGTCGGTATCGACGACGATAAACGAATGCACGGGAATCGCCGGCTCCATCGAGCCGGTCAGTGTGCGCATAAAGCCGTAGCCCATGATGGTGGGAATCTCGCCGGCGGGCGTGAACACCGTGCGCAGCAACACCACAAAGGCGACCAGGATTACCACGGTCGCCAGCACGTTGATCACGCGGAGCACGTGCTTCATCACTTGTCGTCGTCCTTTGCGGAAAGTGCAGCGTCAGCGGCCTCGGCGGCGTCCTCTGCAGAAGCCGTAGCGTCGCCCTCGGCCGTCTCGGCACCCGCAGCCGGCTCGGCAGCCTCGCCGCGCAGGCGGGCCAGCAGATAGCGCGACAGGCTGTTGCCCTCGGCACGGCGCTCGGCACGGGCGCGATCGCGCTCGGCCAGCTCCAGCTCATGCGCCAACGAGTCCAAGCGCTGCTGCATCTCAGCGCGGGCAGCCTCGAGCTCGCGCTCGTGCGCGGCCTTGGCGGCGGCGAGCTCCTGCTCAATACGCTTCCCTGCCTCGAGCTCGGCCGTAGCGATACGCGCGTCGGCGTCGGCACGAGCCTCCTCGGCGGCGCGCGTGGCAGCGTCGCGCTCGGCAGCGGCAGCGGCGACCTTCTCGGTGGCATCCACCGCAGCTTGCTCCACAGCAGAATCGGCGGCTGCACGGGCGGCATCGATCGCGGCATCGGCGGCCTGCTGAGCAGCGGAAACCTTCTCCTCGGCCGCGGCAACGGTATTGGCGAGCTTCTGCTCCGCCACAGCAACAGCGGCGTCGGCCGCCTCGGCCGCGGCGCGGGCATCACGCTCGGCCGTCAGCCGCACTTCCTCGATCTGCAGCTTGGCGGCGTCCAGCTTGGCATGCAGTGCAGCCACCTCCTTGGCAGATGCCTCGCGCACGCCGGCGAGCTCAGCTGCGGCGGCGTCCTTGGCGGCCTGCAGCTCGGCGGCATCGGCTTCCGTCTTGGCAGCCAGGGCCGCAGTAGCGTCGCTCTTGACCTGCGCAACCTGCTCGGCGGCCGTCTGCTCGGCAGCTGCGATCTTGGCATCGGCATCGGCGTGAGCGGCCGCGACCTCGGCATCAGCCTCGGCGCGCATCTGCTTAAGCTGCGCCGCCGCGGTCGAGCGTGCCTCTGCCGCAGCATCCTCGGCAGCCTTCTTGCCGGCCTCGACATCCTCCAGCGAGGCGCGCAGCTCCTCTACATCGGCCTCGGCAATCTGCGCGCGCTGCGTCAATGCCAGCTCACGCGTCTTAGCCTCGTCCAGCTCGTCGGCCAGGTCGTCACGCTCGTCGGTCAGCGCATGGGCCTGAACCTTCCAAGACTTGACCTGCCCCTGCAGCTCCTAAATCTGCTCGCGAGCCTCGGCCAGCGCCTGCTCGGCGTCGAGCTGGGCCTGAGTGACCTCCTCCACAAAAACGCGACGGACCTCAACATCGGGCAGGTCGGGGCTATCGACCTGCACCTCCTTAATCTCCTTAATAAACTTGGGCGCCACCGGCTCGGGATGCACGCTTTCGAGCTCCTGCAGGTTGCGCTCGTCGTCGGTCAGGCTCTTAAAGACGGTGTAGTTGTTAATGAGGTTGGTGTACATCTGCACCATGTACTCGTCATCGAACGCCAGCGCCTGCTGCTGCACGTCGATGTTGTAGCCCACCTTGTCGTAGCGCTCCATAAACTGCCACAGCTGGTAGCACTTGCGGTAGTTGGGGTCCTTCATGATGAGGTTGGTGCGCTGGATGGGGCTGCGGACCGCGCTGCATCCGTTCATGATCTGGCAGAACGACGCGCCGCGCAGTGCCATGACCAGACGGCGCACGCGGTCGATGCGCATAAAGACGTCCATGTTGTCGGCGTCGTTCTCGGCAAAGCTCTGGCGATTCTTGACCGTCATCTCGACGTTGTACTCGATCTCCTCGTACGCATCGTCGATCTTGCTGTGCATCTTAAAGCGGTTGCGGATCTCGTTGCCCGTCGACCAAAAGATCACGTCGGTGCGCTTGTCTACAAACGTCAGCAGGCGCTGAATCAGGTGGTAGATAAAGCGGTTCTCGTACAGGTCGTACGTCTCGACGGTACTGACGTTGAGGATGCGCGTGGGGTGGACGCTACCATCGTCGCTCGGCGCCAAAAACTGCGTGTTCTGGCTCAGATGACGGACGCTGTCGGCGCTGATCTTTTTGGCGAGCGAGACCGGCACCACCTCTTCCTCGGTGGTGATGAAGCGGCGCGGATTTTCGATGATGGTGTTAATGGCGTCGAGCGAGTCCTCGATCATGCTGATCCACTCCTCGTCCACCACCTTGACGAGCTCCTCGCGCTGCTGTTCGATCGTAGTGCCCGAGGCCTGCGCCATCTCAAACAGATAGCGGAAGTAGCGGCTGTCCTCCTGGATGGGCTCCATCTGCTCGGAGAAGCTGGTATAGAGGTCCTGAATGGTCTCGGACATGGGTTACTCCATAGGTTGGATCGATCGGGAAAGGGCATGGCGACATCATGTAGGGCAAACGCTACTGATTGTCTTGTCCCACGCCCCGCGCTTACGGCATTAGTAGAAGTTCTGGATCCGCTGCAGGTACATGACGGAATCGGGCAGGCCGCCCTCGCCAAAGGTCTTCTCGATGTACTCGATCAGGCCCTTCATCTCGTCGCGCACAAAGCTCACGTTCATGGACTCAAACTTCTTGAGCACCTTGCGGGCGATGATGTAGTCCATGCCGCCCAACTCGGTGCCGCCGCACGCCACGTACACGGGGATAAAGTCGTACATCTGCTTGATGATACGGTTGCCAAAGGCCAGCTTAAAGCGGGTCTGCAGGTACTGGTCCAGCTTGTGCATCTTCTCGAGCAGATCGTCATCGATCACGTACTCGACCTTGGCCTTCTGGAACAGATACTGCAGATGCTCGGCCGTCACGTGCACGCGCTCGTGCGGCTCGCACTCAAACGCGTCGGCGCGCTCGTTGAGCTCGATGGGAATCGCGCGGTCGTACACCTTGTCCGTGATGGTAAAGGTGGAGTCGTCGTTGTTGGCGGTACCGATAAACCACAGGCTGTCGGGAATGGTGAGCTTGCCGTCGTGCAGGCCCTTGGGGTCGGCCGCCCACTGGGTGGGGACCAGATCGAGCACCCATTCGTCGTGGCTGGGCATCTCGAGCACCGACAGGATCTCGGCAAAGTAGTACTCCACGCGGGCGAGGTTCATCTCGTCGAGCACGATCATGGACGGGTCCTGGCGCAGCCCCGCCTCGTACACGGCGCGGAGGAACTCGGTCTCGTTAAAGCGCTTGGAAAACTCGTTGAAGTAGCCCAGCACCTCGGTGCGATCGCGAAAACTCGGCTGCACCGACACGATGGTTGCGGGGTTGTCCAGATAGCGGCTAAAGCTGTAGGGCAGCGACGTTTTACCGGTACCCGAAATGCCCTCCAGAATCAGCAGCTTGGAGGCGGCCATGCCGGCCACAAAGCGGCGGATGACCTCGGGCGTGTAGTAGAGCTTCATCTGGCTGCAGGCGAACGCGCGGAAGCTGTCGACAAAGTCCTCCAGCGAGATGGCATCGTCGTAGACCGGGGGCTCCCAGTCGCGGTACTTAAGGTCCACAAGGGACAGCTTGGGGAAGCGGTTGGCCTGGGCGATTTCCTTTTCCTCGGCAAGGGTCTTGGCCTCGACGGTGGCCTTGGCCATGGCGGCCGCGGCGTCCTTGACGCCATCGCCATCGAGCGCGAGCGACGCGTTGCCCGACACCACGGCAGCCGTGGCGCCCTCGCCCGCAGGCGCACCGGCGCCCACAGCGACGCCCACCACGTTGCCCACCGTGGGCAGGTGATCGTCGGCCAGGGCAGAGGCGCCCACGTACGGAATCTGCTTGGTGCCGCCCATGGCATTGACCTTGAGCGCCAGCAGCTTGTTTTTCTCGTCCATAAGGTCGAGCACCTGCTTGTTGAGGCGGCCGATCTCGCGATAGAGTGCCTTGTTGGACGTGTCGTCGCGATGCAGGCGGCGGTTGATGCGGTAGCGGTGGACCAGAATGGCCACGATCAGCACGGGGACCGCGATGAGCATGGCAAACAGAATGACCGCGCCGATCTTGCCCACCAGGTCAAACGTGGTGAAGTAGGTCATAAAGATGCTGAAGTACTCAACCCAGCCAAACACCAGCAGATTAAGGATGGAGCTCACGACGGCAACGACGTTGTAGACGACCTTTGCCAGCAGCTCCCAGGCAAATCCCAGAAACTCACTCACCGTCGGTACCCTCCTGCTTGGACGCGTTCATCGCCGCCTCGGCCTCGGCCTTCAGACGGCGGGCTTCCTCGAGCTTGGCCTCGGCCTGGGCGAGCTGCTCGGCGGCGTTATCGGCCGTGACGGTAGTGTCGCCCTTGCCCTCGGCGTCCACAATGGCAGCCGCGGCGGCCAGGCGGTCCTCCTCGGCCATAGCGCGCTTGAGGTTCATGCCCACCACGATGAGGTGATACACCTGGTAGATAAAGAACAGCAGCATGGGCAGCACGATCACGATGAGGAAGCCCATGGAGCTGGACAGGAAGTCCATGACCTTGCCCATCTGCGGCAACGCGAACAGGTACTTACCAACGATGTCGCCGTCGCTGATGATGTGCGTATCGGCCACGTCGTTGTTATCGCCCTTGGTGGTAAAGCTGCGCATACCGTTGACCTCGTCGATCGCGGCGATGCGGTGCGTGTTGAGCGCGTACTCGTTGTCGATGATGGTGTGGAACGTCACGATGTCGCCCACCTCGAGCTTGGAGGTGTCGCATTTTTGGATGATGATGAGGTCGCCCTTGTTAAACGTGGGCGCCATGGAGTCGGACTGCACGGCGAGCGGGGTGAAGCCGGCGATGTCAGAGACGCTGCCGTCCTCGTGCGTGGCGAGCGTGGTAAACGCATACAGGGCCGCCACCAGGATGATGATCCACATGACGACGCTCAGCGCGATGGATGCGACTTTTTTAACAGATTGCATGATGTCCCTTACTACCGTGTCTGTCTAGGTCGTGCGCGGCCCGGCGGCCGCCGTGCGTATCTACTGTTCCTCGATGCCCTCAAAGCGCATCGAAACCGAATAGTTAGCTCCCTTTAGCATATTAGTGCAATTTGGGTCCGTTCCCTCGAGCCATATGCGAACGGTTACCGGCTTGTCCGTATCTTTTATTAGGTCGAACATGTCGCTGGCCGCGGTCGCTGCTCCCGAGTCGAGCCCAAAGACGGTGGCCGCACCAGACGAGCCTCCGCCCCCGTTGGGGTTGTAGACCCAGGTGTGGCCGTCGGCGGTAAAGCTCATGCGCATGGCGCTTGCCATGCCCTGCGTGTCGGAGCTAAACCGCGTGCCGGATGCGCCGTTGTCGCCGTCCTGGCCGGTCAGGCGCACGCACAGGTCCGTGCTGCTCATAAAGTGCAGCGTGAACTCCAGGTAGGCGCCGGTGGCGGGATTGGCGGCGGAACCGTCCTCGAAGGTGAAGGTCTGGTAATCGCTTGTGGTGACGGGCTTGAGCTTGGACGCGTCGATGTCCACGCCCTTTTCGCTGGCGATGCGCGCCGAGATCTGATCGAAGCCTAGGCTGTGAACGTATTCGTCGAAGGTGGCATGCTCGTCCAGGTCAAAGCGCAGCGAACCGTCGGCGTTGGCGTCGATCATGAGCATGCGGGTCTTGGCGCTATCGGCGATGGAAAACCAGGCGAACGTTGCCATGGCTATCGCCACCAGCGCAAACAGCACCAGAACCACAGTGGTGGTGAGCTTGCGGCGAAGGTCGGTGTCGGTGGGCGCGGCGGCGCTGGGCTGGCGGGTGGCGGGCGTGCAGTTGGCGGCGGGTTGCTTATGCGTCATGGCTACTCACCGTCCAAGGTCGCAAAGAGCGCCAGGTGCAAGGTGCCCGGATCTTGATAGAGATAGTCGGCGCTATCGGGGTCGGTGCCCTCGATGTAGTAATAGATATCCAGACGATAGGTCTGGCCAAGCCCCAGCGTGGCGAGCGAGTTTTGCGGGCGCGTGGCCGTCTCGCTCGTGTCCAGCGTAAAGGCGGCCGGGTTCTGCGTTACGTTGGTACCGCAAGCAAGCTGGCCGTTTTGCCAACCCAGGAGCATGCCCTCGGTGTAGCCCGCCAGGCCCGTAGGCGCGGTCGCGGGGTGCTCGTCGCGATGACCACCGTCGGAGCCGTCGAGCTCAAAGATGTTGGTGGCGAGCACTTGGCTGCCGCTCGAGATCTTTATGCCCACGCGGGCTGCGCGCAGCAGCTCGGCATCGGCACCCTGCGGGACCAGCGATTCGGCCAGATACAGGTTGACCTTGCCCCTTACTTTGCTGGCGCCCGTTCCGGTAATGGTGGAGCGCAGGTCGATCCAACCGTGGTAGAAGGCGGAGCCGTTGTCTTTTGCCTGCTCAAACACTGTGGCATCGCCGGCAGAGTTGTTTTGCGCACAGGCAGCAAAGCCGTTGAGATCGAAGGTCGAGACCGGGTAGAGCGTCACGGCGCCGGTCGCGATAGAAGCTAGGGAAACGTCGCCCTGCTGCGACCAGCTGCCGCGGTCGGCATCGCCCAGCTCCAGCACCAGCTTGGACGTGTCGCTGTGCACGCTCACCGAGTTGGTGTTGACCTTCATGTTGTTCGTGAACCAAGCGTAGGTCGCGGCGCCCAGCGTGGCGGCGAGTGCCACCATGACGAGCGCGATGTAGGCACGCGCGCGGTGGGCGTGGCGGCGGGTGTCAGAGTCCGAACCCACAGCGCGCTCGGCGGCAGCGGCGGGTGCGGTCCCCGGGGTTGCGCCCGCGGACTCGCTGGCGCCTACCTGCATGTGCTTATTCTTGTGCATTTAGCTCGCCCCCCCTATGCCTTGGCCGCGGCAAAGGCAAGCTGCAGTACCACATCGCGGGCCTGGGCCTCGTCGATGCAATTAGCGTCGCAGCCTTCCATGTACACAACGTAATGAGCGCTTGCCACCTCGTTGGCGGCCAGCGTGCAGATGGGCGTGGCGCCCGCGCGCGCCGTGGGCGTGTCGCCGGCGCCGTCCATACTGTAAGCGCTTATGGCGCGCGCAGGGTCGGCGGTGTAGGCCCAGCCCGAAGCGCCGCCCGCCACAACCACGCCGTCTTGCGCCGTAGTGCGTCTGCTGGTAGCGCCAGCGGTGTTACCTAGGTCATCGCAGGTAAAGATATGCGTTTGCGTGCCCGACTGGGTCGTGATGACCAGGCCCAGGCGCAGCGCGGCCAGCAGCTGCGGGTCGCTCGTCACGCTCATCTGGCCCTGATACAGATACACGTTGAGCGCGCTGTCGTTGCCCTTGAGGTACAGCGTGCCCGAAAGAGCGTAGTCGTCCAGCTGCGCGGTGCAGTCGGCAAAGTTGGTCGTGATGCCCGCGGCGTTTTGGAACGTGCCACGCCAAAAGCGGGAAAGGTCTGCCGTCGAGATGGGATAGAGCGTCTTGTCGGCCGCGGCAAGCGTTGCCGTTGTGTCCCAGGGCCCGTTAGCCGAAAGGCCGATCTGCAGGTCGGAACCCTCGTCGCTTACCGTGTGCGCCACGGGCGTCACGTTGGTGTAGCGCGAGTTGCTGAACCAGGCGTAGGTGGCGGCGCTCAGGGCGGCTACCAGCACCAACATCCATGCGGCCGCGGCAACCATGCGACGGCGCGAGCTTAGGATGTCTTTGATGTTCGATGCACTCATACCCAGCCCCCTTACGAACGCTTGCCGGCAAAGCGCAGCGCCAGCGATTGCAAGCCGGTGGCGGCCAGGTTGTTGGTGCAGTCGGGATCGCAGCCTTCCAGCCACACGTATACATCCACACGCACGGGCGTGCTACGATCGGCGCCTTTGGCAGCGGCGGGCAAGCTGCAGATCTTGGTCGTGGCCTCCTTGAGACTCACGATGCCGGTGTCTTCGTTGTAGTCGCAGAAGTTTGCGCTGGTCAGCTGGTCAAAATGGACCGTGGCACCATCGGAGCGGGTGCTGTCGAGTACCAGGTGGTTCTGCTCGCTTTCGCCGGCGTCCTTACCATCGAGCGTGTTATAGCGCGCCTGGGGATTGTGCTCGCCCGAGACCTCAAAGACGTACTGGCCCGTAACGGTGTCGCTCTGCCCTGGAGCATAGGCAACCAGCCCCACGCGCAGGGCGGTGGAGATGGGTTTTGCCGGATCCTGCTCGGTAAAGTCGATGCCCGACAGGTACACGTCGGTTGCGGCCGAGTTAGTGGCCAGGTACAGAGAGGTCTTGTAGTAGTCGGAATGCTCAGCCGCGCCAAACATGCTGGCAAACAAAGAGTCCTGCGTGGTTCCGCCGGTAAAGCCCGTTACCTTTTGAAAGCCGTTGAGCACGTTGTCGGTCGAGACGGGATCGAGCAGACCTGCAAAGCTCAGGCCAGCGTTGGTTTTGTATTCGCCGTCGTACTCGTTGGAGATGAGGAAGGTCACGCCCGTACCCGCGGCCATCTTGACATCGGTGATATGGCGGTTGGCGTTGTAGATGTACCAGGCATACGTTACAGCTCCGGCAGCAGCAAGCGCCACCAGCAACGTGGCGAGCATGCGATTGAACTGTTTTCGCAGCGAGCGTGCGTCCGACATGCCCCTCCCCCAGATGCTGTGCTGTAAACCACCTGGACACCATTTGCCCATAATGGAGTTATTTTACGCGAATGTGCAGTTCATCGGGGGTACAATCGCGACTTTCCGCGTGCTGTTCGCGCTGCATCGGGGCGGATAGGGTCGCAAATCGCCGCTTTTTAAAAATAGTTCTTGCCACTGGGCGGGAGCTCCGTTATATTATTCCCTGCGCACTCGCGCACCCTTGATCGGGCGTTTAGCTCAGGGGGAGAGCGCTTCCCTGACACGGAAGAGGTCAGAAGTTCAAATCTTCTAACGCCCACCAAATGTTCGCAGCTCAGAGGCTTCGCCTCTGAGCTGTTTTGTTTTACGCCGCCAAGCCATGCGGGCGTCGCGGCGCCCAAAGCCGTCTCAACAACGCCAGCAACCACACCAATCGAGCCCAAAGTGGTCTCGACAACACCGGAGGCCACCCCAGCCAAGCCCAAAGTCGCCCAAACAACCCCAGCGAGCGCCCCGATCAGGCCCGAATGGGCCTCGCAGCCATATCCGGGCGACCCCCGCAAATCGAAGGTGAATGGTTTCCCGCGAAGTGAACGAGCCAAAACGAACCCCCGGAGCATCGACACTTTTGGCGGCTCATTTCCTGCGGTTTTGTCGTTAGAATCCTGCGGTTTTGGCGCAAAAAAGTGTGGATGCTTCGGGGGTCCAAAAGCACTCGTTCACTTCACGGGAAACCATTCACCTTCAATGCGGCAGCACCCCCCTCCGCCGCCAAAGGCCCACTTACCAATGCTGATGTGCCTCAATAACAGTCTGCCAGAGCTTAAACCGCTTTGTCTCGACGCGCGCCTGTGCCAAATATCGCGCTTCCTCAGTCATGGGCTTGTAAAATATGGGCCGCTTGCGACGATGCAGCTTCCGTCGGATGCGTTCGCACAGGCGAACGAGCTTGTCGTAGTCATTTGCCTGGTCGGTCGTCACCGTAAAGTACGCCACCCCATTGAGCATCTGCAGCTCGTTGCGGCGCTCGGCATCCTTGTGAATTTTCCCGCGTCCGTCATGAATGGCATCGCTGTCATAATCGACCATCACGGTAAGCACCTCGGGCAGCAAGCCAGCCCTTACTTTATCCAGGCTCACCTCCGCTTTCGCCGTAAGCGTGATGTCGGGCGCGCGCTCCAACACGCGCAGCTTGCGGTTGCGCCCATCGTTGTATCCCTCGCGAATGAAGTACTTCTTGTTCAGCTCGGCCTTGCCCAGCGCAAGCCCGCCGTAATATGCAGGCAGCGACATAAACATGCAAAGCCCCGACTCCCTTGGAGATCGCGAGCCCTCCACCACATACGGAAGCAACGCTTTTGCTTTGGCGGCGCCTCTCACCTTTGACGCCCGGTCAAGATACGCCGCGATGAGCCCCTTGGTCGTGAGCCTGCCATCGCGCATGCCCGCATCCCTGCTGGTCACCCCGCCGGGAGCAAGGTTATCCAGCCGATAGTCCGATGTCATGGCATAGCCGGCATATATGGCAGCCGCTGAATCGCCATCGTGCACAGCCTGCAAAAACGCCAGCTCGGGAGAGCACACATACGCATCCAGGTCGCCCATCCAGTGGCCCAGCGAGATAAACGAACCCGCCGGGAGCTCGTTGGTGCACAGGTGCGTCTTAACGTGCTGGCTCCGCCGACGGTCGGCGCGCGACGGCACCAGCAAATCCAGCGTTTCGACCCCCAGGTCATAGCGATCGATAACCTCCTGCGCTTCTTGATCCAAGAGCGCACAGGCGCCTGCAATCGACACGACCTCTGGTTCCGAATCCCCAAAGCGCGGGTTCGGGATGTGTGCCAAAAGCGCCAGTGCAGCGTTATGTGAAACGATAAAGTACCTCATGGCGCGAAGATAGCACGCGCGTCGCTGGCCGCTGGCGGTCCTGCTGAGTTTTCGGCAAACGACCGGCAGTTTTTTGTCGCGGCGCGTCCAAAGTGTTCATTCGTCGACGTCTAGCTGCAAATCCGTCAAGCTTTTGGCAAGGTTGCCGCTCAACTGACCAAAAGCTGACCATGCACTTGCCCATTTGCTTGACGGTGCGCCCTCGCCAAAATGCCCCGCGACTTCTTGGACGGTCGAAGCATCCATCCAACGACCGCTCGCCACGCCGCAATCGCCCCGTTAAGGCAGCAGACGCCACCGGCCACCAGCTCAAATACCGCCGGCCCCAGTCGCGTGTATCGAGCACCCAGCGCTGGGGTATCCTTGGAGCACATGCACCGCAAGCCACCCAAAGGAGCCGCCATGCGCACCGAGCTCGATGTTCCCTTTTCGCACAAAGACGAGGCCAAGGCCCTGGGCGCCAAGTGGGACCGGGCCAAGAAGATCTGGTACGTACCCGATGGCGTCAACCCCGAGCCCTTTGCCGCGTGGCTGCCTGGCGTGGATCGCTCCGACCCCAGCGCGCCCTACATCTATCTGGTGCTTGGCAAGCGCGAATGTTGGAAGTGCCACGAGCAGACGACGGTCGCGGCCTTTGGCATTCCGTATCGGGTGGCCGAGGACTCGGGCAGCAAGGCCGCGCCCGGCGCTGCGCCCGCCACGGACGACGCGGGCCACATCGCGATCGACACCGCCCGCGCCAACGCCATAGCCATCGTTCCCGCGCTGGGCTGCGTGCCGGCCGAGATCCGCGACTACCTGCGCGAGCGCTGCGGCTACAAGCCCGTAACGTCACGCACCACCAAGACCGCATCGCTCGCCAGCACCTGCACCGCCTGCGGCGCGCTGCAAGGCAGCCATTACCTGTTCGAGGAGCCCACGTCGCCGTTTGCACTTACGGCCATCAACAAGCTGCCCGCGCTGGAGTTCGTGCGCGTGGAAGTCGCCGGCGTCTATGGCATCCCTGCCACCAAAGGCGACTTCGACCAGGCGCTCTTCACCTGGGCACGCGACCACCACACCCAGTTCCACAAGAGCCTGTTCGAGGGGATCTACCTGTAGGGCAAAACTCGAAAATCGAGTCCAGATTTCCTCGAAAATCGAGTGTGAAAATCCTCGAAAATCGAGTATGATTATCCTCGAAAATCGAGTATGCGCAGGTAGTGAGGTCTATCAAATCATGATTTCTTATGGTTCGGAACAGCCCAAATCCTACCGTCCTCGCCTTTTGGACGAACGACTGCAAACCCTGCTCCAGATTTTTGGAGCGGTCGAGATTCGGGGCACAAAGTGGTGCGGTAAATCATGGACCGCGCTCGCATTCGGTGAGAGCGTCGTTCATCTTGACGACCCAAACGTAAAGTCGCTGGTCGAAGCCGACCCTTCGCTCGCTCTTCAGGGCAATAAACCGCACGTCATCGACGAGTGGCAGGAGACCCCCGCAACATGGGATGCCACGCGCCGCGCCGTAGATGCATCCGGCGGCAAGAAGGGCCTCTTTATCCTCACCGGGTCGTCAACGCCGGCAAAAGACTCTGTCACTCACAGCGGCGCCGGTCGCATAGCTCGTCTCGACATGAGCACCATGACGCTTTGGGAACGAGGGCTTTCAACGGGATCCGTTTCGCTGCAAAACCTATTCGAAGGATCATTCGAACCTTCGGCCTATACAGGCTCGCTCCCCATGCTGGCCGACGCAATTTGCTGCGGAGGATGGCCGGCGCTTGTCGGTGCGAGCCCCCAGATGGCCGCAGAGGTCGTCAACCAGTATCTCGATGCCATGTACGAAGTCAGCGTTCCGCAAAAAGGAGGCGTGGGGTCTACAGCGCGGCACATTGTGTCCTCACTCGCGCGCAACGTCGCGACCTCTGCCACGCTCAACACCATCGCAGCAGACGCCTCGTTGGGTGACAGCGACGCCCAACCGGCAACTTCGACCGTGGCGTTTTACCTCGACATGTTGGAAAGCATGTATGCGATCGTAAATCTGCCCGGTTGGGATGCACCCGTCCGCGCAAAATCCCGCCTGCGCACCAAGCCAAAGCGCTATTTCGCCGACCCCTCCATTCCCGCAGCCGCGCTTGGAATGAATCCCGAAAGGCTCCTTGCGGACGGCCAAACTTTTGGTCTGCTCTTTGAGTCTCTGTGCATTCACGATCTGAGCGTCTACACCTCGTGCCTGCCCGGCTCGCATCCGGGCTCACTCCACTACTATGGCGACTCCGACGGGCTTGAGGTCGATGCCATCATCGAGCTGAACGACGGCCGCTGGGCAGCGATAGAAATCAAGCTCGGCGAATCCAAGGTTAGCGACGGAATCCGCAACATCGAGCGCCTGCGCCGCAAGGTCGCCCTGAACCCTGCCGCGCGCAACCCCCAGCCGGAGTTCTGCGCCGTCATCACCGCGACCTCGCCCTTCTGCCGCTACGACGCCGAGCACGACGTCTACGTGTTCCCCATTGGAGCGTTGCGGGCGTAGGGCAATCCATTCTGGGGCGCCGGATTTGTTCGACCGGCAATTCGGTCAACGAAGTTACAGCCCCGCATCGTCATAGGTAATAACGCATCCGCAGGTTGAGCATTGTTGAGGATAGATTGGAAGGCGCAGGCCTGTTCGAGCCCGTGGGCCAGCTGCTTGTTTGTCGCGGGTGTCGATGAAGCTGATGTCTAGGCATGGGAGGCCTGCGCCGCAGCTTGGGCACGGCAGACAGATTTGGCTGCAGGTGACCTCGACGAGCGGGAACAGATTCCGGTCCATTAACGCTCGCGGTAGGTTTCCGTACATGCCTCGCGCGATATCGCTTCGCCATCCCATGGTCTCCCCTTTCCCGTTTTAACTGTTGAGGAGAGAATGGCAGGATCGAGCAGCACTCGATGCGGCGCGGCGCGATCCGATCAATCGACATGATCAGAGCAGTAGACGGTGACTCGGTTAATACAAAGCGACCTTCTCCGCCCGGCGTCGCGATTCCGAGAAATCGAACTCGGCGCGGTGGGCCTCGAGGAACCGAGCATTGGGACGCAGACGATGCTCGTCCGGCTCACGCAATACCGACCCTGCAAACGCTGCATAGTCCGTATGTTGTAAAAGATACGACCCGCAAAGTTGATAATCGCCGCGCACCAACTCAAACGAAATCAGATGGGCATCGAACAGCGAGTGCAAATCGCGGCGCAGCAGAATGCCGTTGCTGACAACTTGCGACTTGGGGCCCGAGTAATTCTCGATATGTGCGGCTTCGAGCGCTTCGTTAACGCTACAGCCCGAGACGGCGCATCGACCGGTATAGGCGTCAAAGAGCTGATTGCGAAAACGCTGCTGGCCGATTCGCTCGCGGCGCAGCGCATAGCGGACCTTTTCATCATCACTCGCTAGAGCGCCGGAAAACTCTGCCGCGATCGGAGCGTCCTTGATGTAGCTCATATCGGGGAAGAAACGTGCGTCGGGCCCGCCTTTGTGGACGGGGCCATGCAGCACAAACCAACTGTTCTCTGGCTCATAGCGCTCAACGAATGCGAGACCCAGCACCTTGTAGCCAGCGCTCGTTGCAAAGAACACACCAACGGGAACGCCGCACTCCATGCAGTTGGTCATCTTTTGGTTGTAGTCCTGGTCGCGCCAGTTTTCGACCGAGGCGCTCTGCGACGAATACTTGAGCACCCACGTGCCATCCTCAAGATAGAGCGGCGGAACATCGGGGTAGGCGCCGCGCTTGGAATTGTGCACCGAGAGCGCAAAGGTCTTCTCGCGCGGATGCTTAACGCGCCCGCGACCAGGCCAAAAGATGCCCGAATCGCGTGACACTGGAAAGAGCTCGGAATCAATCGTCAGACGAAAGGGATAATGAGGACCATCAACATTGGTGCGATACGGAAGCTTGTCCCACAGGTCGCCACGCTGTTCCTCGCGCAAGAACCACTCCCAGGCCCGGACATATTCGGACGGCACAAAGCTGCAAGCGCGGTCGAAACTCGGCCGAGCAACCAGCGGAACATTAGAAGCGATGCCGTCCATAAGGAACCACCAGGAAGAACAGTTCCTCACATTATGGCCGATGCAGTGATACCGCCAAACGAAAAAGGGCCCACTTCCTTCGAAGTGGGCCCTTGCCAGTCTGCATATTAGCGAACGTCGGCATTACGACATTGCGACACCGGCGAGTTTGACGCTGACGTTATAGGTCGTCGGGCTGTTCTCGATGGACTTACCGTTAACGCAATCCGCATCGGTGCCTTCCATCCAGATATAGACACGCACCGCAACGCCGTTGTAGCCAACGCCCCTAGCAATCGGTTCGGTGCCCTTAGCAACCGAGTAATCGCCGCTGTCACCCTTAGTAGCAACCCATCCGTCCGTGCCGCCTTTAAAGATATGGGGATAGGTTGCTTTCGCGAGCGTCGGAGTGCCATTCTTGTTTTGGATGCTCGTCCAGCCATCAATAGCGCTTGCATCGTTACCCTTGCCCGTCTCATCGCACATGGCATATACAACGCGCAGTTTTTCTTCGCCGACACACGACTTGCCGTCAGACCCAATCTCCTGCGTGGTAATCGCAACGCGCAGAGAACCAACCATGGTCTCCGACGCCTTGCCGCCCACGGGCTCAATCGTTACGGGCTCACCGTCAGACGCGTCAAGGTAAACGTCAGCCGTACCAGTATCGGTAATGGTGTAGACGATGTAGTCGCTTTTAATGAAAGCGTTGTACTTCTTGCCAGCAACCTCATACTCGCCCGGCAAAGCCTTAGCAGTCGCTGAGAAATTGGGCGTTGAATAGTCGGTTACCAGGCCCTGGTTGTTCCAGCCATTGCAAACGTACCAATTTTTAAGGTCGTTAGTCGAAGACGGGCTGAGCGTAGCGCCCGTAGTCTGGGCTTCGAGCGACTTCTGCTCGCCACCGTGCTGGGCGCCCTTACTGAGTTCGTCGATCTGAAGAATGAAACCATTGGTCGTCGCGCTAATGGTTGACGTGGTTGCGGAGACCTTTGTATTCGCAACGTACCACGCATAGGTCGCTGCCGACAGGGCAAACGCAGAGAGGACCACGCTGACGGCGGCCGCAACAAGTTGTGTTTTAAGGCTCTTAGACGATTGCACGTGATCCTCCTTTCAAAAACAGAACGGGCGCCCGGCGCATAAGCCGGGCGCCCGTTAAAACGCGATGGGACTAATAATTATTTAGTAACCTCGTTGCCAGCGTTAGGCATGTCGGTTCCCTGAGTATTAACAGGGGTGGCAGTGAAGGAAATTTTCACGCCAACGCCAGCGAGCAGGTTGTCCAAATTATCGGTATAGACCTTCTCAGCAGAGCCATCATAAAAGACATAAGCCTCTACACCAACAGAACTGCCGGCTTTGATCTCGCTGGCAAGCACACCGTCGCCGTGGCCAGAAACAGTAGTAACAGCATCTGAATAGGTGCCGACAAGTTCTCCGTGCTCAGAAACCTTGTAAACGCCCCAATTATTCCCACAAACGAGCAAAACGGAAATAGCGCCCTTAAGCCCCTCATCAGCACTATCGCCCGTCAGCTCAACCTTGGAAACCTTGAGATCTTTGAAAGAGCCGGCCTTCGCATCAGCCGTACCGATCTTAAAGGACTTCTCGATTGCAAACTCCCCATCAACTGCAGCCTGAGGACCACCAACATCGTAGCGTGAATTAGGCAGCATAGTAGCGACGCTCTTGGATGAAGCGTATGCAGACTGGAAAAGTGGCTTGGTCGCATCGGTTATAGACAGACCAGCTGCACCGTTCACAACCTGTGCAGGATACAACTTAGTAGCTTTATCGGCATTGAACTTAATGCTAGTGCCCGAGTCTTTTGTAATCTCCGTTTCACCAATCTTCAAGAACGGAGCGTTCGACTGGGCAGAGATCGTTGTGGTCTCGGCCTTAACCGTGTTGTTGCTAACAAACCATGCGAAGGTGGCGGAGCCGAGGGCTACGGCTGCCACGAGTACCATGGCGATGGCGGCGCCCATCTGCTTCTTTAATGCCTTGGTATCCATACGGACCCCTTTCTTTCCCCATTCATCCCAGACGACCCTCGAGAAGCCCGGAAGGGGAGCCCGCGCTTTCGTGTTGGATGTTGCTTGCCCATCCTTTAGACATGGAATCGAGAATACCATAATTCTTACGATTTCCTTATGAGTTTTCGAGAGCTTACATTCCGGCAGATTCATAGGCCCACCTCGGGTTATATGTGGTGCTATGCGAATATCGTTCACCTTATTTGATCTCTCTTCCGCTCAGTCATAAGTCCCTCTTAAGGCTTGCGACCGCAGTGCCATGCCAACGCATGCATACGCCCTCCGCCGAGCTTCGCCCGAGCCTCTCCCCACTCGCTATACTGGTGCAGAACGTGTCATTTTTTTGCCTGTTAAACGGGCTATTTGTTGGGAGGACTCATGCCTGCCGCCAATCAACCCAAGGGAAGCGTTTCCACCGGATCGATTAAGCCGGTGACGCGTAAGGCCGTCCGTTGTCAGCGCGAAGTCGCCTGGTTGGTCACGCAAGCGGCCGGTAAGCTCGTCGCCACCACCGACGACGTCAACGCGCCCACACCCAGCTTTGTACTGGCGGCGGCATTGTCGTACACCCGCAAGCAAGAGCAGGCTGCTCAGGACAACGGACGCGCAGTTGACTACGATGCCGTCATAGCTCCCGACCTTGCGAGCTTTTGTCAGGCTGCGGGGCTGCCCGCAGCGCCCAACGCGCTTTCGGACGCGGGCTACATGTTCACGCTCTCGGGTGCGGATCTGATCCGCGACCTTTATGCCTACTGCAGCGACCTGGACGAACGCATGGGAGACGCGGCGCAGGTCAAGCCAGGCTACGCGATCAAACTCGCGCTGCGGTTGTTCTTGCTAGACGGCGCCTCAGCCGCCATCGCCTCCGACGGCAAAACCTCGGCATAAGCCACCACCAAAAGCGCCGGGCTGGGAAATCACTCCCGGCCCGGCGCTTCTTCGTTCTACTTGTCCCCGTCCCCTGCGGGCGAGTTCTTTTGGTTGCGGCGGTTACTCCAGGTCACGTTGTGCTCCTTGTAGTAATCGGGCGCATCGTTGCCGCTCGCGCTAATGGGGTCGTTGCCGGTCAGGGTGTCGGCAATATCCTGCACGAACTTAACGAACAGGCTCGAATCGTCGGTCTCGGACGAATCAAAGTCAAAACCGAACTCCACCGCTCCGCCGATGATCTTGTCCACGCACTCCGGGTCGTCGCCATCCAGCCAAATGACCACGGTGTATTTGTCCACATCGCCCACGCGAAAGTTCTTGTGGCTGATGGTCGTCACCACGTCCTTGGACGCAAACGGCTCGGTGTTGGGCTCGGGGTTGCCGTTGGCCGCGGCAGCCGCGTAGGTGGTGGGCTCGCCGTTGCGATACACCCTCACGCGCGCGGCCTTCTCCACGCCCTTGCTGGCGCTGACCACCTTGAGCTTGGCACTGTAGCCCAGATCGGTCTTGCCGGCGTTGCGGATATAGAAGGTGTACGCCACGTAGTTCTTGCCGTTGTGGCTGCCGTCGATGTCGTCCAGATTGTCGGGCAGGTCCTCGGCAGCGATATTGGTGCCGTTGTCCAAGGCGTCGGCGGCCAGGCGCGCGGTGGCGTTGTTAAAGTCGCCGTTGTCGGCAATGGCCACGCCGCGGCGGAACAGCTCCAGGCGGTTGAGGTTGATGGTGAAGTTACCCATGTTTTCCTGCATAAACGATAGGGCGAACAACACGCCAAAGGCAAGCGCCAGCACCACGAGGGCCTTTTGCAGCTTGTCCATGCGCAGCAGCGCCGCGCCGATGCGCTCCATGCGGCGCTTGGGCATATACATGGACACGACCGCGTCGGGGTCGATGTCGTCGAGGTCCTGGTCGGCCAGCGCCTGCTCCAGCTCCTCGATGCGCACCACGCCGCGCAGGTTGCGCTTGGGCTTGGACTTGCGTTTGGGTTTGCCAAAGCGCTTGCGGGAGGTGGGAGCCTGCTCGGGCACGGAGTCCTCGCCGGGCGCGTCCTCGGCATTGGAGCCGGGCGCATCCTGCGACGTGTCCCCGGCCTGGCCCTCGTCCAAATCCTCAGCCAAATCCTCAGCAGCTTGATCTTTGTTGTTACGCTTGAACAGAGCCATGGCGATCAGAGCTTATATTTGGCGCGGATGTAGCCGACGTATTCTTTGACGAGCTCGCGCTCCATGTCGTCGGCGTAACGGAACTGCAGGCCGCAGACGTTGCGGTACAGGCTGCCCTTGGGCGCGCGGCGCACCCAGCACACGATGCCCAGCTGCTCGGGCAGCTCGTGCCGCTCGCCCTGCAGGCGGATCGCGGGCATCTGCACGGCCAGGGCCTCGCCCACGTCGGGGTAATCGTTGAGGTAGATAGCCAGACCGCCGGCCGAGACGTCGATGGTCATGGCGTCCTCGGGCTCGGGGGTCGGTGCGTTGTCGCGTTGGTAGGTCAGGCGCATGGCGACCTTAAAACGCTCGTCGCGGCGCTTAACGAAGGTGCGCTGCTCGGCGACTTTGCGCATTTTCCAGTAGGTGCGGATGCCCTTTTTCTCGACCGACTCGGGGTAGCCGGCCAGCACGAACGTCTCCTCGCCCACTTTGTATTGCAGCAGGAGCTTTTGGTTTTCGTCCATGATGAGCGGCTTGCCGGCGAGCATGGGCGCGCTCATAAGGAAGTACGCTTCGTCCAGGTTCTCTTTGTACGTGGCGAGCATGTTGAAGTCGGTTTTTTGGCCCATGGGCACGTCGAATGCCACCTGAAGCTTAGTCCCCGGCGTTATCTGTTGCTCTGCCATGTATTCTCCCCCAGTCGCGGGCGCCGATATCATCGTCGTGCGCGATGCACATTGGGCTATTGTAACTGCTTTGCCGCAGGTTTCGATGTGCAGCGCGTGAAATGGCAGGATGTGAGGCGGGGCAGCCACTAGTGCAGCTGCCCCGCGCGCTCCGTCAGCCGGTACTTGCGGTTGCGGCTCGTCGCCGACGCCGTAGGTTCAAGCTCGCCCCGTGCGATGAGCGCATTGACGCGCGTCCTAACCTGGGAGACGGTGAGCCCCGTGCATTCTGCCAGTTCACGTGTTCCCAGTTCGCCGTTGCGCTTGAGTGCCGCCACAATTAAGTCCCCGCCATGATCGATTTGCTCAACCTTCGCTCGGTAGAGGACAACCTTAAACCGGTCGAAACCCGGGCAAAACAATGGCTCAGCCAGACCGTGCGCACGCACGGCATCGAGCATCATTGGAATGCCCGACCCGTTGCCTTCAGCAGGAGAGCCTGCGCCGTCGGGCAATGGGACAAGCGACACGAGCTTCACAAGCGTCGCATTGCGACATCGGGAGCTGCCGTCAAACAGGTTCTCGCAAGTCTTTCCTCCGTATAGGCCGCCGGGGTTCGTCACCTCGATACGGTCATCAAAGACGTCAACAGCGATCGACTGCCCACAGAACCGATCTCCGTATTCTCGGTGGATTACGGCGTTGGCGATTGCCTCGCGCAGGACCTCCTCGGGAATCTCCAGCGAGTCGATACGCGAAATGCCTTGGACGGTCGAGGTGCGGCGCAGGTTTTTGGCGACAGCCGCGACAGCATCCGAAATCATCTCGCCCAGGGTGCCCTCGCAGACTGTGCGGTCCATAAACCTTAGCGGTCCCGCAGCGCCCTTTTGAGTTCCCGCATGGACAGCCACATCAATGAAGAGCTTGGGATAAAACTGCTGAGGGTAAACGCCCGCGGCAAGGAGGCCAGCCTTGGTAACATTGCCCTGGGAGTCGAGGAAATTCAGACGCTCCATCTTTGTCTTCTTGTCCGTCGCACCGTGCATCGCTCGAGGCGTCAACGAATAAGCACGCTCTATCGTGCGGTCGACCAGCGACTCGTCGAGATCGCCCACGCTCGCGCAGGACACCGCATCGCGATCGCTAGGGCTCGTCCGTTCGTATGACGACAGCGCCAAAACCTCGGTCGACGAAAGCGGCACGTCTTTGTCATCGATGCGCTTGTAGCTACCGCCCTGGGCGCCCCGCTCTATTACATAGCAAGGCTTGCTCGACGGGTCGAGCTCCTCGATCGTGATGACGAGAACAACGGTACCCCGAAGCTCCACGCGCTCAATGGTGTATTTGGGCGGATTGGCCAGCTTTCCGCGACCGCCGGCATCGCCCATGCCCGCCACGAATTGGTTGAGCACTTTCTCGGTCTCAAAGTTTGCAACTGGGACAAAACCCGCGCGCTCGCTCACTCCGAGCACGATAATGCCGCCGGCAGTATTTGCGAAAGCGCTGACCGTTTCCCATACGTCGCGGGAAAGCGTCGTAGCGCTCTCTTTCACTTCGACGCTAAGGTCATCCGAGCCCATGCGCTTTAATGACTCGAGCAGGCCGGCCAGCTCGCTTTCGTTCATCTGCATGTCCTTTCGCTCGGTCCTGCGGAGAATGCCGCGAATAGATTTCCTTCATCTCTCAGTTATCTCTCGTAATTATCTCTCATCTTACTGCTATCTCTCATATAAGAGATGAGTGAGAGATGGAAGATAAGATGTCTGCCATCTGTTTCATTTAAACATGTTCTTGCTGGTAGAACAATCGGTATTGAGACAATACCATGATTGCTTGTCTCTTTGCTGCTCAGTTATCTCTCATATTTATCTCTCATCTTTCTGTTATCTCTCATATTAGAGATGAGTGAGAAATGAGAAATGCATGAGTGATGGACGGTCAGGAATCGAGAGTGGATTTCCGGACGGTTTTTTGGCGTTTTGGGGCTGTTTCCGTCCGAAAATCCACTCTCGTTCAATTTGCGTCCGAATTTCCACGCTCGTGTGTCCGAAAATCCACGCTCGTGCGGCAGATTGGTCGAGGGCCCCATATGGGTATACTCACGAGGATTCGACTCGATTCGCCCCCGCTGGGGCGTCAAAGGAGACTACATATGTCCACTACCTCAACCGACCCGCGCGCCGCTGCTGCCGCGCTGCTGGTGCCCGGTACCACCTGCCACGGCTTTGCCGTCGAGCGCTGCGAGACCGTGCCCGAGCTCGACTCGGACGCCTACGTGCTGCGCCACACTGCCTCGGGCGCTCGCCTGCTGTACCTGGCGTGCGACGACGAAAACAAGGCCTTTGCCATTGGCTTTAAGACGCCGCCGGCCGATTCCACCGGCGTGTTCCATATTCTTGAGCACTCGGTGCTGTGCGGATCGGCCAAGTTCCCCGTCAAGGAGCCATTCGTCGATCTGATCAAGAGCTCCATGCAGACGTTCCTCAACGCCATGACCTACCCCGACAAGACCATCTACCCCGTTGCCACCACCAACGAGCAGGACCTGTACAACCTGATGGACGTGTACCTAGACGCGGTGTTCAACCCGGCCATCTATACCAAGCCCACCATTTTTGAGCAGGAGGGCTGGCACTACGAGCTGGACCTGCCAGAGGGCGTCGAGAGCGAGGGCGACGGCAGCTCCGCCAGCCTGCGCGAGGGCACGCTGCGTTATAACGGCGTGGTGTTCAACGAGATGAAGGGCGCGCTGTCCGACCCCATGAGCGTGCTGGACGATGCCGTCAACGCCGCGCTCTACCCCGACACCGCCTATGCGCACGAGAGCGGTGGCGACCCGCGTGCGATTCCCTCGCTCACCTACGAGCAGTTCCTGGACACGCACGCGCGCCACTACAATCCTTCCAACTCCTACATCACGCTCTACGGCGACCTGGACGTGGACCGCGCACTGGCCTTTTTGGACGAGCGCTATCTGTCGCAACCGAGTGCCGCGAGCCGCCGCATGGACGCCGCCGTTGCCGCCGGCGAGGACCCGTCCGTGCTGGCACCCAATCCGCTGGGCGTGCAAGCGCCCGTGACCTGCGAGTATAAGCGCGTCGAGATGGCCACCACGCCCGAAAACGCCCTGGTGGGCCTGGGCCTTGTGCTGGGCAGCGCGCTCGACCGTAAGCGCACAATCGCGGCGGACATCCTGTTCGAAGCGCTGCTGGGCTCCAACGAAGCGCCGGTTAAGAAGGCCATTCTGGCAGCGGGCCTGGGCGGCAACGTGGTGAGCTACACCGCGGCCGAGAGCCTGCAGCCCTACGAGCTCATCATGCTGCAAAACGCGCAGCCCGGCGTGGCGCGCGAGCTGCGTCGTGTGTTCCAAGACGCCTGCCGCGACCTGTGCGAGCACGGCGTTCCGCGCGAGCGCCTGGAAGCCATCATCAGCAGCAACGAATACGACCTGCGCCAGCGCGACTACGGTATCGCCGACGGCGTGGCCATTGCGTGCGACGCGCTGAGCACCTGGCTCTACGATGACGACGCCGCGACGTTGGCGCTCAAGTACGGCCCGGTGTACGAGGAGCTGCGTGGCGAGCTGGACGGCAGCTATTTTGAGGACCTGCTGCGCGAGCTGGTGCTGGAAAACGACCACATGGCGCTCGTCGAGCTGGCGCCGGTGGACGCCGCCGAGGGCGCGGAGGGTGCCGAGGTCGCCGAGCTGGCAGCCAAGCGCGATGCCATGACTGATGCCGAGCTGGCCGATGTGGTCGAGCGCACGGCCGTGCTGCGTGCTACGCAGGAGGCGGAAGACACACCCGAGGCCAAGGCCACGCTGCCGCGCCTGCGCGTGTCCGACATTGGCGAGGCGCGCCCCGAGCCGCCGCTGGTCGTGGACACGACTGCGCCTATCCCCTGTCTGCGCCACGGCATCCCCACCAACCGTCTTGCCTACGCCATGCAGTACTTCGACCTGAGCTGCGTCGCATTTGAGGACCTGCCCTATGTGACGCTGCTCTGCCGCCTGCTCAAACAGCTGCCCACGAGCGAGCACTCGGCCGAGGAGCTCGACAACGTGCTCGCCGGCAAGCTGGGCTTTTTGAGCTTTACGACCGAGGTCATGACCCAGCCCGACGTGGACGGCGTGCGCCCCTACCTGCTGGTGAGCGCCGGCGCCCTGTCTGAGAAGATCGATGCGCTGGCAAGCCTGCCGCGCGAGGTATGGTCGAGCACACTGTTGCTCGATGCCGATGCCGACCGCGTGCGCGACGTGCTCACGCAGATTCGCATTGGGCTTGAGCAGGGCTTTATCAACAACGGCCACTCGGCGGCACTCGGTCGCGCGATGAGCTACAGCTCACCTTCGGCCGTAGTGCGCGAGCAGCTTTCGGGCGTGGACTTCTACTTGTTCCTGCGCGATCTGCTCGACCACTTTGACGAGCGCCTGGACGACCTGCGCGCCAAGCTTGCCGAGCTGGCAGGCCGCATCTTTGTGGCCAACGGTTGCCTGGCGAGCTTTACTGGCAGCGATGAAGACTTTGGCGCATATTGGGCCGCCGCGGGCGACCTGGGGCTGGGCGCTGGCGACGGCGCCGATGCCGGCCGTGACGCGCTCGTGGTGCCGACGCCGTGCGACCGCCACGAGGCTTTTGTCATCCCCAGCGACATCTGCTTTGCGGCCAGCGCGTGCGACCCGCGTCGCCTGGGCATTGACGTGACGGGCGCCTGGGCGGTTGCTGCCAACGCACTCTCCTACGACTATCTGTGGAACGAGATCCGCGTGAAGGGCGGCGCGTACGGCTGCGGATTCCGCGCGGCCGGCGAGCGTCAGGCGGCGTTCTACACCTACCGCGACCCGGCAATCGACCCCTCGATTGAGCGTGTGGCGCGCGCAGGCGAATGGCTCGGCAGCTTTGAGCCCGACGAGGCCGCCTTTGAGGGCTTTATCGTGAGCTGCGTGAGCGGCATGGACGCGCCGGTGAAGCCGTACGCGCTCACCAAGCGCCGCAACACGACCTACCTGGCCGGGCTCGATCCGCACGCACGCGAGGAGCGCCGCGCCCAGATGCTCGCCGCCACGCCCGGTGAGCTTCGCTCGCTCGGCGCCGACGTGACGCGCATCGCAGCCGAGTCGCCAACCTGTGTCTTTGGCGGTCGAGACGTCATCGCCAAGAGCAACGCCGGCTTTAACGTCGTCGACCTGCTCAGCTAACCACAAAGGTAGATTTTTGGGACATGCCTGAAAATCTACCTTTTTCTTTTGCCGCTGCTTGGGTGGGGCAGCTCACCCCGTCCCACCAGTTTGTCTAAATCTGTAACATCTAGGCGGCAATATTGGCCCCAGATGTTACAGATCGAGACGTTTCCGAATGGCGCCGCCCCTTTGTCTCAATCTGTAACAGCTAGGCCCATTTTTGCCGAGTTAATGTTACAGATCGAGACAAACCGCCGCGAACACCTGCTCTTCGTCAAAACCACCACGAAGGTGTCCATGAACTGCCCCCTTTGCAATGGTTTGTGTGGTGGTTTGGGTGTTTGCCCAGATAAAACCTGCCAAAATAAACCTGTCCCTTTTTGGCAGGTTTGCTAGAGGAGGCTGGGATGGATAAGGTTGAGCTGCGACGGGCGGCGATTGCTCGGCGCGATGCGATTGATTTGGATGTGCGGGCGGCGAAGTCCGCCGTTATCTGTGCGCGGCTTGTTGAGCTGTTGGATCGCTTGGATGCCGCGACGCCGCACACCGTTGCCGCCTATGCCGCGATGGGTTCCGAAGTCGATCCTGCCGCGTTTGCCGCAGCGGCCGCCAAACGCGGCTGGCGCGTGGCCTATCCGTGCATACTCTCGGCAACAGACGCCGCAGCTTGTGGCCAGCGCATGTGCATGCGGGCAGTTGCCGGCGGCGATGCGTCCGCGGCTCCGTTTATCGCCCACCCCACGCGGGCCTTCGCGGCCATGGACATCGACAGCGACCGCTTCCCCATCGTGTCTGCCGAGGCCCTCGACATGGTCGTCGTGCCACTCGTAGCCTTCGACCGCGCCGGCGCGCGCCTGGGCTACGGCGGCGGCTGCTATGACCGCTACCTGCCCATGCTCTCGCCCGCATGCCAAATCATCGGCATCGCCTTTGACGAGCAGCGTGTCGACCACGTTCCCACCGACGCCCACGACCTGCCGCTACCCCACATCATCAGCGCCTAACGGCTGACGCACATCCCGACGGCCTAGTGCTCCTCGCCGGCGCGGGCCAGGTCGTAGGGCGTGGTCTGGTAGACGTAGTAGTTGAGCCAGTTGGTGTAGAACAGCTGAGCCTGACTGCGCCAGACGTTGCGCGGCTCGGCGGTGGGGTCGTCGTTCGGGAAGTAATGCGCCGGCACCTGAGGGTTAAGCCCGCGCTTCACGTCGCGCTCGTACTCCAAACGCAGCGTGTCGGTATCGTACTCGGGATGGCCAAAGACAAAGAAGCGGCGGCTGTCGGTCGACTTGACGATGTACAGGCCCACCTCGTCGGACACGGCCACGACCTCAAGCTGCGGCTCGGCCTCCACGTCCTCGCGGCGCACATCGGTGTTGCGCGAATGCACGGCATAGAAACGGTCGTCAAAGCCGCGGACCAGCGGGCTTTGCGGCTTCACCAGATAATGCTCGAACACGCCACTCGCCTTTGCCGGCAGATCGTACTTCTGGATACCGTAATGATGGTAGAGCCCCGCCTGCGCGCCCCAACAAATGTGCAGCGTGGAGTGCACATGCGTGGTGGACCAATCCATGATCTGGCAGAGCTCGGGCCAGTAGTCGACCTCCTCGAACGGCATCTGCTCCACCGGCGCGCCCGTGATGATCAGGCCGTCGTAGTGGATGTCGCGGATGTCGTCGAACGTGCGGTAGAACGTCTCCAGGTGGCCGGCACTCACGTGCGTGGCCTCGTGCGTTTTGGTGCGCAGCAGGTCCACCTCCACCTGCAGCGGCGTGTTGGAGAGCTTGCGCATGATCTGCGTCTCGGTGGCGATCTTGGTGGGCATGAGGTTGAGGATGAGCACGCGCAGCGGCCGGATGTCCTGGTGCAGCGCGCGGTACTCGGTCATGACAAAGATGTTCTCGCTCTCGAGCTGCGCGGCGGCAGGGAGGGCGTCGGGAATACGAATGGGCATGGATGCTCCTTACGAGTCAGTTGCAGCTATGGTACAACGACCGGCCCCATCCGCGCGAGCGCATCGCCCAGCGATGCCGTCAGCGGCCCAAATCACTCCAAAAGTAGAGATTAAGGCATGCCCAAAAAATCTATGGCGCTTTAGCCTAGCAAAGTGACAGCTGGACGCTACAATGGTCCGACGCAAAAAACTCGGTCGAAAGGATACATATATGTTCCAGACGCGTAAGATCGGCGTGGTCGGCCAGGGCCACGTAGGAGCACATGTCACCAACAGCCTACTTATGCAGGGCATTGCCGATGAGCTGTACCTGTGCGATATCAACGAGGCCAAAGTGACGTCCGAGGTCCAGGACCTGCGTGACTCCCTTTCGTTTGTCCCGTACAACACCAAGATCGTCAATTGCTACGACCACTACGAGGAGCTGGCCTGCTGCGACGTCATCGTCAACGCCGCCGGCAAGGTCGCGCTGGCCGCCGGCAACCGCGACGGCGAGCTGTTCTTTACCACCGATGCCGCCCGCACCTTTGCCAAGCGCATCGTCGACGCCGGCTTTGACGGCATCTTCGTGAGCATCTCCAACCCCTGCGACGTCGTGTGCACCGAGTTGTGGCACCTGACCGGCTACGATCCCAAGAAGATCATCGGCTCGGGCTGCGGCCTGGACTCCGCCCGCCTGCGCACCGAGATCTCCAAGAAGGTCGGCGTGAGCCCCAAGTCCATCGACGCCTATATGATCGGCGAGCACGGCTTTAGCCAGCTTGCAGCCTTTAAGGCCGCGGCCATCGCCGGCAAGAGCCTTAATGAACTTCAGGCCGAGAACCCCGACAAGTACGCCTTCGACCACATGGAGGTCGAGGAGCTTGCACGCAAGGGCGGCTATGTGACCTACCAGGGCAAGCAGTGCACCGAGTACGCCGTCGCCAACTCCGCCGCGCGCGTCTGCGCCGCCGTGCTTCACAACGAGCACGCCGTGCTTTCCGCCTCCACGCTTATGACCGGCCAGTATGGCGAGGAGGGCATCTTCACCTCCCTGCCGTGCGTGATCGGCGCCGAGGGCGTCGAGGAGGTCTACACGCTGGACCTGTCCGAGTACGAGCTCGAGGGCTTCCACAAGAGCTGCCAGCACATCCGCGACAACATCGCCCAGCTCGACTGGTGGGACGCCGAGGCCTACGACGCAAAGTAGGCCGCTGGCTGCCGCAACCTTACGAATCTAAGCGCGATACTAAGCGGGCTGCGCCGGAAATCCCCGGCGCAGCCCGCTTTTCGACTCATGCAACACGCTCGCACATTTAGGTCTAATACTTTCCCCGAGAAGTGAACGAGCAAAATCGAGCCCCCGGAGCATCGACACTTTATGGGAGCCATTTCCTGCAGTTTCATTGAGATTTTCCTGCGGTTTTGGCGCCAAAAAGTGTCGATGCTTCGAGGGTCCAAAATAGGTCGTTCACTTCTCGGGAAAAGTATTTGACTTCGTTTTTCGACAAACAAAACCGGTCATCGCAACGCAAACGGGGCCTGCGCTTAGCGTAGGCCCCGACGTGAGAAGTTGTTATCCCGGTAACTTAATACCGCTCGATTAGTACTGCTCGATACCCATGTAGCGACGGACCTCGGGGCTGTGGTCGAACACCTTGCCGCGGGCGGCGCGCAACTCGCAGCTCATCGCATAGAAGAAGATCGGCTCCAGGAACGAACGCACGCTGGCGGGCACCTCGCCCACGCCGTACTCGAGCGCATCGAGCACCATGACCGTATCGGTGTGCGTGTTGAGGAATGCAAGCGCGCGCTCCTCCATGGGGCGGCACTCGCCCGATCCGAGCTGCACGAAATAGAACACGCCGGGCTCGGTGGCCTCGAACGGGCCGTGGAAATACTCGCCGGAGTGGATGTAACAGCAGTGCTGCCACTGCATCTCCATGAGCGAGCAGATGGCCATGGCGTAGGTCT
>CAJMLB010000007.1:0-47097 GCA_905214145.1 uncultured bacterium | reverse complement strand
CGCTGCGCCGCATTAACGGATCGCTGGGCTTTGACGACGAGTCGTACCATCGCGCCCTTGCCGCCTCGATGCTTGTAAGCTGCGACAATGCACATGCCGTGCACCCCAACCACGCCGAGAAGTGCGATGCCCGCAATCAGGTTGTACTCAACGGCGGCATCGTCATCAAGGAAGCCGCCAACCAGCACTACTGCACCGATGCCTTTAGCCGCGCGGTGTTCCAGGCTATTTGCGATGACGCCGACGTGCCCACGCAGGCCTTCGCCAACAAGAGCGATATGGCGGGTGGCTCCACGCTCGGTAACCTGTCGAACATGCAGGCGAGCATGCACGCCGTGGACGTGGGCCTGCCGCAGCTGGCCATGCACTCGAGCTACGAGACCGGCGGCGTGCGCGACGTGATGTACGCCATCCGTGCCCTCACCGCCTTCTACGAGCGAAACCTAACCATCAACGGCGCCGAAAGCGTGGAGCTCTAAAAACCTGCCAAAAAGTGACAGGTTTATTTTGCCAGGTTTTATCTGGGCGAATGCAAAGGGTGAAACCGAGCTAGATCTGTGATATGTGGCCGCCGAGGTGCAGTGTGCCTCGGCGGCTTTTTGTGTACAGAGTACGGCTAATGCTTATAAATGCTATACATGCTTTACGTATCTACCATAGAGTTTTATGATAGTTTTGAAGTATTAAGGAGGGGTCATGACCACAACAGCCGCTCAGATCAACGTGCGTCTCGATGCCGATCTTAAAAGGAGTGGGGACGCCGCTCTCTCCAGGGCCGGTATGACGCCGAGCCAAGCGGTGCGTGCGCTCTGGCAACTTGCGGCATCTCTGGCTGATCGGCCCGGCGCGCTCGAGGATATCCTGCTGCCCAGTCGTGCCCGGGCGGAACAGCGCGAGCGCGAAAAGGCCGCCAAACGTAAGCTCGAGCTCATGGATCAGGGGTCGAAGCTGTTCGCTGCCGCTTGCCGTGAGTCGGGAATCGATATGGTCAGGGCTCAGCCATCGGACGACGAAGAGCTCAAACGGAATGCCTATGCGGATCGCTATGGCGAGGAGATGAGCTGGCTCTATGAGTGAGGCTCCAAGGCGTATCTTGGTTGACACCAACGTGTGGCTCGATTACTTCATTCCCTCACGACGTGGTCGTTCGGTGGCGATTGAGTTTTTACGCGATGCATGCACGGCGCAGGTGGATTTGCTGTATGCGGCGACATCGTCCAAAGATCTGTTCTATTTGATTTCAAGCGAACATAAGGCATGGTATCGGCGCGAGCATGGCTCACTATCCCAAGATGCCGCCGTGGCGGCGACATCACTTGCATGGGATTGCCTCGACGTGTTGTCGCAACTTGCCACGCCGGTACCCTGCGACCTGAGTGACATATGGATGGCGAGCAAGCAGCGTAATCTCCATAGCGATTACGAAGACGATTTAATCATTGCGGCAGCGATGCGCTCCCAAGCAGATTTACTGGTCACCAACGATGTCAAACTCTGTTCACACGCGCCTGTCGCAGCAATGAGCGTAGAAGACGCAAAGAATTACTTAGCAACGCTCTAACAATTTGAAGACCCCACAGGTTGAGCAAAAGTCAGCGAGAGCCTGCCGTTTGAGCCAAGGTGCCGTGAAATGAAAAGGCGCTGACCTTCTGGTCGCGCCTTTGAAATTGAACGGCAGATTGGCCAAACGGCGGGCTCGCAGCGTCGACCGGTCCGCCGTTCGTTAGAACGGCGGAACCCATGGGGCTCGCAGCGTCGAGGGGTTCCGGCGTTTGGTAAAACGGCGGAACAAGATTAGTGCTCGATCCAACAACGTAAAGTTTCGCCGGCCTGCAGGTGACGCAGATTCTCCGCGGCAATGTCGACGACGTTGTTGAGGGTGGCGGCTAGATGGAACCAGCCAGAGACGTGCGGTGTGATGAGCATGTTGGGCGCATCCCACAGCGGGCTTGTCGCGGGCAGGGGCTCGGGGTCGGTGACGTCGACCGCGGCGCCGGCGAGATGTCCCGACTCCAAGGCGGCAACCAAGTCGTCGGCGACCACAAGGTCGCCGCGGCCGCCGTTGGCAAAGAAGGCGCCCGGCTTCATCGCGGCGAAGAACTCGGCGTTCGCCAGGCCGCGGGTCTCGGGTGTGCTCGGCATAAAGGATGCGACGATGTCTGCCTCTGCCAGGCGCTCAGGTAGAGCGTCCATGCCGTCCATGTCCTCAAACACAATGGGGTAGACGAGTGGATGGCGCTTGATGCCGCGGACGTGCGCGCCCATGTTGCGGCAGAGCGTGGCAAAGTGGCCGCCAATGTCGCCCGCGCCCAGCACCAGCACGTTGGCATTTTTGAGCGAGGTAACCGGCCCCAAATCCTCCCAGCGATGCTCGCGCTGCAAGTCGTGATAGCCGGGCAGGCGCTTCATCATGGAAAGGACCATGGCAAACATGTGCTCGCTCACGGCCTGGCCGTAGGCGCCGATCGAGCAAGACAGCTTGGCTTCAGCCGGCACGGTGCCGGCGGCCAAGTAATCGTCATAGCCGGCGGTCTGCAATTGCAACAGCTGGAGATGCTCGCATGCCGTGAGCATGTCGGGGCCGATGTTGCCCAAGATCACGTCGGCATCGGCGACCTGCTCGCGCGTGGCGGCGTCGGAGCTCGTGTAGATAAAGTCCTCGCCCGGAGCGCTCGACTCAAGAATTGCGCGATGGCGGTCGTTGACGGGCAGCAAAACCAGGATATTCACAAGCAGTCCTCTCCGCTCGACCTGCCAAAAAGGGACAGGTTAATTTTGGCAGGTTTTATCAGGCAAAACGTTCAAATAAAAACGCCGGATGCAAGACGAGCGTGCCCGTCAGCATCCGGCGCATCCACGGCTACCAGCTCAGCAGCTCGTAGCCGTCCTCGGTCACCACGAGCTGCACCTCGCACTGGGCCGAATCGCTGCCGTCCTTGGTGCGCACACACCAACCGTCACCCTTGCTAATCTTGATGTCGGGCGCTCCGGCATTGACCATGGGCTCAATGGTAAAGACCATGCCCGGAGCCATGATGGTGTCCACATCGGGTGCCTCGGTGGTAAAGCCCACAAACGGGTCCTCGTGGAACTCCTTACCGATGCCGTGTCCGCCGTACTCGCGCACCACGCTAAAGCCGGCGTCCTCGACCGTCTTTTGTACGGCCTCGGCCATAACGGACAGCGGCAGCCATGGCTTGACGGCCGCCAGGCCCGCCTCCACGCTGGCGCGGGTGACGTCGACCAGGCGCTGGCGCTCGGCAGAGACCTCGCCGATGCAGAACATGCGGCTCGAATCACTAAAGTAGCCGTCCAGGATCGTGGAGCAGTCGACGTTGATGATGTCGCCCTCGTGCAGCACGTCCGTATCGCAGGGGATACCGTGACAGACCACGTCGTTGATCGAGGTGCATACGCTCTTGGGGTAGCCCTCGTAGTTGAGGTCGGCCGGCGTGCCGCCGTGCTCGACGGTGTAGTCGTAGATCATCTGGTCAATCTGGTTGGTGGTCATGCCCGCGGCGATGTGCTCGCCTACGTAGTCGAGCACGCCTACGTTAATGGCGGCCGAGCGCTTGATGCCCTCGATATCGGCGGGCGTCTTGTAGAGCGTGCGGGGCAGAACCTCCCAGCCCTCTTCCCACAAGCGCTCGAGGCGCTCATCAAAGGTGCTATGGCATTTCTTATATTTTTTGCCGCTGCCGCACCAGCAAGCGTCGTTGCGGCCGGGCACGGGTCCTTTGTCAAACATGGCTAACTTCCTTTCATCCGCAGCTAGTATAGCCCACCCACGCGTCTATAAAAGTTGCGGTGATATAGTTCCGATTTAAGCGGTTTAACAGCACAAATAGGAACTATATCACCGCAACTGATGGGGCGGGATGGCGGGCACTGGCTGCTGCGTGGTTTTGCTAGTAGCTCACCTGGCAGGGGATGCCGAGGGCGCGCACGCGTGCGGCGATCGTGTCGAGTGCCTCGGGCGCTGCTTTGGCAAGGCCGGCGACCGGTGTCTCGCGCGCCACCGTGTAGATGGTCGTCTCCTGCGGGCGAATGCGCTCGAGCGCCGCGAGCCAAGGGCCGACGTACTCCTCGCCGGTGTTATCGAGAGACTTGCCCCGGTACTCGCCGCTCAAAAACATCGTTTGGATAATAACGTGACCGTCAAAGCTCGCGAACGTTTCGATCTGGTGCTCTACATCGTAGGGGCCAACGGGCTGGTCGAGCAGCTGGATAAATGCCGGGTCGACCGTATCGAGCTTGAGGATGTTGTCGTCGACCATCATGAGCGCATCGTGCACCTGGGGACGGTCGGCGCGCGTGCCGTTGGAAAGCACGGCAATCTTGGTGTTTGGGGCCAGCTGGTCGCGAAGTGCGACGGCACCGGTGATGGCCTGCGGAAACTCCGGTGCGGCGGTGGGCTCGCCATTGCCGGCAAACGTGATTACATCGGGCAGCTCACCCTCGATTGCCATCCCGTGCAGCTTGGCCTCGAGTGCATCGAGCACCACGCCGGCCGTGTTATACGGCTCGTGGCAGGGGCGCTCAGCGTTGAGGCCGTTCTCGCAGTAGATGCAGTCGAACGTGCAGATTTTGCCGCTCGCCGGCATCATGTTGACACCGAGCGAAAGGCCCAGGCGACGGCTGCGGACGGGCCCAAAGATGGGGCTGGCATTTAAAAACGTAGACATAGGCATATGCTCCTTGGGACAGTTGAGCTTAAGCATAGCATCGGCCTTCATGTGGGTTGCGGGTTTGGGCGCTGTTGTTTAGGCAGAAACCTTGCAATCGGGCGAGTTTTCGAAACCCTGTCATGAAAGGGTGCGAGCTGGGTACAGTAAACGCATTCATGTACACACAAAATGACGCCATCTGACCAAGCCGCACCCCGGCACGGCCTGGTGGTGTTGACGATGGGAACACAGTATGGATTTTACGGTCGAGAATGCGGGCACTACGATCGCCTGCCGCGAGTATGCCGGCCCGGTTGTATCGTCCGATGCACCCGCCTTGGTTTGCGTGCACGGTGCCTGCGTCGACGGCGTCTTTTTTGACGCCATCGCCCGCGAGCTCGCCTGTGACTATCGCGTCATTACCTACGACCGGCGCGGTTGCGGCGAGAGCGGCGACGCTGCAGACGGACGCTACGACCTCGCCGTCCAGGCCGCGGACCTGCAGGCCGTTATCGAGCATATTGGCACTCCGGCAAACGTGCTCGCGCACAGTGCCGGTACGTTGGTGGCCCTGGAGCTTCTCCGTGCAAACCCCGCCATAATCTCGCGTGCGATTCTGCATGAACCCGCCGTGACGGATGAGGGTGCCGGTCTGGGCGCGGCCCCGGTTTTGCTCGAGATGATCGCCGCGGGAAAGGTCTCCAGGGCATTACGGGCCTTCCTGGGCGCCATCGGCGATTCGGACCCTGAGGCCCCCAAGTTAACCGAGGCAGAAGCCAAGCATGCCCTGCGCAACGGCCGCAGCTTCATGGCAAACGAATACGGGATTACTATGACCTGCGTTCCCGATTGGGATAGCGTTCGTGCGTCGAAAACGGTGGCCGCCGTGCTCCTGGGCGAGCTCTCGATTGGCACGCCTCGCGAGGCGGGCACAAGGGTGGCGGCTGAGCTTTTGGACTGTCCACTCGTAATGGTTCCCGGCGCGCACAACGGCCTGCGCGATCGCCCGGGAGCGGCTGCCCAGACTGTCCTTGGCATCCTGGGGCTCTAACACCCGCAATAGCCAAAGCAGACTTCACCCGCAAACGTTTCGGCCTTGTTAACAAATATGCTTAAAACCTCACGTCTGCGGCTTCAATCGCGCCGTCTGCCAACTCATAAAAATGTAACAGCATTCACGTGCTTACCTGCATCGGCAAGGTGTTACCCTTGTAGGATTTGGAACCCACCGCTACCATGCGAAGCTATCGAAAGGGCCCCATATGCTCAATAATCACGAGGTCAATCTAACCGACGAGGAGGCTGCCACCGAGGTCGCCCGTGTCGCGAAGACCTACCCCGTGGTACGTTTGCTGTCGGCCGATCAGATTAAGAGCGAGCCTAACTGCCTGCTCGCCGGTGATCGCTGCCCTTGTTTGCGCCAGGCAAGTCTTGAGGCCTTGACAGATTCCGATGAGGTGTCGGAGCAACTGCTCAACGATGGCGTTGAGTACCGCGCCCATCTGCGCCCTCTGAAGGTCGAGGGCGAGCCTCATGTCCTGCTGATGGTGCGTCCGATCGATGGGCAAGAGGCTGCAAAAGAGGACCTTGTCTACACCGACGTGCTGACGAGCGTGCACAATCGCCGATATTACGAGGAAAAGCTCCGTAGCGCCCGCATGAATGCCGGCGTTGCGATGATCGACCTTGATGATTTTAAGGTCTTCAACGATACGTGTGGCCGTCATGCCGGCGACCTTGCGCTCGGTGCCGTGGCGACAGCCATGCGCAGCGGAATCCGTTCGACTGACGAGCTTGTGCGCTATGGCTGCGACAAGTTTGTGGTTGTCATGCCCAATATTCCCTCCGATGACTTCACCCGTCGCCTGCATCAGGTGTCCGATGCCGTTCGTTCCACGATTATTCCGGGCCATGAGTACGTGAGCTTGACGGCATGTGTTGGTGGCGTTCGCATTCATGGCGAGACGGTCGATGAGGGCGTTGGCCGCGCTGTCCAGTTACTGAGCCGCGCTAAGGCAAAAGCCGGTACGGTCGTGACCGATGCCGATTCCATCGAGGCCTTCCAAAGCGAAAAGCCTTTGGTACTTATTGTCGATGACTCCGAGATGAACCGAGTCATTCTCAGCGAGATGCTCAAGGACGAGTATTGCATCCTCGAGGCCGACAACGGTCGTACGGCGCTCGACATGGTCGACCGCTATGGTGATGAGTTGTCGCTCGTGCTGCTGGATATTGTCATGCCGGGCATAAGCGGCTTTGAGGTGCTGGCCGGTCTGTCGCGCCGATCGGTTAGTGACAATCTGCCTGTCATCATGATTTCGAGCGAAGATTCCGATGATATGGTTCTGCGCGCGTACGAGCTGGGCGCCTCGGACTATATCAACCGCCCGTTTGACTCCCGTGTCGTGCGCCGCCGTGTAAGCAACACCATCCGCCTATACGCCAAACAGCGCCGTCTGACGAGCCTGCTGTCCCAGCAGTACAACGAGCGTGTCAAGAACAGTCGCATGCTCATCGACATCATGGCCGGCGTCATGGAGCTCCGCAATGGCGAGAGCGGCAGGCACGTTACGAACATCGAGAAGCTGACCGAGCTGCTGCTTGGCTGCCTGGTCCACCGTAGCGACAGCATCTCCCTCGACAACGAGGAGCGCTCTACGATTGCCCTGGCTTCGGCACTGCACGATATCGGCAAGATGTCGATTGACGATGCGATTCTCAACAAGCCCGGGCGCCTCACGTCCGAGGAGTTCGAGATTATGAAGACGCATACCACGATCGGCGCCGACATGCTGCATGAGCTGGGCCGCCATCACGCCGGCAATGCGCTTATGGAATATGCGTACCAGATTGCGCGTTGGCACCACGAGCGCTGGGACGGCAAGGGTTATCCCGACGGCCTTAAGGGCGACGATATCCCCATCGCCGCGCAGGTAGTTTCGGTGGCCGACGTGTACGATGCGCTGACGAGCGTCCGCGTGTACAAGGATGCCATCCCGCACGAGGAGGCGATTCAGATGATCCTGGACGGTAAGTGCGGCACCTTTAACCCGCTGCTGCTCGACTGCCTGCTCGAGGTGCAAGACCGTATTGCCGAAACATTGGCGCGTCCTGCCGAGGTCGTTGCGCTTCCTACGATTTAGTTTGACCAAAGGAGTTTGAATCCATGATTTCCATGCGTGAAGCGTATGAGAAGATCGGCGCCAATTATGATGACGCTTGCACTCGGCTGATGGGCGAGGAGATGCTTGCCCGTTTTGCCCTCAAGTTTTTGGATGACGAGAGTATGGACAAGCTGGAGGCTGCCATGGCGGCAGGAGACGCCAAGGAAGCGTTTATGGCGGCGCACACGCTCAAGGGCGTGAGCCAGAACTTGGGATTCGATAATCTGTTCGAGCCGGCGGTCGTGGTGACCGAAGCGCTGCGCGGTGCCGATACTGTTGACGGCGCTCGTGAGGGAATGCATGCGCTGCAGCAGCAATATGCGGCCACAATGTCGGCCTTACGCGAGGCGGCTGAATAAGAGCTTACGTGCATTGTGATGACTATGAGCGTGGATAATCTCCCGTTTTAGGCCCGGTGGCGGTCTCAAAGTGGGAGATTATCCACGCTCGTTCGGTAAGTGTCCAAAAATTCACTCTCGCGCACTGGCGGGGCTTTCCGCATGCAATCCATATCGTTGTTCGATAAACTATTCGGATAACGATAGATTCGATGAGGGTGAGTGTATGTCCAACAGCGTTCAGCGTATGGCCAAGGCGGGCGAGACTGTAAGGAAGCTTGGCTTTTGCATGGCGGTCGTTTTTGCGGGAATGCTCGTCGCTTTTGCCGCGTTGGTTGTTTACGTGATCTGGTATGCGGTTGCAAACGTTGTTTCTGTCGATTCTTTCGGTGTCGTGACGCTTCTCGATGGCGGGAGCATCGTTATCCCAAGCGGGCTGTGCCTGGCACTCGTCGTGAGTGTTTCGCTTGTCGTTTTGTGCGGAATCAGCCGTGACATTTCGCGGGGCGTATCGCCCTTTACCAGGGCGCATGTGCGGCTTATCCGTGTTCTCGCGCTTGCCTTTGCTGTTAACGCCGCGGTTTCGCTTGTTGGTGCCTATGGATCGGTCAATCTTACCATTGGTGGGCTGGAACTTTGCGTCGTGCCTCATTCCTTCGTTATCGCGATTTGCCAGGGCGTTGCCTTTGACGCGGGGTCGCTTATCGGCGCGGCCGTCTGTTTGTTTGTCTCGGTGATCTGGAGCTATGCCTCGCTGCTCCAGGAGCAGTCTGACGAGCTTGTGTAGGAGGAAACATGAGCTATCTCATCATCGAGCTTGAGACGCAGCTGCTTAAGACCGGAAAGACCAGCTCTGATCTGATTCGTGCCACGGGGCATACTCCGGCTAATATTTCTAAGCTAAGAAACGGAAAAATTAAAGCTATTCGTCTTAAGACGCTTCTTGAAATCTGTGATGAGCTTGATTGTCAACCGGGAGATATTATTCAGCGCGTGAGCGAGAAAGAGCTCGAGGAACTTATTGTCGAGCGCGCGAAGAATGCCGTGAGGCAGATGCGGGATGGCAGAGGCAATGAGGCGTCGCTTCCGACATCGGTCTTCGCTGTCGATTTGAGCGACGAGTAGCATAAAGCGAACAACTATAACGAAATATCAGTGTAACGGAACCCGTGTCTAACACGGGTTCTTTGTTTATTAATTATCTTGACAAATATAAGTTATCGGCAAAGAATAACATCAAGAACGAACGATAAGAGAAAGGAGGAACGATATGAGCTGGATTGTAAAGCCGAGTCATGTGGACCCCGGTGGTGGGTGCAACGGTTACTGCAAGGCATTCTGTGGAGCACGCACTTGCGTCAATAACTGCAGCAAAAACTTCTGTTTAGTTAATCTCTAGCAGTTGCGGCTGCTGCCAGGCGACAGTCTGGCAGCAGCGGTTTTGTTATCAAGCAGAACGGGAGGCCAATGAGCGCATCAACGATAAAGCTATCAAAGGTGTCAAAGCGCTATGGAAAACGGCGTGTGTTGCATGACGTTTCCTTCGAGGTGGGTCAGTCTGAGCTTTGCGCCCTTGTTGGTGCAAACGGGGCGGGTAAAAGCACGCTTATTAAAATAGTGCTGGGCCTCTGTGGGCCATCGTCGGGGAGTGTGGAGCTCTTTGGAGGCAAGTCGAAAAAAGAGCTGAGTCTGATGCGGACGCGTGTCGGCTATGTGCCAGATTCCAGTGGAGCATACCAATCCCTCAGTGCGGCTGAGAATCTTCGGATCCGATGTGCGGAATGGGGGCTCGATGAGAAACGTGAGGTTCCTCGCGTTTTGAGCCTTGTCGGGCTGGACGTCGATGAGAAAAAGAGCGTGGGCAGTTTTTCTCTGGGAATGAAACGGCGGCTGGATATAGCTACGGCTTTGTTGGGCGATACCGACGTACTAATTTTCGATGAGCCGGCAAATGGATTGGATCCGTTGGGCATCGAGAGTATATGGGCCCTTATCGGTCGATTGAATCAAGAACAGGGCAAAACCATGCTTATTTCTAGCCACGACTTGGATGAGATGGCATCGGTTGCAACATGCTGCCTGTTTCTTCATGACGGTGAACTGCTAAAAAAGGAATCGATGGACGTCATAAGGGATGAGGCGCCATCCTTAAAAGAGTATTACAGGCGCTTGATGAAGGCGGTCTCGCTATGAAGCGGGCGATCCATCCCATAAAGGCAGATATGATGCGTTTGTACAGGATGTTTCCGGCGAAGCTTGGTCTTGCGCTTATGCTGGCGTTCGGCCTTCTCTTCGGCGTCTTTCTAAAAAACGGAACAACGTTGCTCGCCTTTGGCAATAGCGTTTTTGGGGAGGATATTGGTTTCTTCTGGAATGTAATCGATCCTTCTGCACCCGATGAGTCCCTTGTGCGCAGTGCTTTTGCCGGCACCTCTCTGTTCGTTCCACTCATCGTTTGCCTGGCGATTTTACAGGAGCACGGCTATGAAGAGGGATACCGAATTTCTTCAGCAAGAGGTCTTACCCGCTTTTATGGGGTTCTAGCTCATGCGCTTTCGTCTGCTTTAATAATTGGCGCAGCATATAGTGCGCTTTGCTTTCTTCTGTTTGCAATAGCCATAATACGTGGAGGGCATAGCTACGCGCATGGCATGCTGGCTGCATTTTTGCCTGCAATGATAGTCAACACCGTATTGGTGATATCGGTTGCGCTGGAGACGGTGACCATCTATCGGATTACAGGCAGCGCTGTATTGAGCGGGGCTGCAATAATAATCGGATTTGTCATGAGCTTGACGCTCTACGGAGCCTTCCTTCAGGCACCTATACCATCCTTGCGATGGATCTTCTTCCTTCCTGGGCCGTACCTTGGAGTCGGATGCGCCCTTGGGTATAGCGATATGGGGCAACTGGCGCTTCTGGGCTATGGCGTGGCAGCCAGCTGTTTATCGGTATTGATTTACGCTCTCGTGAGCTTTCGTGCTGGGGGTGTGCTCAATGGCTCGTCAGATTAAAAGATTCCTCCATTCAGAATTGAAGCACGTGAGTAAATGGACGTACGCCTTAATCCCGGTAATTTATGCGTGCATGGTGGTATTGCAGCTTAATTCTTTCCCGATGTGGTTCTGCAGCCTCCGTGAGAACAGTTTCTTGGGCTTCTTCCCAGACCCGACGCTTCGGCTATCGGCGGAGGATGTCCTTCTATTTGGTAATGCAGAGGTTTTTCGCGGTCTGCTGTTCAACGTAGCCCCGTTGGCTCATGCATTGTTCTTTCCGTTCATCGCGGCTTGTATTGTGCCGCGCTTTGTCAGTTCGGGCTTTGTCGAGGAACCGTGGGGGCTGTCGGAGGCTCGGGGAGGGAAGCGGGCGTGCGTTACCGTTGCGCGAGCGATGCTGTCTTCTTTCGCCCTATTGGGCGCGTTTATCCTGTCAAGTGTCGTTTTGTACTGTCTTAACTGCGCGATCGTTTTGGATGCTCAACAGTATTTCAACCTGAATATGTTTTGCGATCGACTTCTTCTGGCGAGTGCGGTCTGCCTTGCATACGTGGTCTCTTGCGTGATCGTTGTTTCCTATTTTGGATCCGGCTTCGGTCCTATTGGCATGCTGTTGCTTGTCAACGTCGTAACGATCTACATACAGGTCGGAGCCAATTCCATGCTTCCGTTTCCGTCCTCGATGCTCATGTGGATTTGCGGCGTGACCCCGTTGGGGGACGGTCAATGCGTTTCGATTTTGATTGACTGCCTAATAAACGTAGCAAGCGTTTTTGCCATCTGCTTTACCGTCGACCGATTGCGGTCGAGATTTCTTTGATTGTTTGTGAGGGATAATCATATGAGGCCGTCTCAATACAACCTGATTGAAAACCACGGCGAAAGAACGCTGGTGATGAATGCGAAGACCGGTGCGATCCTTTCGTTGGATAAACAACATGCAGAAAGTATGTGCCGCATGGTATCGGGAACCGAATGGGAGCCAGATGAATTGCGCGAAGCGTTGCTTCAAGGAGGAATGCTGTTAGAAGATGATCGTGACGAAAAAGAGGAAATGAAGGCAATAGGTCGTCTTCTTCGATTTTCCAATCGCTCTCTAGGCATGACGATAGCCCCGACATTGGAGTGCAACTTCTGTTGCCCATACTGTTATGAAAAAGGACAACGTAAAACGACAATGACTCCGGAGGTTGAAGACCGGCTTGTCTCATTCGTGAAGGAGCGTTCACGGGGGCTGAGCGAGCTTGAGATCGGTTGGTATGGTGGAGAGCCGTTGCTGCAAGTCGATAAAATTCAGCGGCTTACGGAGCGTATAAAGGCGATCCTTAATCCAGAGTGCTCCTATTCGGCATCCATCGTTACAAATGGATATCTTCTGACGCCAGAAGTGGCCGAGACTCTCGCGGCTTGTGACGTCAAGATGGCTCAAATAACCTTGGACGGGTCTCGAAAGGACCACGATTCTCGACGGTTCTTGCGGAACGGACAGCCGACGTACGATGCGATTCTAGACAACGTTTCTAAAGTCACGCATCTGTTGGATATTTCTATCAGGTGCAATGTCGATGCCCATAACATTGCCGGTGCTGGCGATTTGCTGGATGCACTCGAGGAAAAGGGCCTTAAAAACAAGGTTGGATTCTATCTGGCGCCTGTCGACAATATTAACGATACGTGCCCAAGTGACAGTAGTTGTTTTTCGATGGAGGCGTTTTCTCGGGAAGAGCTGGACTTTTATAGTCATGCAGTTGATAGGGGGTTCTACGTTGACCTGACGGTGCGCTTTAATCCGGCTATTTGTGGCGCTGTTTGTGCAGGGTCGTTTGTAGTGGATCCGGAGGGCTATCTTTATAAATGTTGGGACGAAATCGGGATGCGTGAACGCTGCGTCGGTACGCTTGCCGAAGGGCCGAGGATGAATGCTCAGCTGGTCCAATGGCTAAACTATGAACCGAGCGATCATGAGTGTGAAGAGTGTTTTGCCTATCCCTCATGCATGGGAGGTTGCCCTAATCACGCTCTTCATGGAGGGTCAAAACAGTGCGTATCTCAAAGGTATCAGGTGCGCCAACGAATGATTTTGACCGAGAAGGCTCAGCGATTGCTTTCGGAACTGGATTCAGCTCATGTTTAATCTCTGCGCAAGAACAATAATCAAGAATCCAAAGTATATAACCTATCTTCTAATGTGCCTGCTCTCGCTTATGGTTGGTCTCGCAATTCCTTTTCTGACGGGACAACTGGTCAACAACTTTGTCGGTGTCGCGCGAGATGGGGAAAGCGCAATCGCCATCGGCGCTGAGATAGCAGCACTGGGTATTGTGCGAGCCGGTTTGAATTGCGTCAGTGAGCTGGTCTATGTCGATCTGCAAACACATGTGGGATTTGCATTGAATGAAGAGGTGATAAGTCACGTTCAAAGGCTACCACGGGCCTTCTTTTCTAATTTTGATGCCTCATATTACAACCAACAGATTAATCATGACGCTAACGATTTGGTGATATTTGTTATAAACGCTAGTGTCCAAAGCGTGAGCAATATAGTGACGTTGCTTGTGGTGTTTGTTGTCCTGGCGACCATAAACGGTCACCTGGCAATGCTGTGTATGGCTCTTGGCATAATAGGTGGCGCGGTCTATTCGCTTTTCAAAAAGTGTTTGTTCACAAGAAGTTTCGAGGCTCAAGAGCAGGAGGCTCGATTCTTTTCCGATCTGGAGAAGCAGCTTAGCAACGCACAATTTATCCGCAGACATGTTCTATTCGAGGTTTTCAAGCAAAGGCTTGAGCACTCTTTTGCAGAGCTATATCGTTGCGTTTATCAGAACCAGCAAATTAATGCGACCTTTACGTTTGCCAACACTGCCGTCACATCTTTGGCACAGGGTGGAATCTTGATCCTGGGCGCAAAGGAAGTTCTTGACGGCAATTTGCTGCCCGGCTATCTTATGACGGCGCTAAGCTATTACTCCTATTATTCTTCGGCTATTGAATTCTTCCTTGCGCTGGGCAAGGACTATCAAACGTCAAAAGTATCCTACGAGCGTTTGCGGCGCTTGCTGGACATGCCAGAGGACTCAAACGGGGCCATTATCCTCGCCGATGTTTACGAGGTGAGCTGTTCCGAGCTGGCGTATAGCTATCCTGGGTCTGAAAAAACCGCGTTCAGAGACATTCGAGCTTCTTTGGAAAAAGGAAAGGTATACGGAATCGTTGGGCCGAACGGTTCCGGTAAGAGCACGCTGCTGGATGTGATAAGCGGTTGCGATCCGGAAAACTGCAAGGGTGATATTTGGATTAACGACAAGCCCCTGAGCTCTCTGGACCGTTATGCGCTGCGGAAGCGCAATATCGGGATTACTGAGCAGGAGCCGCCCCTGACCGAGGGGTCGATACGGGACAATTTAACTCTTTGCTGCAGAAGCACTGAAGAGCGTGACCTTGAGAGCCTCATTGAGAGAATGGGGCTTAAAAAGATGGTCGATTCAAGTGGTGGACTTGATGTCGAGCTGGACGATAAGCAGAACAACATTTCAGGGGGGGAGAAACAAAAAATAGCGATAATTCGCCAGCTGCTGAAAAACCCGGACGTGATGATGTTTGATGAGCCGACATCTGCACTTGACAGTCAGAGCAAGCAGGCGTTTATCGAAATCCTTAAGGAAAGAAAGGGGCGACATATCACGTTCATCGCTACGCATGACCCTGTGCTTATTTCGGCATGCGATGAGGTGATTGAAATTGCCTGACGGGTTAGTGGGCCTAGCATATCAAATACAGGGGGGCGGGCACCGTAGTTGGTGTCCGCCCCCCTGGCATGGATGGTTTTAGCCGGTGTGGTTCGCGAGCTAGCGGGCCTGCTTTACCTTGGCCGCTGCCTCGACAAACGACTTCCACAGGTTAAAGTCGGTCTCGAGCGTTTGCCAGGTGTACTCGGGGTGCCATTGCACGCCCAGGCAGAACGGCTGGCCCTCGACCTCGATGCACTCGGGCACGCCGTCGGTTGCCTTGGCGACCAAGCGCGTGCTCTTGCCCAGGCGGTCGACGCAGCAGTGATGTGCCGAGTTGGTCTGGATGAGCCTGTGCCCGCCAACCGCGCGCTCCAGCAGCGAGCCCGGCACGACCTCGACAGGATGCACAGGGTCGTTGAGCACGTGGGTATGGCGCCACTGCGTGCGACCCTCGCGCGCACCTAGGCTCGGCACGTCCATGCACAGGGTGCCGCCGGTGGCGACGTTGAGCAGCTGCGTGCCGCGGCAGGTGGTAAAGAGTGGCTTTTTGGCGCAGAGCACCTCGTTAACCAGCTTAAACTCAAAACGGTCGCGAATCTCGCAGCACAGTGTGGGGTCGTAGGGGCGCTCGTCGCCCCAGCGCTTGGGGTTGACGTCCGGGCCGCCGGGAATGGCGATGCCGTCGGCGATGTCGACGTAATGACGGATAACCTCAATGTCCTCGGTGATGGACATCTGCAGCGGCAGGCCGCCGGCGGCAAGAATGGCATCGACAAAGACGCTCGCGATCTCCTCGTTGGGGGAGAGCATTTCGCTCAAAAAGGGCTTCGCTTCTTCCCAGCGCGGTGCCACCAGGATAAGCGGGCGGTCGGCGGGATCGACGTCGACGTGCGGGGTAAAGGACGATGAAGTGCGGGTTCCAATCATGGGCGTGGCTTTCGAATCCGGGTGGACATGGCGCAGGGGCGGCGCGGGGCAAACGCTGTTGATGAATTTGCCCGCGTGGCAATTGGGTTAGTGGCCCTTGATGGAGTTGAGGAAGTCCTGGGCGCGCTGGGTCTTGGGGTGGTCGAAGAACTCGTCGGGCGTGCCGGTTTCCACGATTTGGCCGTCGGCCATAAACACGACGCGGTCGGCCACGCGGCGGGCAAAGTTCATCTCGTGGGTGATGACGATCATCGTCATACCTTGCTGGGCCAGGCGAACCATGACCTCGAGCACCTCATTGATCATCTCGGGGTCAAGGGCGCTCGTGGGCTCGTCGAAGAGCATGGCCTTGGGCTGCATGGCGAGCGAACGGGCGATGGCGACGCGCTGCTGCTGGCCGCCCGAAAGCTGTGCGGGCACCTTATCGGCCTGTTCGGCAACACCCACGCGGCTCAACAGATCCATGGCGCGCTCGCGGGCCTCGTCCTTGGAGACGCCCAGCACATCGACCGGTCCCAGCATGACGTTTTGCAGTACGGTCATATGTGCGAACAGGTTGAACTGCTGAAACACCATGCCCAGCTCGGCGCGCATGCGGGCAAGGTCCTTGCCTTCCTGCGGCAGGGGCTCGCCTTCGATGAGGATCTCGCCCGAGTCGATGGTTTCCAGGCGGTTGATGGTTCGGCACATGGTCGACTTGCCCGAGCCCGAGGGACCGATCACCACGACGACCTCGCCGCGATCGACCGAGAGGTTGATGTCGTTGAGGACGTGCAGATCGCCATAGTGCTTATCGACGTGCCTGAGCTCGATCAGCGGCCGGTTGTCGGTAGAAGAAGTGCTCTGTGCCATGGTGCTCGGCTCCTTATGACTCGAAATGGTAAAGCGTTAGCGGATGATGGTCGCGCCGGTCTTGTGCGAAACGTAGACGGCGGCCTTGTTGATCGCGACGTTGATGAGGATATAGATGACCGCGATCACCAGGTAGACCGACACGAGGGCATCGTAGTTGGTAATGAGCACGCGGGCATTTTGCATGAGGTCGGGGTAGCTCACCACGTAGGCGACGGTGGTGTCTTTGACGACGACCACAAGCTGCGAAATCAACGACGGAATGATAAAACGAATAGCTTGCGGCAGGACGATTTTAAAGGTGATTTTAGCTTTGGAGAGACCGAGTGCCTGGGCAGCCTCGACCTGGCCGCGCGGTACGGCGTTGACGCCGGCACGGAAGATTTCGGCCAGTACGCCGGCTGCGGCGAGCGCGACGGGAAGCGTGAGCATCCAAAACGACGGCAGCGCAATCTTGTACTGGGGCAGCACCAAAAAGAAGAAGTAGATGAACAGAAGGCTCGGCACGCCGCGGAAGAAATCGGTGAGCACGCGGCAGACCAGCTGCAGCGGCTTAATGTCGCTGGTGCGACCGAGCATAAGGTCAAGGCCGAGCACCAACGCGATGGCGCCGGCGGTGAGTGCGACTTTAACGGTGCCCTCAAAGCCGGCAAGCAGGAACTTCCAGGTGGTGAGGTGCGTAAAGAAATACCAATAGTGGACCGAAAGCTGACCGGTCACATAAAAGCGCTGCAGCACGAGGGCAACGAGCGCGGCGACGGCAACAAGCGAGATAACGGTGCCGATGCGAATTTTGGCGCGCATCTTGGGGCCGGGAGCCTCGTAGAGCGCATCGCGCATGGTGAGCGCGGGGGAGGAGTGCTTGCTCATCGGAGGATCCTCACCTTCTTATCGATGTAGTTGCCAATGTGACTCACCACAAACGCCGTGCCCAGGTAGCCGAGCGCCGAGATAAAGAACGCGGCGACGCCGCCGAGCGAGCGCGTGTTGATATAGCTCACCACGCCGGTGAGCTCCTGCGGTTTAAGCGGCACCTGACTGCCGAGCGCGGTGGTGAGCATGACGGCGATAAAGAGGTTGGTCATGGGCAGCACGCTCGAGCGCAGTGCCTGCGGGATCACGATCTTGGCAAGGATGCGATTGAAGCTCATGCCCAGCGAGCGAGCGGCTTCCACCTGGCCGACACCGACGGTGTTGATGCCGCTCATAAAGTTCTCGGAGCCAAAGGCGGAGCCCAGCAACACCGTGGCGACGATAACGCAGGTACGGTAGGGCAGAACGACCTTGAGTGGCGGCAATGCGTAGACGACGATGATGAGCAGCGCGATGCCGGGGATGTTACGGAAGACCTGGACATACAGGTCGCCAAAGACGCGCAGCGGCTTGAGCGGCGACACGCGCATCACGGTGACGGCGACGGCCAGCACCATGGCGATGGCAAACGACTCAAGCGTCATGCCCCAGGTTGCTAGCAGCGCGTCAATGTAGTTCTGGCCATAGAGCGACCAGAGCTCGGAGAGACTCATGCGGACCTCCCGCCGATAAGGAAAGGGGCTCCCGTGTGTACGGAAGCCCCGACAACTCAGTGAAGAAACAGTTTAGCGCAATAAAGCGCACCGTGCGTTTCCGTATGGTTTCGTTGCGGCCGTTACTAGGCGCGTTGCCTAGGCGCCGATCTCGGGCAGCTCGGGAACATTGGTGTCACCCGTGCGGTCACCGATGCAGATCTGCCACAGCTCGGTCCAGGTGCCGTCGTCCTCAATCTTCTTAAGGAAGTCGTTAACGAAGGCGACGCCGTCGGAATCGAGCGGCAGGCCGATGCCATAGGGCTCCTTGCTGCCGAAGGGCTTGCCGGCGATCTTATACTTACCGGGCTCGCGGACCAGGGCGCTCTGCTGCATGTTGTTGTCGATGACGTAGGCGTCAACGCGGCCCTGCTGGAGTGCCTGGCGGGCCTCCTCGTCGGTCTTGAACTCCTGCTGGCTGGCCTTGGGAGCGAGCTCCTCCAGGATGGCAGGGCCGTTGGAGCCGGACTGGACGGCGACGTTCTTGTCGGCCAGGTCGTCGACGCTCTTGATGTCGTCGTTGTCGGCGAGCACCAGGATAGCCTGCTGGGTGTAGTAGTAGGGACCGGCAAAGGAGACGAGCTTCTTGCGCTCATCGGTGATGGTGTAGGTGGCAAAGACAGCGTCGACCTGGCCGTTCTGCAGGACGGACTCGCGCGTGTCCGAGGTCACCTGGGTGATCTCGACCTTGTTCTCGCCCAGAATGTAGTTGGACAGGAGCTGTGCGATACCGGCGTCGAAGCCGCGGGTCTGACCGTCCTTCTCGTTGAGGAGGGAGAACAGCGTGGAGGTCTGGACGCCACCGATCGTAAAGACGCCGGCATCCTTGACGGCCGTAGCCCAGGTGCTGGCGGCGATGGCGTCATCATCGGCCTTGGGGCCGTCGTTGACGAGCTTGTCGAATGCCTTGGCGTCGAGCGTGGCGGAAACCTCGGTATCCTCGGAGCTCTTGGAGGAACCGGCGGAACCCTTGTCGGCCTCGGTACTGGTGTCGGAGCAGCCGGCAAGACCAAGGCCGGCGACGGTTGCGAAGGTGGCGGCGACGAAGCCGCGGCGGTCGAGAACGACCTGCTGGGAGAGGTTCTTGCTCATGGTAGAACACCTTTCTCAATAAAATCCCTAGTGGTTGAGTAGAGTTATACCCTATCGCGCTCAAATGGGTCAACACGAAATAACTCAGAAACATACTTACCTTATGGGTTATTCTACCTACCATAAAGGGACAGGCACCTTTGTGGTGGTTCTTGCAGATGCAGCGGCATGCCTTACTGTTATGTCTCGATCTGTAACAGTTAGACGGCCAAAAGGTCTCTATCTGTTACAGATTGAGACAAAGGTCAGGGGCAAAGACGGTTTGTCTAGATCTGTAACAGTTAGACGGGAATTCGGGCCCTAGATGTTACAGATTGAGATAATCGCGCCGCGAAAATAAAAACCTCCGCAGGGATGCTTCCCTTGCGGAGGTTTTCTTACTCGTTGAGTAGTCTCACGGCTTCGGCGGCCATGTTCTCGACCGCCATGCCGTTCTGAGCGAGCAGCTCGTTGGGGTCGTAGCGGTCGGGGAAGCCCTTGGCGATGCCGAAGGTGCGCGTGCGCAACGGCGTGCATGCCAGATAACATGCCACGCGCTCGCCCCAGCCGCCGTCCAAGATACCGTCCTCGAGGGTGACGACAACGCGATGCTCGGCGGCAAGACTGTCGAGGAACTCGCGGTCGAGCTCGGTTGCATAGCGCGGGTTGACAAGCGTGGCCTCGATGCCGTACTCGGCGGTCAGACGGTTTGCCACGCGCTCGCCCAGCTCAAAGAAATCGCCGAGCGCGAGCACTGCTACGTCTCGACCCTGGCGCACCACGTTGTAGCGAACGGCGCTGTAGTCGGTGTCTTCGGCAGGCGCAAGGTCGGGACGGCTTACCAGGCCGATGCCCGGTACACGAATCGCCACGGGATGCTCGCGGTGATCGAGCGACCAGCTCAGCATGGACAGATATTCCTCCATGCAGGCCGGCGCCAAGTAGTGCATGTTGGGAAGACCGCCCAGCATGGAAATATCAAAGAACGAGAGGTGCGTCTCGGATGTGGTGCCAAAGATCGACGCGCCAAATACCAGGATGGTTGCGGGGGCGTCGTTAAGGCACAGGTCGTGCCACAGTTCGTCGTAGGCGCGCTGCAAAAACGTGCCGTACACACCAAAGACCGGCTTGGCGCCCGAGCGCGCAAGCGCGGTGGCAAAGGTCACGGCGTGTTCCTCGGCAATGCCCACGTCGACAAACTGCTTGCCTGCCGCGGCGCGAAGCTCGGGTGTAAAGCCCATGATGTAGGGCGTGGCCGCCGTGATGCCCACGACCTGCGGATTGCGCTCGATGGCAGCGCTGAGCGCCTCGCCCGTAATGTCGGCATAGGTGCGCGGCGCAGGCTCGCTCGGATGGCCCGGGCAGAGCTTGCGCCCAGTCGCCATGTCAAACGGACCCACATGATGCCAGCGCTCGGGGTCGCTCTGGGCTGGCTCAAAGCCCTTGCCCTTTGCGGTGGAGACGTGCAGCACGATGGGATGATCGATATCGCGCAGCTCCTGCAGCGTGTCGACCAGGGCCAACACATCGTTGCCGGTGTCCAGATAGCGGTAGTCGAGCCCCATCGCGCGGAAAACGTTGCGCTCACAGGTGCCGTTGCTGGCGCGTAGCTCGGCCAGATTGCGATACAGGCCACCGTGGTTTTCGGCGATGGACTGGTCGTTATCGTTGACGATGATGATCAAGTTGCTGTCGAGTTCGGCGGCATTGTCGAGGCCCTCAAACGCCAAGCCGCCCGAAAGCGAGCCGTCGCCAATGATGGTAATGACGTTGTACGTATCGCCCGCCAGGTCACGAGCGTGTGCCAGGCCGCAGCCCAGGCTCACCGACGTGGAGGTATGGCCCATGGCAAACAAGTCGTGCTCGGACTCGTCGGGATTGGCAAAGCCAGAAGCCTCACCATAACGCTCCGGATCGATATAAGTGTACGCGCGCCCCGTCAGCGCCTTGTGGGCGTAGGTCTGGTGCGAAACGTCAAAGACAATCTTGTCGATGGGGGAGTTAAACACGCGATGAAGCGCAACCGTAAGCTCAACGACGCCCAGGTTGGGGGCAACGTGCCCGCCGACAGCGGCGGAGCTTTCGAGGATTGCCTGACGGATCTCGCCGCAGAGCAGCGGAATCTCGGCGCGGTCGAGAGCCTTGACGTCCTCGGGCGTTGTCGTTTGCGTAAGCAGCATCGTTGTGGGTTACTCCATGCGAATCGAGCACCGGCGCTCCCTCGGCCGGCACAATTGCACAAAACAGTCTCGCACATTTTGGCGTTTGATATGTGACGGCGGCGCGGTAATTCGCCAACTGGCGGGGCAAAACGTTTTGTCTGATGCCATACTGGTAGATTCGATGATGATTTTATTCAATGCGTGCAGGCCGTGGCATGCCGCCGTGAGCCGCTGGAAGGAGGCAGCATGTCTGATGCCGTTCGTGCCGAGAAAATCGCGCACGAGGTCGACTATGCCGCCCGTCAGCTGGCCCGGGCGGGCCGCTTGGACCTGACGCACGAGTTTATCCAGCATGGCGACGTGACGGTGTATGCGCATGTGATTTCGGTGGCGCGGGCGAGCCTGTCCTTTGCCGAGTGCTTGGGCCGTGCTGGCATTTCGGTCGACCGTGCCTCGCTGTTGCGCGGGGCCCTGCTGCACGATTACTTTCTCTATGACTGGCACGACCCCGATCCGAGCCATCGACTGCACGGATTTCGGCATCCATTTTTTGCCCTGGCGCGTGCCGAAGAGGATTTTGAGCTGACGCCGCGCGAGCGGAATATCATCGTGCGCCATATGTTTCCGCTGGTACCGGTTCCACCGACGTGTCGCGAGGCATGGATTGTGTGCCTGGCCGATAAATGGTGCGCTCTGTGCGAGACGGTCGCCGGCCGTCTGCGGCGCAAAGGCGGCGCGAACGATTTGAACGAGGGCTCGAGCAAAGAATCGAGCGAAAAGAGGAGAGGGTAGACGGTGGGGACCGCGATCGACATGGCATTTGACGGCGCGACGCTTGCCGCCTGCCCGCTCTCGGCGCTGGTACTCTCGTTTGCCTTCTACGGTTTTTGCGGCTGGGTATGGGAGTCGACAGTCTGCGCCATGCTCAACCACGGACGCTTTGCCAACAGCGGCTTTTTGCTAGGGCCGTGTTGTCCCATCTACGGTGCGGGCGGCATCGCGTGCTGGTTGCTGCTGCGTGGAATCCCAGACGCCTCGAGCCAGTTTGTCGCTGCCGCGCTCGTATGCAGCGTGATCGAATATAGCGTGGGCGTGCTGTTGGAAAAAACGACGGGTGCCCGGTTTTGGGATTACTCGCATCTGCCGTTTAACCTGCACGGACGCATCTGCCTGTACTGGGCCTGCGCGTTTGGCTTGGGTGCGTTGTGTATTTGCCGTTTAGTGGAGCCGGCATTGCTGGGGCTGCTTGGCCATCTGCCGGTGCTGATTGTGCGGCTGTCCGCCTTTATCGTCGCGGTCGCGATGATGGTCGATGCGGTGTGCTCGTTGGCCAGCTGGCGGCGTCTGTCCGATCAGCTTGAGCGTGTGCGTGCCGACCTTGCCGACCGCATCAATGAGTCGCTTGCCGACGCCTCCGACTCTATGCTCGAACGTATTCCCGATTCGGCGATCGACTCGGTGGCTCAGACGCATATCCGCGGTCGCGCCGTTAACGCTTGGCTGGCCGAGCTGGGCGACGCGGCGCTCGATGCCCTGCGCGAGAAGGCTTCGATGCCGACGTTTATCTCGGATGGTGCTCGCGGCCTGGCGCTCGCTGCTCGCCGCGTTGCCGATGTCGCGCCGAGCATGCCGCGTCCGTCGCTCAGTCGTCGCCTTACCGGCAAGCGCATGAGCCGTCCGGTGCCGAGTGTGTCGCTCAGCCGTCGTGACCTGCGCTTCTTTAACGCCTTCCCGCGCTTGCGCATCAACCGCTACGAGGGCGTCATCCGAGCTACCGGCCTTCGCGACCGAGCCCGCGAGCTGTTCCGCCGCTAGCCGGGACGGAGCGGGGTCGGTGCCTTGCAAGTGCGTATTTCCTAGGGGTTACGTTACCTCCCTGCCCAATCGTGATTTCCCTAGGGAAGACACGCTACTGCCGCCGCCGACTGTGATTCCCCTAGGGAAAACACGCTAAAGAGCGCCTAGCCGTGTTTTCCCTAGGGGAATCACGTTTGAGCTGAGGCCGTGGGACGTCATTGATGTCAGAGGGGCTGGAAGGGACATGGAAGCTGCCGTCTGCGCCTCGAGGACAACCGTTCGCCGAGTGACGTAGTTGTGACGAGCACTAGGACGACGTCTCCGACCTGCGGCGTCAAGTATCCCGTCAAGCTTTTGGTCAGTTAATGGCAAGAGATTGGCAAGGTGCCTTTTGGCTATGCTGCCTCTATTGGGAGGTGGCTTTCATGAGGAATACCAGCGCGCGACAAAGGATTGAAGAGCAGCTTGATGGGGCGGAGCGCTTGCAGCGTTGCCTGGTGCCTAAAACCAGGGCAGATCGCGAAGCGCTTCGTCGTGCCGTAGCGGCAGGGGTGGCCGTGCGTCCGTTTAACGGGATGTTCATGCGCGCCTCCACGTGGGACGCGCTCAAGACAAGCCCGCGCGCTCGTTGGCGCTATGTTCAAAATACGTTTCTCGATGAGCATCCTGACGAAACCGTCTGCTCCTTTTCTGCTGCGCTTGACCATGGGCTTTGGGTTTCGAAGAAATATCTGGACACAATTCATCTTGTGGCGAGCGAGCGTTCGCATGGAAGATGCGGCATGGGAATCCATCGGCATGAGTGCCCCCTAAACGAGATCGAGCTGAACGGCACCGTGAAGCGAACAACGTTGGAACGGACGGTGCTCGACTGTTCACTTGTTGCTTCTTTTGAAGATGGCCTGGCCATAGCGGATAGTGCCCTGCGGTTCTGCAAGCTCGATATCCAGAAGTATCGCGACTACGTTGAGGCGCTGGCGCGATGTCGCTCTGGGGCCTTGCGTGCCGAGATGGTGGCGCGCTATGCCGATGGCGCTTCGGAGAGCGGCGGCGAGTCCATCGTGCGTGGATTGATTATCGCGCTGGGCTACCTTCCTCCGACCATGCTACAAGCCGAGTTTATTGACCCAGTCGATGGCGGTGCGATTCGTGTCGATATGTACTACGAGCTGCCGAATGGGTTCCGCTTAATTATTGAGGTCGATGGTTTTGGCAAATACGTTGGTGCGGACGGCCTGGGAAAAGAGATGCAAAGGCGCTTGGTTGCAGAGCGCCAACGAGAGTCGCACATTACGGCCTTGGGCATTCCGGTCATGAGGGTGCAATTTAGCCGCGTGTACGAGGACGGTTATCTTGAACACCTTCTCGAGCGTTTCGGTGTGCCAAAAGTTGCTTGTGATATGTAATGTTGAGCGGTGGAGGAGATGCTGATAAAGGCAAACACGCTATTGCCGCCGCCGACTGTGATTTCCCTAGGGAAAACACGTTATTGTCGCTGCCGACTGTGATTCCCCTAGGGGAAACACGCTAATGAGCGCCTAGCCGTGTTTTCCCTAGGGGAATCACGGTCGAATCAGATGCGGAGCCTGCTTTGGGATCGGCTCATCTCTCTATAAAACTGATTCGGAATGCGGACATAGATGGCCTCTCGATCTGCGCGTTTCCCGTTCGTTTCGCGCCCGTTGCCGTGCCGTTTCCAAGATTGCGGCACCGTTTCCATTCGACAACGCAGCGTTTAACAACGCCGTATCTGGTCTACACCAGTTGGCCCTCGGCCGCATCATGAGCGCCGACAACGTTCATGCGACCAAGGGGGAGCGAATGTACGATACGGGATCGACAACGTTTATGCTCATCTGCACCATGCTCGTGTTTTTAATGACACCGGGTCTGGCGTTTTTCTATGGCGGCCTGTCCAGGCGCAAAAATGTCATCAACACCATGCTTATGTGCTTTGGCGCCATTGGCCTGGTTGGTGTGCTGTGGATTGTTGCCGGCTGGTCGCTGGCCTACGGTGGCGACGGTTCTAACCCGTTTATTGGCGGCTTTGACCAGCTGCTGTGCCTGCCGGTGCTCAACCAGGTGCTGCAGGCGGCCGAGGGCAATGCTGCGGATGGTGCCGTCTACCCTCAGATCATCAACATCGCCTTCCAGATGGCGTTTGCCATGATCACGGCCGCTATCGTCACAGGCAGCCTGGCAGGTCGCGTTAAGTTTGGTGCCATGACGGCTTTCCTGGGCATTTGGCTGCTCGTGGTTTACGCGCCGCTCGCCCACATGGTTTGGGGCGGCGATGGCTCCTTTATCGGCGACATCATCGGAGCGCTCGACTTTGCCGGCGGCGACGTGGTGCACATTTCGTCCGGTCTTACGGGCCTGATTCTCTGCTTAATGCTCGGCCGTCGTCGCGGCTTTGGCATGATGAGCTACCGTCCGCATAACGTGCCGTTTGTGGCGCTGGGCGCCGGCCTGCTTTGGTTTGGCTGGTTTGGATTTAACGGCGGCAGCGAGTTTAAGGCCGACGCCGTGGCGGCGCTCGCCATCCTCAACACCGTGACGGCCAGCGCGGCGGGCATGGTCTCGTGGCTTGCCGTCGAGCGCGTGCACACCGGTCGCCCCACGCTGGTGGGTGCCAGCACCGGTCTGGTCGCGGGCCTTGTGGTGGTCACGCCGGGCGCGGGCTTTGTCGAGCCGTGGGCGGCGCTGGTTATGGGCCTGATCGTATCGCCCGTCTGCTACCTGGCCATCAGCCATCTTAAGACCAAGTTCGGCTACGACGATGCGCTCGACGCGTTCGGTTGCCACGGCATCGGCGGCATTTTGGGCGGCGTGCTCACGGGCCTGTTCTGCGTGCCGGAGCTTTCGTGGACCGGTAAGGGCGGCCTGTTCTACACGGGCGACGTGTCACTGCTCATCTCGCAGATCTTAGGCATTGTGGTGACGGTCGCTATTGTGCTGGTGCTCGACTTGGTGATCGCCGCGGTGGTCAAGGCGCTGTTCCACGGTAGCCTGCGCGTGGACGAGGCCGACGAGGCGCTGGGCCTGGATGCGAGTCAGCACGGCGAGAGCGCATACCCCTCATTCTCCGGACTCGATTAGCAGCTTCCCCAAGCACCGCACCTTGCCGTTCAATCGTCGCTCACGTACTTAAGTACGCTTCGCTCCTCTTTCACGGCAATCTGCGGCACTTGGGAAACCTGCTAAGACCAGTCAGTTGAACTTTTTTGATCTCTGAGGTTGGTTTACGGCACCTGGGAAACCCGCGTCTCATGTAAAGGGATACGTTGATTATTGAGAGGAATTCACTATGAAGAAGATCACGGCGATCGTTCGTGCTGAGAAGCTTGAGGTTCTTAAAGATGCGCTGTTTGCTGCTGATGTTCGCGGTATGACTATCAACCAGGTGCAGGGATGCGGCGCGCAGCATGGCTGGAAGGAATACGTGCGCGGCAACGAGTTGCTTGTCAACACGATCCCTAAGGTGCAGTTCACCCTTATCTGCGCTGATGAACATGTCGATGGCATTGTCGACATCATCTGCAACGCCGCCCGCACCGGTGCCGTTGGAGACGGCAAGATTTGGGTCGAGCCGGTCGAAGAAGTCATCCGCATTCGCACCGGCGAACACGGCCCGGCCGCGGTGTAGAATCGACCGTCTGCCATCCGCAACGTTAAAATGCTGCAATGAGGCACAAGACTTGCGTTGCGGATGGACAGATTATGGGGCGTAATAAATATCCCGAGGAGACGGTCGCGAAGATTCTCGACGCGGCACTGGAGCTATTCTGCGCACAGGGTTATGAGGGGACGAGTATTCAAGATATCGTTGACCGTCTCGACGGCATGACCAAGGGCGCTGTCTATCATCACTTCAAGAGCAAAGAAGAGATTTTCAACGCCGCGTTTGATCGGGCGATGACTCCGATTGTTGAGCACCGCCGCTCGATGCTTGGCGTCGGTAATATGACCGGAGCCCAAAAGCTCAAGCGACTGTACGCTCCCGAGTCCGTTGTTCCACAAATTGAGCTATGGGCACGTATGCGTCCTGCAGCAGATCCGGTAAAAAGCTCGCGCCTACTGGCGATGCAGTACCAGGGCTCATTTGACGAGTCGGCCGATGGCTGTCTCTTGCCAGTGATCGAGGAGGGCATCGCCGACGGCTCCATTGCGTGCGAATGCCCGCGCGAAGCGGCGGAGGCCGTATCGTTGTTGGCGAATCTTTGGCTGCTGCCATTGTTCCGTCCGCTCGAGCCCAAGGAGCGAATGCTCGCTCGCGCACAATGTTTGGCGCAGATGGCTGCCGCGGTGGGGCTCGATTTGGGTAATGAAGTGCTTCAGACAACGGCGCAGATTTGGGACGTATGGGACCGCGCCGGGTGGTAATATAGATACTGACGGTATGTAATTGATTTGTAAGGGTAGCCACGGCTGCCCTTTTCAAGTCATTAAATACATACTAACGGTATGTATAGGGGATAGGCTTATGGCTGAAATGCGGAGGAGTAGCGTCTCGTTGGCGCAAAAAACAGTGCGATCTATCAGGCTTTTCGGTCTTCTTGTTGCACAGCTGTGCGCGTATTCGATGTTGTCGGCACTGTGCTTTGCGTGCCCGCTTTACTTGTTCGATTGCAGCGGCTCGTCAACGTTATATGGTGCCGTCGCGGCGATAGCGTTCGTGCCGGGCGTACTCGCAACTCCGGCTGGCGGAATCTTGGCGGATAGGGGAAGACATCGCGAGGTCCTCGTGGCCCTCGGCATTGCTCTGATGACTGCATCACTGCTGTCTATCCTCATGAAGCGTTCGTTGCCTCTTGCGGTCGTCGTAGTAGCGATACTTTGTGTTCAATATGGTGTTCAATCGCTGCTGAAGCCAATGCTCCAAATTGAGACGGTGCGCATGGCGGGTGAAGAGAAGGTTGAGCGGGCCACTGCATTGGTTTCGCAGGTGACCATGGTGAGCAATATCTTGGGTCCTGTGGTCGGGACGGCAGTCTATGGGTGCTTTGGCATCGATGCTCTTTGCACAATCGCGTCGGTAGCGTTTGCGATTTCAGCCCTGCTGTTTGGGGGTGCACTCAAGCAAAATGCCTCATCTGAAACGATGGGAGACGGCGCGACTCGCACGACATGCCGAAACGATTTTCGGGAGTCGATTCGGTATCTGTTGCAAAATGCATCATTGGTCGCTGTGATTTTGCTTGCGGCCGTTTTGAACCTTGCGTTGATTGGGCTAACGATTGGCGCTCCCATTATTGTTACAAAGCATCTCGGCATGCAATCGTCCTGCGTTGGGATAGTTGAGGTGGCTATGGGCTTGGGTGGTCTTGCCGGCAGTGGCTTGGTCGGCATTTGGCCGCATCGTTTTTCTTTCAATGGCATATGTCGATATGTTGCGATGATCTGTTTTGGAGTCGTACCGATTATTGTTACGCTACTGTTCGGCGCAGATGTATGCGTGTTCACCGTGTTTGCGGTTGGTTCGGCATGGATCATGGTGTGGGCAAGCATTGCGTCGGTTGAAATCACCGCGTTTGTTCAGCGGGCAGCGCCGACTGAGCTCTGCGGAAAAGTGCTTTCGGTCGTTTACATGGTCCTTTCCTGCGCAACACCTATCGGCCAATTGACGTACGGGGTTGCATATGATCGATGGACACCGGCGATTGTATTCGCAGCCATGTTGGCGGTGCTGACGTTGACGACGGCGCTGTTTTATCGTCTGAAAAATCGCTTGCGGCGATTGTCTTGACGCGCTGGGGCACCGTGAATTTGCGGAGGCAGTGGCCCGCCGCGCCGGGACGGCATTGTTTGGGCATGCCTCTCCTTCGTCTACAATATCGGGCAGACGAAGGAGAGGCATGTCCATGATCAAGATGTTCGCGAGTGACTTAGACGGAACGCTGCTGAACGCCCTGCACGAGGCGGATGGGACCATCCGCCGCGCCATTCGCGAGCTGACCGAGGCTGGCCTGCACGTGGTTCCCGCGACCGGACGCTCGACGCTGCCGATCGGCGAGCATGGCTTTACGGGGCTGGCGCTCGATGCCTGCTGCTCTAACGGCTCCATCGTGCGCGACAGCCATGGCGAGGTGCTCAAGACCTGGACCATCGATCCGCAGATCACCGAGGAGCTGCTCAAGGCGTTCCCGGATATCTGTTTTGACTGCTCCACGCCCGACGGCATGTTTTCGAGCGGATCGTTCGAGATGCACCAGGCGGGCTTTAAAAAGGACAGTCCCATCAAGCGCATCGTGATGCGTGGCATGCGTGCGCGTGGCGGCTATCACGAGGAACAGTATTTCGACCAGTCGATTGGCGACATCTTGCGCCACGATGTGTGCAAGATCAACTGCCGCGTGACCTCGCGCGAGCTGGAGCGCGACCTTAAGGCGTATCTTGCCGAGCGTTCCGATCGCGTGGTCAACGCGCCGTTTGACCCCGTTATGTTCGAGATTACGGACGTGACGTGCAACAAGGGCGAGAGTGTTGCCTGGCTGGCGGGCTACTACGGTATTGCCGAGGACGAGGTCGCGGTCTACGGCGACGGTGGCAACGACATCGCCATGCTCAAACGCTTCCGCCACAGCTACGCGACCAAAAACGCTAGCGATGCAGCTAAGGCCGCCGCGAGCGCGACCATCGGCAGCTGCATGGCCCACGCCGTCCCCAAACACATGCTCGCCACCATGAGCAAGCAGAACTCCTGCACCATCATCGAATAAGGGACAAAGGGACAGTCCCTTTGCCACAATCTAAATATTGCCTTTACGTGTTGATGCACACGGTGTGCAATAATACTCGCACTGTGCAATAGCGCACAGGCTGAGTAACAAGGAGGACGCTTGTCCCAGCTCGAGAAATGCGATCGCCGGTCCCTTCGCTCGCAGCGTGCCCTTCGCCAGGCACTTGCCAGCGAGCTTGCCGAAAGCGGCGACCTTTCGCGCATTAATGTCGCGTCGCTCACCGAGCGTGCTGGCCTTACGCGTCGCACGTTCTATTCGCATTACCGCGATATCCCCGACTTTATCAATCAAATCGAGGACGGCTTGCTGGCCGAGATCCGTGAGCGCATTGAGCTCATCACCGCAGCTCAGCTGCCCGATCTCTATCACAACATCGATGAGCTCGAGCCGGCGCCCGGTTCGGTTGAGCTGCTGCGTTATCTTGCGGCCAACCGCGACTTAATCGGTGCGCTGCTGGGGCCGGGCGGCGACCAGGCCTTCATTAAAAGGATTATCGACACCGCGCGTGAGGCTGTGGTGCCGCGTGCGCAGACGGGCATTTTGGGCCTGGCGCTGGGCACGTTCTTTGACTACTACGTTACCTACGTCGTGAGTGCCGAGGTCGGCATGATTCAGCGCTGGTTTGAGCGTGGGCTCACCGAATCGCCCGAGGCCATGGCGCGCATTATGACGGTGCTCGCCTTTGTGCGCCCCGGCGACCTGTATGGCCAACCCATCGATATCAACGTGCCGGAATACGGCATGAAGCTATTGAACTTGCAGCTCGAGGACGCGGCCGACACCGCCGCAACCGTCGAGTCCAACAACTAAGAGGAGAGACAATGAGCAAACTCGTCGAGGGCATTAAGGACCGTGTGGTCGCTGCCGCACGCGAGGCCGCGCCCGCCGTTGCGGATGCCGCGCAGAAGGCTGCGACCGCTGCAGCCGAGAAAGTTGCCGAGGCTGTTGCCGAGGCCAAGAACGCGGCAGGGGAGACGTCCGTCGCTAGCGAGCCCGTAGCCGCCGCTGAGCCCGTAGCCGCCGCCCACGCCCCCGAAGGCGCGATCTTCAACCCCGAGGCCGCCCGCGGCAACCTGCACCTGGGCATCGACGTGGGCTCCACCACCGTTAAGCTCGCCGTGCTCAACGACGACAACCAGATCGTCTACGCCAAGTACCAGCGTCATCACACCGATGTCCGCGCTTGCGCCCGCGACCTGTTCGCGGGCGCTGCGACCGTGCTGCCGACGGCCCAGATGACCTGCGCCATTACCGGCTCGGGCGGCCTGCTGCTGTCCCAGTGGCTCGACCTGGAGTTTGTCCAGGAGGTCATCGCCAGCAAGCGTGCCGTCGAGACCCTCATCCCGGCCACCGACGTCGCCATCGAGCTGGGCGGCGAGGACGCCAAGATCATCTACTTCGACAACGGCATCGAGCAGCGCATGAACGGCACCTGCGCCGGCGGTACGGGCGCGTTCATCGACCAGATGGCAACCCTGCTGCACACCGACGCGAGCGGCCTCAACGAGCTCGCGGCCAACGCCACCACCATCTATCCCATCGCCAGCCGCTGCGGCGTCTTTGCCAAGACCGACGTGCAGCCGCTGCTCAACGAGGGCGCCCGCCCCGAAGACGTGGCCGCCTCCATCTTCCAGGCCGTCGTGACCCAGACCATCTCGGGCCTGGCGTGCGGCCGTCCCATTCGCGGTAACGTCGCCTTCCTGGGCGGCCCGCTGCAGTATCTCTCCGAGTTGCGCCATCGCTTCTACCTCACGCTCAACCTGGACGAGGAGCACCGCATTGTGCCCCAAAACGCCCACCTGTTTGTGGCAAGCGGCGCCGCCATGGCGCACGAGTCCAACAAGCTCAGCACGTTCCCGCAGCTCATTGAGGCCATCGATGCCCTGGGTGACACACAGGGTGCCGAGGTCGAGCGCCTGGATCCGCTCTTTGCCACCGACGAGGACTTTGCCGAGTTCAAGACCCGCCACGACACCGAGGTCGTCCCCAAGGGCAAGCTCGACGGCTACACCGGCCGCGTGTTCATCGGCATCGACGCCGGTTCCACCACCATGAAGGCCGCGCTCGTGGGCGAGGACGGCCAGCTGTTGCACACCTGGTACGGCAACAACAACGGCGACATCCTGGGCACGGCCAAGGTCATCATGGCCGATTTCTACAATCACATCCCTGCCGGCTGCACCATCGGCCACGTGACCACCACGGGCTACGGCGAGGCGCTGCTCATCGAGGCCCTCAAGGCCGACTCCGGCGAGATCGAGACCGTCGCGCACCTGCGCGGCGCCAAGGCTTTCCTGCCCGGCGTCGAGTTTATCCTGGACATCGGCGGCCAGGACATGAAGTGTCTGCGCGTCAAGGACGGCGTCATCGAGCACATTATGCTCAACGAGGCCTGCTCGTCGGGCTGCGGCAGCTTTATCGAGAGTTTCGCCGTGTCCATGAACATGGACGTGCGCGCGTTTGCCGATGCCGCCATCCATGCCAAGGCCCCGGTCGACCTGGGCAGCCGCTGCACGGTCTTTATGAACTCGCGCGTCAAGCAGGCGCAAAAGGAAGGTGCCACGGTGGGCGACATCGCGGCCGGTCTGTCCTATTCCGTCATCAAGAATGCCCTGTTCAAGGTCATTAAGCTGCGCGATCCCAAGGAGATCGGCAGTCAGGTGATCGTTCAGGGCGGCACCTTTATGTCCGACGCCACGCTGCGTGCGTTTGAGCAGCTCACCGGCGTTCATGCCGTGCGTCCCGACATCGCCGGCTGCATGGGCGCCTACGGTGCGGCCCTGCTCGCCCGCGATCGCGCCGGTGCCGACGGCACCTCGACCATTCTTTCTGCCGAGGACATCGCACACCTCACCGTGACGCAAAAACACGTCCGCTGCGGCCGTTGCTCTAACAACTGCCAGCTCACCGTCAACGACTTTGGCGGCGGCAGGCGCTTTATCACCGGTAACCGCTGCGAGAAGGGTGCTGGCCACAAAAAGCAGAAGACCGAGGTCCCCAACCTCTTCAAAAAGAAAAACGAGCTGCTCTTTAACCGCGAGGTGCTGAGCCCCGACGAGGCCCCGCGCGGCACCGTGGGTATCCCGCGCGCGCTCAACATGTACGAGAACTACCCCTTCTGGCACGCGTTCTTTACGCGCTTGGGCTTTAGCGTGCAGCTGTCCGACCAGTCGAGCAAAAAGACCTACCAGGCGGGCATCGAGTCCATGCCGTCCGAGAGCGTGTGCTACCCGGCAAAGATGAGCCACGGCCATGTGATGAACCTTATCGACCGCGATGTCGACTTTATCTGGATGCCGTGCGTGCGCTGGGAGCGCAAGGAGGATCCGACCGCCGGCAACTGCTACAACTGCCCCATCGTCATGAGCTACCCCACGGCGTTGGCGCTCAATATCGATGAGATCCGCGAGCAGAACATCGAGTTCCTGTATCCGTTTGTGCCCTATCACGATAAGACCGAGCTCAAGCGCCGCCTATACCAAGTGCTCGCCGTCGACCGCGTGGCCGATGCAGAGGCCGGTCGCGGCCGCGTGCGCGGTCCCAAGATCACGCGCTCCGAAGTCGATGCCGCCGTTAACGCCGCCTACGAGGCAGACGCGCGCTTCCACGAGGACATCCAGACCATGGGCGAGGAGGCCCTTAAGTGGGTCGAGGACCACGGCGGCCATGGCATTGTGCTCGCCGGCCGCCCCTACCATAACGACCCCGAGATCAACCACGCCCTGCCCGAGCTTATCTCGAGCTTTGGCTTTGCGGTCTTTACCGAGGATTCGCTTGCGCATCTCGTGAAGCCCGAGCGCCCCATCCGCGTCGTCGACCAGTGGATGTACCATAGCCGCCTGTACGCCGTCGCCCGTTTTGTGACGATGCGCAACGATCTGGACCTGATCCAGCTCAACTCTTTCGGCTGCGGTCTGGACGCCCTGACCACCGACCAGGTGCAGGAGATTCTGGAGGCCAGCGGCAAGATCTACACCGTGCTCAAGATCGACGAGGTATCCAACCTGGGTGCCGCGCGCATTCGCATCCGCTCGCTCATGGCCGCGCTTAAGGACCAGGAGGCCGAGCGCCTGGCCGAGGTCACGGCCGCGGGCGAGGCCTACGAGCAGGGTGATGCCGCGCCGGTGGCGCCCTCCACGGATGCCCCCGCGTTCGCGAGCCGCAAGTACACGTTCGAGGCGCAGCGTGAGAGCGCTTCGACCGCATGGCCCAAGGTGCCCTTTACCGAGCAGATGCGCGAGGAGGGCTACACCATCCTGTGCCCGCAGATGGCGCCGATCCACTTTGACCTGGTCAAAGAGGTGTTCCGCGGTGCTGGCTACAACTTGGAGCTGCTGCCCTCGACTGACCACGATGCCGTCGAGGCTGGCCTGCGCTATGTGAACAACGACATCTGCTATCCGTCGATCCTGGTGACGGGCCAGATCATGGAAGCGATCGAGAGCGGTCGGTACGACCTGTCCAAGACGGCCGTGGTCATCAGCCAGACCGGCGGCGGCTGCCGTGCCACCAACTACATCGCGCTCATCCGCAAGGCCCTGCGCGAGAGCGGCCACCCCGAGATCCCGGTGATCTCGCTTTCGGCCGTGGCGCTTGGCGAGGACAACCCCGGCTTCAAGCTGACGCCGGCGCTGCTTAAGCAGGCAGTCTACGCGGTGCTCTTTGGCGACGTGATGATGCAGATGCTCTACCGCTGCCGCCCGTACGAGGCCACGCCCGGTGCCGCCAACGCGCTCTATGAGGAGTACATGGCGCGCGCTCGCAAGCTGGCGCCCAAGTTCAACAGGCATAACTACACCAAGCTGTGCCGTGAGGCCATTCGCGCGTTCGACACCATGCCACTTGTGGGCGAGGGTACCAAGCCGCGTGTGGGCGTGGTCGGCGAGATCCTGGTCAAGTTCCACCCCACGGCCAACAACCACGTGGTCGATGTCATCGAGCGCGAGGGCTGCGAGGCCGTGGTGCCGGGCCTGCTCGACTTCTTCCTGTACTCCATGAGCAACGCCGAGCTGCAGAAGGACGAGTTGGGCAGCTCTGCCACGACGCGTGCGGGCATGCAAGCGCTCATCAAGCTGGTGGACTGGATGCGCACGCCGGTGGAGGAGATGCTCGAGAAGTCCCGCCGCTTTGAGGCGCCCGAGCGCATCGGCACCATGGCCGACAAGGCCCGCACGGTGCTTTCGGTGTGCAACAACATGGGCGAGGGCTGGCTGCTCACGGCCGAGATGCTCGACCTGATTGACCATGGCGCGCCCAACATCATCTGCACGCAGCCCTTCGCGTGCCTGCCTAACCACGTGGTGGGCAAGGCCGTGATCAAGGAACTGCGCCGTCAGCACCCCGAGAGCAACATTGTCGCGGTGGACTACGACCCCGGTGCATCCGAGGTCAACCAGCTCAACCGTATTAAGCTCATGATCAGTGTGGCCAAGGAGAACATGCGCGCCGGCAAGGGCTTTAAGCTCGAGAAGGTGGCGCCGCTCGCGATGGACGAGGTCACCGGCCAGATGCGCGCCCATGACGGCTGCGTGAGCTGCGGGCCGGCCAGCGAGGAGGCCGTAACATCGGTCGCCGAGCGTCTGGGACGCGGCATTAAGAAGTAGACGGTCTGCTATGGGCTGGATATGAGACAAGCGGGTGGTAGCCGTACCGGCTACCACCCGTTTTTGCTGGACATATGTTGCGCAAACGCCCTGACTATCGCCCTTTGCGAACTCAGATTTCAGAAGTATGCGGCAAAATCTGAATAGGCCGAGCACACCGGATATATCCAAGCCCTGTACCTGTGGTTTTATTGGCGGAAAACCGGGGTGTGCTCAAGGGTTCCGGAATTTGCCGCATACTTCCGCAAACGACGTCTCGGTGGCACAAAAAATCGCCCTCGAAACCCTGAGATAATGAACAGGTGTAGCCGTTCGCGGCAAAATACCGTCCGTTTATAGAACCCACCCCCATCGCGCGTCATCCTTACGGTTGAATAAATACACATCTATGGAATTACGTAAGAGAGGACCGTTCCATGAGCTACAAGACCGTTTGTGTTGCCGGTGGCGGCGTGTTGGGAAGCCAGATTGCCTTTCAGGCTGCCTACTGCGGCTTTGATGTGACGATCTGGCTGCGCAGCGAGGGCAGCATCGGCCGCACTCAGCCCAAGATCGATCATGTGCGCGAGGAGTACATCGCGGCAATCGAGGGCATGGCGGATGGCACAGGCGAGTGGTGCGCCGGTATCGCCGATAGTGGCCAGCCCTTCGACAAGGAGGCGGCACTCGCCGCCGTCGAGCGTGCCTACTCCACGCTCAAGCTGGAGCTCGATCTTGCCAAGGCCGTAGCCGACGCCGACCTGGTCATCGAGTCTATGGCCGAGGACACCCAGGCAAAGATTGACTTCTACAAAAAGCTCGCCCCGGTTCTCCCGCAAAAGACCGTCGTCGTGACGAACTCCTCTACGCTGCTGCCGAGCACCTTTGCCAAGTACACCGGCCGCCCCGAGAAGTACTTGTCGCTGCACTTTGCCAATTCCATCTGGAAGAACAACATGACCGAGGTCATGGCGCAGGACCAAACCGACAAGCGCTACTTCGACGAGCTCGTCGACTTCGCCAACGACATTCGCATGCTTGCCCTGCCCGTCAACAAGGAAAAGAACGGCTACCTGCTCAATTCCATGCTGGTGCCATGGCTGCTTTCGGGCCTCGACTTGTATGTCTCGGGCGTGAGCGATCCCAAGAGCATCGACCTCGCATGGACGCGTGGCACCGGCGCCCCCAAGGGTCCGTTCCGCGTATTCGACACGGTTGGTATCCAGACGGCTTACAACATCGTTATGCAGTACCAGAAGGTGCCGGGCCTGGTGAGCCCGTTGCTCAAAAAGATGATGATGCCCTACAACTTTAAGGCCATGGCATCCGTCCTCAAGCAGATGCTCGACGAAGGCAAGCTGGGCAAAAGCTCGGGCGAGGGCTTCTTCAAGTACTAAAAAATGATCCCTCGGGGACGGAGGAAAACGGATCATCGCATTACTGCATCCCCTGTGCGTCTTGCGGCTAACGGCTCCGGCTGCCGCGAGCCTAAGCTAGCCTTAAGGGGCGTTTGTTAAGCTGAGAGTCAAATTGGACAGGGCTGGGCAAACGCCATGGTATATGAGGGAAACGACGGTGGCATTCAAAGACGGTAACGATATGGAATTGAGTGACAAGGACAACAGGCTGCTCTCGCGCCGAGTAGCTCTTGCGGGTGCGGCGGGCGCGCTGGCGCTTGCCGGGACAGGGCTCATGGGCTGTTCGGTCGGCGGGACCGGCTCGAACGACGCATCTACTGCGACCAACGAGCTCACCGACGAGCAAAAGAAGCTCCACAAGCAGATCGTCGCGACCTACGACGTCGAGAAGCAGGCGGCCATCAAGGAGCGGCTCGATGCCGAGTACGCCGCCGGCGGCTACAGCGAGACCACCCCGTTTGTCGCGCAGGACCCCTTTGGCACCGATACCCTGAGCTGCTACGTTCGCTTTGCGACAACGGTTTCCGTAACCGTCTCCTACAAGGTCGCCGGTCGCAAAAAGACCGGTGACGCGCCCAAAGTCGCCACCTTTTCCCACACGCCCCACGGCGGCGACGCGCCGCCTACGGAGCACGAGTTCAAGGTCATCGGCCTCATTCCCAACCACAAAAACACGGTGACCCTCACCTGTACGGCACAAGACGGTACCAGCCGCACCTCGACCTTTACCATCAAGACGCCGGCTCTCAAGGGCGAGGAAGAAGAGCGGCTCGCCGTCACGGCGGGGGAGTCCAACACGCCGCTTGCCGATGGCCTCTTTACTATTCTGGGCAACGACTCATCCAAGCTCGACTTCATGTACCTCTACGACAACGCGGGCCAGATTCGCGGCGAGGTGCCGATCATCGGCTACCGCAGCCATCGCCTGCTGTTTCCGGGCGACGGCAGCATGATTATGAGCATTTCGACGACCAAGATGGCCCAGATTAACGCCATCGGCCAGGTGGTAAATGTCTGGAGCTCGGGCGACTATGAGTTACACCACGACTACGCCTTCGATGACGACGGCAATCTGCTGGTGCTGGCGAGCCATGCCGGCTCCGAGGCCGATTTGGACGTCGACCGCGCGGCCGCCAAAAAAGACAAGGACGATCGCGTTAATGTCGAGGACCTCATCATCAAGGTCGACATAACAACAGGTGCCATCTCTCTCGTCGTGGACTTGGGCGACATATTCCCCAATCTCAAGGCGAGCGCCAAGGTTGCCTCGGACGGCAACCTGGATTGGATTCACATCAACACGATCCAGTGGCTCGGCGGCGGCACCGTTCTGCTCAGCTCGCGCGAGACCTCAACGGTCATCAAGCTCACGGATATTTACGGCACGCCTACGGTCGATTGGCTTATGGGCTCGCCAGAGTTTTGGGCCGGCTCGGGCTTTGAGGACAAGTTGCTGCAGGCCCAAGGCGATTTTTCGCTCAACGCAGGTCAGCACAGTGTGACCTATCTGCCAAACGACGAGACGACCACGACCGGTCGCTACCAGGTGCTGCTGTACGACAACAACTTTGGTGCGGCCGAGAGCTATCCCAAGTTCGACTGGGGTCAGCTGGGCGCCGCGGTGGTGACCGACTACAGTAAGGGAACGCATTCGTTTGGACGCATCTTTACGGTGGACGAGACCGCGCGCACCTACGAGCTTGTGGACCAGATCGCAGTGCCGTTCTCAGGTTACGTAAGCAGCGCGCAACGCGTCGGCGATTCAAATAGTATGCTCGTGGCATCGGGCCAGGCCAAGACCTTCACCGAGTACGATCGCTATGGACTGCCCATCGCCACGTACGAAATGAAAGCCGAGAAGTACATCTACCGCGTGTACAAGTACGAGCTGTAGCGCTGCGCTCGGCTGCGCCTGTGCCCCGCGGCTGCGCGCTCGTGCCGGGCCTACCTCGCGTCCCGCATCACTTCACATCAAACTCCACGCGATCGAGTTCGGGCACGTTGAGGTCGATGAGCTTGCGGGCAACGCGGCGGTCGTGCGCCCCGAGTGCCTCGCTTGTCGTCACGTGAGCGACAACCTCGCGCTCGACAAGGCCCTCTTCCTCGCCTTCGGTAGCCGAAGTCTCGACGGCGACGGTGTAATCCTTAAAGCCCGGCAGCACCGCGGCAAGTTCGCGCGTAGTTTTGGTGACGCCGTAGCCGTCCTGCACGCCGGCCTGCGCCGAGCCAATGGACCCCGCGGTCATAACGATGCAGGGGATGGCAAAGATCACCGTACCCACGATGATGCGGCGGCGCACCTTGTGCGACAGCTCATCGACCTCGGCATTTTCCTCAGCGGTCACAATGCCGTCGCCGTTGAGGTCGCGCTTGAGCGGTACACGTAAAAGAAGCAATACGGCTTCGGCAGCCAGTGCGATAAAGACGACATTGATGCCAAACTCGTAGAGGGCCGAGAGGAACAGCGACCCGCTCGCGATGGCAATGCCGTAACCCGCCGCGCACAGGGGCGGCATGAGTGCGGTCGCCACGGCTACGCCGGCAATGAGCGTCGAAGGCTCCTGGTCGCGCGAGTTACCCAGCCCGCCCGCAAAGCCGCCCGCGAGCGCGACGGCAAGGTCCCATACGGTGGGTGTCGAGTTATCGATGATGGCGGCCGTGGTGGTGCCAAGGGGCGAGAGCTTAAAATACAGCGTGGAAGTGATCAGGCAAAGGACCATCTGCAGCGCGAGGCCGGCAATTGCCTCGAGGGTAATCTCGCGGTCGAGCGTGGCGATGCCGTATGCCATGGCAAGGACCGAGCCCATGAGCGGGCAGATGAGCATGGCGCCCACAATGGCGATGTCCGAATCGATATCGAGGCCGACACTCGCGATCAGCATGGCGATAATGAGGATGCACAGGTGCGAGCCGGTTAGGCGCGCCCCGTTTACAAAGCGCTTACGAATTACGTGATAGGGGGCGCGACCCTCGCGAATGTTGAATGCGCGCCTCAGGAAGCGGCCGGCGTTCTCCATGACCTCGCTATAGGCAGGGCGGATGCCGTGGCGCCGGTGATGGCGCTCGCGCAGTCGCTTGAGCTGCTGGTTATCGAGTTTCATGTTCACCTCGCTTCGCCGCGGGCTATGCATCGCGCCCGCTGTCTCTACTCTACACCGCGGCAGGCGGGGTGGTCATCTTGACGTGAAACTTAGACGAGTAGGTAAAGGGGGCGCGTCAAATGAGGTTGAAGCCGAGGGTTTCGGCAGATACAAAAAAGCGCGGGGCCGGATGGTCTCCGACCCCGCGCTCTGCACGGGTACGTTGTTGTTGGGTTTAGCCCAGCAGACTCAATCCCACGGAGACAAACGCCAGGATAACGCCGACGATGGACTCGCCGCCCAGCAGGCCGCTGGCAACGACCAGGCCCTGCTCCTGGAAGGCGGCATCCTTGGCAGCCTTCTCCTCGTCCGAAAGGCCTGCCTCGGCGTCGCGGTGTGCGGCCCACTTGTCGTAGGCGAGCTTGACGCAGGAGCCCAAGAAGGCCGTGAGCGACATGTAGAACGGCAGGTACACGCCCAGACCGATCATCATGGCCGGAATGCCGAGCCAGTACATGACGATGCCGGCGATAAAGCCGCCCGCAAACCACGGCACGCTCGGGATGCCCGAGACCATGGTGGCGACCACGCTTGCCTGCGCGGCCACAAAGCTCTTGTCGGGGCCGAAGGCGTCCGGACCATAGGCGGTGACGAGCGCGACCATGACGGCGGCAGCGACCAGGGCGCCCACGATGCCGCCAATGGCCTGGCCGACCCACTGTGCACGCGGGTTGGTACCCAGTACGGCTCCGGCCTTAAAGTCGTTCATGACGTCGCCCGCAAGGCCGCACGCCACGGCCACGATGCCGGCGATAAAGAACAGCTTGACTTGTGCGAGCTGCGCGAAGGCTGCCACGATGAGCATGACGATGAGGCCAAAGATCTCCATAGGGTCGATACCCGTCTGGCCGCAGCTCTGCGCACTCATGATGGTGGTGACAAAGGTGAACAGCGTGACGATGACGGCCGGGACGGGACCGAGGTCGAGCGCGATGGCAACGATCACGGCGATGGCGGCGGTGCCCAGGCCGATGATGCCGGCGTCGAGCTTAAGCGAGCCCGAGATGAGCGATTGCTCGTCGGTGTCGGTGGAGCTGTCGGCGGCGAGGCCGCGGACGATACCGGCGACCTGCGGCAGGATGTCCTTAAGGACGACGGCGACGCCAAAGCCCATCATAAGGCCCATACCGAGGGACTTGACGATACCCTGCGCGGTCACAACATCGAACAGACCGGCAGCGGTGCCGCCGACGATGATGCCAAAATTGCCCAGCAGCGCGCCGGCAAACCAGAACGCGACGGGGGCGAAGCCCACCAAAAAGCCGATGGACAGCAACATGGGCGAGTTGTAGATGGCAAAGGTCACGCCGGGGATGTTGAGCGTGCACAGCATGCTGGGCACCACGCCCAGGGCGTCGCGCAGCACGCTGTAGATGCCTGCGATGGCCATGGAGCCAAAGAGCTGCTTGCCGGTCTTGCCGCCGGCCTCGGTGGCGCGCAGGGTCTGAGCTGCGGCATTGCCGGTGGGAAACTCCAGCGCGGCGTCCACGATAAAGTGGCGGTGGATGAGTGCCGTTGCCAGCAGGCCCAAGATGGTGCCGGCGAGTGCCACGATAAACATGTCGAGCCAACTGATCTGGTCGGCATAGCCCAGCATCCAGGCGCCCGGGATGGTAAACGCCAGACCGCCGGCGACCATGGCGCCTGCGGACATGATGGTGTGGGTGACGTTGGCCTCGTTGAGGCTAGCGTTGCCCATGAGCTTCAGGAAGAACAGCGAAATGACGGCAGCGAAAATGATCGGCCAGGGGAGGGCGCCCATCTTGAGGGCCGTGTAGGCCGAGCTTGCCGTGATAATCACGCAGCCAAGGACGCCGATGACGACGCCGCGCAGCGTGAGTTGACCGCGCATCGAGGTGCGGTTCGAGGGATTGCTCATATAGAACTCCTTTGCGTATATCCGCTTCCCCCGCAAGCGCCGCTACGGATACGGCGCGGGAAGTCGGGTTACCAAGGGCCGACGCGTGAGCTCACGTACGACCGCGCATCAGTATAGCCGCAAGGTAGTCAATTTGGGACGGGGCTTTTTAGCTGGTTTGGGTAGGCGATATACTGCTGGGCAGACGAAAGGAGCGCCGACGATGCTTAATGGGTGCGCATATATATTGACGGTCGACGTGGGCAACACATTCATTCGCTTTGGCCTGTTTGCCGAGGATTCGGCCGCGGCGCAGGAATGCCCGCTTGCGACGTGCGAGATCACGACGCCGTCGAGCATCACAGCCGACGAGGCGCGCATGAGGCTCACGCAGGTCATGGGCGCTCTGTCAGCCGATGCGGGCATGCCGGGCGTGCTCGTTCCCGCAGCCGCAGTGCTGAGCTGCGTAGTGCCGGCGCTCGAGCGCCCGTGGAAGGCGGCGCTTTCCCGCACCTGCACGGGGCGCGTGCTCACCGTGGGGCCGGGCCTCAAGACCGGTATGCCCGTGCACTACGACGATCCAGCAGAGATCGGTCCCGACCGCATCGCCGACGCCGTGGCGGCCCGTGCCGTCTACGGCTCTCCGTGCATCGTGATCGATCTGGGCACTACGACCAATATCGAGGTCATCGATGCGCATGGAACCTTTGTCGGCGGCGTTATCGCGCCGGGTCTGGCGCTTGGCGCCCGCTCGCTTTCGGCCGCTGCGGCGCGCCTGCCGCAGGTCGAGCCCTCGGCACCCACGCATGTGATCGGTCGCAACACGCGCGAGGCCATGCGCTCGGGCGTGGTCTTGGGCGAGGTGGCCCGCATCGACGGCATGCTCGACATGGTGCTTGCCGAGATGCGCTCGACCAAGGCGGCGGGGGAGGGCAGCGTGCCCATCGTCATCACCGGCGACGATGCCGAGGCGCTCGCGGCGTTGGTCGGTCACAGCCTGACGGTAGACGACGCACTGACGCTACGGGGTCTCGCCGAACTGTACCGCATCAATCAAAAGCCCCGTCGCGCGTAGCGATGGGGGCGGTGGGACAAAAACGTCTCCACCTTCCACCTGCTACAATGGGTCAAACTATTGCGATTTCGGAGGTGTCTGCCATGTCGGACGATCTTCATCAAACCACGTCGGGAAAGCGCCGCGACGTTATTAGCTGGGACGAGTTCTTTATGAGCGTGGCCATCGCCGCACAGCGCCGCAGCAAGGATCCCAACACGCAGGTGGGCGCGTGCATCGCCAGCACCAACCACCGCATCCTTTCGGTGGGCTACAACGGTACGCCCTCGGCACTCAACGACGACTTTTTCCCGTGGGGCACGAGCGATGACCCTCTGCAGGACAAGCACAACTACGTGGTCCATGCCGAGGCCAACGCCGTGCTCAACTACCGCGGCTCGCTCAAAGACCTTGAGGGTTCCACGGTCTACGTCACGCTGTTCCCGTGCCACGACTGCGCCAAGATCCTGGCGCAGGTGGGCGTGGGCGAGGTTGTCTACCTAGACAACAAGTACGCCGACACCGACGACGGCCGCATCAGTCGCCGCATTCTCGACTCCTGCGGCATCAGCTACCGCCAGGTCATCGTCGATGTCCACATTGGCACCGGGGAACAAACTCAGCAGTAGCGGCAGCGTGCGCTAGCGCCGGGCGTCGGCAAAAGCAGCCAAAAAGCCCGTCCCAAATTGACTGCTCGTGAAAGTCGTGTCCGCGCGCATGGACGGCTCGTGAGCGGGTACACGGCTGTAGTAACATAGCTCTGTCCGCGGGCGTGCCCGCGTTATTGTGAGAAAGGAGCCCCTGTGGCTGTTAACGAAGAGCTGCTTAAGAAGGTTCTTGAGGAGATCCGCCCCAACCTGCAGGCTGACGGCGGCGATATGGAGTATGTGGGTGTCGACGACGAGGGCGTCGTCAAGCTGGAACTGCAGGGCGCCTGCGCCGGCTGCCCCATGAGCTCGCTGACCCTGTCTATGGGCATTGAGCGCATCCTCAAGGAGCATGTGCCCGGCGTTACGCGTGTCGAGCAGGTCAACGCCTCCGGCGAGGCCGAGGATCTGTACGACGAGTATGCGCCGTTCTAAGATGCGAAAGCTGCGGGCGATGTGCTCCGCATAGACGTTACGCCCAAATGTGCGGCTGCGAGCGAAAGGCCCGCGGCCGCATTTGTATGTAGGGAGCAGGGGGACCGATATGCTCAACGACCTCTACCATATGCTTGATCCCGTCGCCATTTCGGCGGGGCCCATCACCATCTACTGGTACGGCTTGGCCTATGTGGTCGGAGCTCTGCTCACGGCGGTCGTCATGTACCGCACACAGCGCCGTTGGGGTTTCGACATTACGGCCGACGACCTGACGAGTGTCGTGGTCGGTGCGGTCTTTGGCCTTATCATTGGCGCCCGTCTGTTCTACGTCATCTTTTACGGTGACGGCTACTACTGGGCGCATCCGCTCGAGATCTTTGCCACCAACGAGGGCGGCATGAGTTTTCATGGCGGCCTGGCGGGCGGCATCATCGGCGGCGTGCTCGTGTGCCGCATGTACAAGCTCGATGCGTGGACTTTGGCAGACCTCGCGGTCATCGGTGCTCCACTGGCCCTGTGCCTGGGGCGCTGCGCCAACTTTGTCAACGGCGAGCTGTGGGGCAAGCCGACCGATCTGCCCTGGGGCGTGGTCTTCGGCGGTACCGCGGGCGATATGCCACGTCACCCCTCCCAGCTCTACGAGGCATTTCTCGAGGGCATTGTGCTCTTCTGCATTCTGCAGGTGCTCAGCCGCAAAAAACCGCTGCTGCCCCAGGGCACGTTTATGGGCGTGTTTGTGATGGGTTACGGCATCGTCCGCTTCCTCATTGAGTTTGTGCGCGTGCCCGATGCCCAGCTGGGCTATCTGCTGGGCGGCGTCATCACCATGGGTCAGCTGCTGAGCCTGCCGCTCGTAATCGCAGGCCTGGCGCTCATCATCTTCGCCCGACACCGCAATCGCCCCCAGCGCATCTACCTCGACGCCTAGCCACCACATACCACCACAAAGGGGACAGGCACCTTTGTGGTGGTTTTGCCGGGCAACGATGACAGAACCGTAACGTTTCCCCAGATAAAACCTGCCAAAATAAACCTGTCCCTTTTTGGCAGGTTTCTAGAAAGGCTATTCGGACTGTGAAGGATTCCGACCTCTCCGCAACGGCTGCGCGCGACGCCGCCCGCATCGTTTGGTTTAAGCGCTATCCCGCCAAACAGACGCTCATCGCATTTTTGCTCGCCCTGCTGGCGACCACGGCGTTTTCCATCGATCCCGCCCCGGTGTCGAGCAACGCGGTCCTGGCGATTGACCCCAAGGCGGCGGGCACGCTCTATGTGTGCTACGAGGTGCTTCTCTCGTTTGCCGGCCATACCGACGCAGTGATGCTGCTCGCGCTTGCCTGTTTGCTCACGCTGCCGTTTCGCTATGTGTTCTTTGGTCGCGGTGACGCTTGGCGCCCGTCGGTCGTGCTGCCATCGCTGTTCTTTGCCGTCTGCATGGTGTTCGGCCGTAGCTACGACCTTACCGATTCGGCCGAGATTGTGCTGGGCGATAAAGCACGCGTTATCTGCGCCTGGATTGGCGGCGCGGGCTGGATGCTTCTGGCGATTGTGGCCTTCTATCTGGCTTTTGAGTTTTTGGATTGGTTGAGCTCCCGCCGCATTCCGTTTTCGGAGACCCACTTTGGCCGCGTGTGGCGTGTTGCCCACGCCGTGCTCTCGGTCCATCCCTTTGTCGGGCCGTTTCTTGTGCTCATGATTGTCTGGGCGCCCACGCTTATCGCCTCGCTGCCCGGCCTCTTTATGGGAGATACGGGCGCGCAGATCCGCCAATGGTTCAACTACCCCAACGGCACGAGCGATTACCTGCGTCTGCTTAACCCTAACGTGCTGCTCAACGGCCATCATCCGGTGGTGCACACGGCCATCATCGGCTCATGTGTGCAACTGGGGCTTTCGCTATTCAGCAGCGCCAATGCGGGCCTTGCCATCTACACCTGTGCCCAATTTGTCATCACGGCCGCCTGCATGGCCTATTCCATATCTTCGCTGCGCAAGCTGGGCGTGAGCCTGCCGGTCCGTGGCGTCATCTTGCTGTTCTTTGCGTTTATGCCGATGTTCTCCAACTACGCGGCGCTGCTGACCAAAGACGTACTGTTTGCCGATGCGTTTTTGGTGCTGCTCGTTCAGACCGTCAAGCTCGTGGCATGTGGCCTGCCCCGTCGCGATGCCAATGCCAAGCGCGCGGGCGAACAAGCGCCTGTGCTCTTTGCGCGCCACGACTGGCTGTTGCTCGTGCTGGGTGCCATGGGTTCCACGTTTTTGCGCAATGGCGGCCTGGTCTTTCCGTTGGCGGCCTGCGTGATTGCGGCGGCGTTTTGTGCCTGGGACTCGCATGCGGCCCGTCGCGTTGCCAAGCAGTCTGGGGGCGCACCCTCGTACGCCACGCCACGCTTCCGCTGGGTCGGCGTGCTCGCAGTGCTTGCGCTCTGCCTTGTCTCCAACATGTATTTCACCAAGGTCTTTATGCCGGCGCACGATATCACGCCGGGCTCCAAGCGCGAGATCCTCTCGATTCCGTTTCAGCAGACGGCGCGCTTCGTCCAAAAGCACGACGGCCTTAATTCGGGCGTTAACCCCAAGGTCAAAGACGATGGCACGATTGAGGAAGCTCCCTGCGACGGCTTGGTGACCGATGAGGAGCGCGCTGTGATCGATCGCGTGCTTAAGTACGAGAACCTGGGCCGTCGCTACAACCCCGACAAGTCGGATGCCGTCAAAAACTGCTTCAATGAGTACGCCTCGCAGGAGGACATCAAGGCCTATTTTGAGGTGTGGGCCCAGATGTTCAAAAAGGACCCCGAGTGCTATATCTCGGCGCTCGTCAATAACTACTATGGGTACTTCTATCCGAGCGCTCGCGATGCGTGGGTCTACAGCACGGCGCGCAGTGCCGAGATCATGGCGAAGCCCGATAACCTCAAGTACTTTGACTTCCATCCGGTCGATAGCAAAG
>CAJMLB010000006.1:0-57885 GCA_905214145.1 uncultured bacterium | reverse complement strand
GACTTGCAGCGACGGACCTCGGGACGCTCTTACACCACGTCTGCGCGCGCCACCCCTAGAACCCCCTAAAGCAGCCAACCTGACTGGTTTAAGGCGTATTGGGGCCAATTTTAATGGACATACTATAGGTTATGTTCATTATCTTCTTCGATGTAAATGCTATTCACTTAGCAACAGTACTCATATTTGGCATTTTTTGCCCACTGCCATACAACTAACACCCTATAGCAGACGGAAAACAGGCCGCAGCCCATCGCTGCGACCTGTTCGGAAGCAAAAGTGGGCGTTAAGCGCTGTAGCCCATCGCCTGCAGCACAAACATGACGACCGTCAGCACCGTAATCACACCGATAGTCGCCCAGGTGAGCACATTCCACACGCGGCCGTTGCGGTTGGCGCCCATAATGTGTCGATCGGCGGCAATAAGCACCTGGAACACCAGGACCACAGGCAAAAGCACGCCGTTGATGACCTGCGAGGTCATCATAATCTGGAACAGGTCGACGCCGGGCATGAGCACCAGCACGGCAGAGATGCCGATGATGGCCGTAATGATGCCGCGATAGACCGGGGCCTCGTCCCAGCTGCGATCGGCACCGCGCTCCCAGCCAAATGCCTCGCAGATGGCGCTGGACGTAACGCCTGGCAGCACACAGGCGGCCAAGAAGCTCGCCGCGACCAGCCCCGAGGCAAACAGCACCGTGGACCACTGGCCCGCGATGGGCTCCAATGCGCGGGCGGCGTCGGCAGCATCGCTGATCTGAATGCCCGCGGGGAACAGTACCGTACCGGTCGTTATGATAATAAAGCCGGCAATGACATCGGCGGCGATCGAGCCGCTCACGGTATCAATGCGCTGCAGCACGATATCGTCCTCGCCCGCATTCTTATCGACCACGTTGTTCTGCGCCAAGAAGATCATCCACGGCGCGATGGTGGTACCGATCGTTGCGACCACAAGCGACACGTAGCTGGGGTCATTTTGGATGTTGGGCACAACCAAGTCGACCGCCACCTCGCCCCAGCTGGGACCAGCCATAAATGCAGCGACAATGTAGGTCACAAACACACAGCTCACCAGCAGCAGAATCTTCTCGATGCGCTGGAAGCTGCCCGACATGGTAAGCATCCAAACCAGCAGCGCCACGAGCGGCACCGAGATGCTCGCCGGCACACCAAAGAGGGCAAGGCCGCTCGCGATACCCGCAAACTCCGAGATGGTAACGGCCGTGTTGGCGATCAGCAGCGCTGCCATGGCCAGCACGCTCCTGCGCACGCCAAAGCGCTCGCGGATGAGCGAGGCCAAGCCCTTGCCTGTGACGCAGCCACAACGCGCCGCAGTCTCCTGCGTCACGATAAGCAGCACGGTCATGACGGGAAGCATCCACAGCATCTTGTAGCCATAGCTGGCACCGGCGCTGGAATACGTGGCGATGCCACCGGCGTCATTGCCCGAAAGCGCCGCCAGAAGGCCAGGGCCCATGGCGCCAAAGATGGCCGCGATGGTCAGCTTTTGCTTGGCGCTCGCCTTTTGCTTCGTGTTTTGCACGCGATCACCTACCCCATGACCGACATGGTGAGCAGCACTGCGGCGATGCAGTACGCCACGCATGAGATCATGACGGCAATGACGTTCATGGCGGTACCCGACGTATTGAGGTCATGCTCGTCACGCCAGAACAGCACCATCAGGTAAATCACGGCGCTCATGTTGCCAATCAGACAAACGATGGCCGCAATGTTAAAGCAGCCGGTAAAGAGCTGCTCTTCAAACATGGGCGCGTCGAGGAATGCGGCGGTGCGCACCAGCTGGGCGCACAGGTAGGTCACGAGCGACAGGATCAGGCCCATGCCCGTGCTCTGGAAGAAAAATCCCAGATACGGCTTGGGCTCATCGTCATGGCCGTCGTACTCCAGGAAGTAATTCTTGACGAACGACACCATACGCGAGGCAGCCAGCAACACGAGCGGCATGGCGCACATGGGAAACACCACCAGATGCGCAGAGCCCAGCGCTGTCCCCAGCACTGTTGCCATGATGCACGAGGCAATACCCCACACGACAACCCAGTACTGGCGATGCACAAACCAGCTGAGCACATTCGTCGAGTCGTCGGACGCGCTATCGCCCGAGCCGACACCTGCGATCTGCAGGTCCTCCTGGTGCTCCTCGGCGATAACGTCCATGGCGTCGTCAAAGGTCACGATACCCAAGATGTGACGGTTCTCGTCGCAAACGGGGATGGCAACCAGGTCGTACTTGGTCATCTCGTCCGTTACGTCTTCCTGGTCATCGTCGGGCGACACATAAACCAGGTCGCGATAGGCCAGCTGACCCAGCGTGGCGTCGCGGTCGGCGACGATCAGCGTGCGCAGCGAAAGCACGCCGGTGAGCATGCCGCTCGGGTCCTCGGTATAGACGTAGTAGACGCTCTCGAAGTCCTCGTCGAGCTTGCGGATCGCCTCGATGGCGTCACCGACCGTCGCCGTGGCAGGCAGGGAGACAAACTCCGAGGTCATGATGCGACCGGCAGTGTTGTCCTCATAGCCCAGCAGGTTACGAATCGCCTTCTCCTCCTGGACGCCCATCAGGCGCAAAAGCTTCTCAGCCTTCTCGTAATCGAGCTCGTCGATCAGGTCGGCGGCGTCGTCCGGATCCATCATGGCCAGCATCGACGATGCGTCCGTATCGGACAGGCCCTCAAGCATCTCGGTCATAAGCTCGTCGTCATCGAACTCCGAGATGGCCTCGGCGGCCTGGGCGGTGTCGAGCTGCGCGAACACCTGCGCACGCAGGCGCGGGTCGAGCTGCTCGATAATGTCGGCAATGTCGGCAGGGTGCAGCTCGCCAAGCGTCTTGTGCGACACCGAAAGCTGGATGTTTTTAGTCGAACGGTCGAGCAGGTCCATGTAGGACCAGGCGATGATGTCCTCGCCGAGCGGTTTGCCCAGGTGCTTCATAAAGCTCTCGACGACATGCTCGAGTGCGGGGCTGATCGCGCGCAGCAGACCGCGGGCGCCAACTTCGGCACCCAGCAGGCGCAGCTGATTTTCGCCCGACATGGAAAACTTGATGTCGTTTACGCGCACGACCTTCATACCCTGCGTGTCGACAATCTGTTTGTTGAGCACGTCGCGGGCGAGCAAGAGTTCGGTCGGTTGCAGGTACGAAAAACGGATTTCGGTGGCCGGCGACTTAAGGTGTACGCCCGTCTCGTCGATACGGTCGACCCATTTGCGCCAGCTGATCATAAACGGCGTCTTGCCGGGCCCGCGGAACGCGAGCGACGTCACGTGCGGAAAAACTTCGCCGGTAGCAATGCCAAAATCGTTCACAACGCCGAGCTTTTCGCCATCGACGTCCAAGACCGGCAGTTTGAGCATCTCACTCAGATAATTCACTGGTGCTCCCCATCATTATCCCTTCGGACTGCGGCCATGCCGGCGCGCCATCCGTGGACTATTAGATATGTATACGCATGCGCGGGCGGCACGCCGCTCGGCGCTCACACCCCGTACATGCGCAAGAAGCACCTGCATGGGGTCATCGACTGTATGGTCGAGGTTTGGATTTCACCTGCAACCTTTCTCTTGACCCTTGTTATCCGCAGTAACTATAGCATCAGCATCGCGCCGTGGCGTCAAATTTATGCTCCAAACATCGCAGGCATATCAAACGCTGACGCATCCGTGACATAGTCATTGGGGACGTTCTTACATGACTAGTCTGTGGTGTCGTCATCTTCGGCGAGCTGGGGGAACACGGCGTTTTTGGGCATGGCGGCCTTCGTCAGCGAGGTGAGCTTTTTGCTCAGCGATGTATCCGTCTTGACCAGATCGCTCAATGTCACGATTTTGTAGCCGTCGGCAATAAGCCCGTCGATAATCTGCGGCAGCGCCTCGAGCGTCTGCTCGGCGCATTCATCGTTATCGGTCAGCAACACAATGTTGCCCGGCGTCACCGAATCGAGCACCGTCGAGACCTGCTCGTCGGCACCGTTGAGCAGCCAGTCGCCCGAATCGATATTCCACGAGACCACGGCAGACACCAGGTCCATCGCATCAATCCAGTTTTGCTCGTCAAAGGCTGCGTAGGGAGCACGCAAAAGCATCGTCGACGTTCCGGTCGCGGACTTGATCGCCTCGGTGCCCTTCGAAACCTGCTCGCGCACCGCATCGCGGTCCTGGCCCTTGAGCGATTCGTCTCGGTAGCTGTTGGAGCCGACCTCGCAGCCGGCATCGACAATCGCCTTGGCCGTGGCGGGCGAGGCCTCGGCCGCATCACCCGACAGGAAGAACGTCGCGGTGACGCCCTTTTCCTTGAGCACCTGCAAGATCTGCTTGGTCGCGCCGCTCGGGCCCTCATCAAACGTCAGCGCCACGTACTTTTCGTTGCCCTTGGGTGCCACGCTCGCGCACTCGACCACGCAATCGGTGGCGGGCACGACCTCGCCGCGGTCCTGCGTCTTACCCGATTGCTCGCCGACCCACACCTCGGAGCGGCCCTGGATACCCCACGTCTTGACGTACTCGATGGCACCCGTGCCCTCGACCTTGAGCTTGGGCTCGATAACCGTCGCCTGGACCTCGTGCTTCTCATACGTGTCACGGCCGTCCTCGACCGTCACCTTCTCGCCACCCGTAAGCTCGCGGCTTTTCCACTTGCCCTGTTTTATGCGCTTGCCGTCCACCTTTACCGACAGCTTTTCGCCGCCATGGCGGGTCAGCACGCTGTCGTCAACGGCCAGCAGATCACCAGCGTCGTAGGTATCGGTCAGCTCCTGGTCGTCGATGAGATTTTGCAGCGTAGAGCCGACGCGCACTGCAGTCTCCTGGCCGTTGAGGACGACATCCACGCTGCGGTTGACGTAGCCCACAACGGCGGCGACAAACAGCACGAGCGCGCAGCCCACGGCGATGAGCGCATAGGGCAGGCGAGACGGACGACGGGGCGTGCGGCCGTTGCCGATGCGAGCGCTGCGGTCGCTAAAGCCGCGGCTATGGTTGAGATACATCGCGCCGGGCTTACGGTGACGCTTGCGCTGACCGCTGGGCAGCTGCCCCAGGTCGCGGCGCGCCGTTGGACGCGCACCCGAGCGCCCGTGTGAATATGATCCGTTTTGGCGCATGTGCCCTCCCCCATAAACGCAGCAAGCCGGAGCAACAGGTCTCCGGCTTGCCTCCCATCAATTGGTACGTCGCTATTTGCTGGCTTTCGACGAGCCCCCGCTCGCCTTTTGGTATTCGTCCTTAAAGGCCTTGAACATACCGCGCGTCTTGCCGAGCTGCTTGCCCAGCGCGCGACTGCCCTTGTCCACGGCGACCGAACCCTTGTCATCGAGCACCTTGGCGCCCTTCTTGACCTTATCGCCCACCATGACGCTTGCCTCGGCAGCCTTTGCGGCGGCGCCGCCCGAATACCCGAGCGACTTGACCTCGTCAGAAACGATCATCGCGCCGTCCGCATAGCCGCGCAGCATCGTCGGCGGCATCTGCGTGTCGCCCACCAGCACACTCGAGGCAGTGCCGGCGGTCACGTAGAACGTCTGCACGATGCCCGAACGCGGCTTGAACTCCACATCCGAGCAATAGCCCACGACATCGCCCGACTCCGTGCGCACGTCCATGCCAACCCAGATAATGCAATCGTCCAGGTTGATGTCGAGGCGCTTGGCCGCAGCGGCATCGTAGGTGCCCTTGACGTCGTCAACCGCGATGGCGCCCTCGTAGACGCCAATGGCATCGAGCGCCACAAATCGGTCGGGGCGCTCGATCATGCCCGCGATATCGGACTGGCGCACCATAAAGCCCACCACGCGCGTACCGCCCGGGGTAAAGACCGGAAAGTGAATCTTGCCGAGCTTTTTAGGGCTGCGCGGCGTGCCGTCCTTTTTGGTGCGCTTATCCTCGGTAGGCTTGCGATAGATCTTGGCGCCGACAAAATCCCCGGCGCGCATTATGCCTCGGTCGAAGGCTCCGCGGCCTCAGCGTCGGCCTCGACGGCGTTCTCGACCACGACATCGGCGGCGGGCGTCACGTTACCGCCCGAGATGGCGTCGTTGAGCTGCTCGCGCAGCTGGTCCATGCGCTCGCGGGCAAGGTCAACCTTGGCACGCAGGTCATCGGTCTTGGCGTCGACCATCGGGCCAAAATCGTTGACCGCGGCGCGGGCCTCCTCGGCACCATGCTCGTAGGTGTCGCGCATGTTATCCCAGGCGTCATTGGCGATATCGGCAGCCATGGCGCGGGTCTCGGCGCCCGAGCGCGGAGCCAGGGCGACGCCGATGATAGCACCGGCGGCGGCGCCGAAGAGCGCACCCGAGATAAAGTTGAAAGTCTTACCCATGTTCATTCCTCTCCTGCGGACACCTCGGCGCCCACCGTTTGAATGCTGTCCATTATACCCGCAGCACAGCGCTTGCCGTCTTGCTCATCTGCGTACGGTAAAGGCGCAGGTACATGATGGTGATAAGCGGGTGAGCCTACTCCTGCGGCATGGCAGGCATGGCCACCGTGGCGGCCGGGTCCTCGCCGGCGCCGTCAACGAGCGGCAGCGTTCCCTCGTGCGCGGGGGCAACCGGAGCCGTCGCCGCACCACCGTAGACGGCAGCGGGGGCCTCATGGCTCTCAGCGGTCGCGCCCTCGGTATCGATTACCTCCTGCGGCTCGTCGTCAAAGCTCGGGACGCCCTGGGGCTCCGCGGGCTCGGAGGCAGCCTCGGCAGACGCCTCGTCGGCAGGCTCGACGGCAGCCTCGGCAGGCGCCTCGCCCTCGGACGCATTCCCAGGCTCGCCCTCGCCGTTCGCAGCGGCAACGGCCTCGTGCGGGTCCTTGCCCTCGGCCTCGGCGCGCATGCCCAGCACCAGGTTGCGCAGGCCAGCGACCGTGCCTTCCACGTCGGGGGCCGGCTGGTCAGCGTGCAGGTACGCCCAGTCCATCATAAAGGTCGCCGATGACAGCGCGCCAATGGCCAACGCGTCGTCGGGACACGAAAGCTCAACCTCAAAGACACGTTCATCATGCTCGCTCACGCGGGTGCGACCGCACGAGATGCTGCCGGCAAGACCGGTCTCGTTCATGAGCTCGACCGTCACGTGCTCCAGCAGGTGGCAAAGCTCGGTCTGGCCCATGCAGTCCTGGAACTCGCGACCCGAATCGCCCAGGCACAGATGCTTGGCAATCGCGGGCACCAGGTAGTACACGCGCGCCGTGGCCTCGATATCCTCCGAGGTCATGAGCGGCATGCCGGGGTTCACCAGCACGTGCGCGCAAATCTTGTCCTCGCTGACGGTGACCTTAAGGATGTTGAACAGGCCTGCCATAACTCTCCCCTACTCGTCCTTGCCCTACTCGTCGCCATCGTGCGGATCCACAGAGCCCGCACCCGACGCCGCCGGCTTCTCTGCCGGGGACTCGGAATCCTTCTTATCGGTTTCGGCCGGAGCGATCACGCGAATGAGCGAGATACGCTGGCCACGCATCGACTGTACCTTGAACTTGTACCCTGCGACCTCAAACACCTCTCCGATGTCGGGCACCGAGTCGCAAAGCTCCAAAATCCAGCCGGCGATGGTCTCATAATCATCGCTTTCCTCGAGCGGCCAACCAAGCTCAATCGCGTCATCGCACGAAAAACGCCCATCGACGAGCCACTCGCGGCGCGAGAGGCGCGTGAGGTACTTGTTGTCGGGGTCGAACTCGTCCTCGATCTCGCCGACGATCTCCTCGACGATGTCCTCGATGGTGATGATGCCGGCCGTGCCGCCGTACTCGTCCACGACGACCACGATCTGGTCGTGCGAGGTCTGCATCTCGGACAGCAGCGGCAGGATGTCCTTGGTATCGGGCACAAAGGTGGCGTCGCGCAAAAAGTCGGCGATGGGCTGGTCGCCCTTGCCGTCGAGCGCAGGCTGGATCAGGTCCTTGATGTGCGCGATGCCCACGACGTTGTCGGGATCCTCGTGATAGACGGGGATGCGACTAAAGCCGGTCTGGCGCATGGTAGACAGCACGTCGGCGACCGTCTCGTCGTCCTCGCACATGGTGGTGTCCACGCGCGGCACCATGACCTCGCGGGCAACGGTGTCGCCCAGGTCAAAGATCTCGTGGATCATGCGCTTTTCCTCGTCGAGCAGGTCGTCCTGCTCCGAGACCATGTACTTGATCTCTTCCTCCGAGACGTTCTGGCGGTCATCGGCGCTCTTGATGCGCAGGATGCGGGCCAGGCCGTCGGAGCAGGCACCAGTCAGCCACACGAGCGGGCGGGCGATCTTTTGGAACACGGAAAGCGGTCCCACGACCTGCTTGGATACGCCCTCGGCGTTGGCCAGACCAATGCGCTTGGGCACGAGCTCGCCGATCACGATGGACACGAAGGCGACCGCGACGGTGATGATGACCGGCGCCAGGCCGCGCGCAATGGCGGAAAGCGGCGCGATGCCAAAGCTCATGAGCCATGTGGCGAGCGGGTCGGACAGGCTCGTCGAGGCGACGGCGGACGAGGCGAAGCCCACGAGCGTGATGGCGACCTGGATGGTGGCGAGCAGCTGGTCGGAATCGGCGGCGAGCTGGACGGCGCGCTCGGCGCGCTTATCGCCCTCCTCGGCATCGTGTTCCAACACGGCGCGCTTAGCCGTGGTGAGAGCCATCTCGGACATGGAGAAGTAGCCGTTGATAAGCGTTAAAACGAGCGTGGTAATAAGGGAGATGGTTATGTCCATCGGGAGTTTCTCGAACCTCCAAGATTCGGGACGTTGGGCAGTAAGCGTAGGTGACGGATAGGGCAATTGCGCCGGTCGCCCGTGCGAGCGGAGCCGTGGGCGCGGTCGCTAGATTACGAAGAGGATCACCGCCATGAACTGGAAGATGCTGCCGGCGAGCACCCACAAGTGGAAAACACTGTGCAGATAGCGCACGTTTTTGGCGATATAGAACGGCACGCCCACGGTATAGCACACGCCGCCGACGGCGAGCAGGGCAAGTGCCACGGGGTTGAGCAGCGACACGAGCTCGGGCAGCTTAAAGACGACAAGCCAGCCCATCAGCAGGTAGACCAGGCCACTTACCCAGTGCGGTTGACGCTCGCGCATAAAGCACTCGAGGGCAATCCCGACGATGGCGATGGCCCACACGGCAAAGAACAGCGCAGGGCCGCCGTCGTTTGCGAGCGTGATGAGGCAAAACGGGGTATAGCTGCCGGCTATGAGCAGGTAGATGCAGCTGTGGTCGATGATGCGAAACACGCGTTTGGCGCGAGCGGGCTGAATCGCGTGATAGAGCGTGGAGGCCAAGTATTCGAGGATGATACTGACGCCATAGACAATCGCCGCGGCCATGTGAGCCGGGCCTCCGCCGCGCAGGGCAGCGAATACGATCAGGAGCACCAGGCCCGCGATACCCAGCAGGCAGCCGACACCATGGGTGACGGAGTTCATGATCTCCTCGCCCACCGTGTAGTGTGGAACGGCCGCGGTCTTGGGTCGCGGCTTAGAACTGTCGCTCGAATCGGACATGCCGGTTACATCCTCCAATGTAAAGAGTTCTCAACACTATATCAAAGCGTCTGGGTACGTGCGAAATTTGCACCATCCGTGACCCTTTGTTTACCCATTCTTTGCTTGTTGACGCATCAACGGCGAACATCCATAATGCGCTTGGTTTAAATGTTGATGTATTAACATCTTATAGGAGAATACCACATGGCTCAAAACGCACATTCCCATCGAAAGCTCAAGATAGCCGGCATCGTTGCACTGGTGGCTGTCGTTGCGCTGCTCGGATTTGCCGGCAACTTTCTGTTTGACTTCGCGCTGAATCCCCGCGCTCCATACACCATGAAGATGATGCAGGACGGCAAGGACGGCAAGGAAAGTGAGCAGCCGGATGCCGAGGGAACCGAGGCACGGGCATGGTTTAAAGAGAACCGCGAGAGCAGTAGCCTCACCGCAGATGACGGAACCGAACTTGCCGCTTGGTATTTTGCCGCCCCAGAGAGCACGCACAATTACGCTATCTGCCTACACGGATACACCGATGAGCCCATCGGTATGGCCCGATACGCCAAACGATTCCATGACCGCGGCATGAACGTACTCGCACCTGCCGCCCGCGCCCACGAGCGCTCCGGCGGCGACTATATCGGCATGGGCTGGCCCGAGCGCCTCGACATCGTCGCGTGGATCGAGCGAATCGTTCAGGCTGACCCCGAGGCGCGCGTCCTGGTCTTTGGCGAGTCGATGGGTGCAGCAACCGCCATGGACGTCGCGGGGGAATCTCTGCCCGCAAACGTGAAATGCATTATCGAGGACTGTGGCTATACGAGTGTTTGGGACGAGTTTTCTCTGCAGCTCAAGGATGTATTTGGGCTGCCCAGTTTTCCTTTGCTCGATGTGGCCAACCTGGTGTGCAACGTGCGCGCAGGCTACGACTTTCATAAGGCGAGCAGTGTGGAGCAACTCAAACACGCGACGGTTCCCATGCTGTTTATCCACGGCGACCAGGACACCTTTGTGCCGTACGACATGCTCGACCAAAACTACGACGCGTGCGCCAGCAAGGTCAAGCAAAAGCTCACCATCCATGGCGCCACCCACGCCAAGAGCGCGCAAGTTAACCCCGAGCTCTACTGGAACACGGTCGACGACTTCCTCGGAAAGAATTTTTAGGCAAAAAGCAACGTCCGGGGCTTTATCTGACCCCCTATTTTCGAAGTATGCGGCAAAATCTGGAACTGCCGACCAGACCGCAGTTTTATCAACAATTTATCAAGGGTTTTGTTGCCAAAAAACGTCGTGTGCTCGGCGGTCTCGAAATTTGCCGCATACTTCCGGAAATCCGCCCGCGAGCGCTGTGCTCGCGGGCGGATTTTGCTCGACTTACGCCACAGAGGCGCTTGTTTTGTCCAATAGCTAGGTGCTACTTGACCTCGATGAGCTCGTACTTGCTCGTGCCCAGGCCGATCTTCTCGGCATGAGCGATGCACGCGCGCCAGTCGGTGTCGGGATGCGTGATGCAGAAGGGATCCTTGGCCTGCTCGCCCTCCAAATGCTCGTGGTTATGCTCCATCTTGGCCGCGCTGTCGGTAAGCTCGGTGTTAGGCAACGGCTCGGACGCCAGGACAGCGTCGGCGCAGGCCTGATCGATGGCGACCGGGTCGAAGCTCGCGAACATGCCGATATCGTTGACGATAGGCGTGTCATTCTCGGGATGGCAATCGCAGTTGGGGCTGATGTCCACGGCGAGCGAGATGTGGAAGCTCGGGCGGCCGTGGACGACGGCCTTGGTGTACTCGGCGATCTTGTAGTTGAGTACGTCGGCCGCGGCATCATAGTCGGGCTTGATGCAGTCCTGGTTGCACGCCGCAATGCAGCGTCCGCAGCCCACGCAGCGATCGTGGTCGATGGCAGCCACGTGAACCGTGCGGGTGCTGCCGTTGGCAAGCTCGCGCTCACGCGTACCGTCAAACGTGATGGCGCTGTGCGCGCAAATCTTCTCGCAGGCACGGCAACCTACGCAGTTGGTAGTATCGACGCTCGGCTTGCCGGCGGCATGCTGCTCCATCTTGCCGGCACGGCTGCCGCCTCCCATGCCCAGGTTCTTCATGGCGCCGCCAAAGCCCGCCTGCTCATGGCCCTTAAAGTGCGTAAGGCTGATCACGATGTCGGCATCCATGAGTGCCTGGCCGATCTTTGCCTCGCGCACGTACTCACCGCCCTCGACCGGGACGAGCGCCTCGTCGGTGCCCTTGAGGCCGTCGGCGATGATGATCTGGCAGCCCGTGGCATACGGGGTAAAGCCGTTCTGATACGCGGTGTCGATGTGCTCGAGCGCGTTTTTGCGGCTACCCACATAGAGCGTGTTGCAATCGGTGAGGAAGGGCTTGCCACCCAGCTCCTTCACGACATCTGCGACGGCGCGGGCGTAGTTGGGGCGCAAAAAGCTCAGATTGCCCAGCTCGCCAAAGTGAATCTTGATGGCGACGAACTTGTTCTCAAAGTCGATCTGCTCGATACCGGCGCGGCGAATGAGGCGCTTGAGCTTGTCGAGCTGGCTCTCGCGAGCATGCGTGCGCAGGTTGGTGAAGTACACCTTAGCGGGTGCTGCGGGTGCAGTTGCGGTCATAGATCTATCCCCTCGGTCTATATGGCGTTACAGACATAAGAGGATGGTACCCGTTGAAGTAGGGTCAAAGTCAAGCGCGAAACCTAGTCGTTGGGGAGGTTCTTAAACGACTACTCTTGGACTTTAAGGGCCTCGGCTAGGCTGACGCGCTTGATAGAACGCGTGTGTAGCAGCGCCACGACCAGGTAGGTCGCAAAGCCAATGCCCACGCACGCCGTCATGGACCAAGCGGGCACGTAGATCTCGATATTGCCGTTGTAGGCGAGCAGCATCGAGCGGAAGATGGCCGTAAGCGAGCCAATAATGACCGGCAGGCTCAGCACGAGCGACGCCGCCACGCACAGCGTGATCGAGCGGATGTACAGATGCGAGATCTCGCTATCGCGATAGCCAAAGACTTTCATGTAGCTGATCGAACGGGCGCCGTGGTCGATCACAGCCTTGGTCAACAGGTACATAAACAGCAGGAAAATAAACACCGCGAGCCCAACCATCATGCCGATCATTTTGCTCATCATGCCGATAAACTGGTCGCCCACGGCGCGCATGTCGTCGGGCGTGGTGTCGCCGGCAAAGTAACGAGCATCGAGATCGAGCTTCTCGTCGCTCACATAGCCGTTAAAGTAGGCGGCGTCGTTGTCGAACAGCTCGTTAAAGTCATCGATACTCATATAGATATTCATGTCCGACTTGGAGCCCCAGGTACAATCCTTGCCCGCGTACTCAAGGGAATAATGCTCGCCCTCGTACTTGTCGCCGAGCATGACCTTCTGACCCTCGCTCCAGCCAAACTTATCGAGCAGACCGCCGCCAAAGACGATGCGCCCATCGCCGACGTTGAGGTCTTTCCAATAGCGCGAATCGGTTGAAATGCCGTAGACGGAAATCGTCTCCTCGCCATTTCCATCGCCGCGGTCGTATTGCAGCTGGTAAACGGCGTATTTCTCAGCCTGTGCGATTGCGCCCGCGCCGTTGTCGGTCGTATTGACCGGGTGGATATCGTCGTTGTCAGTGTCAATCTTGGAGGCTTTGTCGATCAGGTCGATAGCCTCATCACGGTTGCAGCCGAGGGCATCGGCAAGATCATCGAGGCGCGCATAAAGCGCATCCTTCTTGTCCTGGACCTTGGCAAGCGCATCCTGCGCCGCAGTCAGGCTCTCGGCAGACGGAGATGCGGTCGCGGCATCGGCTGCCGTCTGCGCCGCATCGGCCGCGTCGTCAAGCTCGTCATCGGCATCCTGGGCAGCGGTTAGCAGCGCGCCGTCAACCGACTGCAAGCGCTCGAGTGCCGACCACTGCTCGCGCTCCTCGGCGGTGCCCTCGAGCTCCAGCGGCGCCTTGAGCGTGTACTGGTGCTCGGCGACCAGGCTCGTCTTCAGGTTGTCCGCGTAGTGCGTCATCGTGGGCAGAATCGCCAGGCCAAAAAGCATCAGCAGCGACGCAAATGCAATGCCCACGAAGAGCGTGGCGAAGTTGCCCAGGTTGCGCAGGAAGATACGCAGGCGGAAGCGCGAGACAAAACCCATGCGCTCCGGCAGCTGCAGGCCGCACTTGGTACCCGATTTGCCGCTCGCCTCGTGACGAAGGAATTGCAACGGCGTCTTGCCCATTTTGCGAAGTAGGCCCACCAGCGTGATGAGGATGAGCGCGGCGGCGGGAACCACGGCGCACTTCACAAAGATCTCCCAGCTCCAGTACACCTGGAAGGGCGGCAGGCTATACGAACCGTAATAGAGGCTGCGCATGGGCTCGGTAAAGAACACAACGCCGAGCGCAGTGCCCAAAAGCGCTGCGAGCACGCCCACGATGGCGGGAAGCGCAAGGTAGTGCAGCACGATCTCGCGACGGCGATAGCCGCTGGCGAGCAGTGTGCCAATGATGGCGCTCTCCTCCTCGATGGTGGCGTCGGTGAGCACCACAAAGACGAACGCCATGATCACGATGATGATGTCGAGCAGCGTCATCCACATCATAGAGTCGCCGTCCACGTCGTCGCGCGCGTAGCCAATACCCTGGTTGGAATCGGCGTCGATCAGATCGTCCACGCGCGTATCGGCATCGGTCAGCGCCTCGACCATATCCTGCTCCGCATCGATGCGATCCGCGGTGGGGAGATCGCGGTCGTTAAAGGTAAAGGAGTACGTATAGGCGGGTGCGCCGCCGGCATCCTCGAGCGCAACAAAACCGGCGTCGGTGACCTCGGCCACGCCATAGGTGATGGTGTTCACCGTAAAGTCGGAGTTGTTGAGGAACAGCGCCTGGCTATCGGGTTGAGTCATGATGCCGCAGATGGTGTAGGTGCGACCCTCGAGCTCGACCTTATCGCCCACGGACAGGTTGTTATTGGTGGCAAAGACACGGTCGATTGCCACCTCATCGTCCGTCTTGGGCTCCTTGCCCTCACAGTAGGACGCGATATCGACCTTGGTGCGGTGCGCATAGGTGCGCAGCGTGCGCTTGGTGCCGTCGTCGCCGGACGCCTTTTTGATGATGGCGTCGATGGAGAAGTTCTTGTAGAGCGTGACGCCGCCGACGTCGCCGGCTGCACCCTCGGCTGCCTTGAGCTGGTCTTTGGTGGCCTCGAAAGAGGTGGTCACGCGGCCGTCCTCAATCGTGTACGCATCGCGCATGTCGTCGATAAGGCAACCGATGGAATGCGCTGCGAGCAAAAAGCCCGAGGTAAGGGCGATGCTTCCGCACATAAGCAAAAAGATGCCCAGGTACTTGCCGATATTGCGGCGCAGCTCGCGCGGGAGACGTTTTGTGAGAGGTGTCATGGCGCCGCCTACCAATCGAGCTCGGCGGCCGCGACGGGCGACTCGTTGAGCTCATCCTCGACGATGCGCCCGTCGCGCAGGCGCAGCACGCGATTGGCCATGCGCGCGATGGCGGCATTGTGGGTGACAATGATGATGGTGCAGCCGTAGGTGCGGTTGACATCCTCTATGAGCTGCAAGATTTCCTTGGACGTCTTGTAGTCAAGCGCGCCCGTGGGCTCGTCGCACAGCAGCAGGCCCGGGTTTTTGACGAGTGCGCGGCCGATGGCACAGCGCTGCTGCTGGCCGCCCGAGACCTGGCGCGGGAACTTGTTGCGGTGCTCGTAGAGACCCAGCGAACGCAGCAGGTCGTCGACATTGAGCGGGTTTTTGGACAGGTGCGCCGTGACCTCGATGTTCTCCTTGATGGTGAGATCGGGCACCAGGTTGTAGAACTGGAAGACAAAGCCCAGCTCGCGGCGGCGGTACTCACCCAGGTCGGCGGGCTTGAGCGTGGTGAGGTCGCAGCCGTCCACCAGAATAGAGCCGGCGTCGGCATCCTCCAGGCCGCCGATCAGGTTAAGAAACGTCGACTTGCCCGAACCCGAGGGCCCCAGCATGACGCAGATCTCACCGCGATTGATGGACGTGTCGATGCCGTCGAGCACCGTCAGGCGCGCATCTCCATCGCCGTAGTGCTTCTTGAGCCCCTTGACCTGGACGTAGGCTTGCTTCGTCGCCATGCTATCCCCCATTGTTAGCCTCATACTACTTTATGAGCGTAATAGTAAACCTTGGCGAACTATTTTGGAGCGAGGCCTGGGATTTATTTCAGACTAGTCATTGGGGACGTTCTTAAATGACCAGGTGGCTAAGCACGGGATTTGGTGCGCGAGAGGGCTAGGCCTACGGCGGCGATGGCCGCGGCAAAGAGCACCGTGACGCCCAGGTCGCAGGCGATGTCACCCAGCACGGCGGACGTCAAATCCGAGGCAAGCGCCTTGCCGATCGCATCGTTCACCCAATATGTCGGCACAAAGTGCGCCACGGTCTGCACGGCCGATCCCATGAGCGACAGCGGCATCCAGGCGCCGCCCAAAAACGTCATGAGCATGCCGAGCAGGTTGCCCACACCGTTGAGCAACTCCTCGCGCGCACCCAGACTCGAAAGCGCAAAGCCAACGGCCAGCGGCGTGCACGCCAGGGCAAACGTCGCCGCCAGTGCCAGGCACACACGCCCCACGCCGACCTCGGCGACCGCGCCGGCAAAGCCCACGACGCCCATCATGCTCGACACAAACCAGATGCAGACGGTGAGTACGGCGGCGGCCGCAAACACGGCAAGCGAACGCTGGCGCTCGGAGATTGGGCCGGCATCCATACGACGCACGCGCTCGGGCTCGTTCATGCCCGAGAACACCAGCCCCACCGACACGATGACCGACGAGATAATCGCGTACGCGCCAAAGTTGAAGTACGACTCGAGCGTGGCGGCGGCAGTCGAGTCAACCTTGACCTGCTCGATCTCGACCTTGGCACGCTTCGCGGCCGCATGATCGGCGGCCTTGGCAACGTCACCGTTGGAGGCGGCGGGCTCAAGTGCGGCCGCAGCGCCCGCGAGCGAGATCCAGCGCGAGGCCTCGGCAGACGAAAGCGCCGCCGCCATGGTGCCGGCACCGTAGGTCACGTCGAGCTTGGGCAGGGACTCCCCCGCGCGGGCGGCCGCAACGAGGTCGCCCTCAAACCCCTCCGGGATAAAGAATACGCAGTCGGCACTACCCTTGGCGCTGTTGCTCTTGGAAAGCGCGTCCGCAAGGTCGTACGTATCGTCGTCGACGCCCGTGACCAGCTCAAAGCGCGAACCCAGATGCTTGGTAAGCGCCCGCGAAAGGTCGCTATTGTCGCGGTCGACCACGATCACGTTGGTGTCGTAGGGCTTGTACTCGGTAAGCTGCGACGAGTTCCAGCTCACCGAGGCCGCGATGAATACGCCCATGAGCGAGATGAACACCGTATAGATGAGCAGGTAGAGCGGGTGCACGAGCGCCATGCGAAGCGCGGTCTTAAAGGTGCTCATAGCGGCTCCTTCCAAAGATCAGCGTAGCGGCGGCGACAAACACCAGGGACATGAGGACGAGCGCGCCGGCGCGGACGGCGAAGGGCCCCAGGTCCTCAAAGAAATACAGGCGATTGAACATGTCGCAGATGAGCTTGACGGGGTTGAGCCAGCACTCGGCCGGGCAGGCGCGGGCGACGTCGTCGGCAAGCGCCATCGCCGGCTCGCCGTAGAGGCCGGCGAACAAGGCACACGTGGTGGCAAAGCCCGTGAGGATGCCCGACTTGGACGCCTTGCCGCCCTTAACGGGCAGCGTGCCCACAAAAAGGCCCAGGCCCGTGGCGGCAAGCGCGGACACGGCGCCGCCCACCAGACACAGCCCCTCGCGCCCGCCAAAGTCGACGCCAACGACTAGGCGCACGTAGCCAATCGCAACCGCCATCGAGGCAAAAGAAACCAGCCACGAGCCGACAAAGATGCCGGCCAGCGACGCCGTCTTGGAGAGGCCGCCCACGCAGCGGCGCGCACCAAGGCCCGACAGATTGGGCTGCAGGTCGACGACGCTCAAGGCGGCAAACTCGGCAGACATCATCGCGACCAGACCAAAGAGCGCGTAATAGTAGATGACCGTGCCGTCGGGCGTGGTGCGCGTCAGGCTCACGCGGCGGGTTCCGCCCTCGAGCGATAGGGCGTGCGAAACCGCCTCCGGGTCGGCGAGCGCTGCCGGGTTGTCCTGGGAAATCTGGGACATGAGCTCGGCATTTTGTGTATACGAGCTTGCCACCGTCTCAAGGATGCTGCGGTCGGTGAGCACGGACGAAGCACGCGAGCTGTCGTAACTCGATAGCAGCGTGAGCTTGGGCGTGCCCGCAGCGTCGACCGTGTAGATGCCCGCGACTTCGCCGCCCTTGAGCGCCTTGCGCGCAGCAGCCAAGTCTTCGTACTCGCTCACATCGAGCAGTTGATCGTCGCCCTCCTTGGCAAGCGAGGTCGCCACGTCCTTAAAGGTCGAAGCGTCCCAGGCCTCGTCCGCCACGACGGCAACCGGCACCGGATCGACCGTGCCGTCGGAGCTCAGATTCGCAAACATAAACATGAACATCGTGGAAAGCGCGATGGGAAAGAGAGCACCCCAGACCCACGTGCTCGGCCGGCGCAGCAGCGCCTTGACCGTGGTGATGATGGTGTTGAACATGGCCGCCCCCTAGTCGCGCAGCTCGCGGCCGGTGATCTCGAGAAACACGTCGTTGAGGGTCGGCGGCTCGCTCCACACGCGGCCGAGCGCCACGTCGGCGGCGCGCAGCGTGTCGAGGATGTCGACCAGGTTGTGCGGGCTCGCTTCGCAGGTGCAGACGAGCTCGCCGCCGGACAGCTCGACGCTAAGCACGTGCTCGAGGGCGCTCAGCCGCTCGACCGTGGCGGGCTCGACGGCGCCCACCTCGACGGTCACGCGCTCGCCCATCTGGATCATGCGCTTGAGCTCGTCGTTGGTGCCCTGCGCCAGCACGCGCCCGCCGTCCATGATCATGATGCGGCTGCAAATCTGCTCGACTTCCTCCATGTAATGGCTGGTATACACCACCGTGGCGCCCTCGTCGCGCAGGCGGCAGATGCCCTTCAGGATGGCGTTGCGGCTCTGCGGGTCGACCGCCACCGTGGGCTCGTCGAAGAAGATGAGCTCGGGCTTGTGCGCGATGCCACAGGCAATGTTGAGGCGACGCGCCAGGCCGCCCGAGAGCTTGCCGGGACGGAACTTGGTAAAGTCGCCCAGACCGACAAAGTCGATCGCCTCGTCCACGAGCGCGCGGCGGCGCTTGCGGTCGCTGACGTAGAGACTACAGAAATAGTCGATGTTCTCGCGCACGGTGAGCTCGTTGAACACCGCCACCTGCTGCGGCACCACGCCGATGCGACGCTTGAGGTCGTAGCGGGCGGGCGTCATGGGCTCGCCGAACAGCTCGATGGTGCCTTTGTCGTAGGCGAGCAGCTGCAGAATGCAGTTGATGGACGTGGTCTTGCCCGAGCCGTTGGGGCCCAGCAGGCCAAAGATCTCGCCGGGGGCGATGCTCAGGTTAAAGTGATCGAGCGCGATAAGATCGTCGTAGCGCTTGACGAGGTTTTCGACGTGGACGATGTCTGTCATGAGGCGGCCCTTCTGTTGATTGCGGCCCGGTACGATTGCATCATCGCAGGAGCGGGCGGCGCGCACCAGTGAGCTTTGTCACGAGTGCGGGGGTCTTGGTCGCGCGGCCTGCCAACGCCCCCGCTTTGCCGCGTGGGAGGAATGTCACGGTTGCGCAGGCGGCCCCTCCACCACGCGCGGCTTCGCGTACAATACCCGTATGAACAGGCTTTTCGACAAATCGATTGTGCTGGCGTGCTGCATTGCGGCCGCCACGGGCCTTGCTGTGGACGCTCGCCTGGTCGCGGCGTTTTGCCTTGGCGTTATTGCCACCTCGCTGGCCGAGGTCGCACAGAGGAAACGCGCCCGGCGCGCGAGCGAGGCCGCGAGCTGCGCTTACATCATCGCGGCTGTCTTCGTGCCGCCGTTTATGCCGTTTGCGCCCCTCGCCCTCTATGACATCGCGCGGCGCGTGCGCCGTGAACGCGTTTGGGTCGCGTTGGGCATTGGCGTCGCCTTTGTCTTTGCACTCATCGCGGACCTTCGCGCCGACGCGCTTGCCGCCCGAACGCTCCTGCTGACCGCCATCCTTTCGGTTGCCGCCACCTTGCTATCGCTACGTACCGCCCAGTTGGAGCGCGAGCAGCGGCGCATGCGCCGTACCCGCGACGAGCTGCAGGAACGAGCCCTCGTGCTCGAGGCACGTAACCGCGACCTTGCCGATCGTCAGGACTACGAAGTCGAGCTCGCGACGCTCGCCGAACGCGCCCGCATCGCGCGCGAGATCCACGATAACGTCGGGCACCAGCTCACGCGCGCCTCACTGCAGGCCGAAGCCCTGCGCGTGGTCCACGCCGACGAGCCCGGCGTCGCCGCCGATTTCGCCGACGTCAAACGCACGGTTGACGAGGCGCTCCAGCTCGTACGCACCAGCGTCCACGCGCTCAACGACAACGCTGTCGACCTTTCCGTGCAGCTCGAACGCATTGTTGAAGGCGCGCGCTCGGACGGCGGTCCGCAGATTGAGCTTGAAGTTATGACCGAGCATGCACCCGCAAACGTTGCCAACTGCTTTGCGGCGGTCCTGCGCGAGGCGCTCTCCAACACCATGCGCCACGCTTGCGCCCATACTGTCACCGTACGGTGCATGGAGCATCCGTCGTTTTACCAGCTCATCGTTACCGACGATGGCGCGGGCGGGGTTCAAGCAAGCGGCCGCAACGTCACAGAAGGCATGGGGCTCGGCTCCATGCGCGAGCGCATCGAGGCGCTTGGCGGCACCTTTACCGCCGGCCCGCGCGCCGGCGCCGGCGGCTGGCGTGTGTTTGTCACCGTTCCCAAACCGCAAGGAGATGAGGGCCGATGAGGCTCATCGTTGTCGACGACGACCGCTTGGTGGTCGATTCGCTCAAGATTATCCTGGGCGCCCAGCCGCAGATCGAAGTGATGGGCACCGGCGCCAACGGCGACGATGCGATGGCGCTCTACGCCGAGCACGCGCCCGATATCGCGCTGCTCGACATCCAGATGCCGGGGCGTGACGGACTTTCGGCGGCACGCGAGATCCTTGAGCGCGACCCCGCGGCACGCGTCGTGTTTCTGACGACATTCTCGGATGACGAGTACATTGTATCGGCGCTCAAACTGGGCGCCCGCGGCTACCTGATCAAAACCGATGTCGCCGCCATTCCGCCGGCGTTGACGCAGGTCATGGACGGCAAACGTGTGCTCGAGGGTAAGGCGATCGAGGACATCAACTTTGATGGGGCGGGTGCCGCGGCGGGCATGCCCCGCCGGCCCGCCGCCTTTGCCAGCCTGACCGACCGTGAGTTCGAAGTCGCCGAGCTCATCGCCCGCGGCCTCGACAACAAGGAGATCGCCGCCACCGCCTATATGGGCGAAGGCACCGTGCGCAACCACATCAGCTCGATTCTGGCAAAAATGGGTCTGCGCAACCGCACACAGATCGCCATCGCCTACCTGCGAGGGTAATTACCCAGCGGCCGACCGCCCAGGCATAGCAAAATGGCTGCCACCGATTTAATACCATTTCAAAACTATGCCGGATTACTACGATGAATCGCCCACCTTCGACCACGGCAAATTGCGCGCTTGCAAAACCGCAGGTAGAACGCTTGTGATATTTAGAAAAATGCAATCATGATCGGGAATGTCGAATTCATCGTAGTAAACCGGCATAGTTTTGTTCGTAGCGGCCCAACCGCGAGTTCACGCGCGGGGCCGGTGGGGCAATTTCGCCCCACCGCCCCCTATTCCAGCTCTATTCCAGCGCTACTCCGGCTTGGTTTCTACCGTGGGAGTCTTATCCGCTGCGACTGGAGTGCGGGCGGTGTCCATAGTCAGGCAGTGCTTGGGGCAGCTCTCGATGCACTCACCGCACACCACGCAGGCATATGGGTCAATCGACCACGTTCCGCCCTTGCGATCGACCGCAAGCGCGCCCGCCGGGCAGCGACGCGCGCACATGCCGCAGCAGATGCACACATCCATGTCGTTGACGATATGCCCGCGCAAGCGTTCGGGCGCCGCCAGCTTCTCCTGCGGATAGCACACCGTAACCGGCTGCTTGACCATAGAACCCAAGGCCGTCTTGGCAAATGTCAGCAAACTCATGCCGTACCTACCTTTCCGTGCAGCTAATGCAGGGGTCGATGGTCAGGATAATCATGGGCACGTTGGCAAGGAGCACGCCCTGCAGCGCATGTGTCAGACCCGCCAGGTTCTGCGACGTCGGCGTGCGCACACGGAAACGGTCCAAGTTCTTGGTGCCGTTGCCGCGCACATAGTAATACGCCTCGCCGCGCGGCTGCTCAATCACAACCTCGCCGCGCGCGCCGTCGGCCGGCGTAAGCTTGGTGCGCCCGCCGATACCGTCGTGCGGAATCTTGCCCACAAGCTCCTTAATGATGTCCATAGCCTGCGTGACCTCGGCGCAACGCACCTGGCAGCGGGCATAGCAGTCGCCATCGGTAGCGACAATTGGCTCAAACGCAGCCAAATCCGCATAGGCACCGTCGCCAAATATGCGCACGTCATAGTCCACGCCCGAGGCGCGGCCGAACGGGCCGACCATCGACAGATCCAGCGCGTCCTTCTTGCTGATCACGCCCACGCCGTGCAGGCGCTCGCCGCAGCTGTCATCATCCAAAAACGTATGCACCAGGGCCTCGTAGTCGGGGCGCATGGCGTCGAGCGTCTGGACAATGCCTGCCAGCTCGGAGTCCTCGATATCGTGCTTAAGGCCGCCGATCTCGTTAATCGACAGAATCACGCGACCGCCGCACGTGCTCTCAAAGATCTTGAGAATCTGCTCGCGCAGCGTCCACAAACGGTAGAACAGCGCCTCGAAGCCAAAGGCATCGGCGAGCAGGCCCAGCCACAGCAGATGCGAGTGAACGCGCGAAAGCTCGTGCAAAATGGTGCGGATATACTGCACGCGGCCGGGCACCTCGATGTCGAGCATGCGCTCGCAGGCGCTGGCATAGCCGCAACTGTGGCCCACGGCGCAGATGCCGCAGATGCGCTCGGCGATGTAGCCAAACTGATGCATATCGCGCTTTTCGGTGAGCTTCTCGAGTCCGCGGTGCACAAAGCCAATCTGCGGAATTGCCTCGATGACGCGGTCGTCCTCGATCACCAGGTCCAGATGAAGCGGCTCGGGCAGCACTGGGTGCTGCGGGCCAAACGGAATAACGGAGCGATGTGCCATGGACCTTACGCCTCCTTTTTCTGCTTATCGCGGGCGGCCTTGGCGGCAAGCGCCGCGCGGACCTTGGCCGCTTTCTCGGGATCCATGGCGGCGAGCTTTGCCTCCATCTCGGCAGCCTTGAGCGCGGCCTTCGCAGCAGCCTCATCGTGCTGAGCATCGGAGCCGGCAGCCGCAGCGGGCTGAGCGACGGCAGCACCCGCAGCATCGCCAGCGCCCACAGCGCCCTTCCCCGCGGCGGCCGCGGTAGCGGCAGCCTTCTCGGCCGCGGCTTTGCGCGCCTTGGCCTCGGCGGCGGCGCGGACCTTCATGGCCTTCTCGCGCGCAGCTTTCACCTCGGGCGTGATCACACTCATGGGCTCGGCGGTCGAGACCTGGTAGAAAAAGCCGTTAAAGTCGACCTGCATGTCGGTAATGGCAAGACCAAACAGGTCGTGCGCCTCGTTCTCAAACGGGAACACCGCCGGATAGTACGAGCTGATGGACGGAATCTCCTGATACTGGTCGATGCCCTCGACTACCAGGTTCTCAATCGCATAGTTTCTGTCCCGCGCGATCTGCTCTTGCGCAGCGCGGACGTTGATAAACGTATAGACCAGGCGATACGTGCCGTCGTCGACGTTGCGCTCGGCGTGCATTTGCACAAAGCGCGCGCCGACGCCCTTGAGCGCCTGGACATGCGACAGGAGCTCGTCGATCCCGACGGTGGTATAGATAGCCTTTTGCATTACTCGGCCTCCTTTGCAGCGGCGGGCGCGGCAGGCGTCCCAGCGGCCGTGTCGCCGCCACCGGCACCGTCAGCCCCGGCCCCCACAGCAGGCACAAACCCGTCCTCGCCCAACTCAACGCCGCCGTCCCAGGTAGCGGCACCGCCCACGGTAAGCGGGTCACCGCCGGCGCGCATCACGGCCTCCTTCTGGTCCAGGATGCCGCACGCCTCCACGATGGCATCGATCACCGTCTCGGGGCGAATGGCGCACCCGGGCGCGTACACGTCCACGGGAATCGCGCGGTCCACGCCGCCGATCACGTTGTAAGCATCGCGGAACACGCCGCCCGAACACGCGCAGATACCGCAGGCCACCACACACTTGGGCTCGAGCATCTGGTTGTAAATCTGGCGCACGACGGGCAGATTCTGAGCGTTGACCGAACCCGTCACCAAAAAGATGTCCGCATGCTTGGGGTTGCCGGTATTGACCACGCCAAAGCGCTCCGCATCGAACAGCGGCGTGAGCGAGGCCAGCACCTCGATATCGCATCCGTTGCAGCTCGAACCGTCGTAATGAATAACCCACGGCGAGCGCGACATTTTATGATCCATGGATGCCGCCTCCTAAATAAACACGTCGACGAGAATGGGCATAAGGTTGAGCAGGCCAAACACCAGCGCCACGCTCCATCCGAGCTTAAAGCAGCTGCGCCAGGTGCTGCGGGCAAAGGTGTTATCGATCAGCACCTCGACAAAATACGTCGCGACCATCACGACCAGGGCGACCACCCAGCTCACCGGGTTGTCCCAAACAAAGAACATGCCCACCCACATCAAAAACAGCACGGTCTCGCACCAATGCATAAGGGTCATCTTGGCCAGCGTGCCGCCGCTCATCTCGGTGGCGACGCCCTGGACGATCTCCTGATGCGCGTGATGTGAATACGAAAGATCGAACGGCGACTTGCGCAGCTTGATGGTAAGCACCGCGAGCAGCGCGAGGAAGATGGGCGCGCTGTACACGATGATGGGGGCCGACTGCCCCGTCACGGCAATGGAATCGAAGCTATCGGTGGCAAGGTACAAGCCCACGCTCATCAGCAGAACGGCGGGCTCGTAACTCATAACCTGCAGCAACTCACGATCGGCGCCGACCTGGGCAAACGGGCTTTGCGTCGAGGCGGACGCCAGCACCACAAAGATCGCGGCGAGCGTCACCATAAAGGCGCACAGCAGCGTGTTGGAGCCCGACACAAAGATGCCGCCGCCCACGACGGTAAAGATGAGCGCGCACGCCATGTAGGTATCGTCCATGGTGTTTACGCTGGCAGGGGCTTTGCGCAGCAGCTTGGCAACGTCGTAGAAGGGCTGCAGCAGACGCGGCCCCACGCGACCCTGCATGCGAGCGGACAGCTTGCGGTCAAGACCGTCAATCAAACCGCCCACAAGCGGCGCAATCAGGGCAAATGCCACGGTGCCTATAAAGATGCCCACGACGCCCGAACCTTCAAAATACTTGCCACGCAGCACCGAGGGCGCGCTCATGGCAAGCCGCTCGGGCCCAATCCACGCGCAACACAGCAGCGCAAACAAGATAATGCTGCAGCACACGACGCTACCCGCGGGGCCAATACGCTTCTCGCCAAGGGCGTCCTCCGAGTACCAATTGCGCTTTTCGGCCTTCACCTCGTGTCCCATCGAGCCGCGGAAATGGCGATATTTGTCGGTTCCCACGCCCGAAAGGTACACGTTGACGTGCGGCTTATTGCTCACGCGGAACGACGTCAGCAGCACCACGGCGATAAACGCCACGATAACCACCATCAGATACATGGCGTCCTTGCCAATAACGTACGGCACGCGGCCAAACACCATGGCCAAGTAAGGCGACACCAGGCCGCTCGAGATAACCGGGAACGCCACACAGCACAGAATCAGCAGCGCGGCGATGGTGTTGAGCGCCATCCATTCAGTCTTATGGACATTGACCTCAACGTTTTGAGCCGTGGGGTCGACGCCCGAAAGCTTGGCAAGCCACTTGCCCCAGAAGTAAAACGTCGCGGCCGAGCCAAAGGCAAGCACCATGATCATGAGCACGTTGCCGGTCTGCGCAAACGCCACCAGAGCGCCCCACTTGGACACGAGCATGCCAAACGGCGCCACGAACATGCCCATGATGCCCAGCATCATCAAGCGCGTCAGGTGTGGCATACGGCTGAACATACCGTCCATGTCCTCGATATTGCGGCTGCCGATATGATGCTCGGCGGTGCCCACGCACAGGAACAGCAGCGACTTTGCCACCGTGTGGAACAGGATTAGGAAGATGGCGGCCCACACGGCCTCGGGCGCGCCGACACCCAGGCAGGCACTGATGAGGCCCAAGTTGGAAATGGTGGAGTACGCGAGCACGCGCTTGGCGTTGCTCTGCGAGATGGCCATGAGGGCAGCGAGCAAAAACGTGATGGCACCCACACTCGTGACCATAAAGCCGGTCACGGGATAGATGGCATAGAGCGGGCTCAGCTTGACCATTAGGAACACGCCGGCTTTGACCATGGTTGACGAGTGCAGCAGGGCACTCGTGGGCGTGGGGGCAACCATGGCACCCAGCAGCCAGGTGTGGAACGGCATCTGCGCGGCCTTAGTGAGTGCGGCGAGCGACAGCAGGATGACCGGCATCACCAGCAGCGCGGACTGCGCGGTTCCGGCGCCGGAAAGCTCGATCATGCCCGAGATGGTCAGCGGCATGCCGTTAACGTGCAGGTACATGAGTCCGGCCAAAAACGCGATGCCGCCCAGCATGTTGAGGATAATCTGGGTGAAGGCGTTCTTGATGGCCTCGGGCGTGCGCGTGTAGCCAATCATGAGGAACGAGCACACGGTGGTGATTTCCCAGCCGCAGAACAACCACTCAAGGTTGCCGCTCGTCACGATGACGAACATGGCCGAGAGGAACAGGAACATAAGCGCCAGGAACTGCGGGCGTCGGTCGGGCGCAGTCTGCCCGCGCAGCGCAGCCTCGTGCTCGTCATGGGCCTGGAAGTCCTTCATGTAGCCCAGGGCATACACGCAGATAAGGCTGCCGACAATGCCGACGGCGAGCACCATGATCACGCTCATGTAATCCAGGTAGAGCGGCGTTGCCGTGACGGCTTCGGCCGCGGGCAGCGTCATGGCTGCAAAGGCGAGCGAGCCCACCAGCTGGACTATGCCGAGCACCGTGGTGAGCGCGTTCCTATATTTATACGCGTTGTATAGGATGACGGCGCACAGGATGACATCGATGGCGGAGCTGATGATCGAGAGCACATGCGAGGTGCCGGAGGCAACCTCAAAGCTCTGCGGGCCCGCGCCAAAAAACATGACGGCGACTACAACTGTCACCGCCATAATGATGCCGGAACCTATGAGCCCCACCGCATCGCGGGCGCGGTCACCGCGCGCGAGCAGCATGCCCAGCGCCGGTACCAGCGGAAACAGGGTAAGGAAATACAGTAGCGTCATACCATCACTCCCCCATGCAAAAACGCTGCAATTGTTTAACGTTATAGCTCAATTGAGGAGTAGCGGCGGCGGGTTTTCGGTCAACTGGGGAGTTTTAGGCGTACGGGGTAAGGGCACGCCCGCATTGGAGCAGAGGGGCGGCAAGAAAAATGCGCCCCTGTGGGCGCACCATCCCGTTCGCTATTCCGCCTTTTTAACGCGCGGCTTGCGGCCGCGCGGCTTATCGACCAGCGCGGACTCACCGCTCTCGCGATACTGGCGGCACCAAGCCTTGACTGAAGACTCGCTGGGAATCTTGTGCTTGATCATAGCCTCGCGAACCGTCAGGCCGTTTTCCAAACGGTCCTTAACCACGGCGAGCTTTACGTCGTACGAATAGGTGTGATGACGAGCGCCCGCGTTGAGCACGGCGTCGGCACCGCCCACGGCATATGCGCGGGCCCACTGACGAGCCGTGGCCTGGGGAATGCCAAGCTTTGCGGCGAGGGCGCGGTGACCGACCCCCTCTTGGAGGATCTCGACGGCGCGCTGCCTAACCTCGGGCGCATGCGTGCGAGTCCTAGTTGCTTCCGACATACCTGCCACTTCTTAGCCTTAACCGTTAATTTGCTTTCTTACGTGCTTGTTAGATAGTAGCATTTTGCTGTTCCCGCGTAACAGTTAATTGAAAATCGCAACGGCGGCATCTGGGTATTTGCCATTCATTTGCAACAGTTCTTTAGGTTTTATTTACGCAGCTAGTTGGCTCGCGGCTCATTGACGGTGTTTTACCAACCAGATTGGTATCTTTTTGTTTAGCTGGTATGGTTTGTGCAATTATTAACCCCTCGTCAGTCCGCACCTAACATGTCAGCTTTCCACTTGCTTCCCAACTTTCCACTTAACTTTCCAGCTTTCCACCTTAAGTGGTAAGTTAAGTGGAAAGCTGGAAAGAAGTTGGGAGACCGAAGCATGGGCGACGGACAGCCCTACTTCGCGAGTCGATACCGTTGTCGCGGGCTGCGCGGAGGCTCCATCGCCTCAATCTTGCCCGCACCAATCAAGCCTTTTATGTGGTTGGAAACGGCGCTCCTGCTCAAACCCGAAGCGTCGGTGAGCTCCTTGGTCGAGGCCGAAGAATGTGTTGCCAGGTAATCCAAGATTGCCTCGTCCACATGCCCCACAGACGTCACCTGTTCCGCCCGCATTATCTTTCGCTTATCGAACGTCAACGAAAAAGAAACTGTCGAGTTCTTTGGTTCGGGCGGCAACATGTTTGCCCGCTCGAGCTGCTCACCTATCTCCTGATAACCAGTGCCGCGATTTTCGACCACGTAGCCACCGTCTGGGTACGGCGTGGTCTCGAGGATATTTGAAAGGAACTGGTTTCTGGATGACGAAACCCCAGAAACTCCCAGCGAATCGATCGTTACGTCGCCGTACAGCCCGCCGGGATTGAGAATCTCGACGCGGTCGATATACAAGTTGACCTGCACTTGTGAGCCGCGCGCGGCGGAAGAGTAGTCGCGGTGCATGAGCGCGTTCGCCACCGCCTCGCGCAGCGCCACGGGCGGATAATCGGGCACATCTTTCCGGAACGCGCCCTCGATAACCGCTGCGTTTCGGGTGTTTCTCGCAACGGCGGCAAGCACGTCCTCAATCATGAAAGGGATCGGACCCAAAATGGTCTGAGAATCCACAAAACGCTTGTTATCACTTACTCGCTGCGTTTTTGTGGTCCCGGGGTACGCCGTAAAGGTCACATTGAGACGTGGGAAGAACTTTTGCGGAAACCGTCCCATCGCGACAATTGCAGCAAGCGTCGGCACGATTGCGTCGTCCACCCTTTTGGTCACATGCAGGTCAAGGAGAATCTCATCGTCGCTTCTGGTGCCCAAAAGCCTAGGGTGTAGCTCGCGCTGGCGTTTTATAAACCCTTGCAAAAGATCGGCGTCAAGGTCATCGAGCGTGGCACCTTCGACCGGCTCGTCGTCGTATGTAGGCTGAACATGCTCCTCCATAAAGCGATCGATTTCGTAGGGAGTCATGCGCCGGTCGCCGTCGCCCGTACGGATAAAGGACGAATCGTACATTCCGCGTGCCGCAATATAGCAGGGTTTATCGCGTGGATGCATTTCTTTGATGCGCGCGCAAAGCACCAGCTTACCCTCGAAGGGGAGCACTTGGATATCCGGCCTCACAACGGGCGTCAGCTTTTCACATGCAGAAGAGAGGGCGTCTTGCATCTTGCGGGCATCAAAACCCTCGACGGGCATAAACCCGTTCTTTTCGGAAATGCCGAGGATGATAAAGCCGCCCTGCGCGTTGGAAAATGCCGAAAGCGTCTCGACGATGCTTTTGGGGAGCGCGCCCTTGGCTTCTTTTACTTCGTACTGCTGGGTGTCGTTTCCTATTGCCCGCAGATGATGGATAACCTGCGCCAACCACTCCTCATTCATGCCGAACCTCCCAACTTTCCAACTTTCCACCTAACTTACCAGCTTTCCACTTAACTTTCCAGCTTTCCACCTTGAGTGGTAAGTTAAGTGGACAGCTGGAAAGTTGGTGGAGAGCTGGGGCAGCAGTAGGCCAAGCGAACAAGAAAAAGGGCGGCAACCGGGTGGTTGCCGCCCCTCGCGTAGCTAGTTGGTTTTCGTCTCGTGCCGAATGCCCTCGGTGTTGATGCGCGCTAGCGTGTACGTCACGTAGTCGGAGTGCGAATAGCCATCAAGGTTGCTAACGTTGACCGGTGTGTCGTCGACAACGTTGCCGGTCATAATATTGGCCGTAAGCACCAAGCGGTAGTTTGCGTAAGTTTGGTTCTCACCCTCAACATTCGTATTCACTTTAACGCGGAAGGCATGCTTAAAGGCAAGGCTGTTGCCGTCGCGCGTGAGGAACGCGCCGTTGGTCTTGGTGTCGGTGAACACATAGCTGTTGCCGTCGGCGGATGCCGCACCCGTGCCTAGGTAATCGCTGCCGAGCACCGTAATGTAGTTCGAGATATCGCCGACCGGAGCATAGCCGCCATTATCTTGCCGCTGCTCCAGGCTCAGCGTGTAGGTCACCGTGTTTGCGGCGTCGATCTTAGCCTCGGCGCCCGTGAGCTTGCTCAGGTCGTAGGTACCCACCAGAGCGATCTCGCCGTCAGCGGACTTGAGGTCATCGATGTTGATGCCCAACTGGGATTTCTTAGACGCCTCGAGCGCGATGGTCGATGAGCCCACATCCATACGGTAGTAGCCGGCGCCGCCATCGTTGTATGCCGAGTTGCTACTGGTGCTGAGCGTGTCGGCATGCGTGGAAAGGTACGCGCGGTAGTTGGGTTTGGTGTAGCGGTCGGTGCCGCTGTTCTGCGAGGCCACGATACCCGCCTGGCAGGCAGGCTCCGTCATGGTGAGCGCGGCCCTCATGGTAACGGTGAAGGCGTTGACATGGTTCTTGGCGATCTCGCGCAGGCCCGACATATCGATGGGATTACCCTCAGCATCGGTAAGCACCAGTGACATGTCGCCACCGTTCGCAGTCCAACTAAGGCCCGACACCACTGGGGTCTCCTTCGTGCCGGCCAGATTCCAACCCGACCCGCCCCAGGTGTAGTAGTTATCACCCACCTTAACGTAGAACTCATACGTGCCCTGCGTGCCCGTGGGGTATCCTACCGAGCCCGCGATGACGCCATCGTGATAGGTGACAAGCGACGAATCGAGCTGATAATACAGCGCGTCAGAGCTCGTGTATTGCTGGCTCGAGTCAAACGTCACGGTGTCGCTCACGTTCATGGAAAGCGAATAGGTGGCTTCCTTGAGCTCCATCCGGTTGATGCTGTCCCTGTTGTCGACGAGGTTACGCTTGTTGTCAACGAGGCTGTGCGTGTAGTTTGATGCCACGCTGTAGGTCGAGGGCGTATTCTGGTGCCCATCCTCGGCAGCCTTGCCGTCGGCTGCTTTCTTGCCTCGCAGCAGGTAGTTGATGTGCTCGTTGAGGCTCGTGTCCACCGTGGTGGCGGTGTAGCCGTTGACGCCCGCGGACCCCGCCGGCGTGCGCACCACCAAGTAGAAGTTTTCGCTCTTGGGCTCTTCCTTATCAACGGAGAGGGTATAGAACGTGCCCGTCGCGTCGGAAGAAGTGCGCGCGCGGTAGTACGCGCCATCGACCTTGGCGCCAACCATCTTCGCGAGTTCGGCCTGGCTCTTGTCCTTGACCTCGTCATCGGCGAGCTTGACCCAAGCGCCGTCCTTGTCCTCCTTGGCCTCATCGGCCTTCACGCCCACGATTTCGCTCAGCCACGGTTCGGTGTAGTAAGCCTTGTTGCCAGCGTCCACAAACTCGGTGAGCTTGACTGACGTCGCGCCACCCGTGCCCACCGTGTAGTGATATTCGCGGCTGTTGTTGGCCGTGTCCACGAGTGTGAGCTGTGTACCCTCGGGCAGCGTGGCACCGAAGGTAATGCTCTTGTTGAGCGGACCCATAGAGCCGCCGGCTTCGAGCAGCGTGTTCCAGCCGTAATCGACCGGCTTGCCCCGAGCGCTGCCATAGGTCCAGGTAAGGTAGCCGGTCATGGTGTCGCCGCTGCTCACAAGTACGTGCTTGTCGTATTTTGTCGCATAGTCGGCAGCCTTGAAGTTCGCACCTTCGGAGTAGGTGGCGGTAAAGTCGATCTCGAGCATGCGCTTGACGATGATGGGTACCTGTACACGGTTGCTCTGGCCGGCCTCGCCAAAGGTGACCGTAAGCAGCGTGAAGCGCCCCTGCTCATTGTCCCAGTCGGTGCTCGCGCGGAATGCCATAGAGCTCGTGCCATTGTTGAGCACCTTGAGCGTGGGCGCTCGCGAGGCGGCTACGTCCTTGACGAAGGTGCCGTTATCGGCGAGCGAGAAGACCTCGGCGGTGGCGGTCACATGCGCGGTGCTGCCGTTGAGGCGGCGGGCATCGGAGAAGCCGCCATTGGTCACGATGTTCAGGTAGCTCTCCACCGTCGTGGTATCGTTGCCCGGAATCACGAGCACGGGGGAGTCAGTTTTGGCCTTCTTGCCCGAAGTAATGTTGTTAGCGTTATAGGTGCTACGCGAGCTGTCCGCGCTATAGGTGCTCGTGTTTTGGTATGCGCCGGCATCATTGATGCCGGCGATGTTGGTGTAGGTGTAGCGGCCGGGAACGCGGGCACCCGCTTGGCTTTGGATGGTCGTCGCGGTGTCAATGGCGGCGCCGTCGCCAAACAGGTAGCGGTCGGTGGTGTCGCCGTCGGAGGCACGCACCGCCAGCGCGCTCACGGGCCTCGTGGTCACGTACGGACTCGTTGCCGTGGTAGCAGTATCGCCTGCGCCGTAAAGCGTTTTGTTCTCGTTGGGCGCGGCAGCCGTGCCGTTGTAGTCGCCGAAGGCAATATAAGTTTTCTCGTTAACAGCAGCCGTATTCGTATTGGTCGTGTAAACCATCGGCGGCAGGTCGCTCGTGGTCTTGCCACTACCGGGCTTTACTTCCACGCCCGCTGCGGAAAGGCTGTACTTACCATCCCCCGTGTCAACCTCGCCCAAGAGTACGCCCTGGGTTTTGCCCGCATTGTAGCTATTACTGTCCATGAGCACGTTTAACAGATGGAACTGGCCGCGCCCGTCGCCCATAATGCCGCCGTTGGACCTTTCGCTAAACGTGGTGTTGGATACCTTTGTGTTGGTAACGTCGATGACGACGGATCCGCTGTTACTCGCGTTATTCGCGCCCAGCAGACCGCCGCTCCAGTTACCCTTAATCGTAGCGTTCTCGATCGCGATGTTGTTGCAGGCTATATTCACATTGCTGAAGAAGTAGCCGATAAGCCCGCCCGAGCATTTGCCGGTGCCGGCGATGCTGACATTCTTGACACTGCAGTCGTCGAACCAGTACTTGTTGGGGCTACCGCTACTCGTAACCTCACCAATCAGGCCGCCCGCATTGTAGATGCTATTGTTCGTTCCGGCCTTATCGCCGATGACGGCGTTCTCGGTGCCGTTTCCGCCATCAATGCGCACGTTGCTCATAGAAATAACGCCGCCACGGGCGCGTCCGACCACGCCGCCGGCGCCCATATGGTCATCGGAGTTCGACCCGGTGGCTAGCACGTTTACCCCAGAGATGACCGCCGTGCACGACGACTGGGCCGCTGTGGTGGTGCCGATGTTGGTGTTGACCGAGATATCGCTTCTTTCGACATAGCCGAGCACGCCGCCCACGTAGGGCACTGTCCCTGTGGCAGTTATGGTCGAGTTTTTGCCAACGGTCCTTTCGCTCACCCCTGTGCCTGCGGTTGTCCACACACCGCACGCCGAGGCGACCGTACCCACATAGCCACCGACATTCTTCTCGCCCGTGACGTTAAGGCCAGTGTATGAGCAGTCATAGAGATACGCGGGGCCCCACCCGTCCCCGAACTCGACCATATAGGTTCTGTCTTCGCTCGTAGTTCGTCTGGCGCGGCCCGAGCTGCCAAGAAGCCCTCCTACGCTCTTTGCGCCCGACACGGTGCAGTTCTTCATCTGCACGTTGCGGTAGATGCCGCACGTGCCGTCGTCGTAGTTGGCCGTTGCACCCGCCAAAAGGCCGGCACCGGTAAGGTCGTTCGGCGCCTCTCCTGGTTTGGCTTCGCCGTTGGTGTCGATATAGGTGAGCGCTACGTTGCAGTTGCTAAAGGTGAGGTCTTTGACCTGCGCGCCGTCGTTCGCGGTGACGCTCTGCCCCACATTGGTGGAGGTGAACATCACGGTGCTGAATAGACCACCCACGCCCGAGACCTTATAGTCGTCGTCGGCGTATTCGACGACGCCGTAGGCGGTGCCTTCGGTACCCACCGTGATGGTGGCGCCGTTACCGTCGATCGTGGCTACGTGCGGCGTAATACGGTCGCGGTCGGTGCCCGGCTGGTTCGAATTGCAGGCATTGGAATAGTAGCGGCCGTTTAGGCCCACGTACCCCGTGCCGTAGTCGGTCATATCGTAGGTGTCGCCCTGCTTGAACTCCAAGCTCATGCCGATCGATTTCGACGCGCACACATAGCCCGTTTGGTAGTCGGCAGCGTAGGACGCCACCAGGTAGGGCGAATTTACATCGTCATCATGGTCGAGCGGGCCGTGCCACCCCTGCTTGCCGGGGGCCTTCTGGTCGTCGTTTTTGGCGATTTCGAAATCGCCGGCAGCACTCTCAGGCTTGCCCACATTTGCGTAGTTAGCATTCCGTACCTTGCCATATTCCTTGTTGCCAAACAGGTAGCCGCATATCGCCGGGTCTTGCGAATCGCTGCCCCAGTAAGCCTTGGAACCGCGGAACACGCCATTATTGGAGTAGTTGGTATGTGCCGCGCCAGCACCCGCACCCGAGCTGATGATGGCCGAGAGCACCAAAAGGCCCTGGGCGTTTTTCACCATGGTCACAGGAGCCTCGGCGTTAGTGCCGAGGTACTTGTTGTCGGTGCCCGTGGTGGTGACACAGGGGGTTCCTTTTTTTGTGAGCTCGTTAATCTGGTAGTTAGCGTTACCGTTTTCAACCTTACAGCCCTCGCTAAAGGCATAGCCATCAATCACGCGACCGACGTAGGGATTGTTGTAGAGATCAAAGTTGCCCTTTCCCAGACCACGAGATTTGTCACCAGTTCCAGCACGCCAGGAAGATTTTCCGCTTTTGTCCATATTGCGGAAAATCACGCCGCCACCCGCAATGGCACCGACGTAGCCACCAATGGGAACAAGATGCGGCTTGTCGCCACCGCCCGTGACGGTAAATCCCGTTGTAGGGTTTTCGGCCGTCGTCCCATTAACGACCACGCCATCGATAATGTTATCGCCACCAAGGATGCAGCCGACAACGCCACCGAAAAACGCCGTCGGAACGCCGTCGGCATCCTTGGCAGAATAAGTAATAGTCGCCGACGCGTTCACATAGCGAATATTCAGATCGCGCACCACGCTGCCGTAACTATAGGGAATAAGGCCGCGAAGCGAACCCTCGTTATTCTCTATCTTGATGGTTGCGTTTTTATTATCACTGCCAAAGTTGCCAACGATGACGCCCCTAAACGGGTTGGCCCTATTTCCAAAACCGCCAAACGATGCGCCGTCGAGAGTAATCGTATTGCCCTCAGTAGGCTCGATGCTGTAATACGCGCTCTGCATATAGCGGTGCATGGTTTCGTCGCTCAGCGTCTGCGGGGAATTGGTCGACGCGTCTCCGGTCTTCTTCTCCCATTTATTATCGGTGCCGTTCGCCTGCTTGTAGACGTACGTAACCTCATTGTCGGTCGAGTGATCGCTGCCGCGGCGAGTGCAGAGCCTACCCTGGTCGGCGACAATGGTGACCTCCCAGCCGTCAAGCGCCGTCATGTTATTAATGTAGTTGGCAATGGCATTCATCTCCGCCGCGTTTGTGACGGAATAAGGATCGCCGTAGGTACCACATCCCATTACCAGCTTTGGAATGCGCTGGTTGACTTTAATTTCGTGATACTGGACGCCATCCTCGGCGGCTTTTCCCTTGTAAACATAAGGAAGGTAGTCACCGAACCAAGGCCTGACGTCACCGTCCTTCTTACCATCAACCGTCACATAGCCGCTCACGGCACCATACGTCGCTTCGTCGTAATACCAAAGCTGCTTGCCCGGGTACTCCGTACTCCCATCAATCTCGGATCCGTAGGTCACCTTGCCCGCATCGGCATCAGCCCTAGTAAAGGTGTAGTCCGCAGAGCCCGTGCCCGTGCTTCCGTAGCCAAAACTCTCCAGCAGGCTCGCATGGGTGAAGATCGTATTGTTCTCTTGGCTGGGCAAGCTGATTTGCTCAAACTTCGCCGTCACCTGATCGGCCTCACTGCCTACACCAAGCTTTCCGAACAGCGACGTAGCCGCCTTGGTGCCACTCGTGTACCCAGTAGTCTTGATATTCTTCGCGTTCAGGCTCACGTACTTCTGCATCTCGTTGATGAGCAGAGGCATATAGGCGTTAGCGTCCGTGGCGCTGTTGGCGCCGTCGACAATCAGATTGTTGAGTGTAAGATCATCAATTGAGATCTTTCTAATCTTGGTGCCATTGCCGTCGCTGGACCCATACACGTAGCGGCACACGAGCGCGCCCGATGAGCTTCCGCCCGCGCCAATAGCGTCAGTAGAGCTCTTTCCGTCATTGATAACGGGCCCAACGGTACCACCCAAAGTGACGTTGCTTACTGTGAGATCGCCGTCTGCCACCGTTTGAAAAAGACCGCAGTGCATGTTCTCGTGCTGGGTGGCATCGGAGTTTAGCTTGTTGCCATTCTGCTCGGCCTTGATCTTGGAGTAGTAGAAGGTGATGGCCGCATTATTAACCGTCACCTCTCCGATCGGTTGAGTGGGATAGTAGCTGTAGCCGGCCAAATCGATTGTGCCCGTTATGGTTATGGAATCATCGAGCCCTGTCGTACCATCGGGAACGATTGTCGAACGAATACCGGCGGGAGCATAGCAGAAAGCAGACCATAAGAGCAGCTTGTCCGCTGTATCGATTTGACTGCCACTAAAGCCGCCTTCACAATTCTTAGAGGCTATGTCGAGGTTGTAGAAGTAGCGGGTATTGCCGTTCGTATTCTGGCTTCGACCGAAAGACGAGCGATTATGGTAGCTGTTGTCTTTTGTGGAATCGCCGTCCATGTCCAGCTTGTTTTTCTGTGTGTGTAGCGAAACGACCGTGTTCCAGTCGGCGTCCATGAGCTTGCTGCCGTTGTTTGGTTTTACACCGCTGCCAACCCATTCATCGAAGGACGTTACGCCCGACGCAACGATGGCCCCCTCGCCGGTGGGCACCCTATAGGCGGTATCCCAATAAGCCCTGTCCTCCAAGTACAGGCCTAGGTAGCTCTCGACGCCATATGTCGTCTTATCATCCACCTTGCAGCCGCGGCAAACTAGAACGCCGAGCGTCTGAGCGGCGCCTGCATTAATCTTTGTGCCCGAGAGATCGATGGCGTAGTTGTTGATAATCCAGTGACCGCTGGCTGCGTATACAAGGCCGCCAAGCTCCTTGGAATCATCCACAGTCGCGGTTATAGAAGCGTTGGTCGTTTTCAAAGCATAGGAGTTTTCACTCTTGTTAATGTTGTCATCTCCGATAGTTACGACCGCGTTGCCCCAGCTATAACCCAAGAGACCGCCCACGCCATTGAGCTTATCGCCGTTCTTTCCGACTCCCATCTTGAACGAGTTGAACGAAAGGCCCGTAATGTTAACGTCCTTTTTGGCCGAGTTGGCTATTGCCCCATCAGCCCCATAGGTGCTCTGTGCGATGCAGCCGATAAAGCCACCGACTTGGGCAATCTTGCCGCTAGCGCAATTGCCGGTCTCGATTTTTCCGCTGACCTCAAGGCCCGTAACGTTGAATGTCGAGACATAATTGCCCACATAGCCGATGGCGCCGCCAATACGGCTGTTGCCATTAAGCGTTTTAGTTGCAGTGATGCTCGCTTGAGCCTTGCTACTGTCCCTAAACGTAACCGTAGAAGCTGCCGACACGCTGCCTGCAATACCACCAATGTTCACATCGTTGGTGAACGTATCATCGCATGCGATATTCGTTTCGCACGTTGCGCCAGACAGCGTCAGACCACCCGCAATGGCGCCCGCAAGCGATCCAGCCTCGATTGCCGAGCCGTTATCGAACCTCATGGAGCCAGCGATGGTGACGTTGGAGACAGTCTCGCTGTTGGCGGCTGCGCCGTTGATTGCTGCGAACAAGCCCAGGCGGCCGTGACAGTAGATTTTTCCGTTGCCGGCACTGATGTCGTCGGCGCCCAGAGGGGCGTTCCCGCGCATGCCGTAAGGCTCACCGACAGCAAGCTTGATCGTGCCGCCGCCGTTCAACGTACCCGAGAAAACTTGCGAGTCGTTTGCGCGGTCCTGAGTGAAGCCCGTCAGGCCTGTACCCTTGAGGTCAATTGTGCCGTTCACCGTAATGGTCGAGGACTTTAAACCATTCAGATTGTTTTCGGTAACGCCTTCGACCATTGAGTAGTAGCCGTTGGTTTGCCAGGTAATCGCAAGCTTGGCGAAATCCTCAAGCGAGGCTAGAGCATAGACGCCGTTAGTCAGTTCCAACGGTGCCGGTAGAGTCAGCTCGTGTGTCGTCGGGTTCAGCGTAATAAAACTATCACCCAGGCGAATAACCTGGCCGTAGCTGTAGATGTCATCGATCTTGACCGGCTTAGAGGGACGCTTGTATTGCCATTCCGTGGTACCGCCTACGGTGGCACCTCTGTCGCTTCCGCTACCGGCAGCAAAAATCAGTGAATTGAAGTTCTCATAAATCAGCTGCGCGGTGTGATCATTTTCCACGAAGGCGGCATCCGACAGGTCGGTGATACCGCTGAACTTGACGATGCCGAGCCACGACGACCCAACGACTCCGGCAAAGCCGCCGTTTGTGCCGCCGATGGTAGCGCCGCTGGCGGTTTTGACCGTTAGGCCGCGCACTTCCAGCACGTTTTTGGTGTCCACGACGCCCACGGCGCCGCCGTATTTGCCATTTGCACTGGCGTAGCCCGAGGTTGAGCATGTCACTGTTGCATCACTGATGACCACGGCGGACACGTTAGTACTCCCGCCGCCTTCGCCAAGGTAGCCTACTAGGCCGCCTGCGTAGGTGAGTTTGCCGTTGGAGCCCACGCCGAACGACACCGCAGTATCACCCTGCACCGTAAAGGCATGCAGCGCGTCGCCGTTCTTCCTCCCCCACAGCTTGCCCACCAAGCCGCCGTAGTTGCCGTGCTTGTTGTCATCCTTGCCGTTTTGTAGCGTGCTTGTATACGAACCGCCATTGACGGCCACGTCGCCGTTCGATATGTCGAGTACGCCGAACAGTCCGCCGGCGGAAGGGGCAGCGCTCGTGTTGGACACACTGAGCGCCACGCCCTTGCCAAAGTCGAAGATGCCGCTGTTGATGGTGAATGCGTCGGCAAACGAGGCGTCGCCGATAAGGCCGCCTGCATACGTCCCGGCAGATGACGATCCAACCGCATGCGCGGGCTTGATGGCGACAGCCTTGCCCGAGGCTTCTTTTCCACTGTTATCCTTGCCCACGGTGAGCGTGAGCTTAGTCGCCTTACCGATAAGACCGCCCGCCGCGTTTTCGCCTGCGACGCTCAGCGCCGAGACATCGATGCCAGTTGGCAGGGCGACGGTGGCACCCTCCCGCGCCTCGCCGATAAGACCCCCGCGTTGGCGTCAGCGGCTGTCGCGTTGGCGTCAGCGGCTAACGCGTTGATGGTGGGCGTGCCGTTGAGGTTGTCCGGCAGGGTAAGGCCCGCAAGCGTAAGCGATGCTCCTTCGGCAAGGGTGTTCGCAAGCAAGCCCATGTTGCCTGCGCTCGATTGCATATCGACTGCCAGGGGGCTGTTCGCGCTTGTCGTATAGGTGGCGTTAAGCGTGAGCGCGCCCGTGACCTCGCCCACAAGCGGCGAGGTTAGCTTGCAGATGTCCTTTTCGGCATCGCTCTTGGGCGTGCCCACGGTAACGGTGGCAGCAAGCGTCTTGTCCGCGCCCGTGACCTTTGCGGCCACGATGGGCTGGGCATCGGTACCCTTCCAGGTGAGCTTTACGGTGCTGTTGGCGTCGCTGAGCTCGATGTTGTTGAAGAGCGTCTTGTTGGCGGTAAGGGACCTGCCGCCCAGGTCGAGCGTACCTTTGAAAGGGTAGGCATCGCTGCCGAAGCCCTGGAACGTGAGGCTACCCAGGCCGTCCACGATCTCCGCGCCGCACACGTCGAAGTCGATGCCGGTCGAGCCACCTTTGGAGATGTTCGCGTTCTGGTAGATGGCGGGATCGGTGTTGGAGATGGCGATAAGGTCGGCGTTGGACTCAAAGGTAATGGCCGTGACGGCGCCCAAGTCGTCAGTGATGACATTGCCGTCACCCAACGCGTGCCTGAGAGCCTCGACAGTAGCGATGGGGTAGTTGGCGCCTGCCTGATCAGCAGCATCCGCGTCCGCGTCATCCGCTTGTTCTTCGTCAGCAGCGCCCTCATCGGTAGCCGCATCATCTTGGGACGCGTCGCCCTCCGTTGGGGTATCGCCGTTAGTGGTTCCATCGGTCGTGGAGTCCTGCGATTCGCCAGCGTTGGTAGAACCGTCGCCGCCCTCGGTAGCGCCAGCGTCGGCGCCCGGAGTCGTTGCGGCGTCATCAGATGCAGCCTGGTCAGCATCTTGCAGCGCGGTGGCCACGCCATCCTGTACGGAGCGCGCCGTGTTGCCCGCGGCGCGCGCGGCGGAGACGGATGCCTCCATAACGGCGTCGAGCTCTTGCGCGAACACCTCTGTGGAGGGCGCGAGCGCCTGGAAAATCATGATCGCAGTCAGGCATGCGGTTGTTATGCGCTTTGCCGTTCTCATCTGGTCCTACCTCGTTCTATCTCATGCCCCGCGCGGGGTCTCAAAATCTATGCTTGCGGATTGCTTCGGCTAGCCCTACGCGGCCGAACACGAAACGCCAATGGCTTCCCAGCTGGTCGGCTTCGAATCACCCTTCCGGTAAAAGGTGATGATTTCCGAGCCAGGAGATGCATCGTATGTGATCGAGTTGCCGCTGACGGCTGCTTGCCCATTACCGTTCTTGTGGTTCGCCTCAAAGAACGGATCGAGCTCGACCCCGCTTCCCCACGTGAGCTTTACCTTAGTCGTAGCGCCCGTAACGGTCACACGATAGTTGTAGGCGTCGAAGTCGCCGACATTCGTATCATCCTTGTTCTTGTCGACCCACTCGCCCGAAACGCCCGAAGCCGTCACCTCTGCACGTTCGGAAGGCGCAATCTTGGCGGCGAGCCATTTAAGGTTGGTGCCGGGGCTATTGGAGCCGACCTTGGCTTTAACGGTGAAGGATGCTTTGTTGAGGTCCGCCTTGGAAAACGTAACCTTATAGGTATACATAGTTGCCTTGTTGGCAGGGAAGGAAAGGTCGACCGTGCCGCCCGCCGTCAGCGTGGGCTTACCGTTAACACTCCAAGTGCCCGTCGTTCCCGTCGCCTCCACGCTCAGCGTCGCGTTAACGTCCTTGTCGTTGACCTTGTTCTTGTCGCCCAGCAGATGGTTGTAAATGCGAAAGGTAAAGAAGCAGTTTTCCCCACTCGTGTCGGCGATGACACTTCGGACGGCAATACCCTCGTCATTCAGCGTCTCATTCGTGTAACCCGTGAGCATGTCCGAAGCAAACAGCGCCTGCGACGTGCCCGAGACAGCGACCGACTTAAGAAAGTCACCCGCCAAAAAGGCCGTGTAGGTAAGGTAGGTACCCGCCACAATCGCGACGGCGCATAGCAGCACCGCAACCGTCCATAGGCGCTTGCGCACTTTAGAAGTAGGGGTCGCCGACTCCGTGCAGCAAGGCTCTGTCTTAGAATTATCTACCTGCGCAAAGTGCTTACCAACAGGCCTCGCGATTTCATTTTGCTCGTTCTTGTCTTTTCGCATCTGGCGCCCCTCCCCTCCTACTTATTAGTTGCCGCTCGTGACGCGAGCGATTAGATAAACCATGTCGGTCTCTTTGACGTTGGAGACCGTCTTTCCGCTTACGGTCACAACGCCCGGATTCCACGTACATTCGATGATGAAGTTCGTGGCGGCGTTGGCTGTTTTGCCATTCCAGCCATCGAGCCCACTCCCTGCGAACTTGTGGTACCGATACAGCGGACGGGCGTTTTTCTGGACATTCACGTACGAGCCGTACGTCGGGTCGTTTGCCTCAAGCTCTTTAGCCAACGCACTTGTCCCGTCCGCGGAGTTGATAAAAGCAAACTCAATCGGGGTGCTGCTCTTCTTGCTCCATGAGTAGGTGCGGTTGAGCCCGTCGAGGCCGACCACGGTGCCGTTTTTATCGTTCGGATTATTGACCGTCACGTGATACACGTTGATTGTCAGCCCCGTGATATTCGTGGTATTTGCCACCTGCAGCTCAAACGCTTGACCGCCGGCAGCGGGATCGCCATTGTCGCTCCGCACGCAAAACGCGCGACGAATGGTCACGGTGCCGTCTATGTTTTTAACATCGCCCCGTGACTCATCATACGAAATCTCGATGGGCTCGATGCTCGTCTGGTTGGGACCCATGATCTTAAGCTGCGCGGGCGTTTGGATCTTGCCCACCGTAGACAGACTTTTGCTGCCCACAAACCACGAGAGCGACAAGCCGATGATAAGAGCGATTGCCGCCAGCAATATCAGGACCGCAAGGGCCTGTGCGCGGCGGTTTTCTATCCAATTGCGGGCATCGCCGAGGCGCGTTTGCATGGTGCTCATGAGCTCACGCCCTCCTGAGCGCTAATTCTAAGTTGGATGTATTTGACCTTATTGCCGATCTGCTCGTCGGCATTGTTGTACAGCGCCGAGCAGATGGCGGTGTCGCTGAAGGACATGCTAGACGAAACCTCGGGGGCGTTGGCAGCACTCGTGCCGTTTGCCGCGCCATAGAAGTAGTTCGCTTTATGCTCGTTCATGTCCGCCTGCAAAGCGCCGTAGTCAGACTTTGCGTCGCCCGCCGCCGCAAACAGGTTCTTGTAGTAATTCGTGTTGCCGGTAAGGACGAAGTTTTGGAAGTACTCCGGCCACACCCAGTACAGGTTGATGGTGAAGGGCTTGTTCGTTGGCTTGGTCACATCGCCGTTTTTGCAAAATGCGTTCTTGCGAATCTCGATCTTGCTATCAACCAGGCGGCCCGAGTAATACCCGTTCTGGTCGCAGCTCGTAAAGAACAGCAAGTGGCCTTTGATCAAGCCAAGGAGCGCCTCCGCCTCGGGCGCCAGCGTTCCCCCGTCCCCAACAACGCCAACAATGTTCGTGACCTTAAGCAAGCGCGACAGATTGATCGTGACCCCGTCCAGGTCACTCACCAGCGGCTTCACCGTAAATGTAATCTTGCCGCAAGCACCCGGGTACAGAGAGCCCGCGGTCTCGTTGTTGAGGTTGGAACCGAGCGTTACCGTCATGGCGTCGGTCGTATCCAAGCCATCGATGGCATCCTTTTCCTCGGGCGTGCGCTCGGAACGCTCGTAATAGCCCACGTGGGCGTCGGACTCGCCCTCGCCCTCGGCGGTCAGCGTATACCGATCCGCCTTCGCCCCGATCGTACTCCCCGTGGCGCTCACTCGATTATTCGCGGCAAACCAGGCCAAGCATGCAAAGATGGCAACGATGGCGGCCAGCACAAACAGACCACTCACCAGGAAATCCTTCCAGAAATCCTTGAGGGTCCGCACGTGCTCGTCGGCAGCTTGACGGTACTCGGCCGCCGTCTTGTGCTGCTGGAGCTCGCTATGTCGGTCCATGCCACTCATCGCTTGCGTTTGCCCTGCTTGCGGGCGTGCCATCCTTTTCCGCTCGGTCGCGTTTATCCGTTGTTCGCAGGTAGAGAATTCAGGCAGAATACAACACCATACGATAAGGTAAAAGAATAGCATTGACCTGCGGCTTGCTCCACAACGCAAGCCTTAATGATGTCTTAAAAGTCAAACCCTTGGTGCAAGGGGGCAGGTTACTTCGCACCAACATGGTGCAAACAAACCTGGCCCCCTTGCACCAATCCGTGGCACCGGGCAGCGGACACACGGCGTGCCGCCCCTTAACACCCCAACGCGCGAACGGGTATCACGTAGATACCGTCCTCGACCTCGCGGGCGTACTCACCCACCCCCACAATCACGGCCATAAACTCCGGTTCGCGTGTGCGTGAACGAGGATTTCCACAGACCTTCTTGCGAACGCGCTTGAGGCTCTCGACGCCGGCGCTCGCTTTATCTTCACTCACCTTAATCTCAAAGGCGGCCCACCGTCCGTCGGCTAGCTGCACGATAGCATCGCACTCAAGGCCCGAATCGTCGCGATAATAGCGCACGGGCGTGCTATCCAGCAGGTCGAGCGAACGTGCGTAGACCGAAAGGTCGCGTATGACCAAATTCTCAAACACCAGACCAAATGTCTGCCAGTCGGCAAGCAGCGCCCGCGAGGACATACCTAGCAAGGCGCAAGCAAGGCTCGGATCTGCCAGATAGCGCTTGGGCTTGACGGTAAAGCGCCGTTTGTCGCGCGCGGCGGGAACCCAACCGGGAACCTCCTCGAGAATAAACATGCCTTTGAGGGCATCCAGGTACCTGCGCACCTTGGTCTCATCGGCAAACGCTGCGGGTTCCTCCTCGGCACCGAACATATCCATAAGAATCATTTTATACGTGGTTGCCTGTCCCAGATTGCGCGCGATCGATGCGGAGACTCGACGAGCAATATCGGGGTCGAGACCGACCGCCGGGAAGCTGCTCGAAAACGTGGTGTTGAGATATTCGCGGGCGATGAGCTGGGCGTCAGCCGAAACCATATCGATCGCCTCGGGCCAGCCGCCGCGGCAAGCGGCTTCGACAAGCCCCGGCGTATCGCCATTGCACCGGCAGGGCTCAAAACGATGCTCAAACAAGCCCGCCAGGCTCACCTTGCCGTTGGACTCACCTGTCTCGGCAAGCGTCATGGGGTGCATGCGGACGCGGCCGATGCGGCCGGCTCCACTATGCGCGGGCGCCTCCGCCTTTGAACCAAACGCAGGCGTGGCGGAACCCGTGAGGATATAGGCGCCGCGCGTACCCCGGGTGCGGTCGACCTCGTGTCTAACGTAGTCCCAAATCTGGGGAACGCACTGCCACTCATCGATAATATGCGGACGGTCTCCCAGCAACATCATCGCCGGGTCGGCACGCGCGAGGTCGAGATTCTCGTCGACATACGAGGCGGACGCCCCGTGCTCGAGCGCGGCCCACGTCTTGCCGCACCACTTGGTGCCCGCAATCTCGACCGCACCAAAGACACGAAGGTAGCGCTCGATTTGCGCATCCACGATACGTGGGATGTATCCGTCCCGATGTAGCCTCTCGCCTGCCATGAGCCACCCCCGCAGATTTCCAGTTCCTGCTTTCTGATTCTTCTATTCCACTGTAGCAAATTCGGATTTTCGGGTGGTTGCGATTCGGATTTTCGTGTTCATATAATTCGGATTTTCATGTTCTAAGGATTCGGATTTTCGGATGCATAAGATTCGGATTTTCTGAATCCACTGGTCAGAGGCACCTCTTATCGACAAAAAGGCGGGGAGCACCGATACGGCACTCCCCGCCCACTCAATACGCGATAGCTTTCTCGACTACAGCTCGTTGGCCGCGTGATATGCCGTGCGGATGGCGCTGGCAATGTCGGCGGTGCGCTCGCCCGAGCAGTCGCCCACGCAGGTCACGGGCACCGTTACGCCGTCCAGGTCAAACCCGTTGGCCTTGGAACCCACGGCCATCACCACGTAATCGCAGGCGATCTTCACCGGCTCCTCGGCGCCGTCCTCGGTGGTGCGAACGGCCTCCACGCCCTCGTCGGTAATGGCGGTCAGGCGGGTCTTAACATGCTGCTCCACGTTATGCTCGGCAAAGTCGCTCATAATCAGCGGCAGAATGGTCTCGGACTCGCCCGCGGCGATCTTATCGAGCATCTCCACGATCGCCACCTCGCAGCCGTGCTGCAGCAGGTACTCGGCAGTCTCGGTGCCCACCAGGCCGCCGCCAATGACGGCGACGCGGCCACTGAGCTCCACCTTGCCGGCCAGCACGTCCCAGCTCGAGACAACCTTCTCCGAATCGGCACCCGGAACGGGGATGACCACGTCGTGCGCGCCCACGGCCACAATCGCGGCGTCGGCGGCGTTGAGGTCCTCAGCGGTAGCGGCATGGTTGAGCTCAACCTTCACGCCCAGGCCGGGCAGAATCTTCTCGTAGTACTCGACCGAGCGCATGATCTCGTCCTTGCGCGGAGGCGCGGCCGCCAGCACAATCTGGCCGCCCAGATGATCGCTCGCCTCGTAGACGGTCACGTCGTAGCCGCGCTTGGCCGCCACGCGCGCGGCCTCCAGACCGGCAATACCGCCGCCCACCACGGCGATCTTCTTGTCGCCCTCGCCCGGCTTGATGGCGATGGTCGCCTCGTCGCCGTTCTCGGCGTTGAGCACGCACGAGATGTACTTACGATTTTGAATCGCGTCAACGCAGCCCTTGTTGCAGTTGAGGCACTCGCGAATGGGCTCGCCCGTGGCGGCCTTCAGCGCAATGTCGGGGTCGCACATGAGCGAGCGGCCATAGGCGACGATGTCGGCCGCGCCGTCTTCCAGAATCTTCTCGCCGGCCTCGACCGAGACCACGCGGCCGACGGTTGCCACCGGCACGGAGACCAGGGCCTTGACGCGCTCGGCCACCGGCAGCGTCCAGTTGTAGGGCATGGCGCCCATGGGCGGAATGGTGTCGCCCATGTTGCCGGTGTGGTTTGCCTGTGCAACCTGGATCATGTCGATGCCCGCGCTCTCGAGCAGCTTGGCAAACTCGCAGGCCTCGTCGGGCTGCAGGCCGCCCTTACCGCGCGGCGTGCCGTCGGGGTTCTCCATGATCACGGGGAGCTTGTACTCCACCATCAGCTGCGGCGCGGCTTCCTTAATGGCAGCGACGACCTCGAGCGCGTAGCGAACGCGGCTCTCGAACGAGCCACCGTACTCGTCGGTGCGCTGGTTGAGGATGGCCGAGCACAGCGAGCCCACCAGGCGGTCGCCGTGGACCTCGATGCCGTCGATGCCGGCCTGCTGCGCGCGAGCGGCCGAGGCGGCGATGGCCTCCTTAATCTGGGTGAGCTGCTCTACGCTCGCCTCGTTCACAAAGTGCTGCATGTCGTGGTGCAGCTTGGCGTATGCCTGATTGCGGATCTCGTTGGACTCGGCCATCTTAGCGGCGAAGGTCTCCTCGTCGCCGGCGGCCTTGGCCTCCTGCGCGGCCTTGGCGGCAGCCATGGAACCCATGACCATGCGGCCGACACCGGGCACGTCGTACTCGGGGTGGAACAGCTGCAGCGCGACCTTGGCACCGTGCTTGTGGACGGCGTCGGCCAGGGCCTTAAACGTGGGGATCTGGGCGTCGGTCGCCAGCTTGGGCGTGGGGCTCGCGGTCATGACGGGAGCGACGTCGCCAATGACGATGTAGCTCACGCCGCCACGGGCCAGGCGCTCGTAAAAAGCCAGGCTGCGCTCGCCAATGGAGCCGTCGCGCTCCTCGTAGCCGGTGGTCAGCGGCGGGAACATAATGCGGTTCTTGAGCTCAAGGGGGCCAACCGTAATGGGCTGGAGCAGTTTGGATGCAGGTGCGGTCATGGACATTCCTCTCTTGTAGGCGCGGCGGCGATGGTGCCGCGTAGTTGTCTAGAGGATATGGCATGAGAGCACGGCGGCACAACGAAAATCGGCGAATATCAGGTGACGGCAGGTGGATGGGGCGGGGCGGCCCGTCGATTTGTCTCAATCTGTAACAGTTACTCGGCAAAACCGGGTCTTGCTGTTACAGATCAAGACAAACGGGAGCGGTCCGTCGGAAAATCTCGATCTGTAACACTTACAGACCAAAAACGACCCTAGATGTTACAAATCGAGACGAACAAATTCGGTCCGACCAAACATCTCAATCTGTAACATCTAGGCCCACTTTTGGCCCCTACCTGTTACAGATCGAGACAACGGGAACCGTCCCAACAAAATGTCTCGATCTGTAACATCCATCGGCCAAAAACGACCCCAGGTGTTGCAGATCAAGACAAACCAAACCCGCCTGCTAGAAAATCTCAATCTGCAACAACAACTCGGCAAAATCCGTCCCTCGTGTTACAGATTTAGACAAACAAGGATCGTCCTGCCGAAACATCTCGATCTGTAACACCTAGCCGCCCAAATCGGGTCCAGATGTTACAGATCGAGATTTTGTTTGAGAGGCTGAGAATTGAACCGAAAATACGATTCCGGGATAACAAAAAAGCTCGCCGGCTAGGCCGACGAGCTGCAAGTTCTTGGTCGCGGGGGCAGGATTTGAACCTACGACCTCCGGGTTATGAGCCCGGCGAGCTACCAGACTGCTCCACCCCGCAATGTCTGGGCGCCTCATGTGCGCAAGAAAGAATATTACGCGGGAGTTCGGTAAACGGCAAGGAAAATCTCGTAGAGCATAATTCCTTCATATCTTGAACACCCCCGGCGCGAAGAGTCCAGGGCCCACAACGTTCCTAGGCCATCTCGTCAAACGACACCTCGTCGTCGGCCAAAACGGCAGCGTTGCAGCCTTCGGGCCCATCGGCTACGCAGTCCTCAAACACGCGATACCTCTCGGCGCGCTCGCGGGCAGCAGCAGCCGCCAGCTCAAACGCGCGGTCGAGCGACATGCCGCACATGAGCTGATACTCAAGCTCTACAGTGAAGTCGCCGCCCACGTCATTCGCCACATCGCCGGCGCGCATGCGCAGCTCGTCGTTCCACGGCAGCAAGACCTTTCGATCGTCATCCTCGTCCGCAAAGGATGCGCCCGCCGCAGCAAGACGCTCAGCCGTCACGTCTTTCGCCGTGGCGCAAATAAAATCTGTCACCGAAGGCTTCTCGCTGTTGATCATCGCCACCACCGTCTTATCGCCGTCCACGCGGGTCGCGGGAAACTCGTTCAGATATTTAGCTGCAGCGACATTCATCAACGGCAAATCGTCCACATCGATATTCCGATTCGTGAGCAGGCCAATGAGCTCGCGGTCATACGCCTTCGGCGCACCGTAAGAGCCGGGCGCCCACTCGGCAAACTGCCCAAGCATGCCACCTGTGGCTACAAGCACGCTTTCGGCGCTCGTGCGATAGCCAAACTCCCAGTGATAGGAATCGTGCAGCGGGAACGGCCGGCTCGACAGCGGCCCGCAATGCATATGCGTCAGGGCAAACGGATCACCCAAGAAGTCCACGGCAATCGCACCGGAATCACCGGCATTGCCATACCAAACGCGCACGCCATCCCATACTACCAGGCATAGCGTGCAGGCAAACGAAGTGATATCGGCAGCGGGCTGATCGACGGCCACGTCTGCGACCGCACGAAGCGCACGCTCAAACACGCCCTTAAGGGCAGAGGCATCACCCGGCACGAGCTCGCCCCGACGATACGCTTCGGTCGCCGCATCGACGGCAGCTTCGCTGGCAAGGTGGGCACCTTCGTCGCTCAAAATCATGGATGGCATACCGCCCGCGACGGCGGCGACGATCGCCTGGCGAGGCGCCGCGTCGATCACCGAGCCTCCGCCGTCCGGACCACCATCCCCCGCCGCGCCGAACGCGCGGGGCGGCTCGACCACCTGCACGCAGCAATGCTCCCGATTTCCGCACCCCTGCAACTCATGCCTGGCACCTGCTACGCTCGCCTCGTAGTGAATCAACATCTCTGCTCCTTATCGTCCACACCGGCTGGGCGCGGCGGGCTCTGGTCCGTCCGGCACCGCGTCCAGGGCTGCTTCCGCGAGCTTGGACCGCCCGCTTTGTCGCCGACAGTCTGGCAGCAAAACGGGCGTTTCGGTCGCACGCGGTTCAGCTGAACACGGGGCCGAAACGCCCACGCAAACGAATCGCGGTACAGCAGCGCCGACGGCGCGTATACAATGGTGCGCGTCCTTTTACACCGACACTGGGAGTAGACATGCTGCTCGCTATCGATATGGGAAACACGCAGACGGCCATGGGCCTGTTTGACGGAGACGAGCTGGTGCAGTCGTGGCGCATGCCCACCGACCGCTCCTATACCGCCGACGAGATCCATGTGCGCCTGATGGGTTTCTTTAAGATGTACGGCCTTTCGCTCGACGCGGTCGACGCGATCGCCTTTGCGGGCGTGGTGCCGCAGCTCTCGCGCGAGTGGCACGCCGTAGCCGACCGCATTGCCGCGGACGCCATCGTCATCGGGCCGCAGACGGCCGCCGTGACCAAGCTGCGTGCGGCGCGCCCCCAGGCTGTGGGCGCCGACCGCGTCGCCAACGCCGTTGCGGCCGAAACTTTCTACGGCGCGCCGGCAATCGTGGTGGACTTTGGCACCGCGACCAATATCGACGTCATCGATGAGGACGGTTATTACATTGGCGGAGCGATCGCGCCGGGCATCCGCATCTCCATGGACGCGCTTGCCGCCCGTGCCGCCAAGCTCGCCAGCGTTCCGCTCGAGGCGCCGGAGCACGCCATCGGCCGCGATACCGAGGAGTGCATCAAGGTCGGCGCCGTGATGGGCGCCGCCGCCATGGCCGAGGGCCTGGTCGCGCGCATGAAGCGCGAGCTGGGCCGCGAGGATGCCACCGTTATCGCCACGGGCGGTCTCGCCGGCATCGTCGCCGATTCGACCGATGCCTTCGACGTGGTCGACGGGCAGCTCACCATCAAGGGCATCTGCGAAATCTACCGCCGCATGCAGGAGCTGGGGTAAGACAGGGGCATAAGTCGAGCACGTCCAATGCCCCAGCCCCCGCAAACGTTCGCCAAGCCTATTCCTCAAAACTGAAAAATTTTCAGTTTTGAGGAATAGGACCGACGCGGCCATTCTCTCGGGTCACACAGAAGCCCTCCCCGGTGCAGGCCGAAGAGGGCTTCGTTGTCATCGTTATCTTTGAGCGCTGGCGCCCCGCGTTACAGCCCGCGAATCCGTACGGCCTCGGGAGGAAACTCCTGCTCGCCGGCATCGGTCTTGATAGTCGCGCGGCCCCAGATGTCCAGGCCCGCAAACACGCCGACCGCAAGCGGCAGGCCGTTGGGCGACACCGCCGCAACTTGGCGGCCCAGCAGCGGCACCATATCGAAATACTCGCCCAACACGGGGGCCAGCGGACCGGCAGCGCCCTGCGGCGTGTTGGCAACAGCCGCCCAGGCGTCCACGCGGGTCAGCACGGCGGCAGCCAACTCCTCGACCGGCGCTTCGTCGGCCGCATCCACACCGAGCTCGCTCAGCGCCGAACGTTCAATATCCACCGTCACGGCACCGAACATGCCCGCAGCACCGGCGCCGCCGTTGACGGCGACGCGCGCGAACGACGTCTCAAACGCAGGCGCGCCGCACACGATATTGCTCGGCCACTCAATGCCCACCTTGCCGGCAAGGTCCAGGCCCGGCGTCGACGCCGTGCCCACGAGCGCGTCCATCACGCCCATCGCCGCCACAAACGGCAGGCCGTGGAAGGCATGCATGTTCACGTCCGGGCGCACGACCAGCGAAAACGTCAACGACGTCTCGCCCGCGCTCCAAGCGCACCAGCCCGCGGACGCACCCTCGCGGCCCGCGTCGCGCGCGGCGTCAAGCTCGGTGCCAACGGCCACAGCATTCATCTCAATCATCTACATACGCCCCAATTCGCCCACGATATGGCCTACGCGGTCCTCGGGCTCCTTGACCTCGACGCCGTTGTAGCGGAAGAACCGCGCCGGGTCGTGCATCAGATCCTCGAGCGGCACCAGTACAAAGTCGCGCTCGCCAATGAGCGGATGCGGCAGGCGCAGCTTTTTGCCGCCATGGATCTCGCCGTCCATCCACAGCAGGTCCAGGTCGATGGTGCGCGGACCGTTGACCTTGGCCTTCTTGGAGCGGTCGCGCCCCAGCTCAGCCTCGATCTTCATAAGCTCGTCGAGCAGCACCAGCGGCGCCAGCTCGGTCTTGATCTCGATGACGGCGTTGGCAAACGCATCTTGGCGCGTCTCGTAGGCCGGCTCGCTCTCGTAGATGCGCGAGCAGTTGGACACGCAGGTGAGCGGAATCTCGGCGATCATGTCGCGTGCGGCGCGGATGTTGTCGCAACGATGCCCCAGGTTGGAGCCCACGGCCACAAACGCACGGCGCGGTTGCGGCTTGGCGACAGCCCAGTAACCGTTCAGGAACTGCGCAAAGCCGGTAACGTCGTGCACGCGCACGATGTTGGCACCGGCCTGGATAGCGCCCAGGCACACGCCAAACGTGGCGGCATCGCGCGCGGCCGCCTCGGTCACGCCCGAGACGGCGCCCACAAAACGCTTGCGCGACACGGCGCACATGAGCGGATAGCCCAGCGACGCCATCTTGGCGGTCTCGCGCTGGATGACGATGTCCTCGTTGGCCGTCTTGCCAAAGCCCGAACCGGGATCGATGCAGATGCGGTCGCGCGACACGCCGGCATGGATGAGCGTGCGGGCCTGGTCGGACAGAAAGCCCATGACGCGGCGCATGATGGGCGCCGAATCGGGCAGGGTAAAGCGGCGGAGCTGAGAGGTGGGCACGTAGGCCTCCTCGCGGCGGGCGCTGCGGCGCATCATGGCGGCCAGGTGGTCATTGGGCTCCAGCGCGGGCTCAGGGGTCGTGGCGGCCTCGGCGACAGGGGCGACCTGCTCGGCGGCCGATGCCTCCTGCTTCTGCTCGTCCGTGGGCTCCGGCGCAGGCTCCGGATTGCCAAACGGCAGCGAGGGCTGCACCACGCCACCCGGCAGCTTGGCCTCCGTCTTGGGCTCGCCCAGCAGCTTGCCACGGCGGCGGCGGGCAGGCTTCTCGGCCTCACGCGCAGCCTCGGCGGTCGCCTCGCGCGCCTTTTCGGCAACAAACGCCGCGGCCGAGGTATCGAGCTGCACCGTTGCATGCGTGCGCGTAGGCGCCGCGATCTCGCCGGCGTGCATCACGATGACACCGCAGGTGCTCGTCGCGACAAATTCGACCATCTTGGGGTCGGTGAAGCCCGTCACGTCGTTGACGATCGAGGCACCGCAGCGCACGGCCGCCTTGGCAACCGCCACGTGGCGCGTGTCGATCGAGACGATAGCGCCCTCTTTGGCCAGCGCGCGCACCACGGGCAGCACGCGGCGAGCCTCCTCGTCGGGATTGACCGGGGTAAATCCGGGGCGCGTAGACTCGCCGCCCACGTCGATGATGTCGGCGCCGGCATCGAGCATCGCCAGGCCGTACTCGATGGCGGCATCCGGGTCGAAGTGCTCCCCGCCATCGCTAAACGAATCGGGCGTCACGTTGAGGACGCCCATGATGCGCGGGCGGTCAAAGCTGAGCTCGTACTTTCCGCACCGCCATGTCTTACTATCGTTCGCCATGAACATCCTCCTAAAATGCCCGCGCCGCCGCGCTCGGGCGCAGGCGGCGGGGTTGCTTTGCAATTAGTCTTTCTATTGTATCCGCGCACACGGGCTAGAACGCAAACGCGGCCGCGATGTCGCAAGAAATCAGCAGGTCGGCATTTGCATCCTGATCGGTGGGAGCAAGATTGCAAATGGCCAGCGTATCGCCGGTAAAGTAGCGCGTAAGGCCCGCCGCCGGATACACCACGAGCGAGGTCCCGCCCACAATGAGGGCATCGGCCGCGGCGATGGCGGCAACGGCGCCGGTCAGCACACGCTCATCGAGCGGCTCCTCGTAGAGCACCACATCGGGCTTAATGCGTCCGCCGCACGCAGGGCACACGGGCACACCCGCGGCGTCCTCGTGCTCGCGCGAGCAAATCCACTCGGCGCTATAGACCGCGCCGCACGACTGACAAATGTTGCGATGGACCGATCCGTGCAGCTCGAATACGCGCTGCGAACCGGCCATCTGATGCAGGCCGTCGATATTTTGCGTCACCACGGCATTTAGCTTTCCGGCGCGCTCCAGCTCGGCCAGCTTGGTGTGGCAGCGGTTGGGCTTGGCGCCAAGCGCGATCATCTTGGTGCGGTAGAAGTCGAAGAACTCGGCCGGATGCGCCTCATAAAAGCTATGCGAGAGCATGGTCTCGGGCGGATAGGCAAACTGCTGGTGATACAGGCCGTCCACGCTGCGGAAATCGGGGATGCCACTCGCCGTGGAAACACCCGCGCCACCAAAGAAGACCACGCGCTTGTGGGTGCCGAACAGCTCTTCCAGCGCGGCGGAGGCCTGCTTGGGATCCGTTATTGCCTGCGTCATATGAGTCCTCCGTCCTTGTTGGTCGGGCAGCGTCGGACGACATCCCGGCATACGGCCTTTGAGTCAGCACGCGCGGAGCCCACCACCGCCCCTGTTGCGCTAATCTTAAGCCTGCCAACCCCGTCGAAAGGACACCATGCCTCAGACTTACACTTTCGCCTCGTGGAACGTCAACGGCCTGCGCGCCGTGCTCAAAAAGGACCCGAGCTTTATCCAGATCGCGCAAGAACTCGACGTCGATATCTTGGCGCTGCAGGAGACCAAGCTGCAGGAGGGGCAGGTCGATATTGACCTGCCCGGCTATCATCAAACCTGGAGCTATGCCGAGCGCAAAGGCTATTCGGGCACTGCGGTCTTTAGCCGCCAGGAACCGCTGCGCGTATTGCGCGCCGACGCGCTGCTGCCTTATGCCGGCGAGGGCGAGGCGGCCGAGCTCGTCGCCCAAGCCGCAACCGAGGGCCGCGTCTGCACGCTCGAGTTCGACAAGTTTTGGTTTGTCGACGTCTACACGCCTAACGCCCAAAATGAGCTCGCGCGCATCGACGTGCGCATGGCCTGGGACGATGCCTATCGCGACTTTTTGAGCGCGCTTGAGCGTGAGACCGGCAAGCCCGTTGTAACCTGTGGCGACTTTAACGTGGCGCACGAGGAAATCGACCTTAAGAACCCCAAGTCCAACCGCGGCAACGCCGGCTTTTCGGACGAGGAGCGCGGCAAGTTTACCGAGCTGCTCAACGCCGGTTTTACCGACACCTGGCGCGCGGCCAATCCTGACGTCGAGGGCGTCTACAGCTGGTGGAGCTACCGCTTTAATGCCCGCAAGAACAACGCAGGCTGGCGCATCGATTACTTCCTGGTGAGCGACGCAATCGCCGGCAATGTGTGCGACACCGGTATCCGTGGCGACATCTTTGGCAGCGACCACTGTCCCGTCACCCTCACCCTAGAGTTCTAGCCCCAACTGACCCCCTGGGGACGGAGGAAAAGGGATCATCTGACCTCGTCCCCCTATAAGTTGCGGTGGAATAGTTCCTGCTTCGGCCCCAAACAGCCAAAAACGAGAACTATCCCACCGCAAGTTCGTGAGGGAACGCGAAATGCCCTACAGCCCGTATTTCACGACGACTCGGTTGATCCGTCGACACCAGGGCTTATACAGGGCAGCCAAGAACACGCAGGTCGCAAGGCCGTGCGTGATATCGAACGGCACCGCCGTGGCAAAACGCGCCACGGCGCCCGCCCACGTGAGCGGCTGCACAAAACCGATGATGTCGTAGGCGTTGATCACCACGCCGTAGAGCAGGCCCGATGCAAAGCCGTACGCCATCAGCGACGGCATGCGCACGGTTCCATCCGCACGGTCGAACGCGCCCGCATGCGCCAACTCACCGCCAACATAGCCAACCAGACCCCAGGCATACATCTGCCATGGCGTCCACATGCCCTGCCCAAAAAAGAAGTTGCTGGTCAGCGCCGCCAGCGCACCGACCATAAAGCCGTTACGACGACCGAGCGTCGCCCCGGCGATAATGGCGATGGCGCTCACGGGTTTAAAGTCGGGAATGGGGCCAAACAAGATGCGCCCCGCCGCGGCCAACGCCGCCAGAACCAGCGTGGGCATAATCTGGCGCAGGCCCGGTCGCGATGCCTCGTAGCCCGCAAAGAACAACGCAAGCACCAGCGCCACCACGACAAGCATGGCAAGTGCCGCCTGCTCAACGCCCGCCAGCAACGCCGCAGCCATCACGGCTGGCACCGCCAGCAGCAGCGGGATCTCCAGTTTTGCGAGTAGGCGCGCGACGCGATAATCCGTCATCCCATCACGCCCTATAAAACACATTGTCGGCAAAGAAGTCGGCCGGCGGCTCCATGCAGGCAATCTCACCGTCGAACATCATGGCAATGTCATCGGCAACCTGCTCGGCAAAATCCAGATCGTGTGTGGCCATGATGACGGTGCCGCCAGCCTTCGCATGGTCACGCAGGGTGCGGGCGATGATGCGGCGGCTGACCAGGTCTAGACCCTTGGTGGGCTCATCGAGCAACAGCAGCTCGGGGCCAATCAGAAGCAGTTTTGCCAACGCAAGCAGTTGACGCTGCCCGCCCGAAAGATCGTACGGGTGGCGCCCATCCAGGCCGTCCAATCCCAGCTGCGCCGCGCGCTCCTGGGCCGCGCCCTCGTCATACCCGCAGGTCGAAGCCCATTCCATCAGCTCATCGCGCACTGTCTCGGCAACCAGCAACGCCTTGGGATTCTGAGGCAGCAGTGCCGTCGAGGCAGCCCCGCGCTCCATATGCCCACGCTGCAACTTGACCGTCTTGGCCAGCACCGAAAGCATTGTCGACTTACCACAGCCGTTACCGCCCACAACCGCATGCACCGCGCCTGCCGAAAACGACGCATCGAGTCCGCGCAGCACCCAGCCGGACGCCCGATCGTAGCGAAACCAGCTCCCTGCCAGGGTGGTAGCCGACCCAGCGTGCATTTTTGGGAGAATTCGGCATCCACCGGCGCGCGATGGCGCCCCCGAGTCACCCTGCGGCAGTATTTGCGCCTCAAATTCACCCGATTTGTCCGATTTCAGCCATTTTTCTGCACCCGGAGCGCCCGCGCGCGGGTCCAAAGAGCCCAGCTGGCCACTGGCGCTGCTGAAAACTCCGTTTTTTGCACGCCGCGAGGCACCCCACCCTGACGCCTCGCCAGAAAACAGCTCTTCACGATGCCCCAGGGAGGCAATGTCGGCCACCTCGCACACGCGTCCGTCTTCAATCCGATACGCGCACGTCGCGTATTCGAGCATCGGACGTGGCTGATGCGTTGCCACGACAACCGTGCAGCCCAGCTCGCGATTCACGCGGAACAGCGCATGCAGAAAACTCTTCTCGGCAACGGGATCCAGTTGGGACGTGGGCTCGTCGAGCAGCAGCACGCGTGGGCGCAACGCCAGCACAGCCGCCAGCGACAGCAGCTGTTTGCGTCCACCCGAAAGCGTATCGGTATCGCGGTGGAGCCAATCCTCCAACCCAAAGAAATAGCTGGTCTCGGCCACGCGACGGCGCATCTCGTCGCGCGACATGCCTAAGTTTTCCAGACCAAACGCCATCTCGTGCCACACGGTTTCGCACACGATCTGGTTCTCGGGGTCCTGAAACACATAGCCCACGCGCTCCGCGGACGCCCGAACATCCATGTCGGCAACGCTCTCGCCCAGCACGCGCAGCTCGCCAGCGCATTCGCCCGTCGGCGAAATCTCGGGTTTGAGCAGCGAGAGCAACGTTGACTTACCCGACCCCGTACCACCTACCAGCAGTGCAAACGCCCCTTGGGGAACAGACCAGTCGAGCCCGTCGAGCACCGGCGCCTCGGCCCCGGGGTAGGCAAAGCGCAGACCCCGCGCTTCAATCGCCGGCGTATCCGAGCCGCACACCATGCCCGCCATCATGCTTCCGTCCAACCGGGTCATCAGCCAAACCTTTTCTCGTCAATCGCGTGCAGCACACAGGGCAGCGCCATCCAGGCCGCGTATACAACATAGCCCAGCCACGGCGCGGGCACCGAAAGCTGCGGGTAAAACGAATACTGCGTTGTCGCGGTCCATGCCACTGCCACCGCGGCGGCGCCAAACAGCGCGAGCTCGACCAGCGCGGCAACGTCGCTGCGTCCCAGTCGATACCGCGCGTACGTCGTACGGCGCGACGCAGCACCCCACCCGCGCGAGCGCATGGCATCCGCGCGCTCAAGCGAATCTTCCATGCCCCAGCCCATCAGCACGCTCGACGCCCGCAGGCGCGATCGCACGGGATCGGCGGGCGCACGCCCCGGCACATCGATCGCGTCCTGCACCGCCAGCACCGTACGGCCGCGGCGCAAAAACTGCGGGATAAGCCGCATACACATCGAGATCATGAGCGCGAGCACCGGCGCGGCGTTGCCCAACAGTGCGAGCACCTTGTCGTATTCGAGCATCGACGCCGCCGCCTCAAACCACAGCACGCTCGCCACAAACAGCCCGCCCATGCACAGGCCGTAAACCATGCTCTCCAGATACACCGCGCGCATGCCAATACGAAACAGCTCCGTCGAGCCCGAGGCGCTAAACAGCGGATTGAGCACCGCGATGATCA
>CAJMLB010000005.1:0-61427 GCA_905214145.1 uncultured bacterium | reverse complement strand
TGCCGCAACAGCTGCAAGTCGTCAAAACGCTCGACCGTCCGCTGTTTGTCTCGGCAGGTGCCGGCTCGGGCAAGACCTTTACCCTCACGCGCCGCATCGTCTATGCGCTCTCGCCCGAATCCGGTCCGTTTGTCGAGCATCTGGACCAGGTGCTCGCCATTACCTTTACCAAAGACGCCGCGGCCGAGATCCGCGACCGCGTGCGCCGTGCGCTTATCGACGAGGGGATGGACGAAGAGGCCCTGACGGTCGATGACGCTTGGATCTCGACCATTCACGGCATGTGTTCGCGCATTCTGCGCGCGCATGCGTTGGAGCTGGGCATCGATCCCGAGTTCACGGTGCTCACCGATACCGACGAGCTTATGGATCAGGCTGTCGAGCATGTGCTGGGGCGCGCGACGGCGCCCGATGCCGCGCCCGAGCTCGCCACTTCGCTTAAGGCCCTCTACGCCTGGTATCCCATGGCGGGCGAGGGCGGGACGTTTGGCGCCGGTACCACCATCAAAGGCCTGGTGCGCGACTTGCTGGAGCTATCGAGCCAGCTTCCGGGCGGCATGGACGATGTGTGCGTGGCGCGCGGCCAGGCCGACACCTCGGCGCTTGCCGATGCCTATCGTGCGGCGCTGGGCGCAAGCAAGGCCACGACCGAGAAAGCGCAGGCGGCACTCGACGCCATCGACGCGTTTGAGGCGAGCGGCAAAACCATGGAGGATGCGGCGCGACTCATGATGTCGTGCAGTATGCCTCGGGCGAGCAAGGCGTTTCCTAAGGAGCAGGTGGAGCTACTCAAGGCCGAGGCCGCCGATGCGTTTATCAATATCGTGCTTGCCTGCGGCGGCCCGGCGCTCGATGCGCTGGTGGGGCTTGCCCGTGCCGTAGAGGCGGAGTACCGTGCGCTCAAGGCCGACCAGTCCGCGCTCGATAACAATGACCTGCTGCGCATGGCGTACGAGGCGCTGCGCGACTACCCGGCTATTCGAGCTGCCTATGAGGGCCGCTTTAAGATGGTCATGATCGACGAGTTCCAAGATACCGACCAGATGCAGGTCGATCTGATTCGCTATTTGACGGGTGCGGGCGAGCGCGCGCTGTGCACGGTGGGCGATGCGCAGCAGTCGATCTATCGCTTCCGTGGTGCCGAGGTCGAGGTGTTTCGCCGCCAGGAGCGCAAGGTGGGTTCGACGACGGCGTCCGAGACGGTCACCACGTCCGATGCTCCCGCCGGCGAGCTCGTCAAACTCGTGCGCAACTTCCGCAGCCACGACGAGGTGCTGCGCTATGTGGCGCGCGTCTTTGACGGCGACACCGGTGGTTTGATGCAGGGGTTCTTGGATCTTGAACCGAGCGACAAACGCAAGGACATGCTCAAGGCAAAGGCTTCGCGCCGCCAGGCGCTGTTCGTTGCCGGCGGCAGTATGCAGGAGCGCACGCAGGCCAAGGCCCGTGCGATCGCCGAGCGATTCCATGCGCTTGCCGATGCCGGCCAGCCCCAGGGCGGCATGGTGCTGCTGCTGGGTCGCATGACCAATGCCGGCGTCTACGCGCAGGCCTTCCGCGACCAAGGACTCGACTGCGTCATCGCAGGCGGCTCGGTCTTTGCCCAGGCGGCCGAGGTGCAGACGGTGCGTGCCCTGGTCTGCGCGCTCGCCAATCCGGCCGATACGGCCCAAGGCCTTATGCCGTTGCTGGCCTCGCCGATGTTTGCACTCGGCGCCCAGGAGTTCCTGGCGCTGGCGACCAAGCTCGACGAGCAGACGGGCGAGACGTCGCGCCGCAATATCGATGTGGGCATCATGAGCGATTCCGATGTGCCGGGTTTGCAGAACCTGCCGCTCGTGACGCGTGCCCGCGAGGTGCTGCGCTACGCGCTTCGTCGCGTGGGACGCGATTCGTTCGCCGCCATCGCGCGCGATGTGGTCAATGCCTCCGGCTGGTTCGTGCGTCTGGCGCAGCGCGGCCCCGAGGGCAAGGCCATTGCCGCCAACGTGCTCAAGGCGCTCGACGCCGTGGCCGAGGCAGAGGCCGAGCTCGGCAATTCTCCGCGCTCCATCGCGCTCGCCTTCGACCGCTTCTTGGCGGGCAAGGAGGCCCCGGGCGCCCTCAACGAGGAGGGCGACGGCGCGGTGCGCATCATGACCGTGCATGCGTCCAAGGGTCTGGAATATCCGGTCGTGGCGGTCGCCGAGTGCTTTGGCGTGCGTAAGTCCTCGGGTGCGGCACAGATGGGTCGCGTCGAGGGCGGAGCGCAAGTCGTGGCGCTGCCGGCGCGCTTCGATGGCGTTAAGCTTGCCGACGGAACCTTCGTGAAGGGCGATGACGTCAAAAAGCAGTTTGAGCACGCGTTTAAGGGCAAGGGCACGTCGCTGTGGCTGCCGCCGGAGCTCATGGAGGACGTCTGTGCGATGGGTTCTCCCGCCGAGGCATTTGCCCGCCTGCGTAACGACGACCTGCGGCTTTCGCTCGAGGAGCGGGCCCGCTTGCTCTACGTTGCCATGACGCGAGCGGGCGAGCTGGTGATCTTGGCGATGGATGCCGGTGCGAGCCGCGGCAAGGTGACGGCGCCGACCTTCGACGTCGAGGCCGATCTGACCTACGACGTGCTGCGCCGCATCCTGCCGACTGACAGTCTGGACATGCCGCAGCTCGATAGCGACCGTTTGGTGTTCGACAACTCCAAGCCGGGCGACTACGAGCTCATCTCGCTGGCGGACTTTACGTTTGGTGAGCAGGCGTTTGAGGCTAACGCTTCGCTGGATGCCGAGGGCAGGCTTGTTCGCGGCGATGTCGATGTCACTGATAATGCTGCGCACTCAACTGTGCCCGGTCCTGCCGACCCCAAGCCCGATTCGTTTGAGCTTGTGTATCCCCAGGCAGTGGGCGTGCGCATGGGCATCTGTCCGTTCCCGGCGCGTGACTCGTATAGTTACTCGTCAATTGCCGTGGCGCTGCATGCCGAGTCCGAGGACCGTGCCGCCGAGGCGCTTGTTCCCATGGACGAGTCCGGCGATGATGCGGAGTCGGATGGCTCGGAGATGGCCGATGCGGACGTGGCCGCCGTCGAGCCCGTTGGCAACCCCATGGCACTGGGCTCGGCCTTCCACGCTGCCTGCCAGTGGCTCATCGAGATGGGTGCCGATGCGCTGCCCGCTGAGCGTGCCGAGGCCCTGGCTCGCCTGTGGCGCCTGACGCCGGAACAGCGCGAGCGCTTCGATGTCGCTCTGGATCGCTGGCTCAAGTCGTCGGTTCGTGCCGAGCTGCTCGCGTGGCCGTGCATCCGTGCCGAGGTGCCGTTCTTCTCGCTGGGCTGCGAAGACGAGGACATTGCCCGCTACGGTGCATATGCCGAGGGCGCCATCGATGCACTGGCCACCGACCCGGCCGATCCGTCGTGCGCACTGGTCATCGACTACAAGACGGGTGGCACGCCGGACGAGACGCCGGAGCAGCTGCTCGAGAAACACGCCTTGCAGGCGCGCGTTTACGCCGACGTTCTGCACAAGGCGGGCTTTGGGGCCGTGACCGTCAAGTTTGTCCGCGTGGAGCAGGCGAATCCAACCATCTTCGTCGAACCCGCCGAGCCTCAGGTGGTCACCTACAACCTCTAGTCCTCAGATAACTTGCGGTGGAATACGGACTGTTTTGGTCAAAAAAGCCGCCAAACAGTCCGCATTTCACCGCAACTGCAAGAGGAGCCGTGTGGGTTTGGGCTAGGTTCGGGTGCCGTCCGCGCTGTGCGGTAGAATCGTAACCCTAAGATCACGAACCCGCATCGGAGCTCATCACATGGCATTCGTCCATCTGCACAACCACACTGTCTTTTCCATGCTCGACGGCGCAACCCGTATCCAGGATATGGTCAACCGCGCCGTTGAGCTTGGCATGCCCGCCGTGGCCATTACCGACCACGGCTACATGTATGGCGTGCCCGACCTGGCGCTGGCCTGCGACGCCGTCAACCACAACACGCCCGAGTACAAAACCTGGAGTCACGACAAGGCCTTCTTGGAAAAGGACCGCCGCGACGAGCTGGTGGAGCCCGATCCCGAGGCAAACCCGCGCGAGCATGCCCAGTATGTGAAGGACATGACCATGTGGGACGAGAAAGGCAACATCGACGAGCTCAAGCCACCCCTGGTCATCAAACCCATCTTTGGCTGCGAGGTCTACTTTACGCCGGACGAGACGCTCGCCCGCGACCATAAGCCCGAGCTTTACCACATGATCCTTCTGGCCAAGGACCAGGAGGGCTACGTCAACCTGATGCAGACGGTCTCCGAGGCCGCTGTGCAGGGCTTTTACTACAAGCCGCGCGTGACGCTCGACAACCTGCGCCGCCACGCCAAGGGTATGATCTGCACCAGCGCCTGCATCGCGGGCATCATTCCCAAGTACATCGACCACGGTGACATGGAGGGCGCCATCAAATGGGCCGAGACCTTCCGCGACACCTTCGACCCCGGCGACTTTTACATCGAGATCCAGGAACACGGTATTACCACCGATAACGGCCTGACCGACGAGCAGATGGACCGCACGCTCATCGATATCGCCAAGCAGGTGGGTGTCAAGCTCATCGCCACCAACGACTTCCACTACCTGCGCCGCGAGGATGCGCCCGTGCAGGACGTCATCATGTGCATTGGCATGAACGCCAAGGTCGACGACCCCAACCGCATGCGTATGACCGGCTCGGAGTTTTACATGAAGACCGAGGAGGAAATGCGGGCGATGTTCCCGTATTGCCCCGAGGCCTGCGACAACACGCTCGAGATCGCCGACAAGTGCTACGTGGAGCTGGACTGGGACTCCATCATCCTGCCGCGCTTCCCGTTGCTCGACCCCGGCGAGACGCACGAGAGCCAGTTCCGCCGCGAGTGCGAGAAGGGCCTGCGCCAGCACTATGGTGACGACTGGGCCACGCGCGAGATCGGCGGCGTCAACATCAAAGAGCGCTTTGAGTACGAATACAAGGTCATTTGCGACAAGGGCTTTGCCGCCTACTTTTTGATCGTCGCCGAGTACGTGCAATGGGCCAAGGACAACGGCATCGGCGTCGGCCCCGGCCGTGGCTCGGCCGCCGGCGCTATCGTCGCCTACGCCATGAACATCACCGCGTTCGACCCGCTCGAGAACGGCCTGATGTTCGAGAGGTTCCTGTCCCCGCAACGTACCGAGATGCCCGATATCGATATGGACTTCGACGATGAGCGGCGCCTCGAGGTCGTGGAGCACGTTCGCCAGCTCTACGGTCCCGAGAAGGTCACCCACGTCATCACCTACTCGACCATTAAGGCCAAGCAGGCCATCAACGACGCCGCGCGCGTTCTGGACTATCCGGTCTACATGGGCCAGCGCCTGTCCAAGATGGTCTCGAGCGACCCCAAGGTCAAGCTCAAGCAGGTGCTCGAAAAGCAACCCGGCAAAGAGGATCTGTTTAACCCCGATTTTGCCGAGGCCTATAAAAAGGACGACGACGCCCGCCGTATCATCGACACGGCGCTCTCGATTGAGGGCCTCACCCGTGGCGAGGGTGTGCACGCGTGCGCCGTTCTGATCTGCCGCGACCCCGTCAACGAGCACGTGCCCACCAAGCTCGACACCAAAGGCGGCGTCGAGATTACCCAGTACGAGGGCCATACCGTTGCCGACATGGGCCTGCTCAAGATGGACTTCTTGGGCCTGCGTACGCTGACGGTTATCTCCAAGGCCAAGGCCAACATCAAAAAGAACTTCGGCATCGACATCAAAGAGGAAGAGATTCCCTTTGACGATCCCGAGATCTTTAAGCTCATGGGCTCCGGTCACACCGCCGGCGTCTTCCAGGTCGAGTCCGCCGGCATGACGGCCACGATCAAGAACATGAAACCCACCGAGTACAAGCACGTCGTGGCATTGATCGCCCTGTACCGCCCGGGCCCGCTGGGCGCCGGCATGGTTTCGTCCTACATCAACCGTATGAACGGCAAGGAGCCGGCGGTCTCCTACGACGACCGTCTGGACGACATCCTGGGCGAAACCTACGGCACCATGGTCTACCAGGAACAGGTTATGCTCATCTCCGTCGAGATGTGCGGCTTCTCCAAGGGCGAATCGGACTCGCGTATCCGTAAGCCCGTGGCTAAGAAAAAGATCAAGCTGCTCACGTCGACGGTGCTCCACTGGGAGGATGGCTCGGACGAGACCACCTACGACCACTGGATGAACGGCGCTATCAAGAACAACTACACGCGCGAGGTCGCCCAGAAGATTTGGGACGATGTTCTCGAGTTCGCGTCCTACGCCTTCAACAAGTCGCACTCCGCCGGCTACGCCATCCTGGTTATGCAGACGGCGTGGCTCAAGGCGCACTATCCGCACGAGTACATGGCGGCCGTTCTGACGTCCTACACGGGCAAGACCGACAAGATCGTTCACTACGTCTCGGCGTGCCGTCACGACGGCATTCCCGTGCTGTCGCCAGATGTCAACGAGTCCGGTACCGAGTTCACGGCTACCAAGGAAGGCGTGCGCTTTGGTCTGGCCGGTATCCGCGGCGTGGGCACCGGCGTGGCGCAGGCGATTATCGCCGAGCGCGAGGCGGGTGGTCCGTTTAAGACGCTGCACGACTTTGTCGAGCGCGTGGACTCCAGCCAGGCCAACCGTCGCGTGATCGAATCACTCATCAAGGCAGGCGCCTTTGACTCCACGGGGTATCCGCGTCGCCAGATGATGCACTTTGTGGACAAGAACAACCCCGAGAACATCATCGATGCCGCGGTAAAGCGCCAGAAGGATCGTGCGAGCGGCCAGACGTCGTTCTTCGACATGTTCGGCGACGTTGAGGGCTCGGGCTTTGAGGTGAGCGTGCCCGATCCGGATGGCCAGGAGTGGGACCGCCACCTTAAGCTGAGCCAGGAGAAGGAGGTTCTGGGCATCTATGTCTCGGACCACCCGCTGCGTCCGTTTGAGTATGCACTCAGCAAAGCGCGCGACTTCTCGTTCTCGCAGATCGACACCGGCTACGAGGTGCAAAACCCCACGGGCGGTACCATCAACCAGGAGATTCCCGAGGGCAAGGCACTGTGGTGGGCCGGCATGGTCTCGAGCGTGTCCAAGCGCGTGACCAAAAACGGCGACCCCATGGGCATTGTGCAGCTCGAGGACATGGAAGGCGAGGCCACGGTCGTGGTGTTCCCCAAGACCTACAAGGAGGCCGAGGGGTACCTGTACGGCGAGGTCGATCCCGAGACCGGTGCACAGCTGTCCGATGCGTTTGTGCGCATTAAGGGCAAGCTCGAGCGCTCGGACCGCGGTGATCAGATCATCGCGCAGGAGATTGTGCCGCTGGAGCTTAATGAGGAGAGCAACAAGCCCAAGGTGTTTGAGGTCATGGTTCCCAACAGCCGCTTTAGCCAGGGCAATATGGCGCGTCTTGCCACGGTGCTTACCGCCAACCCGGGCGGCGACCGCGTGGAGATCTTTATCGAGCAGGTGGACGGGCGCGTGCTGCGTGCCGAGGTACCGGCCAAGGTCAACGCACGCTCGATTCCGCTGCTGGCCGAGGCAAAGGCCATCGTCGGCAACCAAGGCCGCGTGACGGTTATCTAAAATGATTTTTCTGGGACGGGGATTAAAAAATCATTTTGGGTGACGTGTAGCGGTAGACCGGTCTTTCTGGGACGGGAATGATTTTTTCATCCCCGTCCCAGAAAAATCATTTGGCATGCGAGATTGGAGGAAGTGATGGCGCAGGGGACGTTTGCGCAGGCGCTTCGTAAGGAGGCAGCGCTCAGCAGTACCTTTATGAAGGGGCGTTCGCTCATGCTCAACGGCGCCGTGCTGTCGTTTGAGGACTCCGGCTCGCGCTTCTCCAAAAACGTGAACATCGAGGGCACGGTGCGTGGCTCGCGCGGCGACCTGTACAAGACACACGTGGCGCTCGACATGGACGAGCACGAGGTTATCGACTACGACTGCGATTGCCCCGCCGCCTTCCGCTATTCCGGCATGTGCAAGCACGCCGTCGCCACGGCGTTGGCGTATCTGGATGCCAGCGGCGCCGAGCCCGTCGAGGGTTTGCGCACGCCGGTCCGCACGTTTACGGTACCGCCCGCACAGTCAAAGCAGCCCACGCGCCCCGCGCCCACCGCATCTGCGGTCAACCCCAACTTTCCCTTCCCGGCGCCCGTCCCCACGAGCCCGAGCCTTGTGGCGGCGCTTTCCGATCTTTCGGACGCGCGCATGGACGAGCTCGTGGACATGCGTCGCAAGCTCGCCGGCACCATCGACCCCGATGCGCCCAAAGCGGTGCTGGAGCCCTCGCTGGTGCCGTACTACAACCCGCTGTTTGCCGATCGCTTTAACTGGGCGCTCGAGTTTCGCATTCGCTGTGGTTCGGTGTCCTACGTGGTCAAGGATATCGACGGCATGGCCGACGCCTATGTGCGCGGCGGTACGTTCTCCTATGGCAAGAAGCTTACGTTTGTCCATGTGCCCGAGGCTTTCGATGACGTGTCGACAAAGCTGCTCGACTTTATCGCAATGATGGTCGCCTACCTAGGCGATATTACGAGCTCGCGCTCGGCATCGTATGACTTTGCCCGCAACGGTTTTGTCGCCGAGCGTCAGTTGCCGGTATCCGAGCATTCCATCGTGTCCGTGTTCGACTTGCTGCGCGGCAGGACCATGTCCTTTGAGCCTGCTTGGTCGCGGGGAACGACGACGCATCGCGCCTACGAGGTGGCCGTCGAGCCGTCGCCGCAGGGGGAGGGCGAAGTCCCGGCTAAGTGCCCGCCGCTCCTTGCCGCCAAGATTGCACCGGCGGCGGGAGGCAGCTACGACTTGCGCCTTCCGGCCGATACGTACTGCTTTGTCGCAGGCGACGCAGCCTATCTGGTCGATACGCGCCGCGCACGCCGTACCGACACGGCGTTTGCCCAACATGCGGCGCCGTTCCTATCGCACTTGTTACCCTGCCGCACGCCGGTCCATATCGCCGCCGACCAGGTGGGCGAGTTCTGCCGCATGGCGCTGCCCATCTTGCGCGACTACACCGACCTGACCGCTCCCACCGCGCTCGACGCCGTGGCGCCCGAGCCGAGTTTTGCCATGGCGATTGGCGTCGACGATGGTCTTGTGACCTGCAGGATTACGGTGACCTACGGCGATTGGTTGGCAGATCTCTTTAGTCTTGGTGCTCCGGGCAGTCCCTTCGAAGAACAGCGCCCCGGCGTTCCGCCCCGCGATACGGTGGCGGAGTTTCGCGTTATGGACACGGCGGCTCTGTACTTCGATTTCTACGAGGGCGGCCTGGCATTTGAGGAGCGCGATGACGCTCGCCTGTTCTGTCTGCTGACCGAGGGGCTGGCGGCTTTGTCCGAGCTGGGCGAGGTCATGCTCAGCGATCGCCTGCGCCAGATCTCGGTACGCCCTGCGCCTAAGCTCTCGGTGCGTGCAACCGTCAAGAGTAACCTGCTCGACGTCGAGCTGGGTGCGAGCGGGCTTTCGGCGGCTGACCTTGCCATCTACCTCGACTCCTACAAGCGTCACCAGACGTTTGCGCGTCTCACGTCGGGCGACATCGTGCGCCTGGACGAGGGAGCGCGCGCCGCGTTTGGCCTTGCCGAGGACCTGGGGGTCGATGCCGTCGACCTGCTCGACGGCGTGTCGCTTCCCGCGTCGAGTACCCTGTTCGTCGACAGCATGCTTGCGCGCACGCCGGCGCTCGAAGCCGATCGCGACGTCGCGTTCCTCCGTACCGTCGAGCGCTTGGATACGCTCGGCAAGATGGATTTTACGGTGCCCGCCTCACTCAAGGCCACACTGCGCGGCTATCAGGTCGACGGCTACCAGTGGCTCGGCTCGCTCGAGCACCTGGGCCTCGGCGGCATCTTGGCCGACGATATGGGCCTGGGTAAAACGCTGCAGATGATTGCGCATATCCTGGCGCGCGTGGAGGCGGGGGACACTAAGCCCACGCTCGTGGTATGTCCCGCGTCGCTTGTGTACAACTGGACCGCCGAGCTGGAGCGCTTTGCCCCCTCGCTTGATGCGTGCGCCATCGTGGGCGCCAAGGCCCAGCGTCGCGTGCAAATTGCCGGCGTGGCCGAGCATAACGTGGTCGTGACGTCGTATGACCTCATGCGCCGCGACATCGACGAATATGCCGAGCAGGACTTTGCCCGCGTGGTGCTCGACGAGGCCCAGTACATCAAAAACCCGCTCACCCAGGTGGCCCGTGCTGCCAAGCGCCTGCCGGCCGGCGTGCGCTTTGCCTTGACGGGAACGCCCATCGAAAACCGACTGTCCGAGCTCTGGAGTATCTTCGACTTTTTGATGCCGGGTCTTCTGGGCACGCGCGACTCATTTGCCAAGCGCTTTGAGAGTCCCGTCGAGCATGCCGAGGGCGACAGCGCCGCTCGTCTGCAGGCGCTCGTGTCGCCGTTTGTGCTGCGTCGCGTCAAGGAAGATGTGGTGGCCGACCTGCCCGAGAAGATCGAGGATACGGTGATGGCGCAGCTCACCGGCGAGCAGCGCAAGCTCTACCTGGCCAACCAGGACCGCATCGCCCAACAAGTGCAGCACCGCGAGGCGGGGGAGTTTAAGAAAGACAAGCTCAAGGTGCTCGCCGAGCTCACCAAGCTGCGTCAGATTTGCTGCGACCCGCGTCTACACTACGAGGATTACAAGGCGGGGAGCGCCAAGCTCGATACGTGCATGGAGCTCGTGCACGGCGCGCTCGACGGCGGGCATCGCATCCTGTTGTTCAGCCAGTTTACGGGCATGCTCGATATCATCGGTAAGCGCTTGGCCAAGGAGGATATCGCTTTCCTTAAGCTCACGGGCGCATCGTCTAAGGAGAGTCGCGCCAAGATGGTCGCGCAGTTCCAAGCGGGCGAGGTGCCGGTCTTTTTGATTTCGCTCAAGGCAGGCGGCGTGGGCCTTAATTTGACGGCTGCCGACGTGGTCATCCACTACGACCCGTGGTGGAACGTGGCGGCGCAGGACCAGGCGACCGACCGCGCCCACCGCATTGGCCAGCAGCACACCGTGACCGTGTACAAACTCATCGCCAAGGACACGATCGAGGAACGCATTATGCAGATGCAGGAGTCCAAGCGCGATCTGGTCAACAGCGTGCTCGGCGGCGATGGCATCTCGTCGGCACTGTTCACGCGCGAGGATGTTCTGGCACTGCTCGGTGGCGACGGTCGCTAGCTGCGCGCGGGATGGGGCTGCCGGGGCGGGCCAGGTCGCCGGTTCGTCCTGGCCCGACCGCTTGCCTCACCCGTTATGTGTTCATTTGCAATGCCATGGATGGTTCGCCTGCCTTTGGGCATAAGAACCATTGAGAACATTGGCACATCAGCAAAGGAGAACATCATGGCGAAATTCTTTAAGGACCCCGATGGCAAGCTTATCGCTGCCCTTGGCGACGACGTTGCGACCCCTGCCGGCTGCACGGAGCTGACGGCGAACACCGAGGACGCGGCACACGAGAAGCACGTGCCGGTCGTTGAGAGCGAGCGCGACGGTCACGTGATCCACGCACGCGTGGGCTCGACGGAGCACCCCATGCTGCCCGAGCACTACATCGAGTGGATCGCGCTTGAGGCCGAGGGCCGCTTGGAGGTCCATTACCTTGAGCCCGGCATGAAGCCCACGACGTTTTTCGCTGGCGGCTCCAAGACCGGTACCGTCTATGCCTACTGCAACCTGCACGGGCTGTGGTCCGCGACGTTCTAGGAGCGCGCCCCCGCTCGGGGTATCATAGCTAGCATATGCACATGCGAGCGCCGACTGCATCACGCGGCCGGCGCTTTTACTACGACAACGATGGTTTACGACGGAAAGGGCTGAGCCATGAAGCTCGCACTTGCACAGATCGATATGCGCCTGGGTGATATTGAGGGCATTTGCGGCCGCATCGAGGACCAGGCTCGCCTGGCTCATGAGCGCGGTGCGCGCGTGCTGTGCGTTCCGGCCCCGCTCTTTATGGGCGCCATGCCGGGCAGCCTGGTGGGCGCTGCCGATTTTGAGCACGATATGCTGACGGGCCTGACGGGCGTTGCCGAGCGCATCCAAGAGCTCGATATGATCTGCATCGTGCCCGCAGCGGTTTCGTTTGAGGGCCAGCCTTTGCTTGACTATATGATGCTTAAGGATGGTCGCGTGGTGCCTGCGCGCGCAAGTATTGCCCTGCAGCGTGGCGAGAGCAACGATGCGCGTTGGGCACCGCCGGTGTTTGACGTGGACGGCGTGCGCATCGCCGTGGTGTTTGACCTGGACCGCGAGCTCGAAATGCTGCCGACCGGCGTCGACCTCATTGCCTATTTCCAGTTCAACGCGTTTGACATGACCGATCGCGAGACCGCCGCCGTCGCCGCCGTGCGCAGCGGTGCCTACCGCAAGATCGCCTCCAAGCGCAGCGTGTGGTTTGCCTGCATGGCGCCGGTCGGCGCCTATGACGAGTCGGTGTATACCGGCGGGTCGTTTGTGCTCGACGATTGCGGTCGCGTGGTGGCCCAGGCGCCGTGCTTTGAGGAGAGCCTGCTGGTTCAGGAGATTCAGCGCGGCGTGATGCTCGAAGCCCTGGAGGACCACGAGCTGCCCGAGTTTCGTTCCGAGGAGTGGTTGTGGCAGGCGCTGGTGCTTGCTGTGCGTGACAATGTCCGCGCCCGCGGTGCGTCGCGTGCCGTGGTGGCGCTTGAGGGCGATCTGCCGTCGTCTTTGCTTGCGGCGCTTGCCGTCGATGCCTTGGGTCCGCGTAACGTAATTGGTCTGGTGCTGGGGCGAAACCGCATCTTTACGCCGGCGCAGGAGGAGGCCGAGGCCGCCCGCTGTTCTGCCGTGCGCTCAATTGCTGAGCGCTTGCACATTCGCACCGTCGAGCGCGATGCGCCGGATGCGGCGCGCGTGCTCGACCGCGACGTGTCGGCGGGCGATGCCGAACGCCTGCGCTCGCGCGCACTGGGCCTGATGCTTGAGGATACGGCGCTCGAGCTGGGCGCTATGGCGCTGAGCCCGCTGTCCAAGACCGAGTATGCGCTGGCGGCGCCCGCGCTGTCCGGCGGCTACCAGGGCGACTTTGCGCCCTTTGGCGACGTGTATCTGTCGACGCTCGAGTTTGTGGCACGCGTGCGCAACCGCGCCTCGGCCGTGGTGCCCCAAGAGCTCGTGACGCTCAACGCGGTGGAGGATTGCATGGATCGCGTGCTGGCGCAGGCGCTCTCGACGCTCGCCGGTCCGGTTGATATGCTCGATCGCGCGGCGCAGCTGCTTGGCGGGCTTGAGCCGGGCGAGGTCGATGGTGCGCTTGAGTCGCACGTGGACCGCAATCGACCTTTTGACGAGATCCCGATGGTCGCCGCCAAGCCCGAGGCCTGCTCGCTGCTGCTGATGCTTGTGCGTCAGGGTGAGGCTGCTCGTCGCATGCTACCGACGATGCCGATCGTCTCGGCCCGTTCGTTTGTCGAGCGCGCCTGGCCGTACATGCTTGCGTGGTCCGATCTGGGGCTCAACGGCAAGGAGCGCATGACGGTTGATTCGCTGGCACGCGCCGAGGTGCGCCGCTTTGCTGACGAGGATACGAGCGAGCGCGTGCGAAACGAGATGATGGGCGTGCTGGGCGAGCTACTGGGTATTTCGCCCGAGCAGATGGAGGAGCTGCGCTCTGAAGACGGTCAGCGTCGTTTACACGAGGGAATGAAAAAGTTCGAGGGCGAGGTTCAGGACGCCATCGAAAAGATGATGGGCGGCCAGGGCGGACCGCAGGGTGGTCCGATGCCGCATCCGCCGGTAGACCCCCGACAGTTCCCATTCTTCTCGCAGAACTAGACCGCTGCGCGCCCGCCAGAGCGGCAATCTGCCTTTCAATCGTCGGGCATGACCGCCAGGTCAATGCCCTCCTCTTTCAAGGCACCTTGCTCGCTCTGGCGGGCGCTCGCTTGCGTATGCTCAACCTACAATTCGATCTCGGCTGACTTATAAGGCTAGCGTTGTGTTATTCTAGAACAGACGTTCGTGAATGATGCGCGGGGCCTTGTCTTGCGCTGTGCTTGTGGCGAGGGGAGGTCGGCTTGGTTATCTTGGGCATCGACCCCGGTTTGGCTCATACGGGTTGGGGGATTATCGAGGAGCGGCGTGGCGAGGTTCGCTGCCGTGCCTACGGCTGCATCGAGACCAGTGCCGGAAGTCCGCTCGCGGTGCGCCTGTCGCATATCGCCCATGACCTTAAGGATGTCGTCGAGCGTTATCGACCCGACACGGCTGCTGTCGAGAGCATCTACTTTGGCGCCAATGTTCGTTCGGCCATCCCCACGGCGCATGCCCGCGGTGCTGCGCTCGTGGCGCTTTCGGAGTGCGCGCTCGAGATTGGCGAGTACACGCCTATGCAGATCAAACAGGCTGTGGTGGGCACCGGCGCCGCGGACAAACGGCAGGTCGCCTACATGGTGCGCACGCTCACGCAGCTCGATCACGACCCGCATCCCGACCATGCCGCCGATGCCCTGGCCTGCGCCATCTGCCACGTTAACCTCAGCCGTACCCGGGCGCTTACCGGCGGCGAGTTCTATCAACAGAGAGGAACCGGATACTGATGATCTCCCAGCTCCACGGAACGCTTGTCGAGGCCACGATGAGCTCTGCTGTCGTCGATGTGTCGGGCGTTGGCTTTGAGCTCGGCATCTCGGGCAGCACTGCGGCCACGTTGCCGACGCCCGGCGGCGAGGTCCGCCTCTACACGCGTATGCAGGTGCGCGAGGACGCCATGACACTTTTCGGTTTTTCCTCTAAGGATGAGCGCACGATGTTCGATCGGCTCGTGTCTGTCTCGGGCGTTGGCCCGCGCTTGGCGCTCGCCGTGCTTTCCACCTATACCGTGGGGCAATTGTATTCGCTGGTGATGGCCGAGGACGACAAGGGCATGGCCAAGGTGCCCGGTGTGGGCAAAAAGACAGCTCAGCGTCTGATCCTGGAGCTCAAGAGCACCTTTGCCAAGGACAAGGGCTTTGTGCCGGTCGATGTGATTCCCGGCCAGGTTGCGATGCCCGTGCCCGCTGCTGCTCCCTCGGCCATCGATGATGCCCGTGCGGCGCTCCTTTCTATGGGCTTTAGCCCGCAGGAGACCGATGTTGCCCTGAGCGGGTATGATGGGCAAAATATGCGTGTCGAGGATCTGCTCGGCGCGGCGCTTAAGCGACTCGGAATGGATGCGTGATGTGGGAAGCCGATGACTCTCAGGACCTGTGGGCGACGCCCGGCAACTCGCCGGCGGCATCTATGGCGCACGGCGAGCGCATGGTGGGCTCGGAGCTAACGGCCGAGGACCTCGATGTCGACCGCACTTTGCGCCCCCAGCGCCTGGACGACTACTGCGGCCAGGAGCACATCAAGCAGAGCCTGCGCGTGTTGATCGAAGCGGCGCAGAGCCGTGGCGAGACGCTCGACCACGTGATTTTCTCGGGTCCTCCGGGTCTGGGCAAGACCACGCTGGCCACCGTTATCGCCAACGAGCTGGGCGCTCAGATCAAGACGACGAGTGGCCCTGCCATCGCGCGCACGGGCGACCTGGCGGCCATCCTTACTAACTTGCAGCCGGGTGATGTGCTGTTTATCGACGAGATCCACCGCCTCAACCGTTCGGTCGAGGAGGTCCTGTACCCCGCGATGGAGGACTTTGCCCTCGATATCGTGATTGGCAAGGGTCCGGCGGCGCGCTCGATTCGCCTGGATATTCCCAAGTTTACGCTGGTAGCGGCAACGACCCGCTCAGGCATGTTGACCGGCCCGTTGCGCGACCGCTTTGGCATTTCGTATCGCCTGGATTACTACACGGTCGAGGAGCTCGCGCAGATTGTGACGCGCTCGGCGACTATCCTGGGCGTGACGATCGACCATCCCAGTACACTCGAGATCGGCTCGCGTTCGCGCGGCACGCCACGTCTTGCCAACCGCTTGCTCAAGCGCGTGCGCGACTATGCGCAGGTGCGCGGCAACGGCCCCATCGAGCTCGATATCTGTCGCCAGGCGCTCGAGTTCTTCGAGATCGACGAGCTCGGTCTGGACTGGATGGATATTCGTATCTTGGAGACGCTTGCCAAGACGTTCTCCGGTCGTGCCGTGGGACTTACGACCCTTGCCAGCGCGGTGGGCGAGGACCCGGGCACGCTCGAGGATGTCTATGAGCCCTATTTGCTGCAGTGCGGGTTGATGATTCGTACGCCGCAGGGCCGTCAGGCAACCCTTCGCACCTTTGAGCACCTGGGGATTGAACCTACCGTTTAGGGCGCTTTGTTTTGGCGGGCTGTTGGGCTATCGCTGGGCATCGGGTAAACATATCGCCGTTCATCGGTTATGGGTGTTTTACTGTTGCGCGCCCGTGCTATGCTGAATTGGTCTTTTTCTCATTCGGTAACGAAAGGACCGCCCATGCCTACTGACATCGAAATCGCACGTTCTGTCACGCCGCTGCCTATTACCGAGGTGGCCAAGAACGCCGGCGTCGACGTTAAGCACCTTATTCCGTACGGCTTCGACAAGGCTAAGGTCGACTATTCACTGCTCAACGAGCCGACTGATCACCAGGCCAAGCTCGTTCTCGTGACCGCTATCAACCCAACGCCTGCGGGCGAGGGCAAGACCACCACGACCATCGGTCTGGCCGATGGCTTGCGTCGCCGCGGCGTCAAGAGTGCCGTGGCCCTGCGCGAGCCTTCGCTCGGCCCTGTCTTTGGCGTTAAGGGCGGTGCTGCCGGTGGCGGCTGGGCTCAGGTGATCCCCATGGAGGATATCAACCTGCACTTTACCGGCGACTTCCACGCTATCGGTGCTGCCAACAACCTGCTGGCCGCCATGCTTGATAACCACATCCAGCAGGGCAATCAGCTTGGTATTGACGTTAAGCGCATCACTTGGAAGCGCGTCGTCGATATGAACGACCGTCAGCTGCGCCACGTCATCGACGGCATTGGCGGTAAGGCCCAGGGCGTGCCGCGCGAGGACGGCTTTGATATCACCGTCGCCTCCGAGGTCATGGCAATCCTGTGCCTGTCTACGAGCATCAGCGACCTCAAGGAACGCTTGGGTGAGATCGTCGTCGGCTACAGCTTTGCCGGCGAGCCTGTCCGTGCCCGCGACCTTAAGGCCCAGGGTGCCATGGCCGCGTTGCTTAAGGACGCGCTCAAGCCCAATCTGGTGCAAACGCTCGAGGGCACGCCCGCATTTGTCCACGGCGGTCCCTTCGCCAACATTGCCCACGGCTGCAACTCTATCATGGCCACGCGTATGGCGATGCGCTTTGGCGATGTTGCCATTACCGAGGCCGGCTTTGGTGCCGATCTGGGTGCCGAGAAGTTCCTCGACATTAAGTGCCGCATGACGGGCGTTCGCCCCAGCGCCGTCGTGGTCGTCGCGACCGCTCGTGCGCTGAAGTACAACGGTGGCGTCGCCAAGGCCGACCTCAACGAGGAGAACCTCGAGGCACTCAAGGCTGGCATGCCCAACCTGCTGCGTCACGTCGACAACATCCAGAACGTTTATGGTTTGCCCTGCGTGGTCGCCATCAACCGTTTCCCGACGGACACCGAGGCCGAGCTTGCGCTCATCGAGTCCGAGTGCCAGAAGCTCGGCGTTAACGTTAAGCTTTCCGAGGTCTGGGCCAAGGGCGGCGAGGGCGCACTCGAGCTTGCCGATGAGGTCATGCGTCTGATTGAGCAGCCGAGCGAGCTCAAGTTTGCCTATGAGGACGGCGTCGATGTGGCCGACGCCCTCGAGGCTGTTGCCACCAAGGTTTACCGCGCCGACGGCGTTGACTTTACGCCGGCCGCCAAGCGTCAGCTTGCCGAGCTGCGCGAGAACGGCTTTGGCAACCTGCCGGTATGCGTGGCCAAGACGCAGTACAGCTTTAGCGACAACGCCAAGGCCCTGGGCGCTCCCGAGAACTTCCGCATCACGGTGCGCGAGCTCAAGGTTTCCGCCGGCGCCCACTTTGTGGTCGCGCTGACCGGCAGTGTTCTGACCATGCCGGGCCTGCCCAAGGTCCCCGCGGCCGAGAATATCGACGTCGACAACGACGGCAACATCACCGGCCTGTTCTAAGCCTGCTGCTCATAGCCGCTTGCCCGCCCCGCCGTGCCCACAAGGCCCGGCGGGGCTTTTTGATCCTTAGGACCGCGCATGTCTTGTAGATACCGACGGACTCTGCCCATCATAGGCTTTTGCGCGGGTAGAATGCATGGATAACTTGAGGCTCACGCGCGACGGAAAGGAATCGTTGCATGGATCAGGACAAGACGACTGTGATGGGCGGATATGGCTCCGCACAGGCTGGCGGCAGCGCCGATGCGACCCGCGTTGTGTCGAACCCCGGCAATGCTGCCCCCGATGCGACGCAGGCGTCCGCCGAACCCACACGAGTTATGGGCTATAGCGATACACCGCGGGATCCGTTTGATTATGCACCGCAGGACCCGTATGGCAATGCAACGCCGGACCCGTATGGCAATGCGGCGGCAGGCGCTTATAATAACCTGCCGCAAAATCCCATTCCGCAGCCTCAGCAGACGACGTATATGCCGCGCACGGCACAGTCCCAGCCTCGTTATGAGTCGCGCGATCCGTATGCGCGCCAGCCTTATCGTGAGTACCCCAAGTCGATTCCGCAGTATGGTGAGGACGAGGAAGAGGCGCCGTCGCGTTCGTCGAGTGTGATCAAGAAGATCCTCATTGTGCTGGCGATCTTCTTTGCCCTCTCGATTGTGTTTGCCATCGTGTCGGGCATGCTCAACAAGCGGGGGAGCTCAACGGCCGATACCACTGCCGAGCAAACCGAGTCCGCCTCGTCTAGCACCGTCGATCTGAGCGATATCCCGGGGCAGTACTGGTCCAACGCCAAGAAGCTCCTCAAGTCGCGCGGCGCCGATCTTTCGAATGCTGTGATTCTGACTGACGACGGCTCGACGCCTGTTGTCGATGCCAACTGGGTCGTCACATCTGCCTACTACAACGCTGACGGCAACCTGGAGGTCCAGCTTACGCGCAAGGACGGCTCGTCGGGCAATGCGTCCGGCGATCAAGGCACCACGGACAGCTCGAGCTCCAACACGCTGGAGGACCTGAGCAATAAGGCGCAGGAATTGGGAGACAAGGCGCAAGAGCTGGGCGATACGGCACAAAACCTGGGCGATACCGCGCAGAACTTGGGAGACATGGCGACGGATGCCTGGAACGCCCTACAAAACGGCATTTCGGGCGCACAGGGAAACTAGCGGCCGAGCGGCTAGAGCCTTAGCGGTGCAAACAAAAACGGGACGCAGGATCGCGTGACCGGGCGCATAGGCGCGCTGGTCGGCGGTCCTGCGTCCCGTTTTGCTGTCGATTACAGCTGCTCTGCCGGACGCTCGGGCGAGCTAAAGCCGGAGTCAAACGTGACGACGCATGATGCATCGGGCCTGCGCTCGTGCACGATGCGCGTGACGAGCTCCAGCAGCTCCTCGTCGGATATGTCAAAGCCGTCGGGACGCACCAGGTCAAACGAAACAAAGCCGTCGTGCTCGTGCAAGTCGTGGATGGAAAGCGCGGGGTCGATCTGCGCTACGCCGCGCTTGACCCAGCCGCGCAAGTCATCGCCGGTTGTTGCAATGGGGTCGCAGTGCAACGTGATGGCGATGCCCATCTGGCGTTTGATATCGTGTTCGATGGTGTCCAGAATCTCGTGGTGCTCAAAGGCATCGCCCTCGCCGGGCATTTCCACGTGTGCACTGGCAAACTGGCGGCCGGGGCCGTAGTCGTGCACCATGAGGTCATGAGTGCCCAGGACCTGGGGGTACGACATGATCCTGTCGCTGATTTCCTGGACGAGTTTGGGGTCGGGCGCTTGTCCCAGCAGCGGGCTGATGGCGTCGCGCACCAGGCCCATGCCGCTGATGCAAATGAAGATGCCCACGCCCAGGCCCGCCCAGCCATCGAGGTCAAAGCCGGTCGTTTGCGAAATGAGCGCCGCCGCCAAGACCGAGCCCGAGGCGATGACATCGTTTTTGGAATCCTGCGCCGTGGCGATGAGCGTCTCCGAGTCGATGCGATTGCCCAGCGTGCGGTTGAACGCCGCCATCCAGAACTTGACGAGCATGGATGTAGCCAGTGCCGCAAGGGAAACGAGTGTGTAAGCGGTGGGGGAGGGCTTGATGATCTTGGTAACGGACTCGAGCACCAGGTTGATGCCGACGGCACAAACGAGGACGGCGACAACCAGACCGGCGAGGTATTCGTAGCGGCCGTGGCCATAGGGGTGGTCTTCGTCTGCCGGGCGGCTGGCAAGTCGGAATCCGAGCAGGCTCACGATGTTGCTCGACGCATCGGAGAGATTGTTGAAGGCGTCGGCGATGAGCGAGACGGAGCCGGCGAGTAGGCCCGCGATGCCCTTGGCCAGACACAGGGTAATGTTGAGGCCAATGCAAATGAGGCTTGCGGCAAAGCCCGCGTTGGTACGGCGAGTCGTATCGACCGGCTCGCCCTCGCTGCCGGGAACAAGCGTATGTACCAGCCGATTTACAAATAGCATGGCGATCGTCCTCACAATCATGGTTAAGGGGATAGTGTAGCTCGCATGGGCGCACCGTGCGCCGGTGCTCAGAAAATGCAGTAATGGTCTGCTGGAGCTAACGAGCGGCCCTTCTTGTCCGACCGGGTGCTCCATTTTGGGCCACATGGGTATGGGCATGTGCCTGCCTGCCCGACATACTTAATGTCGACAGCCCCTGCGCAAAGGAGGACGTTTCTATGGACGAGATGTTTGCCATTAAATGCCAAAACTGCGGCGGCCCTATGTACTCACACCAGGCTAAACGCAGCTTTGAGTGCGCCTATTGCGGCACGGTCGTTCCGTGGCAGGCCGATGCGGGGGAGCCCAAGAGCGCCCTGGGCATTCGCCATACGCCACTGACGGTTGTCGATGGACTGCTTAAGCTCACCCACGTGTCGCAGCTCGAGCGCCCGGAGGACCCGGACTGGTATTTCTTCAATTCGTACTGGCGCAACCAGTCGGTTCTGGAGCATCTGCTGTGGGAGGACCGCGGCACAGCGCAGGAGTTCCAAGAGGCCACGCACGTGAGCATTCCCTGCCCCTTCTGCGGCGCGTCCTTTGAGGGATCATCGACCCAGCGCGTGTTTGAGTGCCCGTCCTGCGGCAATAAAATCGGTGTAGCCGACCTGCTCAAGCCCGGTACGTTTAGTAAACGCTTGACCTTGGGCGTTGGTGCCGAGCATGTGCCTGAGCAGGGTATTCCCTGCGAAATCTCGCCGCAACAGGCGCGTGCCAACGCGCTGCAGCTGGTGCGCCAGTACCCCGACGCCTTTGCTGGGCACGACGTGGAAGACGCGATTCAAAATGACATGATGCTCTTCTACTTTCCCATGGCGCTCGCGGATTTGCGCATGATGGCGTCCTTCCCGGGCAGGGGCCTGAGCAAGGAGACCCTGGTGTACTACGAGGTGCTCGACTGGGCATACCCGCGGGCAAACTATCTGGATGTTCGCCTTATGGGCATTTTGGAGCCGTGGGACTTTGCCAAGGTCGGTCCGTTCGATCCCGCCATGCAGGAAGGCGACTTCCGCGTTGTCTCCGTCGATGCATCTACCAAGGACCAGGTGGTCATTGATAAGCTGGCGCTCGACGTTGCCGGCAATGATGCCGAGGCGGTGCTGGGGCTCAATAAAAAGAGCATCCGCACCTGGGCGCGCAAGGCTCGCAAGCATAAGGACGGCCTGGTGATGGTACCGGTCTACTTTGTCGATCGCCCAGCGACGGACAGCCGCGATGGCGAGCAGGTGCGCATTGCCGTAAACGGCCAGACGGGCCGCGCGGCCGCGGTGGTGTTTAGCGACAAGCGTGAGACGCATGTGGTGGCGCCGCTCAACCCGAGCCTGCATCTGTCCGGAGAAAGCACCGTGCACGCCACGCCCATCGAGGTCAAATACGTTAAATCGCCCTTCCTCTACCAGATCGTGCGCAAGGGAGGCGGCGAGCAACCGCGCCAGGTGGCAGCGGTTGCCGAGGGTTCCTACCGAGAAGAAAAGCCCAAACGCAAGGGCTTGCTCGCTGCGATCTTTGGGAAGTAGGGGAGTAGTGCCGGTCGGCGCTGCGATCCGATAGCTAGAGGAACGGGGCAGCTCGCAGGAGTGCGGACTGTCGTCTGATTGTTTGAGGGTGCCAGATGTAAATAATCGGTGGAGCGGCTGCAAAAGAGCCGTCTCGCTGGGTAAAATCAGGATGTGCCGCGGAACCCGCTCCTCAGCTAGTCACACTTCGGAAGCGCGGGCAACGCAGGTATTATCGTCTAAAGGGCCGGCTGCAACCGGCCCTTTTTATGACTCCCTTCGCTATCCGTTACTGCTTATATTCCCGCCAGATCGAGTAGAGGTTCCGGGCAATGCCGGTCACATACATCGAGAGGCGCAGGATTTCAAGAAACAAGTTCATAGGCTTCACCCCAATCGGAGATCGGAGCGTTGCCCGCAGGCGGATTCCGCGGCAGTCAAGATTTTACCTCACAGGCCGCGGTGGGAGACATCCTGCCCATTCCATGGTTTGGAACAGTGTCGATCTAACGGGCAATCAAACCCCTAGCACTCTTTGAATTGAGCAAGCATCTGCCCGAAGAAGCTGAGCCCGGATGGCTCATAAATGAGTGAGCCGCCATCTTCGGTTCGGTAGACCCCGCAGGGGAGGTAACGCCCGTCGGGGAGAACATAGAGGTTGGCTTCTTCCTTCAGTCCTGCTGGAAATAGCGGAATCCCGTTTTCGTCCACTTGGAACTCGTCTATATTTGCGATCTTTCTTTCCGTGGTGCCTCCTGGTCAGTTTCTATCGTAAGTGCGCCCTAAAACAAACACTGCTCTATCAGCTCTTTACCGCGCAAGGCGTCGGTCCACTCCTGCGGAATTGCGTCGATGCCGTATACCGTGCCGGCGAGGGCGCCGGCAACGGCTGCGGTGGTATCGGTGTCGTCGCCTAGGTTGACGGCGGCAAGCACGCAATCTTCGTAGCTGTTAGTGTTGACGAAGCACCAGGTGGCTGCCTTAAGCGTGTCGCGCACGAAGCCACCTGACTTGATCTCCTGCTCAGGCATGCCTTTCAGATGGAGTGCCCACGAGGGGAGCGCGTCGTTCATCACATTCCTCATCAGCTCAACAAATATGATGCATGCATCGGTTGATGTTCTGTGGGCGTGCGTGATTGCCGAGACCTCGCGGATCTCGTTGTCCGTCGCATCGGTGAACGCTAGGGGAGCGATGCGCATGAGCGATCCGTTGCCGTTGTCGCGCTCGCCGGAGCCTCCTTTGCCGGTGTGCAAAGCGCGGGCGGTCGTGCCGCCGTAATCGAAAACGCCGTCGATCGTATACTCGCCACGGGCAATCCAACTTACGAACTTGTCGCGCATGTCCGCGGTGTCGATGTGCCCAAGCTCCCTAATCGAGTCGCAGGTAGCAAGCGTCATGGACGTGTCATCGCTCCAGGTGCCGGCGGGCTGCCCATGCGTGCCGTAGCCGATCATGTCGGTGCATTCGAACGTGCCGCGGGGCCTGAACTCGTAGGGAACGCCCAGTGCGTCGCCGACGGCGAGCCCATAGATGCAGTCGCGCAGTGTTGTTTTCGGTCTGTCTGTCATGGAAAGCTCCTCTTATCCCAGGTGATGTGGAGCGCCATCGGTGGTGTCGGTCGCAACGTATTGCTATCCTTGTGCTTCGCCATTAGTCGCTTCGTTGATGGCGCGGTACTCGGCACTCAGCTCGCGCGCCAGCTCTTCCTTACTTGGAAGATACGGCAGGTATTTGGCGGCAAACACTTGGTCGTTGTCTTCGGGCAGCGTGTACTCGACAATCGAATCGCTTTTGTCCGCGCAGAGTACGATGCCTATGGGCGGATTGTCGCCTTCGTTCATGAGCTCGCGCGTGTAGTAGTTCACATACATTTGCATCTGGCCCAAGTCCTGGTGCGCAAGATCGTCCGTCTTAAGGTCGATAAGCACGAAGCAGCGCATCAGATAGTTGTAAAACACAAGGTCAATATAGAAATGGCGCCCATCAAAGGTGATGCGCTTTTGGCGCGCCTCGAAAGCGAAGCCACGGCCAAGCTCCAGTAGGAACTTCTGAAGATGTGTGATGAGCGCCTGCTCTGGATCGCTCTCGCGAAACGCAGTATCGTCCGAGAAACCTAAAAACTCCAGTACATATGGGTCGCGGATGATATCCTCGGGGCGACGAGCCGGGGCGCTCTTCTGGATTTCTTGGGCGGCGGCCTCCTTGTCCTTGCTGGCAAGCAGGCGCTCGCGGAACATGGTGTTGATCTGGCGCTCGAGCTGACGCGTGCTCCAGCGAGAGTCAGCGCATTCGTTCATGTACCAGGCGCGAGCTTCGGGGTCGGGAATGCGCATCAGCCTGCGGTAATGAGTCCAGCTCAATTCGCTACGCAGTGCGTCGCGAATTGGAAACGCAAGAAAGAACTGACGCATATTGCGAAGGTTTGCGATGCCAAAGCCTCTTCCGAAATCCGCTGTAAGCCTTCTGGAGAGGCCCACAATCAATGCCTCTCCATATGCTGCGCGCTCCTCTCCACCCTGTTCATCAACAATACTCTTGCCGATTTCCCAATATGCCTCAACCATCGCAAAGTTAACGGCGGTATAGGCCTTGTCGCGAGCGGCGTTGAGAATCGAGGAAACCTGCTTGTAAAAACCTTCGGGCACGATTGCCGATTCTCCACGGTTTACCAGTTCGCCCATCACTGTCGCCCCACTTTCCTCTTGTGGAATGCATCTTTATCGCATTTAGTTTAAAGCCTCGCGCGGACACGAATTGCTGTGCTGTCTGACATCTTCGCATGGGGCCTTGAGGTGGTTAAAATGTGGCCATAGAGACAGTTTTAACGAACCCCATGGGGGTGACGCGCATGGACAACAACACCTTGCTGTTCCAGGACAAAGGTTCGGGCGGGTTTAAAGACGTCAGGATCTACCCCAACCGCATCGAGGTGCTCAAGAAGGGCACTTTCGGCGGCAAGCATATCGAGATTGTCTACCTTAAGGACATCACGGGCGTTAACAGGATCAAGGGCCGCAATGTTTTTCTGCGCAACAGGTTGTTGACTGCCTGTGTCTTTTGCCTGAGCAGCCGCTCCCGGGCTCAGGAATTCGTCAACGTGCTCAATATGGTGATGTGACCGGGCGCTTTCGAACACAAAAAGCCGGGATGCAAGGAGTCACACCTTGCATCCCGGCTGAGCTAAAACGGCGCTGCTGCATGCCGTTGGAGCTTTAGCGCTTGATCTCGATATCGTCGAGCTTAACGTCCATGGCCTCGGTTTTTGCCTCGGCGATGTCATCGGCAAATTCCAGAGACTTCATCATGGTTTCGACGGCATCCTTGTGCTCCTCGACATTGTCGATGCGCACGTAGACGCTGCCGCCGCCTGCTTCGGTGAAGTACTCAGTCGTCACGCCGCCCGAGTGTGTATAGGAAGCGTTGCGCCAAGTCTTGCCGTTGTACTTGACGGGGTCATTCTCGGTCCACTCAAAGCTGGCATTCCACTTTGCCTCGTAGTCGAACAGCTCGTCGGCGTTCTTGTCAGGATCGAAGACGGGGATGAAGCGGTCGCTGGCGTGCTCGCTCTCGGTGAACTTAAACTGGGCCCTGTCGGCCGTGTCGCCGGCAACATCGGTGATCTCAACGCCCTCGGGGACCTCGACCTTAAACCAAATGAAGTCGGTCCTCATATCCACGGCTGGCTTTTCTGCTCCGCCGCCACCGCCACTGCCGGTAGCGCCGCCGCTTCCGCCACAGCCCACCAGGGCAACCGCGGCAAAGAGACTGATGCAGAGGGTGAGAATCGCAAAGGCCTTCTTTTTCATGGTCGTGTCCTCCTCGATCTGTAACCGCCCATGGATTACCTGCTTTTACTGTACGCGTTGACGGCTCGCTAGGGTGGGCCATGTGTCCCATTCTGAGGGCCGGATTTGCGCCGTTAAGTGGCAATATGTTCGGGCGCAAAAGAGGGGAGGGCCGATGTTGTCGGCCCTCCCCGGGGTTGGGTGCCCGTTGTTTTAATGGGGCGCGCGTACGTGGGCGTTGCCCCAACAGATTCCTTGTTTATAGATATGCCCCAGTTTGTGACGTCCGGAAGTCCCGAAAGGTGGGCCATGTGTCCCATGTTTGCGTTGGCATGGCCTATCGTGTGCCATAGAAATCCGCGATGGCCAGGTGTACTGACGCTAATGTGCTTATGGGCTAGACTTAGCATCATTACGTGTTTGATGCGGTTGGCCGGCGGTTGCCGCCCGACCGATCTATATGACTTGAAGGTGCATGCGTATGAGCCAAGAGATGATGGACAAGACCTGTCGCGGGTTTGCCGAGGCGCTGGCCGCGCGCGAGCCGGTTCCTGGCGGTGGCAGCGCGAGCGCCTTTGTGGGCGCGCTGGGCGCCTCGCTGTGTGGAATGGTTGCCCGCTACGGTGCGACCAATCCCGCGCTTGCTGATCGTGCGGATGACCTGACGCGCGCGTTTGCCCAGGCTGATGAGCTGGCGCAGGAACTAGTGGGTCTGGTTGCCGAGGATGTGCGCGCGTACGGCCAGGTGTCTGCGGCATACGGTATTCCTTGTGATGACCCGGCTCGACCCGTGGCGATTCAGGACGCGTTGCGCGTGGCGGCCATGCCACCGTATCGGATCATGGATGCCTGCGCCCGCGCGCTGGCGCTGCTCGAGGACATGGCCGACAAGGGTTCGCGCCAGTTGCTGTCCGACGTGGCATGCGGCGCCGTGTTCTGCCGCGCCGCCATGCAAGGCGCGAGCCTGACGCTCTTTGCCAACACCACATCTATGAAAGACCGGGCGCGCGCCGAGGAACTCGAGGCGGCGTGCGATGAACTACTAGATACGTGGCTGCCGCGCGCCGATGCACTGGCGCGCCGTGCTGCTGACGCCGCAAGGAAGAGGGGATAGCCATGGCCGAACTGCTCAAGGGTGCTCCCGTTGCCCGCGCTTTGACCGAGGAACTTGCCGCTCGTTGCGCCGCCCTGCGCGAACAGGGCATCGTGCCGACACTGGCCATCGTTCGTGTGGGCGAGCGCGAGGACGACCTGTCCTACGAGCGCGGCGCCCTCAAGCGCTGCGAGAAGATTGGCATTGAGGCTCGCCGCGTTTTGCTTCCCGCCGATGTTTCACAGGACGAGCTGTTGGCGGCTATTAAGGACATCGATGCCGACCCCGCTGTTCACGGCTGCCTGATGTTTCGTCCGTTGCCCGCTGGGCTTGACGAGGATGCAGTTGCCGCGGCACTCGAGCCCGCCAAGGATGTTGACTCCATGACGCCGGCCTCGCTGCTCACCACGCTTTCGGGGCGAGGCGAGGGCTTTGCTCCTTGCACGGCAGAAGCCGTGTTGGCGTTGCTGGACCATTACAGCGTTGAGCTGGATGGGGCCAAGGTCGCGGTCGTCGGTCGGTCGCTCGTGATTGGCCGTCCCGTTGCCGCCATGCTTACGGCTCGCAATGCCACGGTGACGATGTGCCATACGCATACGCGCGACTTGGCTGCCGAGTGCCGTGCGGCTGATATTGTGGTTGCGGCCGTTGGACGCGCACGCACGATTGGCGCGGATGCGGTTCGCGAGGGCCAGACGATCATCGATGTGGGCATTAACTGGGACGAGGCCGCTGGCAAGCTGGTCGGCGATGTCGATTTTGATGCTGCGGAACCGATCGTTGGCGCAATTACTCCCGTGCCGGGCGGCGTGGGGGCTGTAACGACGGCGATTCTCGCCAAGCACGTGATCGAGTCGGCGGAGCGCGCATCGAAATAGTCGTTTTTGACCACAGGGGTTGCCGGGGCGGCTGTTTCGCCCTTTTTGCGCCGAAGCGATACACTGGTACCGTTTGATTTCTTCGCTCAAGGAGGATGCGCATGCCGTGCACAACGATTTTGGTTGGTAAGAACGCGAGCGACGACGGGTCGACGCTGGTTGCCCGCAACGAGGACTCGTCCAACGGGGTGTTTGAGCCCAAGCGCATGCGTGTTGTGCACCCCGACGAGCAGCCGCGTGTCTACACGAGCGTCTTGAGCCACCTGACCGTTGAGCTGCCCGATAATCCCATGCGTTATACAAGCGTCCCCGACGTTGTCCCCGGTCATGGCATTTGGGCCGAGGCCGGCTTCAACGAGCTCAATGTTGGCATGTCCGCAACCGAGACGCTCACCACCAACGAGCGCGTCCGCGGCGCCGATCCGCTCGTGGACTACGTGCCCGCCAAGGGCAACGAGGGCGAGGACGGCTATGTTCCGGCGCAGCCCGGTGGTTTGGGCGAGGAGGATATGGTGACCCTGGTGCTGCCGTACGCCAAGTCCGCCCGCGACGGTGTGCGCATCCTGGGCGACCTGCTCGAGCGCTACGGCACCTACGAGAACAACGGCATCGCCTTTAGTGATGTTGACGAGATCTGGTGGCTCGAGACCATCGGCGGCCACCACTGGATCGCCAAGCGCGTGCCCGATGATGCCTACGTGACCATGCCCAACCAGCTGGGTATCGATAGCTTTGACCTGGACGACGCCGAGGGCGCCCAGGTCGACCACATGTGCTCCGCCGACCTGCGCTCCTGGATGGCCGAGTGGCATCTGGATCTGACGCTGGGCGTTAAGGGCGATGGTCCCGCTGCGGTCTTTAACCCGCGCGAGGCCTTTGGCTCGCACAGCGACAGCGACCACGTCTACAACACGCCACGCGCCTGGTACATGCAGCGCTGCCTCAACCCCAGCGATGTGTGGGACGGTCCCGACGCCGACTACACGCCCGAGAGCGACGACATCCCCTGGAGCCGCGTGCCCGAGCGCAAGGTGACCATCGAGGACATCAAGTACGTGCTTTCGAGCCACTACCAGGGCACAGAGTACGACTGCTACGGCAGCAAGGGCACGCCCGCCACGCGCGGCGCCTATCGTCCCATCGGCATCAACCGCAACAGCCAGCTTGCCGTGCTGCAGCTGCGCCCCTATGCGCAGCCGGCGTATCGCGCCGTGCAGTGGATGGCGTTTGGCTCCAACTCGTTTAACGCGCTCGTGCCGCTGTACGCCAATGTCGAGACCATGCCCGAGTACTATGCCGACACGCAGGCTCGCGTGACGTCCGAGAATTTCTATTGGGCAAATCGCCTGATCGGTGCCTTGGCCGATGTTCGCTTCCATGAGTGCGGTCGCGCGGTCGAGGATTATCAGGAGAAAGTTGGCGGCATGGGCCACAAGCAGATCCACGACGTCGATGCCGCCGTGGCCGCGCTGCCCGAGGCCGAGGCGCCCGCCGAGCTCGCCCGCGCCAACGAGGCCTTTGCCGAGCTCGTGCGCGTGGAGACCGATGCCCTGTTGGGCAAGGTGCTCTACACCACGAGCTGTGCCATGAAGAACTCCTTCGCGATGAATGACAACGTAAGGTAAAGACGGCCTTGCGGCGAACGAGCGGGACAAACGCCGTCAAAGGCTTCGCCCCGCTCGATTTCTATCTTGGCGATAAAACGATTTTGTGTCGTTCACCCAATCTTGGGTACAAGAACGCCAATGCAGTTGTTCATGATTGGAGCCAACCATGGTTATGAAATTCGATCAGCTTGTTAACGGTGCCATCAACGTGGGCTTCGGCGCCGCTGCCGTTGCCGTTGAGGGCGGCAAGAAGGTCCTTGACGACCTCAATACTAAGGGCGAGCAGGTCCGCAAGGACGCCGGCACCCCCGATATCGCCCGCAGCGTGTCCGATATGTTCGAGCAGGCCGGCGGCACCATTTCCGACCTGACCGAGCGCCTGGGCATGCAGGGCGAGACTGCGGCGCAGCGCGTGCTCGACGAGCTCATCCTGGCCCGCGTCCGCGTTATGACCGCCCCCGAGCGCACGGCCTTCCTGGCCCATGTGCGCGACATCGTCGACTCGGTCGAGGACAACGTGACTTCGGTGCCCGTCGAGTCCGTTGAGCCCGACGATGCAGAGGACACCGAAGAGGCCGAGTAGCAGCGCAGATGGTAGATTCCACCACTGATTACAACAATCTAGATCCCTTGGGTGACGAGACGGCGGTTGTCGATGAGGTTGAGGCCGCCGTCTCGGGCGCTCGCAAGAAGCCACGCGCTGTCGATATGGTCCCCGAGGAGCCCGACGCGATGGCGCCGGACGAGGAGTATCAGCTCACACCGGCAGGTCGTCGTGAGCGCATTGGGCAGATCGTTCGCCTGATCAAAAAGTACCGCGTATGGGATAACCTCACGCCGGTGCGTCTGCGTCGTCTGCTCGAAGAGCTCGGTCCCATGTTCGTCAAGATGGGGCAGATCCTGGCCAACCGGTCCGAGATTTTGCCGCAGCGGTTTTGCGACGAGCTGCGCCGCCTGCGCTCCGACGTAGACCCGGTGCCGTATGAGGTAGTGCTCCGCTGTCTGGAAGAGGAGTACGGCCAGCGCTTGGGGCAGATGTTCGACGCGATCGACCCCAACCCGCTCGGAAGCGCGTCGCTCGCGCAGGTACACCGTGCCCGCCTGGTGACGGGCGAGGACGTGGCCGTTAAGGTGCAGCGCCCCGGCGCGCAACAGGTTATGGCGCAGGACATCGACATCATTCGCTCGGTGGTGCGCATCGTTTCCAAGTTCGTCAACACCGATCAGTTTGTTGACCTGCACGGTGTGGTCGAAGAGCTGTGGACCTCATTTCGCGAGGAGACCAACTTTTTGGCCGAGGCCAAAAACCTCAACGATTTCTATGACTTCCACAAAAGCGTGCACGGCGTTTCGTGTCCCAAATCCTACCTGGACCTTTGCACCGAACACGTCGTGGTCATGGACTACATCGACGGCATCTCCATTGCCGATCCCGAGCGCCTGGTGGCCGAGGGCTATGACCTGGAAAAGATCGGCTCGGCGATCGTCGAGGACTATTCGACGCAGGTGCTCGACGACGGCTTTTTCCATGCCGACCCGCATGCGGGAAACATCATCCTCAAGGACGGCATTGTCTACTTTATTGACCTGGGCATGGTCGGGCGCATGTCGAGCCACGACCGCGGTATCGTCAAGGATATGATCTTTGCCGTGGCCGAGGGCGATGTGCCCAAGCTCAAGGATTCGCTCATGCGTTTTGCCGTGACGCGCGGTGATTCGGCCGAGCTCGATCATTCGGCCTTTTTGTCCGATTTGGACTTTATCGTAGCCGACTTTGCAGGACTCGATCTTAAGGACCTGGATATCGGCGAGTTTTTGACCTCGTTGCTAAACCTGGCGCGCAAAAACGACGTTGAGCTGCCGAGCGTGGTGACGATGTTCGCCCGCGGCATGGTGACGCTCGAGGGTCTGCTGACCGAGTACATGCCCAACGTCAACATGATCCAGATCATCCAAGCGCACATCAAAAACGAGAAGAGCGCCTATGCGCGCGTCCGCGAAATGGGGCGCGACTTTGCGGCGAGCAGCTATCGCGCGGCAAAAGGCTCGCTCGAGGCGGCCGAGTATCTGGGCTTGGCGTCGCGTATGCTCACGCGCGGCCAGCTTAAGGTGAACACGCAGATCATGAGCAGCGATAAGGCGCTGCGGCAGCTGGGTGGAATCATCGACCGCATGTCGATGGCAATTGTGATCGCCGGTCTGTTTATCGGTTCGTCGGTGGTGTACTACGCGCGCATCGAGCCGGTTGTGTTTGGTATCCCGGTGATTGGCTTTATGGGCTACGTGAGCGCGCTGGTGCTGGCGCTGATGCTGGGCCGCGAGATCTGGCGCAACAGCCACGGCGGCAAGCGGTAACGATTTCGCGGGATCAGAGGAAGACGGATCCTTTTGCTCGGCATTCCATCCTCACCCTTTTCTATCGCAAACCATAGCTTTTACCTTGGGCTTCGCCTGTGTGCGGGGCCCTTTTGCGTGATACCATACTGACAGTAATAATCGATGGCCTAGATGGTGGTGCGGAGACGCACGAATGCGTGGTTTTCCTGCGCGTTTGGGAGAATCGGGGTGCAAGTCCCCGGCTGTACCAGTAACCGTAATTCCTCTTGGCCCGGGATAGTCGCGTCGCAGATCGGACGGCGCGCCCGGGTCGGTAAGGTTAAGTCGGATCGCCTCCCATCTTGTACGCGGCCGCGGCGCATGCCGCCGGTACGCGTTGGGCTCTGGAGGGAAGGGGGACCCCGATGGGGGTACTCGAGCGCAATGTGCGCGATGACGTGGGGCAGCCGCTGGGCAATGCTCCAAGTTCAGACAATAGGAGACAAATGGATATGTTTGAGGACGAGTGCCAGCGCGCCTCGTGGCGTCGCCATGGAGCGATTGCCCGTGGCGTAGCCAAGCGCGGTCTGGTGGCGTTCCTGGCTTTTGCCATGGCTTTTGGCACCACGCCGGCGCAACTTTGGGCCGAGGGCGCCGAGGGCATTGCCGAGGCCGTGGCCCAGGCTGCGACGGGCGGCGAGGGCGCGGCGGCCTATGAGGGCACTGCTGCCGCCGATACCGGTGCGAACGATGCTGCCGTGGAGGACGGCACGGGTACCAGTGACGCTGCTGCCGGTCAGGGTACGACTTCGGGCGCCGCGAAGGGCGATGACGCCGCAGGTGATGCGGCTGATTCCGGCAGTTCCACCGCGATGCCTGCTGTCGCTTCGGAGCAGGGCGAGCCGAAGGCCGCTGTCGCTTCTGCCACGACGCTTTCCAGCGTGGCCAGGGTCTGCATCCAGGACACCAAGGATGAGAACTACTCGTATTCCACGAAGTCCGGCGCGCTCAATGCGGGTGATACGCTCTGGGCCAATATGTACGATAAGGATGAGGACGACTACTACAGTTCGGCTTATTCCGTCTCCAATCCTGGCACCTGGACTTACACCTGGCTCGCCGGCACGACCAGGGCCAGCAGCAATGTCGCCGACTACACCGAGGTCGTAGGCCACGAGCAGTCGCTCACCGTCACCGCCGCGATGGAAGGCAAATACTTCATCTGCAAGGTGACCGCGGACGGTAAGGACTACTACGGTCCGTCCGTCTCTGATGGCTCGGGCATCAATGCCAACTTCATCCCCGGTCCCGTGTTGGGCGCCGGGCAGATGGAGCTTAGCAGCGTCAAGCTCAGTAGCGACACGCCGAGCATAGGCGATACCCTTACGGCGACTCCGTACAAGGATTGGTCGAGCCCCGCGGGCTCCGACGCCAAGGTTACCTACACGTGGTCCGCATCCACCTCGCAGTCCTCGGGCTTCACCAAGATCGAGGGCGCGACGGGCGCTTCCCTCACGGTAACCGATGACCTCGAGGGCAAGTACATTAAGGTCGAGGCCACTGCCGGCGTCAACACGGTGAGCAAGACCACTTCCAGCAAGGTCAAACAGGCCGGTGCGGTCGAGATTTCGGCCGTGTCCATCATCAACACCAAGGACAACACGAGTGTCTTTGCGGTGGGGGATACCGCTAAGGCCCGCGCCAAGGAGAAGGGCGGCGCGTACGGCGCATTCGTCGACGCGAGCAAGCTCAACTATCAGTGGCAGTGCTCTGACACCAAGAGTGGCACGTATACCGACATTGCGGGCGCCACGGGTGAGACCCTCGAGCTTACCGACGCTTTGGGAGGCAAGTACCTCAAGTGCAAGGTGTCTTCGAAGATCGGCTCTTCGAGCTTGACCAACTCGACGGGTGCTCTCGTTGCTGCCGCCGGTTCAATTAATGTCACGAGCGTGACTATGAGCCCGACTTCGGGCAAAGTCGAGGTTGGCTCCACGATTACGGCGACCGCCAAGGTGGGTTCCACCGACGTTACCACCGATTCGCATGTCACGTGGCAGTGGTATAAGGGCACCTCGAGATACGCGAGCTCGTGCAACACGCCTATCGAGGGCGAGACCGGCAGCACCTTGACGGCGACCGCCGCCCTTAAGGGCTACTACGTCGTGGCTAAGGCCAATGGCGGCTATGGCGAGCAGAAGCCGTACTATGCGGCGGGTCCTGTGTCCGTCGCTGGCCAAGTTGAGCTTTACGACGTACAGTTTGAGGGCTCTCCCGCCACCAATGGCGTGCACGTGGGCGATACGCTCAAGACCAAGGTACGCAAAAAGGACGGCTCGAACTACAGTTATATCGAACGTACCGACAATGTGACCTATCAGTGGCAGTATGCAAATACCAGCTCGAGCTACGACTCCGCTTACACCGATATCCCCGGTGCTACCAAGGCTACCTATACCGTTGACGCCGTCTATGCCGGCAAGTACCTGCGCGTGAATGTGACGAGCGAAAATACCGTTTTCAGCACGCAGAAGAAGAGCTCGTACGGTACGCAGTCCGTTGCCCCGCTCGGCCCCGTGACGCTCAAGGGTCAGTACAAGCTGGCGGGCATCGAACTTGCCGATAAGAACGTTACGCTGAGTGTGGGCTCAAAGATCACGCCGAGCGTGCAGGTTCCGGGCAGCTGGTCGGGCTCGACGAAGGACGTGCCCGACGATGCCGAGTTGACCATGGCGTGGTACGCCAAGGGCGAGGGCGATGCCGATTGGACCGAGCTCACCGACGGCATCGATACGACCGATGGCAGCCTGACCATTTCGGACGCGCTTGTTGGCAAGCGCATTAAAGTTACGGCGAGCGCTCTCGATAACACGGTTGAGTGGGTTTCTTCCGATAGCGTTACCGCGGCGGGGGAGTATAACCTGCTGCGCGTGACCACTACGCCGCAGATCAATAGCGATTCGATCCATCTCGTCTCGGGCGATAGCGTGAAGGCGACGGCGCAGGCTAAGCGCGCTGACGGCTCGACCACCAACGGTATCGACGTCACCGATCAAGCGACTGTTGTCTGGTACGCGGCTGACGACGCGAAGGCCTCTGCGGCCGACTGGACACTTCTGCCCGACATGTCGGGCGCCACGGCAACGGTTTCGGCTTCTGCCGCGGGCAAGTATCTGAAGGCTGTCGCCACGAGCGGCAGCTCGACGGTCGAGCTTGTCTCTGCCAATCCCGTGATCGCCGCAGGCTCTCTTGAGGCCGCAGTCCAAAAGCTCAACGATGCCAATAAACAGATCGCCGTTGATTACAGCGCTAAGGGCGGCAACGTCAATGACGCGCTGAAGGCGCAGCTTGCCGATCTGGGATTTACCGATATTGACGTCAAGGTCTCCGAGGGCGGCGTTGCCTTTAATGCAGAGGATGACAAAGCCACGGTCGGTATCTCCGACGCTCAGGATAAGACCAACGGCGATGTGACCTTCTTCTTCATTGACCCCAACGACTACACCGGTTACAACATCGACGGTCTGCGTAGCGCCGAGGTCGTGTTTGAGCTGTCGCGTGGCGACGAAACCGAATACTATCAGCCCAGCAAGACAGTGCAGGTTGCTTGGGACGAAGCCCGCGTTCAGCAGATGCTCGACGATGCTGCCGAGCAAATTGCCATAGGCTACGCTTCGGGCGATTCGGCCGAGTCCGTCACGTCGAATCTCACGCTTCCGTACCGCGCAGGCTCCAAGAGCAAGTTCGAGGTTGAATGGAAGAGCTCCGACGGCGATGTCATTTGGCCGTCCGGTTATGGCTGGGACGACTACACCGGCAAGGTGACGCGCTTTTCGAGCGATCGCACCGTAACGCTGACCGCGACCGTTTCGTTTGTGAGCGGTGGCCCGTCTGACGTTAAGGGCGCGCACGACTTCACCGTGACCGTCAAGGGTGATCCCGAGAAGGTCGCCGCCGACAAGAAGGCGCTGCAGGAGAAGGTCGATGCGGCCTTTACCTACGACAATATCAAGTACTCCGGCACCGACGCGGTCGCTAACAAGGATGGCCTGACCGCCGATCTGCAGATGCCGCGCACGAGCACGCTTAATATCGACGGCAAGTACTACAAGGTCGAGTACTCCGCCAGCACCGATGACATCACGTTCAACGGCTACAAGGGCACGGTCTATCAGCCACTGCCTGGCAAAGAGGCAGCGAAGACCAAGATCACCCTTACGGTGACCGATAAGTCCAACGCCGAGGTCACGGCAAGCAAGACCCTCGACTTTGCGATTTCTCCGCAGGACCAGGGCGAGCTCGATGCCGAGCTTTCTCTTATGGAAAAGGCGAAGGCCGGCTATGCTGCCGCCATTCTGAATGGCCAGGACGCCAATGCCGTTTCGGCGGACATGCACGCGTTCCAGAAGGCGTATCTCGATGCCGACGGCAACCTTGCCTGGAGCTACAACAAGACGACGACCGATTCGACGTCCCTTGGTATTGTTCCGGAGGATCTGCCTGGCTATGACGCGATGTCCGGGCAGGATTGGCGTCTGTTTAAGTCGAGCAACAGCTCTATTGTCTCCGCAGAGAATCTCAAGGTCACGCAGCCGCAGTACAACACGAAGGTTGTCGTTTCCTCGCGCCTGACGAGTGAGAAGTACGCTCGCTATGCTGAGCGCTATCCCGACAATGCCACGTATGCCAAGCTTGCCAACCAGGATGTCTCGGCAACGTTGACGGTCGTGGGCACGAGTGGTCAAAACAGCCCCGAGGTCACAGCGACGTGCTCGGTTATTGGCGTCGACGCCAAGGGCAAGCAGCAGACGTGGGCTGCCGCTTCGCAGTACACGCTCAAGAACGGCTCGACTGCCGCCGATCTTTCCGAGGAGCTCTTTAAGCAGGCTGGCCTCAAGGCCGACTACGACCCCAACGGCTCTTGGGGTTGGGTGCTCAATTCCATTACGTCGCCTTTCGATGCCGATCGCACCCTTGCATACGACCATGCTACGGGTGCCTATTGGCAACTATTCATCAACGGCGTCGCTGCGTCGGTGGGCGCTGGCAACTACAAGCTCGAGGCGGGCGACTCTGTCGTCTGGTGTTACTCGAAGTACGGTGACGCTGCGCCCACCGACCAGCTTTCGGTAAGCTGTACCGTTGTCGGTCAGGACGCTTCAGGTGCTCAGCAGACGTGGGCGCAACCTACGACCTCGCTGGTGGAAGAGGGCGCAACTGCCGCCGATCTTTCCGAGCAGGTCTTTAAGCAGGTCGGTATTGGCGCCGCCACTGGCACGGGCTCGTACGGTTGGTTCCTCAATTCGTTGACCTCGCCGTTCGAAAAGAACGTGACGCTTTCGACCGAGCAGGTTAACGAGAGTACCTGGAAATACTGGCAGTTCTTTGTCAACGGCAAGATGGCCAATGTCGGCGCCGGCAACTACACGCTCAAGGCCGGCGATGAGATTGCCTGGGTCTATGGTTCCGATGGCACCATGCCCGGTCAGGTTTCTGTCTCGATGGAGATCATCGGCAAGAAGGACGATAAGGCACAGCGCTGGACCGATCCTTCGAAGCAGGTGTTTGTTGGGGGCACGACGATCAAGGACGCCACTGCCGCCTACTTTGATGCCTTGGGCATCAAGTCCGAGATGTACGATCAGCTGGGCTTCTGGGGCGTTCACAGCCTTGTCTCTCCGCTTGACGGCACTAAGTTGGCCGGCGCTTGGTCGTACTTTGTTAACGGTGTTCCCGGTTCTCAGCTCGATAGTGACTACGTGCTCAAGTCGCGTGACAAGATCGTCTGGGCTTATGCTGCCGGCGATACGGTGCCTAATCCCGACGAGGTCGTAGTCAATCCGAGCGCCCCGCGTCCGACCGATTGGAAGTCCGATTGGGACGGCAAGTCCAATGCGGCGGTCGAGAACGTTTCGACGCCTACGGGTGCGCTAGCGAGCTCTTGGACGTTCGACTGGAAGGCGTATTCTGGTTCGGCGTATCCCAACGCGAGTGAACCTATTGTCGTGAACGGCAACGTGTATCTTGCCGTCAACAAGCGTTTGCTAAAGATTGACGCCAAGTCGGGCAATGTCCTTGCCGAGTCGAATCTTAAGACTGCGGTCGGTTACACCTCGCGCCCGATTTATGCGAACGGTTTGGTTATTGTTCCGCTTGACGGCGGTGCGGTCCAGGCTCTGACGGCTGACGCGCTCACAACGGTTTGGGTCACCGACTCCGTGAGCGAGACTGCTCAGTCGAATTCTCAGCTGACAATTGATGGCAATTACCTCTATGTCGGCACCGTTGATGTCGACTATGGAAAGGGTACGTACAATAACGGTCATCTGACGCGTATTAACATCCTGACCGGCGCTGTTTCTTGGCAGCATGTCAATGCCGACGAGGGTTATTACTGGACGGGCGCGACGGTGGGCGATGACTTTGTCTTGGTTCCCACCAGTGCCGGTACCGTCGAGATGCTCAGCAAGTCTTCGGGCGATGTGCTCGGAAAGGTTTCGGTTGGTGCTGTTGTCAACTCCACCTGTGTGCTTTCGGCTGACGACAGCCATGCCTATCTAATCTCGCGCGACGGCAAGCTGCACGTCTTGGCGATTTCTGATGGCGACTCACGCGATGCGGATGCCGCTTCGCTTATTACCGAGGAGCGTGTGGTCGACCTTGGCCTTACGGGATGTGCATGCGTGCCTACGACGACGTATGATGGCAAGCTGATTGTTGGCGGCGAGGTTGCTGGCGGCTCTGCGCTGGCGATTATTGATCCGGCCAACAACTTTGCCAAGACGCTGGTTTCGTCTGCTGATGGCACTGCGCTTCCTGCTGGCGGCATCAAGGGCGCTCCGCTCGTAAGTGTCCAGGGCGAAGACGCGTATGTCTACTTCACGGTTAACTACGGCGAGAGCCCTGATTTCGTTAACTACACCTCAGGCGGTGGCGTATATCGTTACAAGTTGGGTGACGCTGAGGCTTCTGGTGTGTTTAGCGCAACGGGCCACTACAACTTCTGTGACTCGCCAATCGCTTGTGATGCCCAGGGCAACTTGTACTACATTAACGACTCTGGCACGCTGTTTAAGCTGAATGCTGGCGTTAAGGTTTCGTTTAGCGCTGGCGAGGGGTCCAAGGTCGATTTTCAGACTACGGCCGCCAACGGCTCTATCGCCAAGCCTGCCGATCCGACGCGCGAAGGCTACACCTTCGCTGGTTGGTATACCGACGAGGCCTGTACGGAGGCATATGACTTTAGCGTTGCGGTGACGGCTGATATGACGCTGTATGCCAAGTGGATCAAGAATGCTGTTAACCCTGGTGGTAACGGTGGCTCTGGCTCCGCTGGCGGCAACGGCGGTTCGGGTAATGCCGGTGCTGGTTCTGGCTCCGGTAACGGCACAAACGGCCAGCAGGCTGGCGGTGCTGTTGCTCCGGGTAAGAAGCCGGTGTCGTCTACCACGACTACGACCGAGACCAAGGACGATAAGGATTCCAAGAAGAAATCCGATAAGTCCGGCAAGAAGGACAAGAAGTCCGGCAAGAAGGATGACAAGTCCGGCAAGTCCGACACGGGCGCGTCTGCAGCGACCACTGCCAAGAAGTCCGCTGCGGCTCCCTCGCAGCAGTCTGGCTTCAATCCGCTCGCCATCGCTGGCGTGGCGGCTGGCGTGATCGGTCTCGCCGTCATCGGCGTGTTCGTGTTCACCAAGCGCCGGTAGGTGAGGGCTGTGTCCAGTAAGCCTCAGGACGCCGAGTCCAAGCAGCCCGACTCGTCGTTCATCCAGCTTGACGATGTAAAGCAAAAGGGCGCCGCTTCGGCGGCGTCCGCCCCTCGGCGCAAGGCACTTGTTGGCGTTCTGACAGCCGCCTGCACCGTTTTGATCGTTGTGTCGCTAGGCTTTGTCCAACCTTCTTCCAGCGGTGCTTGGTCCATCGATTGGATCACTCGGGCCGTGGCGGGGAAGAGCGTTGCCGACTCTGGCTCTGCTGCCTCTCACAAGACAGAGGCGGGTTCCTCGTCTTCTGGTGCCGTGGACTCTGAATCCAAGGAGTCGGATGAATCGGAATCCAAGGACGATTCCGAATCTTCGGATAAGGACTCCAAAAAGGATTCGAAGGAGAAGAAGTCCGAAGACAAGGGCGGCAAGACGTCCAACAACGCGTCTGCTGGACAGGGCTCCGAATCCGCCGGTGGATCGAGTTCTTCTGACGGCTCTTCTTCGGGCGGCGGCTCGGTGTCTGGCGGTGGGTCTGCATCCAACGGTGGCAACGCCTCTGCGGGCAATCAGGGCGGCTCGCAGCAGCCTGGTTACGTCACGGTGACGGTTGCGGTCACATCGAGCGCTGTGGGCAATCCCGTGTCTTCTGGTGGCACCTTCACCTTTAATGAGGGCGCAACTGCCTACGATGCCCTGTGCGCCCTGGGCCTTTCCGTGAATGCACATGGCTCGTCGTACGGCACGTATGTCGCCGCCATTGGCGGTTTGGCCGAGAAGGAACACGGCGGTACGAGTGGCTGGATGTATTCCGTTAACGGTGTGGCGCCCAACACGGCGTGCAGCAACTACGTCCTACACAACGGCGACAGTGTCGTCTGGTATTACGTAACGGGCTAAATGCCTCGACATAACACGCCATGCGGGCGGTTCGGACAAACATCCGAGCCGCCCGTCTTTATGCGAACGGGACGCCGTAGCCCGCCTCGTGCACCTTCCTCGGCAGACTCTGTAAACAAAAAACCGGTTGGAACGAGAATTCCAACCGGTTATACCTTTAAGCAAATGTCGAACAAACTACGACTGCGCGCCCTCGAGGAAGAAGCGACGGCTAAAGTAGTTGTACCAGGTGACCAGGAACGTGGCGATGGCCTTCATGGCCTGGTAGCCGATGCTCAAAAACGTGACGCCCACAAACATGTACAGATCGTTGAGACCCAGGCCAATCACCGACAGGATGGTGAAGATCGTAAACTCGCGCTTGCGGCTCATGCCCTCGCGATGGTCGAACACGTACTTCATGCTGAGCCAGTAGTTGACCACGACGGACGTGATAAACGAGATCGTGGTGCTCATCAAAAAGTCGAGGTGGAACAGCTCGACGAGTGCAATGAGCATGCCCCAGTCGATGCCAAAGGAGATAAGACCCACGACAGCGAACTTGAGGAACTGCTTGGTATGAGGTTGTGCCAGTGCCTTGCGCACGTAATCACATCCAATGCGTTGACGAATCGAGCAACGAGATACTTTAGAGCTTTTGCAAGGGAAACGTAAGGTCTTTGGCAAGAACTATACGAACTCGCCAAATATTCAAGAGGTAATCCGCAAACGTTGCAAATCTTCCCGCAAACGAGCAGGGCCCACGAACAACGCAGCACTCGATGCGCATCGTCCGTGGGCCCCGTAGTGCAACGAGGAGGTCGAGCTACTTGGTCTCGTCGCCCTCCAGGAAGATCTTTCGGGTCACAAAGTTGTAGACCATGACCAGCGCGGTGGCGCAAATCTTGGCGATATTGGCCTCGAGCCCCAGGCCGGCGTTGAGCGCCAGCACGATGCCGTCGTTGAGCGCCAAGCCGATCACGGACAGCACGACAAAGATGATGAACTCGCGGTGGCGGCTCATGCCCTCCTTGTGCGCAAACACGTACTTCATGCTCGCGACGTAGTTAAAGATGAGCGAGACGATAAAGCCGCTGGTATTGGCGATCAGGATATTGAGGCCCAAACCGTAGTGGAGCAGATTCATGATGCCAAAGTCGATGACGGTGGCGACGACGCCGACGACGCCAAACTTCATGATCTGCGCAAGGAGCTTTTGCATGGTACCTGCCTTAGAGTGGCGCCGGAGCGCCGCGGGGATGACAAACTCAGCAAGTTTAGCCAATCCCCGCGGGTGAAGCTAGGCGCGCTCCTCGATAGCACCGTTTCTATATGCATCGAGCAGTTGGCGTAGGTCCTGGATCTGGCTGCGGATCTTGGCGCCGGTATCGGTGTCACTCACCATGCGGCGACGGTCGGCCTGGTCAAAGCGGTTGGTCTCGCTCTCGATGTCCACGTTGCGCGTGAGCGCCTCGGCAACCGTGGTAAAGGCCTGGTGCGACTTAAGGCGGCATCCGCGAGAACTGGAGATAAGCGTGTAGCCGGCGATGCCCGTCTTGGGATGGTAGGCGCGGCAGAAGCCGCCATCGATGACCAGCAGCTTACCGTTGGCGCGGATGGGCTGCTCGCCCTTGGTAGTTTTGACCGGGGTATGGCCGTTGATGATGTGCCCCGTCGGCGAGCAGGCCATGGGGGCGACGTTGAACTCGCGCATGATGTCGTCGCAAACGGACGAGGACGTGGTGAGCGTATAGTACGGGTCCATCGGCTCGACCCACGTGCTCTTATCGGCGATATAGGCGCGCTCAAAGGTACGCACCAGGCGTCCGCTCGCGGGTGAGTTAAAGCCGATCCACAGGTACCACATCCAGTCGAGGGCGTCGCGGTCGCCCACGCGCCAGGCGCGGCGGGCGATGCGGTCGCAAAAATCGAGATAATCGCGACCGGCGTGCCAGGTACCCAGGCAGTTCATGCTGCTAAAGGTGCCGTCTTCGTTGAGCGGCACGCAGCCGTGGAAGAGCAGATTGCCGTTGGCGACCTTATACATGGAGCCGTGGGTATAGAGGAAATCGATGTGGCGATGTAGGTGATCGGCGGTGATAAACTCGGACACGAGCTTGTCGATGATGTGCTGTTCCTGGGGCGTGAGCGTGTAGGGGTCCGTCGGGTCGACGGTGGGGAAATCGTTGGTCGTGAGCGGCCACACGCTGCCGTCGGCGAGCGTGACCGTGCCGGTGTCGTGGTCGATCTTGTCGAGCAGCAGGCGGTCGGTCATGTCGAACTCGGGGTGACGCTGGATAATCTGGCCCTCGAGTTTAAAGAGCAGCACGTTGATGGCCTTGATCAGCGGGGTGATGGACTCGCCGGCGGTATAGGTGGCGTCGGCGAAGGCGACAAGCTCGCGCAGCGAGATGCCGTAGTCGTTCTCGAGGATCTCGTAATTGTCGTAGCGCAGGTTGTTGCGCAGCACCGTGGCGATGCAGGCGGGCTCACCGGCCGCAGCGCCCATCCACAGCAGATCGTGGTTACCCCACTGAATATCGAGCGAATGATAGGTGAGCAGGCGGTCCATAATTTTGGCCGCGCCGCCGCCACGGTCGAAGATGTCGCCCACCAAGTGCAGGTGGTCGACGGCGAGGCGCTTGATGAGTGAAGCAAGCGACTCGATAAAGTCGTCGGCGCTGGCGGTCTCCAGAATGGATTCGATAATGCGCTCGTGATACCGCACGCGGTAGTTGTTCTCATCCGGATGCGTGTGCAGCAACTCGTCGATGATGTAGGCGTAATCGCGCGGGATGGCCTTACGCACCTTGGAGCGGGTATAACGGCTCGAAAGCGAGCGGGCAACCACAATGAGCTGGTCGAGCATGGTCTTGTACCAGGTGGGCGAGTCCTCGCGCCGGCTGCGGACAAGATCGATCTTCTCGCGCGGATAGTAGATGAGCGTGCACAGCTCGCCCTTTTCGTCAAAGGAGAGCGTGTCGCCAAAGATCTCGTCGACATGCTCGCGCACAACACCCGAGCAGTTGTTGAGGATGTGCATAAAGGCTTCGTATTCGCCATGCACATCGCTCATAAAATGCTCGGTGCCCTTGGGCAGGTTGAGGATGGCTGAGAGGTTGATGATTTCGGTGAATGCGGATTGCTCGGTGGGGAACTGTCTCGACAGCAGGCGCAGATACTTGAAGTCTTGCGGATTGCGATCGAATGCGACCATGAGGCACCTTCCGATGTGGTTGGTAAAACTGACAAACAGCGTCAAACGTTTATCAGTATGCGCCGCTTTTGTTTCGATTGGAGATGGGAGGTCAAATTGTTGGCCGAACGGTTTGGTAAATCGATTTAGTTGAGGTAGATATGGCGGTTGAATGGAGACGCGGGGTCGTTTTTGCAGGCGCATACCTCCGGGATCGATAGGGATGATAACGGTAAAGATGTTCACTACCTTTGGTTCAATTTGGTAAATAGTGGACATTTGTACCGTATTCACGATTGCTGTGCGATAATTTGCGCAGTAATGAGTAAGGAGCCTCATATGAGTGATTTTGTCCTGACCTGTGAATCCGCCGCCGACCGAACCCGCGAGTTCTTTGAATCGCGCAATATCCCCGTCGTGTGTTTTCATTACGAGATCGACGATGTTGTCTATACGGACGATCTGTATCAGTCGATTGCGCCGGACGAGTTTTTTGCCCAGATTGCCGCGGGCGCCATGCCCAAGACGTCTCAGGTGAGCGTGGGTGAGTACGAGGAGTTTTGGGAGCCGTTTGTTGCCGAGGGTAAAGACGTGCTGCACCTGGCGTTGTCGTCGGGTATTTCGGGCACGTATGGATCGGCCTGCGTTGCGGCGCAGATGCTTGCGGATCGCTATCCCCAGGGCGGCAAGGTACGCGTCATCGACTCGCTGGCGGCGTCTTCGGGCTTTGGCCTGCTGGCGGAATGTGCCGCCGACGTTCGCGATAGCGGCGCTTCGCTCGACGAGACGGCCGCTTGGATTGAGGAGCATAAACTCAACCTGCACCACTGGTTCTTCTCGACCGATTTGTCGAGTTACCTGCGCGGCGGTCGCATTTCGGCCGCGAGCGCGATCATCGGCACGGCGCTCAAGATTTGCCCGCTTATGACGGTCGATTGCGAAGGTGAGCTGGCGCCACGCGAGAAGATTCGCACCAAGAAGCGCGCGATCTCCGAGATGGCCAAGACCGTGATGGCGCATGTGCAGGACGGCGCGGATTATTCGGGCAAGTGCATCATGTCGCACTCGGCGTGCCGCGAGGACGCCGAGGCCGTTGCGGCACTGATAGAGGAACAGGTTCCGCAGCTCAAAGGTAAGATTGAGATCAATAGCATCGGTGCTCTGATTGGCTCGCATACCGGCCCTGGCACGGTGGCCGTCTTCTTTATGGGCGACAAGCGCGTGGACTAACGTTTGTGGGCTGGCTGACGGTTTTAACGGCTGCGCCTGTCCCTCCCGACATTCGATAACAGAAAAAGGCCCGTCCCGTTGTTTGCGGGACGGGCCTTGCTGCTGCGGCTAGCGTTTCTTTCCGCGGAAGAAGAAGCCGTGCAGCGAGGGTTTGAGTCCGCGGCTGGCGCGACGCTCCTCGATATGATCGTGGATCGAAGCGACGCGTTCGATGACTTCGTCGGGGATCGGCACGTCGGGATTCATGTTCTCGACCTGGCTAACCTCGGCGGCGGCGACCTGGTCGATAATGGGCACATCGTCGCGCGAGATGACGGGCGTGGCGTCTTCTTTCATCTTGCGGTATCGCTGCATCATGTCGGTCTGAAGCTGCTGGGCCGAAGGCGGCGTCCAGATGATGGCGTTGGCGCCAGCGGCGATGGTTTCACGGATGCTCTCGGGCGTCTTGCCGCCCGGTGCGATGAGCGGCAGGTTGGGATAGTGCTCGCGCAGCTCGCGCAGGACCTGGGGCGTGTTTTTGCCGGCGGCGATGTTGAGAATCTTGGCTCCGGCGCGCACCTTGGCGTGAGCATCGTCGTCGCAGCGAACGACCGTGGCGATGACGGGGATGTCGGCGATGTTGGTGATGTGCTCGACCATCTCGGCAGTAGCGGGGGAGTTGACCACGCAGCCCGCCGCGCCCTGCATCTCGGATACGGCCGCCATCTGCACGGAACGCTTACCGGTGGTGGTGCCGCCGCCAACGCCCACAAAGACCGGGCACTCGGCAACAGTCAGCAACGCTTGCGTAATGGCGGGCTGCGGCGTGAAGGGGTAGACGGCAAACACGGCGTCGGCATTGGAGTTGCGGATGACCGCCACGTCGGTGGTGTAGATGAGCGATTTGATGCGGCGGCCAAAGAGCGTAAAGCCGCTGGCCTCCTCGATCTCATCGGGCATACGGAGGGCTGCCTTGCGCAGACGCCCGTCGATGGGCAGCGGCTCCATGGGCAAAAGGCCGTTGGGAGTTACGGCCACCTGGGGCTCGGTAAATTCGTCTGCAAGCTCAACCTCGGAGAAGTCGACCGAGGCGACGATGTCCTCGTGAACCTCGGCGGGAACATCGATGGGGGCTTGGTCGTTCGTCGCGGCAGGCGTCTCGAAGGAGCTGGTGCCGACAAAGGCGTCGACGCGCTCGTTCAAATCGTTGAGAGAATCCATGGCGGTCCGTTTCTATGCTGTGCGGTCGGCAGTGTACGACCGGCGTTGCGAGTGCTAAATCGTTTGACGAGTTGATTTTTCCCCGCTGCGCCATCCGTTAGACTGAAGGGCCGGCGAACGTGAAGGAGCTGTGGTGGCGGGAATCGAGGTGCTATCTTGAATGTCCCGTATACAAAAGAGAGGTGACGCGGTATGGAATTCTCGGCAATGTTGGGCTCGATTGGCCTATGCGTGGGCGCAATCGTTGCCGCCGCGGTCATCTACTTTGCGGTCACGGCCATCAAGGGCAAAAAGGCTGAGCGCAAGGAGCGTGAAGCGCTTGCGCGGCATAAGGACCAGCAGGACAGGCGCGCACGGCGATAGCTTGTTGAGTTTTGAATCCGTGCGCTAGCTGCGTTTTCGGACCAGGGCGATATAGAAGCCCTCAAAGTCGCGACTGGGCGGAATGGTCAGCGTGCCGGGCATGCCGTTGGCAATGGCCGAGACGTGGCCTTCGGCAATGGCTTCGGTAAGGGCGTTGCACTCGATATGCGGATCCTCGCCGGCACCCTGGGCGCGACGCGCTTCGCTTTCGCTTGGCGTGCCGTCGAGGGGGATGAGCTCGCAGTCCATGTGCTTGTCGAGGGCCTCTTGCAGGGCATCCTCGTTTTCCTGCGGCAAGATCGAACAGGTCGAATAGACGAGCGTGCCGCCCGGTTTGAGGGCCCCCATGGCGCGGTCCAGAAGCGCGCGCTGCGAGCGGGCGCACTTAACGAGCAACTGTTCGGTGAGGCCGCGCAGGCTCTTTTCGTTGCCGCTGATGACGGTGCCCGTGCCGGTGCAGGGGGCGTCGAGCAGGATACGGTCAAAGCGGAAGAACTCGTCGAGTTCGCGTGCGTCAATGCGCATGACGGGCACGTTTTTGGCGCCCTGGCGGCCCAAGTTTGCCTCGAGCTTTTCGGCGCGGGGAATGCTCATCTCACAGGCGGTGAGGTGCGCCTGTCCCTGGGTGAGGGCGGCGATCTGCGTCGTCTTGCCGCCGGGGGCCGCGCACATGTCCAGGATGTCCTCGCCGGCCTGGGCGCCCAGCACCAAAGGCGGCATCATGGACGACAAGCTCTGCAGATAGATTTTGCCGTCACGGTAGATGTCGAGATCCCACAGATCGGAAACCTGGGCCTCGGGCAAGATGAACGCGTCCGGGTACCACGCGACGGAGCGGTGGGCGATCCCGGCGGCGTCGAGTGCCGCGGCAATGTCCTCGGCGGTCGCCTTGAGCGTGTTGGCGCGCAGCGTGACTGGGCGCGCGGCTGCGGCGCCAAAGCCCTCGATCATGAGCTCGGCATCGGCAGGCGTATAGGCACCGGCAACCGTGTCGACCATAAAGCGCGGCAGGTCGGCGGCGGAGTGTTGGGCGGCAAGCCGGTCGGAAAGCTCGGTAGCGGCAAACTGCCTAAGCTTGAGCTCGGGCTTAACCTGCTTTTTCTGCTTACGACGACGCGGCTTGGACATCCGTCTTTCCTTCCCGTCCCAAATTGACTACTTTCCGGGCACGCTGCTGCCGGCGTGCTTTAGTACTGGCTCTCGTGCTTGCTAAAGAAGTCGAAGCGCGGGGGCAGCGGCTTCACGCGGTGCTCGCCGGGCTTCTCGCCCAGGCTCTCCATAAACTCGTCCGTAGAGGCAAAGATGTTGTCCCAGCTAAAGAAGGCGACCGGATCGACGTCGAAGTACTCGCAGATGAGCTCGCAGCCAGCCGGGACGATGCCGTGCATGAGTACGGTCGCCACGCGCAGCTCGGTGAAGGCGTCGACCAAGGCCTGCTTCATGGCGGTGTTGGCCGGCTCACCCTCGAGCTTGTTGGCGGCCTTGGAGGCATCGCTCCAGCGCTTGTTGGCGGCGCGCAGGTAGTCGTCGCACACGGCGAGCGCGCGGTGCGTCTCGAACTTGTACATGGCCTGCTCAAAGGCAAGGGCGGCCTGCTCGGCAGCCTCGACCACGGCAGCAGAGGCGGCACCGGCGGGAATGCAGCCGTTGCGATAGGGGCTCTCGTTGCCCTCCTTGACGGCGACGCCGTAGAAGCAGCTGCGGGCCAGGCGGTTGAACACGCCGGTCAAAAGGGCGCTCTCCTTAAGGGCAGGATCGATGACGCGCTTGTCGTCGCAGGCGCGCACCTCGTTGCCGTCCTTGTCCTTGCCGGTCACGCGCGTGTCATATGCCTTGGGGCTAAAGCTCACCGGCTTCTCGGACAGACCGAGCGACAGCCAATGCGCGCGCATCTGCTCGCAGGTGTAGTGGTTGAGCAAGTCGTCTGCCGGCGGGGGAGGCGTCTGCGAGGACGAGCTGGCCTTTTTGCCCATGTAGAGCAGGTGGTAACAGGCGCTGACGGTGCTCTGCGTGAGGTTCCAACCCAGGGCCTCCCACATGGCGGTCTGCGCGATGCAGTAGAAGTAGATGTTGTCCTGGCCGATGAACTGGTAGATCTGCGCGTCGTCCGAGCACCACCAGTCGCGCCAGTCGAGTGAGCTGTGCTGATAGGTGGGCGCGGGGACCTGCGTGGAATCGGCGGAGGGCTCGCCCATGAGGGCGGCATCCTGGGCGGCGACACCCTCAGTTACGCCGGCGGCGCGGGCATCGCGGGCGAGCACGGTGCGGGTGTAGCTGATGGGCGCCCACAGACTCTCGGGCCAGCACCAGCAGGTGACGTCGTTCACGCCGTCGACCTCGGGCACCGGAACGCCCCAGTCGATGTTGCCGGTGATGCGGAAGGGCACGAGCGCCTTGCCGCTACGGAAGCGCACACCGCCGTTGGCGAGCACCGCGTGGGCGTCGTCGCGCTCCTTCCAGCTGGGGAAGGTGACGGTAAAGCTGCTCTTGTTGCCCTCGGGCTCCAGCACGGTGTGCTCGGGGAGCTGGTCCTCGACGGCGTCGAAGGCCTCGCGGAACTTGTTCTGGATGTAGAGCTGTGCCGGCAGCAGCCACTCTTCCATGGTCCTGGAGACCACGGAGCGAACCTGCGGGTTCTGGGCGAGCTTGGCGGTGTAGGTCTTCATAAAGTCGAGGTAGGCCGGCAGGTCGAAGTAGAGGTTGTCGACCGGGCGCAGCTCGGGCACCTCGCCGGTGAGCTGGCTCTTGGGAGCGATGAGCTCCTCGGGCTCAAACTGGTGACCCAGGTCGCACTCGTCGGCGTAGGCTTTCTCGGACTTGCAGCCCTGAATGGGGCAGCGGCCGATCACCTGACGGCCGTTGAGGAACGTGCCGGCCTTGGCGTCGTAGAACTGCAGCGTGGAGCGCTTGGAGATGGTGCCCTGCTCGTGCAGGCGCTCGATAATCTCGGCGGTAACCTCGTTGTGAATCTGCGCAGCCGGCTCAAGGCCCGAGCCGCCGTAGATATCGCAGCTGATGTTGTAGTTGTTGAGGGTCGCGGCCTGGCGGGAGTGATTGGACTCGACATACTCGCTAATGGACTTGTCGTAGCCTTCGTTCTCCTTGAGCTTGCGATAGCTCTCCATGATGGGCGAGCCATAGCAGTCGGTGCCCGAGGTGAAGATGACGTTCTCGCGGCCCAGGCGGTCGCGCAGGAAACGGGCGAAGAAGTCGGCCGGGACAAAGACGCCACCAACGTGGCCAAAGTGAAGGCCCTTGTTGCCGTAGGGCTCGCCGGCGGTAACGATGGCGCGGCGAGGCCAGCTGGGACGGTCGTTCATGGAGTATTTGGATGCCATGGGACTCCTTCGCATATGGTGAGAGCGCGGCCGGGCGCAAGGCCTGGCGACGCGGTGGTCAATTCGTGCATATCGCTCGACATTATCGCACATGCGGACGGGTACGTGGCAGGGGCGCTATCCTAAGATGCTATGAATGAGATTTCCAACATACATGCGTTTGAGGACGAGGATTTTCTGCACGCCTGCTTTGTGTGGGGAATGGCCGTGCTTGGCGCATTTGCCGTGTGCCTGGTGCCGGTGTTTATGCTGCTGGGCGGGCCCGCGGACTTGGATGCGGCTGACGTGGGTGGTTGGACGGCCGTTTTGGGCTGGATAGTCGGCTTGGCTGCGGTTTCGGCGGCGTCATTTGCCGTGCACGAGCTGGTGCACGGTGTGTTTTTTAAGTTGCTGGCGCCTGCGGGCGCGAAGGTGACCTTTGGGGCGAATCGCGAGACGGCGATGATCTATGCCTGCGCCGAGGGCGTGGTCTATTCGCGCCGGCGGTACGTGGCGGTTTGCCTGGCGCCGACGGTTGCCTTGACGGTGGCGTTTGCCCTGGGGTTTGCGTTCTCGGGCTATCCGCTGCTGTGCTACCTGGCGGCCGGCTTGCATTTGTCGGGTTGTGTGGGCGACTGGTATTACGTGCGGACCATTTTGCGCGACCGCCGCATTGTCGCCTGCGAGGACACGTCCTTTGGCGTGCGCTTTTTCGCAAGGTAGTCTATTTGGGATGATTTTTCTGGGACGGGGATGTTGATGAAGCCGTTGTTGTTGCACGCCTGCTGTGCGCCATGCTCGCTTGAGCCGGTCCGTCTGCTGCGCGAGGAGGGGTTTGAACCCACGATTTGCTGGACCAACCCTAATATTCAACCTCGCGATGAATGGCAGCGGCGCTTGGACGAGCTGCGCCGGTGGTGTGCCGATGGCGACATCGAGCTCATCGAGGCGGGGGAGGACCGCGAGCGCTGGGAGGCCGGCGTGGCCCCGCTGGGCGCCGATCGGCTTCGTCGCTGTCGCGCTTGCTATGCCCTGCGTCTGGCCGAGGCTTGCCGTGTGGCCCAGGAGCGTGGGTTTGAGTTTGTGGGCACGACGCTCGCCGTCTCGCCGTATCAGTTGTTCGAAACCTGCAATGATGTGTTGGAGCGTCTGGCTGCCGCCCGCGGTCTAACTCCGGTAATTCGCGATTTTCGCCCGTATTATCCCGAGGCCACGCGTCGTTCGCGCGAGCTGGGCATGTATCGGCAGAATTATTGCGGCTGCCGATTCTCGTCCGTCGAGGCGGCCATGGACCGCGCCCGCATCCGCGACGAGCGCAAAGCGTCCAAAAAGTAGTTCTTTTGGGCTGACAGCCTGCTAGGATGTAGAGCGGACTTTAGCTATATAAGGAGTATCCGACGTGTCTATGCGTACCGATGATTTTGACTACAACCTTCCCGAGGAACTGATCGCCCAGGCTCCTGCCGAGCCGCGCGACTCCTGCCGCCTGCTGGTGGTGGATCGCAAGGGCTCCCAGGCGGGAACGCCGCTGGAGCACGGCGGTACCGTCGAGCACCGCATCTTCCGCGACATCATCGACTATATCGAGCCGGGCGATGTGCTCGTCATCAACAAGACGCGCGTGATGCCGGCCCGCCTGATCGGCCGCAAGGCCGGCTCGGGTGGCGTGGTCGAGACGCTGCTGCTCAAGCGCCGCGAAGATGTTGACCCGCTGGGTCACGTTTGGGAGTGCCTGGTCAAGCCGGGCAAGCGTCTGAAGCCCGGTGCTCAGATTGAGTATCGCGCCGGTGGCGCCCATGCGCCCGAGGGGGCTCCCGTGGTGCTGACAGCCGAGGTTGTCGACTTTGTCACCGATAGCCGCGGTGGCCGCCTGGTGCGCTTTGAGCCGGCCGGGTGCAATGCCGCCGGCGACCCGCGCACGCTCGACGAGGCCATCCATGCTGCCGGCCACGTGCCGCTGCCGCCCTACATTACCGATTACGAGGGAGATCCCGAGAAGTACCAGACCGTTTACGCCATGAAGGAGGAGCACTCGGCTGCCGCTCCCACGGCGGGCCTACACTTTACCCCCGAGCTCATGGCCGCTATCGAGGCCAAGGGTGCGAAGTTTGCCGCCGTTGAGCTCGAGGTGGGCATCGACACCTTCCGCTTGGTTGAGGAGGACGACCCTACGCAGCACGTCATGCACACCGAGCGCTACCACGTGTCGCAGGAAGTTGTCGACGCCGTGCATAAGGCGAAGGCCGAGGGGCACCGCGTAATCGCCGTCGGCACCACCGCAGTGCGTTCGCTCGAGAGTGCGTTCGATGCGGAGGCGCCGGTGTCCGATCCGGCTGTGACGGCGCGCTATTTTGAGGGCCGCGAGGACGGCGCTGACACGCTCGGCCGCGGTGACATCGTGGTGCGCGAGAACGCGACAACGCAGCTCTACCTCATGCCCGGCTCGACCTATCACGTGGTTGACGCACTGATCACGAACTTCCACGTGCCGCGCTCTACGCTCATGATGCTCGTGAGCGCGCTTGCCTCCCGCGACCAGATCATGGATGCCTACGCCGCTGCTATCGAAGAGCGTTACCGCTTCTTCAGCTTTGGCGACGCCATGCTCATTTGCTAGTTACGCGGTTCTACGAACCGCGTAACTGCTCGACGCTGCAAACGCCCCTAAGCGGCAATCTGACGTTCAATCGTCGGGCATGACCAGAAGGTCAATGCCCTCCTCTTTCACGTCACCTTGCTCGCTTAGGGGCGTTTTCGCTGACTTCGCCTAAACATTGGCGTTGCCGTGATTCAACCTGCCAAAAAGGGACAGGTTTATTTTGGCGGGTTTTATCTGGGCAAACGTTGTTGGTGCAATGGGGACTGGTCTATATACACCAAGTTGGTGCAAAGTAGCCTGACCCCTTTGCACCAATAAAAAAGTTGCGGTGAGATAGTTCTTGAATTGGCCTTTTTGATGGCTAAACAGGAACTATCTCACCGCAACTGCGTTGAGCGTTTTTTTTTGGCAGCTAGTTTACTTGCTCGCGAAGAGCCAGATGAGGACGATCATGAGGATTACGGCGACAATGCAGACGATGGCGCCGGTGAATTTGATGCGTGAGTCGCGGGTGCGCTCGCGCACGTCGTCCTCGGCGGCTTCGAGTTGAGCCACTTCGCGCTCGGTTTCGGCGTACTCGGCCTTATCGCGTGCCAAGGATCCGGCGAGCGACTCGGTAATCTCGGGATGGTCATGTACCTCGGTCGCCTGCTCGATGATCGACTGTGCGTGCGCGACGTCCGCCTGGGCATTGGCGATAGCCTGCTCTTGCTCTCGAAGCGCCTTGTCCTCGGCGGCGATCTTCTCGCGTAGTTCGCGCTGGCGCGTTGCGGCGGCGGCTTTTGCGGTCTGCAGCTCATCGCGTGCGGCATCGGCCTCGGCCGTCACGGCCTGATGGGCTCGCTTAGCGTCGGCGATGGGGGCTTGCGCCTGCTCAACGGCGTGCTCGGCGGCCGCGAGCGAGTGCTCAAGATCGGCGGAGATGCGCGGGACATCTTCCTCGGCTTTGCGCAAGGCGTCGGCTGTGTCGGAGATCTGCATCGAAAGCTCGCTGGTGCGCACCGTGTAATTGGCGGGATTTGCCGAAGGATTGCGCTGCAGCTCGGCATACTCGCGGCGCAGCGTTTCGAGCTGAGCGCGCGTGGCGTCGACGGTTTGCTGTGCTGCGGCAACGCCGGCGTCGCGTTCGGCCTGCACCTTGTCGCGGATGCGCTTGGAATCCTCGAGACGTCGAACGAGGCGGTTACCGGTCTCGCGCGAGCTGGCTTCACGCGCCTCCACCGCGTCAAGTGCGGCTTTGAGACGCCGCTCGGTGGCGTCGTCCTCCTCTTTTATTTGCTCGAGCTGCGCCTTGAGCTCTGTTGCTTTGGCAGCATGGGTATCGCGGTCGATTTCTGCCGCCGCGGCGGCCTTTTGTGCCGTGTCGATAGTCTGGCGCTGCTCGGCGACGATTTGGTCGTAGCGGCCTGCGATGTCCTGGCGCGTCTCGAGCTCCTCGCCTTGATCGGCGATGCGCTGCTCAAGTTCGGCCAGGTGGGCACGGGCGTCCGCGAGTGCCTTCTTTGCGGCGTTCATCTCGCGCATGGCCGAGGCACCCTGGGCGATAAAGGCGCCCACGGCGCTGGCGGTGTTTGAGACGGCGCCTCCCAGATCGCGGCTGGCTGCTGGGGCGTGCAGGGCGGTCGGGTGAGCGGCGTTCGCCGTGCCCGCATCGGGCGTCTGCGGCGTGGCGATGCTGCCGGTGCCGCCCTCGACTACGGAAAAGCCGGCAGCGTGCGGGTCGACTGCATCGGCACCAATGGTGGGGTGCTCAAGCTGCAGGAACGAGGGCAGGGTGCTGCCTTGGTCGGCAACGGGGGTCTCGCCGGGCACGAAGGTCGAGGCGGCCTCGGCGGCCTCCTCTTCTTCGGCGTCAATATCGGCGTCGGCCACGGCGTTTTTCATCGCTTTGACGGCATCCATCATGGAGTCCATGACGGCATCGAGCTCTTCTTCCGAAGACACCTCGATAGGGCCTTCTGCTTGCGGGGCGGCGTCCTTTTCGGGGGCGTCGTCCTGAGCGGCCGAATCGTCGTTTTGCTCGTCGGCATTTTCGGCCGTAGGGATTTCCGTCGCAGCGCCGTTATCCAGAGTGGCGTCGTCGACGTCGGTATCATTGCAGGTCGCAGCGTCAGTATCTGCGGCGACGTCTGCTGAATCATCAATATGCTGTTGAGTCTGGGGGTCCAGCTCGTCTGTCATAGGCATGTGCTCCTCATCGTTGTTTGTCACCCTATGATAAAGTCTCGCGCCGACATCCCGCGCCCCGCAGCAAAGTTTCAAAACGTGTTCGATGACTCGCTTGGATAGCAAAAATTCATCCTCTAAATTCAGTTTACGCTTGACATTCCCTTCGCCGAATGACGTTGCGCCGTTCGCCTGCTGCGGTCTTTATTTTTCACTTGAACACGCTAAAGTTGCATTTCAGCTTTTGGCGCGTGAAGTTGGATACGCGCAGTCGGCGGGTGTGCCCGTCGCGATTCGAAAGGACTTTGTATGGGACTTTTCACTGGTAAGACCGTGATCGTCACCGGCGGCGGCAAGGCCACGCTCAAGGACGGTTCCGCTGGCTCCATCGGTTACGGCATCGATATCGCTTTTGCCAAGGAGGGCGCAAACCTCGTCATTACCGGCCGCAACGTCGCCAAGCTCGAGGCCGCCAAGGAATCCCTCGAGGCCGAGTACGGCGTCAAGGTTCTGCCTGTTCAGGCCGATGTCTCGGCTGGTCAGGACAACGAGGCCGTCGTCCAGAACGTCATCGACAAGGCCATCGAGGAGTTCGGCCGCATCGACGCCGTCGTCAACAATGCCCAGGCCAGCGCTTCGGGCGTGACCATTGCCGATCACACCATGGACCAGTTTAACCTGGCCATTTACTCCGGCCTGTATGCCACCTATCTGTACATGCAGAAGGCCTATCCGCACCTGAAGGAGACCAAGGGCTCCGTGGTCAACTTTGCTTCGGGCGCCGGCCTGTTTGGTAACTATGGTCAGTGCAGCTATGCTGCCGCCAAGGAGGGCATCCGCGGCCTGACCCGCGTCGCCGCCAACGAGTGGGGCAAGGACGGCATCAACGTCAACATCGTGTGCCCTCTTGCCTGGACTGCTGCGCTCGAGAACTTCCAGGATGCCTATCCCGAGGCGTTCAAGGCCAACGTCCACATGCCGCCGGCGGGCCATTACGGCGATGTCGAGAAGGAGATCGGCCGCGTGGTCGTTCAGCTTTGCGGCCCCGACTTTAAGTACATGAACGGCGAGACCGTCACCCTCGAGGGCGGCATGGGCCAGCGGCCCTAACAGTTACGCGGTTCTACGAACCGCGTAACCAGTTGACGCTGCAAACCCGCCAGAGCGGCAATCTGCCTTTCAACTTCGGCGGCATGATCAAAAGATCAATGCCGCCTTGTTTCAAGGCACCTTGCTCGCTCTGGCGGGTTTTCGCTGTCGTTGACAAAGCACCGGCGTTACCTGGGCTGTTGGATGTAGTCTTTGGGGACGTTCTTAAATGACTAGTCGTTTAATGCACCAGTTTCTGTCGAGTCGGTGCTCCTTGCGGGTTGCCCGTATAATGGTTTGCGTATGAACCGCAACCAAGGAGTTCCAGTTTATGGACCAGAGCCTTTTTAAATTCGACCTGATCGCCGAGGACCCGACGACGCACGCGCGTGCCGGCGTACTGCACACCCCGCACGGCGATATCGAGACGCCAATCTTTATGCCCGTGGGCACCAAGGCAAACGTCAAGGGTATTCCTACCGAGACCGTCAAACAGCTCGGCGCCCAGATCGTGCTTGCCAACACCTATCACCTGTCCATGCGTCCCGGCGAGGACACCATTGCCGAGCTGGGCGGCCTGCACAAGTTTATGAACTGGCACGGCCCCATTCTTACCGATTCGGGCGGCTTCCAGGTGTTCAGCCACAACGACGCCGTCAAGCTCACCGACGAGGGCGTGCGCTTTATCGTCAACGACTACGACGGCCGCCACGTGTTCTGGACGCCCGAGGACAACATGGAAATCGCCATGAAGCTCGGCTCCGATATCTGCATGCAGCTCGACCAGTGCCCGGGCTATCCCGCCACGCGCGCCTACGTCGAGCGCGCCGTTGAGCTGTCGAGTATGTGGGCCGAGCGCTGCTATAAGGCGCATACCCGCGATGACCAGGCGCTCTTTGGCATCGTCCAAGGCGGCATGCACCTGGACCTGCGCCTGCGCTCGCTGCGCCATCTGGAGGAGTGCGGCGACTTCCCGGGTTACGGCATCGGCGGCTATTCGGTGGGCGAAGACCACGAGACCATGTTCGAGACGCTGGCACCGCTGGTTTCCGAGTACATGCCTAAGCACAAGCCGCGCTACCTCATGGGCGTCGGCAACCCTACCACGCTCGTGCGCGGCGTTGGCGTGGGCATCGACATGTTCGACTGCGTGCTGCCGACGCGCACCGGCCGCATGGGTACGGCGTTCTCCAGTGAAGGTCGCCTTAACTTCCGCAACGCGCGCTTTGCGCACGACGACGGCCCTATCGACCCCATCTGCACCTGCCCTGTGTGCACGGGCGGTTACAGCCGCGCGCTCATTCGCCACATGGTCACGCAGAAGGAGATGCTCGGTGGCATTCTGCTGTCGATGCACAACATCTACTACCTGCTCAACCTTATGCAGCGTGCCCGCCAGGCCATTATCGAGGGCCGTTACGGCGCGTTTGTGAGCGACTGGATGAACAGTTCTGCGGCGGTGGATTACTAAGAGCCGCGGGCGCGCTTGCGGGGGCGCTCACGCGGTGTCGAGGCCGCGTGCCAATCGACCGCACGCAGCCGGCGCCGGGCATCGCATGCGCTGGCATCGGTTGCGCGACCGCTGACCGATGCTTTGCAAGCACGTGATGCATCGTGGGTACCATATCGAATAGTTGATGTTCGGGCGGGTGTTTGACGCATGGCGTCGACCCCGCCCGTTTCTATTTTCGATAGGAGTGCCCATGATTAAGAATGAGAACGTCGAGGGCGAGCCGGCTTACGACGAGACGTACCGGCGCGGTCCCGTGGTCATGCGCGGCCCCATGATTCCCAAGGACAACACCTACGCCAACCTGCTGGCACCCGAGGACTCGACCGACTGGTTGCACACCGACCCCTGGCGCGTGCTGCGCATTCAGGCAGAGTTCGTCGATGGCTTTGGCGCGCTTGCCGAGCTTGGTCCTGCGGTGACCATCTTCGGCAGTGCCCGCACGCCCAAGACAGATCCGCTCTACAAGGCGGCTCGCACGGTCGGTCGCAAAATCGCCCAGCGCGGCGTGGCGGTTATCACCGGCGGTGGCCCCGGCGTCATGGAGGCGGCCAACAGGGGAGCGGCGAGCGTGAACGGCAAGTCGGTCGGCTTGGGTATCGAGCTTCCGCACGAACACGGGCTCAACAAATACGTGAACCTCGGCATGGATTTTCGTTACTTCTTTGTGCGCAAGACCATGTTCGTCAAATACAGCTCGGGCGCCATCGTGTTTCCCGGCGGCTTTGGCACGCTCGACGAGATGTTCGAGGTGCTCACGCTGGTGCAGACGCACAAGGTCAAGCGTATGCCGCTCGTTTTGGTGGGCACCGAGTACTGGCAGGGCCTGTTCGACTGGCTCAACGGCCCGGTGATGGACGCCGGTATGATTAGCCCGCTCGATCCGGAGCTGGTGCACATTACCGACGACCTCAACGAGGCCGTCGACATTGCCCTAAGTGGGCTGATGTAGGGTAGCTAAAATGGGACGGGGCTAAAAGACCGGTGCGTAACGTTGCATGCCACTCTTTTTAGCCCCGTCCCAAATGAACTGCTTTTAAGTTGCGGTGAAATAGGGATTGATTTGTGGCCATACGCCAAAAAACAGTCCCTATTCCACCGCAAGTGATAAAGGTGCCCCTAGTGGATGGGCCGGTAGCGGGGGCAGTAGCTGATGGCGATGGCGTCGACGCCTACGTGGGTGGCGATGGTGCAGCCGATGGGGCCGGTGCCGGCGTCTACGTAATCTTGGCCTGCGAGTGCATGGCTGACGAGCTCCTGCTCCTCGGCGGCGCCGGTCGTGAGCACACGCACGCTGGAGCCCGGATGCTTGGTCAAAAATGCGAGGCAATCGGCCATGGTGTTGGCAACGATGCGCTTGGCGCCGCGGCCCTTTTTGATGGCCTTGATCTCGCCTGATTTCCACTCCGGCGAAACGGCCAGGCGAATGTTGAGCATCTGCGTGAGCTGGCCGGCGAGTTTGGGCGCGCGGCCGTTCTTAACGAGGTTCTCGAGCGTGCGGGGAATCAGCAGCAGGTGGGCGTCGGGCAGCGTCGCTCGGATCTGCGCCTCGGTCTCGTCCAGGCTGCGGCCGTCCTCGCGCATGGCCAGCGCGTACTCCACCAGCAGGCCCTCGGCAGCCGAGCCGGTGCGCGAGTCGATGCAGCGCACGTCGAGCTCGTGGGTATCGGCAACCTGGCACGCGTTGGCGTAGCAGGCAGACCACTCGCTGCACAGCGAGATAAAGATGGCGCTGTCGTGGCCGTCGGCGAGCACGCGATCAAAGAGCGCCTTGAACTCGCCGGCGCTTGGCTGCGAGGTGTGCGGCAGCTGCTCGGAGCCGGCCATGCGGGCGACGTACTCCTCGGCGGTAATCTGCACCTGGTCGAGCAGGTCCTCGCCCTCGATAATCACATGCAGCGGAATCACGTAAATGCCGAGCTCTTGGGCGCGGGCGGGGGAGATGTCCGACGTGGAGTCGGTTATGATGGCAAAAGACATAATTGCACCTTTCGTTGGGGCGCTTGCGCGCCGCCTTCTGAAAGCAAAGTGCGACAAGTATAGTTGAGTCGTTCCACATTACTAGGTTCAATTGTTGAATAGTCAACAGTTTGAAGTGTCGGTGTGGAAATCGTCAACTGGGGAAGAGGAATGCCGATGGAGGCGTTGGAGATAGGCAAACGGCCGGTCGTGCTGTTCGATTTTGACGGCACGGTGGCAGATACGGGCCGGGCGGTGATGACCTCGACGTGCAAGACGCTGGCTGCGCGCGGGTTTTCGGAGGCGCAGATGGGTGATCTGCGCCGCATGATCGGGCCACCCCTGTGGAAGAGCTTTCACGACTTTTACGGCTTTTCCCGCGAGGAGTCGCTTGTGGTGGCCGACGAGTACCGTGCTTTTTTTGATGAGCTGGGACCGGAGGAGTATCCCGTGTTCGACGGGGTCCCCGAGTTTCTGGATGGGTTGGCCGCCCGGGGCAAGCGTATGGCCGTGGCGACGTCGCGCATGGAGGCAAAGTGCATCGATATGGTACGTGAGCTCGGGCTTTCTCAGTTTGAGGCGGTGGTTGGCATGAATCCGCCGCAGGGGCGCGAGACCAAGGCCGATTCGGTCCGCGATGCCCTGGCGGCCCTGGGTGCGACCGCGGACGAGGCCGTGATGATCGGCGATCGCTTTAACGATGTGGAGGGCGCGCATGCGATGGGCGTGCCGTGCATCGGCATCTATTCGGGCGCGGCGGCGCCGGGGGAGCACGAGGCCGCGGGCGCCGATGCGGTGGTGCACTCGGTGGCCGAGCTTGCTAAACTTTTCGCTATCTAATGACGTAATGTGAGGGGCGGGCACGCTCGCCGCTCATTGCTAAGGAGGTCGTCCATGAATCAGGTGGAGCAGAGCGTTGCCGAGTATGTCGACGAGGTCTGGGAAGATGTTGTCGCCGATATCGAGCAGCTGGTGAGCTATCCGTCTGTGGCCGTTGCTGCCGATGCGGAGCCCGGTGCGCCGTTTGGCCGCCCGGTCCGTGATGCGCTCGATTGCGCGCTCGGCATTGCGCAAAAGCTCGGCTACCAGACGAGCGATGACGAGGGCTATGTGGGCATTGCCGATATTCCCGGTCGCGGCGATAAGCAGCTCGCGACTATCTGCCATGTGGACGTGGTGCCCGCCGGCCCCGGCTGGAACACCGACCCGTTTGCGATGGAGCGCCGCGAGGGCTGGCTGCTCGGCCGTGGCGTGATCGACGATAAGGGCCCGGCGGTGTTGTCGCTCTACGCCGGCGCCTACCTGCTCAAGCACGGCATTGTGCCGCGCTATACCTTCCGTGCGCTGCTGGGCTGCGATGAGGAAGTGGGCATGTCCGACGTTCACCATTATCTGGAGAACCACGCAGACCCCGACTTTCTATTTACGCCCGATGCCGAGTTCCCGGTCTGTAATGCCGAGAAGGGCCAGTTTGGGGCGATGTTTGTGAGCCCCAAGATCGACGGCGGGCGCATTGTGTCCTGGAGCGGTGCCGAGGCGAGCAACGCCATTCCGTCGCAGTCTATCTGCGAGCTTGCGATTGCCGCCGATGAGCTGCCGGCACCCGCTGAGAATGCCGACCGCCTGGAGATCACCGCACTCGATAACGGGCATGCGCAGATTTTCGCCCACGGCATTGGCGGTCATGCCTCGATGCCCGAGGGAACGATCAATGCCGTCGGCCTCATCGTGGCGTATCTGCGTGAGGCCGAGGACGCGTTTGGTGCGCGCGACGAGCGCCTGCTGACGCCTGCCGAGCACGAGTTTGTCAAGTTTCTGGCCTTTGTGCATGCGGACGCCTATGGTCGCGGCCTGGGTATCGATGCGACGAGCGCGGCGTTTGGCCCGCTCACGTGCAACCCCGGCGTCATCCGCGTGGTGGATGGCCATATCGAGCAGGTCATCGACGTGCGCTTCCCCGATAGCACCAGCGCCGATACCATCTGCGAGCAGCTCGAGCCGCTCGTGGGGCGCTTTGGTGTGACGTATCGCGTGGGTCGTGCCAAGGTGCCGTTCTCGGTCTCTGCCGACGATCCGGCCGTGAAGGCGCTTATCAATACCTATAACGAGTTTACGGGCAAGCATGCCGAGCCCTTTGCCATGGGCGGCGGCACGTACGCGCGCAACTTTGCGCGCGCCGTGTCGTTTGGCCCCGAGGAGACCGGCCTGGAGCTGCCCGCGTGGGGCGGCCAGATGCACGGCCCCAACGAGTGCGCCAACGAGGAACAGCTCAAGCAGGCGCTCAAGATCTATATCGTGGCAATCCTGCGCCTCAACGAGCTGGAACTTTAAGGTTACGCGGTTTTCCAATCTAAGTTGCGGTGGAATAGTTCCTAGAATGGGCCATTTGATGGCCAAACGGGGGTGCGGACGATTTCTTGGACCGCGCCTAGGCGTATCCAAGCTTCCTGCGGT
>CAJMLB010000004.1:0-61897 GCA_905214145.1 uncultured bacterium | reverse complement strand
GCGTCGCATGCGAGATGCACGTCTTTGACCAGGGCGGCCACGGCCTTTCGCTCGGCAACGCCAACACTGCGGTCGACAACGAGGACAAGCAGGCGGCTGTCCGTCCTTGGATTCGCCTAGCCTTCCGCTTCCTGGAGCGCCACGGGTTTTAGTTACGGCGTTTTACCAAACCGCGTAACCACTTGACGCTGCGAGCCCGCCAGGGCGGCAATCTGCCTTTCAACTTCGGCGGCATGACCAGAAGGTCAATGCCGCCTCGTTTCAAGGCACCTTGCTCGCTCTGACGGGCTTTCGCTGTCGTTGTCAAAAGAATGATCCCTTGGGGACGGAGGAAAACGGATCAGTTTGGGCGGTGCTGGCGCCAAGGTTTAAGACCGACGTTGTCCCTTGTTGCTTTCCTACCAGACGGTGAACTGGGCGTTTTCTGTGTTCCAATGGACATCGCGAACGTAGTCGCGCACGCCCGTCGCATCTCGTGCTTCGAACAACTCAAGAATATGGGCATGTTCGTTGTTGGCTTTGTTGAGCAGTTTGCACGCCGTCTCCTGGTCGACAGTCTCGTAATCGCGCTTGATAAAGCAGCGCTCGAGCTGCGAGATCATATCGCGCAGACGGTCGTTGCCGCAGCGGTTGAAGTACGTCAGATGAAAGTCTCGCTGAATGTCGTCGTACTTTCGGATGAGACCGCCTTGGATCGCGAGGTCCATAGAGCCGACGAGAAATTTCAGCTGCGTAATGTCATCGTCGGTTAGGTTCGGACAGGAGAGATATGCGGCCTGCCCGTCGAGCGGCCCCATAATCTCAAAGACTTCAACGGCGTTTTGCTGATCGAACCCACGGACGCGGAATCCGCGGCGGGGGAGATTGTCCAGGTAGCCATCGCTTGCCAGCTGGATGAGCGCTTCGCGGACCGGCGTGCGCGACACGCCCATGGCATCGCAGATCGTCTGCTCGCTCAGTCGGTCGCCGGCGGACAACTCGCCGGCGTCAATACGGCTCGAAATATAGTCGTATACGTGGTCCTTCAGGGGCCTTCTGAGCGTTTCCATGAGCTTATGCTCCTTAACTGTATATTTCTAAAACTAAATACGTTTCGCTTGAATAGCTCAATTGAATTATAGAACGACCAGCTAAATCGTGCTACTTTGCGCCGATACGTAAGAATACGCTTACCGATGAATATCTACCGTTCAGTATTGTATACAATATACAAAACAGGAAAACCGCACTAAGATAAAGCCATCGAAAGGAAGGCGGGCGCGAAGAAGTCCCGCTCTCTGCTAAGAGATCCAAGGAGGATCATCATGACCAAGTTCAGCCACGTCATCATCCGCCGCCCCGGCAAGTCCCTGAGCAATGGCATCACGAGCGCCCCCGAGCTTGGCCAGCCCATCTACGAGCGCGCCATCGAGGAGCACTACGATTACGAGCATGCGCTCGAGCAGTGCGGCGTGGATGTTTCGGTGCTGCCGGCACTCGAGCAGTATCCTGACAGCTGCTTCGTCGAAGATCCGGCCGTTATCACTCGCTGCGGCGCCATCATTACCAACCCCGGCGCCGATAGCCGCAACGGCGAGAAGGACGAGATCGAGCCGGCCGTCCGTCGCTTCTTTGACGACGAGCATGTCAAGCACATCGTTTCTCCGGGCACGCTCGACGGCGGCGACGTCATGATGGTCGGCGACCATTTCTACGTCGGTCGCTCCGCTCGCACCAACGAAGAGGGCATCCGCCAGTTCTGTGAGATTCTCGAGGGCTGGGGCCTCGAGGGTTCCGAGGTTCCGCTGGAGGAGGTCCTGCACCTCAAGACGGGCGTCAACTACATCGAGGACAACAACATGCTCGTCTCCGGTGAGTTTATCGATAAACCCGACTTTGCCCAGTACAACAAGATCGTCGTGCCCGAGGACGAGGCTTACGGCGCCAACTGCATCTGGGTCAACGGTACGGTCATCGTCGCCGAGGGCTATCCGACCGTGCTCAAGGCCGTGCAGGATCTGGGCTACAAGACGCTCGTCGTCGATACCTCCGAGTATCGCAAGGTCGACGGCGGCCTTTCTTGCCTGTCGCTGCGCTTCTAACGCGATAGCTGTAACAGTCTGATGATCGCTTGACCGATGGCCCGGCACCCGATTCGGGACGTCCGGGCCATCTTTCGTTCGATCACATGATGAAGGGGGTGCACATACAATGGCCTCTAAAGCTCAAAACGACGAGATTATCGACCCTAATGGCCTCGATCTCTTTCGTCTGACCATGATGGTCATTACCGCCAGTATTTGTGGCGGCATCTTCTCGCTTGCCGGCGATATGGCAGCGGGCGGGGCAAATACCGGTGCAGTTATCGTCTCGTGGGGAATTTGCTTTATTGGCGTCTTTGCGCTGATGATGGTGTTCAACGGTTTGTCTCAGGCCCGTCCCGACCTGACCGGCGGCATCTATGCATACGCTGCGGCCGGTTTTGGCGATTACATTGGATTCAACTCCGCCTGGGGCTACTGGATCAGCGCATGTCTTTCCAACGTGAGCTTTGCGCTCTTGCTGTTTAGCGCGCTGGGCTATTTCTTCCCTGCGTTTGGCGCGGGCAACAACTTGCTTTCCATCGTCTGCGCCAGTGTGTTTTTGTGGTTCCTTACCGCCCTTGTGCTTCGTGGCGTTAAGGAGGCTGCGGGCATTAACACGATCGTTACGTTGGCGAAGCTGGTGCCGCTGGGACTCTTTGTGCTGAGTATCGTGCTCCTGGGTAAGTTCAACGTCGATATCTTTATGGACAACTTCTGGGGAGAGCCGGCTGGTCCTGGCTTTGGCGAGCAGGTTGTCTCGACCATGATCGCCCTTGTCTGGGTCTTCACGGGCATCGAGGGCGCTGTCGTTATCTCGGGCCGTGCAAAGTACGTGCGTGACGTCGGCCGCTCGACGGCACTTGGATTCGCGGCTGTGTTCACGCTGTATCTGATTATCTCGATGCTGTCACTCGGCATTATGCCGCGCGAGGAGATGGCACAGCTCGCAACGCCCTCCATGGCGGGAATTCTCGAGTGCGCAATCGGTCCTGTTGGCGCTGCCATCGTAAACCTTGGCGTTATTCTCTCGCTGGTCGGCGCGATGCTGGGCTACGTCATCATTGCATCCGAGACGCCGTTCGAGGCAGCGCGCCAGGGGTCCTTCCCTCTGGCGTTTGCCAAGACGAACAAGCACGACGCCCCGGTGGTAACGGTTCTCGTGAGCTCCGGCATCACGCAACTCTTCTTGATCGTGTCGTATGTGGCGGCGAGCACCTACCAGTTCTTCTACAGCTGCGCAGTCAATACGATCCTGGTTCCGTATGTTTGCTCGGCAGCCTATTACATGGTGATCGGCTGGAAGAACGAGCATCTGGACGGGCCGCATGCGCCAAGCGTCGGCAAGGCGCGCTTCTTCGGTACGCTCGGCTTCATCTACACATTGTTCCTGGTGTGGTCGACGGGTCTTCAGGGCGTTATGATCACGACGATCCTTTTTGCTCCGGCCATTCCCGTCTATATGCTGGGCGAGCGAGGTCGCGGTAAGCCGGTGCTTCCGCATCTGCACGACAAGCTGATCGCAGCGGTGGTCATTGTCGTGGCAATCATTTCGCTGTATCTGCACTTTGCCGGCATTGCGCCGATTGTCTAAGGCTATGGCGAGTTTCATTGCTTGGTAAGCCGGCGGGCATTGCGTATCGGTGCTACTTGGCATTCCATAGCTGATGTGGGTCTCTATAACGTGCCCATGTGAGCGCCCACCAAGCCCGCGCAGGTGACATTTGTTGCCAGCGCGGGCCTTTGCTGTTGCGGCGAAATGCTGCCGGCAGCTGGGGACGTTCCTGTTGTGCCGGCGCCTTGGGACACTCCTTGGTTGTTTTGCATGCGGCGAAGGGAATGGATTATTTTGTCGAGGGGGCGGGCGGCTTTCGGTCCTCGGGGAAACCACGGCCCGGAATCCCCCTTGCACCAATCTGTCGATTGAACATCGGTGTGTGTTCGCGCTATCATGCGTGGTTAAATGGTTAGCCATGGCAAACGGTTAGCCAAGATAAACAAAATGCAACGCCCTGTGGGCGCCGGGGGAGGAACGCGGACGTGAGACTCGATACACTCGAGATTGGAAAGGATGCCGTTGTCGCATCGGTGGCATCGGACGATCAGGCACTCCGACAGCATATTTTGGACATGGGCCTAACGCCGGGCACCGAAGTCACCATGATGAAGTACGCCCCTATGGGCGACCCGCTCGAGATTCGCCTGCGTGGCTACGAGTTGACGCTGCGCAAGGACGATGCCGCTCGCATCGAGCTCGTGGGCATTCACGACACCGATACGGGTCCGCGCGCTAACGCTGCAATCGGCACGACGGAGCATCCGGCCCTGGGCGAGGGGACGTATTCGCCCCGCGCGGCAAAGACGGCCGTGCCCGAGGGCGCACCGCTGCATTTTGCCCTCGCCGGCAACCAAAACTGCGGCAAGACCACGCTGTTCAACCAGCTGACGGGCTCCAACCAGCATGTCGGTAACTTTCCTGGCGTGACGGTCGACCGCAAAGATGGCACCATCCGCAACCACCCCGAGGCAAGCGTTACCGACCTGCCCGGCATTTATTCTCTGTCGCCGTACACGGGCGAGGAGATCGTAAGCCGCCAGTTTATCCTGGATGAGCACCCCGACGCCATCATCGATATCATCGACGCCACCAACATCGAGCGTAACCTTTACCTGACGCTGCAGCTTATGGAGCTCGATCGACCCATGGTCATCGCGCTCAACATGATGGACGAGGTGACGGCCAACGGCGGCGCCGTGGACGTCAACCTGCTCGAGAGCCTGCTGGGCGTGCCTGTTGTTCCCATTAGTGCTGCCCGCAACGAGGGTATTGGCGAGTTGGTGGATCATGCCTTGCACGTGGCGCGGTTCCGCGAGCGTCCCGGTCGCCTGGACTTCTGCGCGCCCGATGGTCCGGACGGCGGCGCGCTGCATCGCTGCATTCACGGCATCGCCAACCTTATCGAGGACCATGCCGCGACGGCGCACATTCCCGTGCGTTTTGCGGCGACCAAGCTGGTTGAGGGCGACGAGCTGGTGACCGAGGCGCTTCACCTGGACCGCAACGAGCTCGACGCCATCGAGCACATCATTAGCCAAATGGAGGGCGAGGCCGGCACCGACCGTCTATCTGCGCTGGCTGACATGCGCTTCGGCTTTATCGGCGACGTGTGCGGGCGTTGCGTCGTCAAGCCGCACGAGAGCCGCGAGCACGTGCGTTCCGTCAAGATTGACCGCATCCTGACGGGTCGTTACACGGCCATTCCGGCGTTCCTGGTGATCATGGGTCTCGTCTTTTGGCTGACGTTTGGCGTGATCGGCGCGGCGTTGCAGGGACTTATGGAGGACGGCATCGCTGCCATCATCGCCTCGGCCGATGCGGGTCTCAAGGCGTTCGGCACCAACGACGTAGTGCGCTCGCTGGCTGTCGACGGCGTGCTTACGGGTGTGGGTAGTGTACTGACCTTCCTGCCGATTATCGTCGTGCTCTTCTTGTTCCTCTCCATTCTGGAAGACTCGGGCTACATGGCGCGCGTGGCCTTTGTCATGGATAAGGTATTGCGTCGCTTTGGCCTGTCGGGCCGCAGCTTTGTGCCCATGCTCGTCGGTTTTGGCTGTACCGTGCCGGCTATCATGTCGACCCGTACGCTCCCATCCGAGCACGACCGCAAGATGACCGTCATGCTCACGCCGTTCATGAGCTGCTCGGCCAAGTTGCCGGTCTACGGTCTGCTGTGCGGGGCGTTTTTCCCACAGGCGACGGTTCCCGCCATGGTCTCGCTCTATCTGATTGGCATTGCGGTTGGTTGCATCGCGGCTTTGGTGCTTAACCGCACGGCATTTAAGGGCGACCCGGTGCCGTTTATCATGGAGCTTCCCAATTACCGTCTGCCGAGCGTCAAGACGACGGTGATGCTGGCATGGGATAAGGCCAAAGACTTTATTACCAAAGCCTTTACCATTATCTTTGCTGCTACCGTGGTCATCTGGTTCCTTCAGACGTTCGACATTCGCTTTAATGTGGTCGCCGATCAGTCGCAGAGTCTGCTTGCGGGCCTCGGCAGCATCATCGCGCCGGCGCTGGCGCCGCTTGGCTTTGGCGATTGGCGCGCATCCACGGCGCTCGTCACCGGACTTATTGCCAAGGAGAGCGTCATTTCGACCCTCACCGTGCTTTTGGGCGCGACCTCGCCCGCGGCACTGTCGACCATGTTTTCGCCGTTCACCGCCTACGTGTTCTTGGTCTTTACGCTGCTGTACCCGCCTTGCGTGGCGGCAATCGGCGCCGTCAAGAGTGAGCTGGGCGCGCGCTATGCCGTTGCCGTGTTCGCGTTTCAGGTGACGGTCGCCTGGATCGTGGCGTTTGTCGTGCATTCGGCAGGTATATTGCTGGGGTTGGCTTAGTTATTTATTGACGGCGCAACCTCTGTGTATCGAATTGTTTTCGGCCCCGCATCTGTTGCTGACGGATGCGGGGCCGTTGCTATATAATCGCCTCCGCTCAAAACGATTGGAGACGTTATATATGACTCAGGCAAGGCAAGACGGCATCACGCTCAAGCAGTGGCTCCCGCTCATCGGACTCACCTGCTGCGCCTTCGTGTTCAACACGTCGGAGTTTATGCCCATCGGTCTTTTGACTGACATCGCCGCGTCGTTCTCGCTCACCGAGTCCCAAGCCGGCATCATGATCTCGGTCTATGCCTGGGGCGTCATGCTGCTGTCGTTGCCGCTCATGGTGTTCGCTTCGCGTTTCGAGTTTAAGCGGATGCTGCTGGGCGTGCTTGCCGTGTTCTCGCTCGGTCAGTTCCTGTCCGCTGTGGCGCCGACTTATCCCATCCTGGTCTGTGCGCGCCTGGTGGTCGCTTGCGCACATGCCGTGTTCTGGTCGGTCGCTTCGATTATGGCCTCGCGCCTGGTCGACACGCGCCACGGGGCGCTCGCCATCAGCATGATCGCTACGGGCTCGTCCATCGCGCAGATCTTTGGTCTGCCCCTCGGTCGCGCTATTGGCTTGGCCGTGGGCTGGCGCATGACGTTTGCCGTGGTCGGGGTCCTCTCGGCCATCGCGGTCGTCTACCAGGCGACCGTGTTCCCGGCCATGCCGGCGGGCGAGCGCTTTACCGTCAAACAGTTGCCCGAGCTGCTCAAGAACCCGCTCCTGATCGCGCTCTACGCGGTCACGGTTTTTATGGCGACCGGCTACTACGCGGGTTACAGCTATATCGAGCCCTTCCTGGCACAGGTCGCGCACGTCGACGCGGGCGCTATCACCATGACGCTGACGGCGTTTGGCTGCTCTGGTCTGCTCGGAAGCTGGCTGTTTGGCCGCCTGTTCGATGGGCATCGCTTCCCGTTCTTGGCTATTACGCTCTCCGGCGTGCCGGCGGCTCTGCTGCTTATGGCTCCTGCAGCCTCGGCGCTCGTGTTGGTGCTTGCCGTCTGCGCGCTATGGGGCTGCTGCGCCACGGCCTTCAATGTGGCGTTCCAGGCTGAGCTCATCAAGTACACGCCGGCGGATTCGTCGGCCGTTGCCATGTCGATCTTCTCGGGCCTGTTCAATCTGGGTATCGGCACGGGCACGGCGATTGGTGGCGCCGTGGTTTCGGGTCCCGGTATCGCTTGGATCGGCTTCGCGGGCGGGGCGATTGCCGTCGTGGGCGTCATCCTCGCCATCACGGTGATGTTCCCAGCCATACGCCGCGCCAAGCCCGTCGCCTAGCCACATCCTCCTCATCAGTTGCGGTGAAATACGGACTGCTGGGCCCAATAAACCCGGCAAACAGTCCCTATTCCACCGCAACTTATTTTGGGGGAGGGGATGCACGGCAGGCATACAATGGATGGCGTTGTGTTGAGCTTACCGGGAGGCTGTTATGTGGGCATACGAGACGACGTTCTATCAGATCTATCCGCTGGGCTTTTGCGGGGCTCCGCGCGAAAACGCCGCGCCCGTTGCCGAGGATGAGCTCGCCCAGGCTGCCAACGCCGCGCCCAATCCCGACGCTCCCATCATGAAGATCGTCCAATGGGCCGACTACCTGCAGGAACTCGGCGTTGGCGCCGTGCTCATCAACCCGCCGCTCGAATCTGATAGCCACGGTTACGATACGCGCAGCCTGCGCCACATCGACCGTCGCCTGGGTGGGGATGCCGACTTTGCCGCCGTGTGCGAGACGCTGCACGACCATGGCATCCGCGTGGTGCTCGATGCCGTCTTCAACCACGTCGGTCGCGGTTTTTGGGCCTTCCGTGATGTGCGGGAGCGCAAGTGGGACTCGCCCTACAAGGACTGGTTTCACATCAGCTTTGACGGTGACTCGTGCTACGGCGACGGCTTTTGGTACGAGGGCTGGGAAGGCCATTTTGAGCTTGTGAAGCTCAACCTGCAAAACCCCGCCGTGGTCGATTACCTGCTTGAGTCCGTGCGCCGCTGGGCCGAAGTCTTTGGCGTCGACGGTCTGCGCCTGGACGTCGCCTATATGCTCGACCGCGACTTCATGCGTCGCCTGCACGCCTTTACCCGTGAGCTCAAGCCCGACTTTGTGCTGATTGGTGAGACGCTCCACGGCGACTACAACCAGATCGTCAACGACGAGATGCTCGACTCCTGCACCAACTACGAGTGCTACAAGGGCCTGTACTCCAGCTTTAATTCGATCAACATGTTCGAGATTGCCCACTCTCTTCATCGCCAGTTTGGCGGTGACCCGTGGTGCATTTATCGCGGCAAGCATCTGCTGTCGTTTGTCGACAACCACGATGTGCCGCGCCTGGCGAGCATCCTGACGGACAAGTCCTGCCTGCGCCCCGCCTACGGCATGCTCTTTGGAATGCCGGGCATTCCGTGCGTCTACTACGGCAGCGAGTGGGGGATTGTCGGCGAAAAGGGCGGCCCCGATGGCGACTGGGCGCTGCGCCCTGCGCTCGATGAGCCTGCGCCCAACGAGCTGACGGCGTTCATCACGCAGCTCACGCACCTGCGCTCGGCCGACGATACGGCGGCCCGTGTTCTCAACTACGGTGCCTATCGCAACGTGGTGATCCAGAACAAGCAGCTGCTGTTCGAGCGCGCCTGCGACGGCGCGACGGTGCTCGTGGCGGTGAACGCCGTGGACGAGCCTTACACCTTTGGCGCCGGCGAGCTCAGCGGGTCCTTTGTCGACCTGCTTGCCGACGGCGTGCCTACGGTCGAGCTGTCTGGCTCCCTTGAGCTTGCGCCCTACGAGGTGCGCTATCTGCTGAGGGCCTAGCTCGTGGCCGCGCCGGACGAGGGCTATCAACATATTGAGCATGGGTTTGAACCCGTGTTTGACGAGCGTTCGCGCGTTTTGGTGCTGGGGTCGTTTCCCTCGGTGCTCTCGCGTGCCAATGATTTTTATTACGGCAACCCCCAGAATCGCTTTTGGCGCGTGATGGCCGCGTGCCTCGGTGTGCCCGTGCCGCCCAACGAGGGCGACCTTTTGGCGGACAGCGAGCCTGCGACGCTCGACGCCTCGATTGTCGCCAAGCGCTCCATGCTGCTGAACGGCGGCGTGGCCCTGTGGGACGTGATCGAGAGCTGTGACATTAAGGGCTCGAGTGACGCGAGCATTCGCAACGTTGTGCCGGCACATATCGAGCGCATTACCGGCGCAGCTCCCATTGAGCAGGTGATATGCAACGGAGGTACAGCTGGCCGGCTCTACAAGCGCTATCTACAAGAACGCACCGGGCTGCCCGCCACCGTCCTGCCCTCGACGAGTCCCGCCAATGCCGCCTGGCGTCTGGAGCGTCTTGTTGAGCGTTGGCACGAAGCCGTTGACTGGGCCGCTCTCTAATTTAGATATCTGATTGGGCGCGGGCGCCGAGGCGTTTCAGAACGCCTCGCCAGATCGGCGCGGGCACGGCTGGCTCGGCGCAAACCATGCCGTCGACGTTGACGTTGACGGCATTGCCGCCGCCAAGTCGCTGCGCATGCTCGACGGAGCAGCCCATGCGAACGGCGCCTACGAGCTTGTCCATCGCTTCGGAAAATGGCCGGCGCAAGAGGCCCATACGCGGGGAGTGGCGAAGCGCCGCAATACCGCTGCCGGCACAGACGACAACGCCGCCACACCACAATTGGTCATGGCGCTCACATGCCTTGTGCAGACGAACGGCGGTCCCGCGCGCCTGCTTAGCGCCCTCTTGTGCGGCTCGAATCGCGGCATAGACGCGCGTTCCCGTACCGCCAAAGCGTTCAAGCGCCTGCTCGATAGCTGTCAACGTCTCATCGTCAGCCACATCTTCAATGGCTAGCACGATGCCATCGACTGCACCGGCATCATCCGCTTCCAAATCGATCGGGCGGGGGAGCGCGGTGTCGGAAAGCTGAGCATAGGCGGCGATGGCATCCTGCAGGTCCCAGAGCAAAAACTCAAGATCGGCGCTATCGGGAATGCTGATATACGCAATGGTTCGCAACGTTTTTGGCACATCGCCGCGTGTGGTCGTCTCCATGCCGCCTCCTTTCCGGTTGGTTTCCGTTTAGGTTACACCGTCTGGCGGTGCCTCGCCGCGCTATCCTAGTGCAACCCTTACGAAAGGAACGCCATGCGTCTGCCCATGAACACCTCGCTTGCCACGCTCAAGCCCTCCGGCATCCGTCGGATTAACGCGCTCGCTGCCCAGTACCCAGGATGCATTGCGCTCGCGCTCGGCGAGCCCGATTTTTCCACGCCCGATATGATTAGCGCCGAGGTGACCGCTTCGTTGGACCGCGGCGACACGCACTATCCGCCCAACAACGGTCGCCCCGCTCTGCGCGAAGCGCTGTCTGCCTACATGGGGGATGCGGGCCTTACGTTTTCGGCCGACGAGGTCATCCTGACCGACGGCGCGACCGAGGCCCTGTCGGCAACATTCATGGCTATGCTCAACCCCGGCGACGAGGTCATTATCCCCACGCCGGCCTTTGGCCTGTACGAGAGCATCGTCGTGGCCAATCACGCCAAAGCGGTCTTTTTGGATACAGAGCCTGCGCAATTCCAGATTGATGAGGAGGCGCTTCGTGCCTGTGTGACGCCGGCGACTAAGGCCATCGTCATCTGCTCGCCCAACAATCCCACGGGTTGCATCCTCGACGCGGCATCGCTCGACGCCGTGGCACACGTGGCGGAGCAGGCGGGCATCTACGTGGTCTGCGACGACGTATATAACCGCCTGGTCTACGTGGACGGCTACGAGCGATTTGCCCAGCGCCACCCGGAGCTACGCGAGCAGACGGTGGTCATCGAGAGCTTCTCCAAGCCCTGGGCCATGACCGGCTGGCGTTTAGGTTGGCTCGCAGCGGCAACCCCCGTCATCGCCGAGATCGCAAAGGCCCACCAATACCTAGTATCGAGCGCCGTCTCCTTTGAGATGGACGCCGCGGCCCGAGCCCTGACCGTCGACCCAACCCCCATGCTCAAAGTCTACCGAGCCCGCCGCGAACGCGCGCTCGCGGCCTTAGACGCCATGGGCCTCGACGTAGTGGAACCGGCAGGCGCCTTCTACGCTTTCCCCAACATCAAACAGTACGGCCTAACAAGCGAAGATTTCTGCATCAAAGCCATCAAAGAGGCAAACGTAGCCCTAGTCCCGGGAGACTGCTTCGGCACCGAAGGCCACATCCGCCTAAGCTACTGCGTATCCGACCAAGATCTGGGCGAAGGCCTAAATCGCCTGTCCACCTTCATTTCAACCTTGTAGCCATCGGGGACGCAACACATCAGCCCACCGACATAAGGGTTATGCGTGGGGGCGTCGCTCAACGGAAAACCGGGCTGCCCCAAAGTCACCGCAGGCCGCGCCGCCGAAGGCCGGGCGCAAGGTTTTCGTAGATTCCGCACGAGCCGGAAAGCACTTAATGTGCTTTCCGAGCGAGCCCAGGACCTGACCGAGCGAAAACCTTGCGCCCGGCCTTCGGCGGCGCGGTCGGAATGGTGGAATTGTGTGCAGCCCGGATTTCCGTTGACCGACGCCGGGGTCCCCGCCATAATAATTTCGGTTCACGCACGAATCCGCTGCCAGAGACAGCCGGTGCAAACGGGCATTGCCCGCGAGCTTAATGGGATATCCCGCCAGCCGAGGTGGTCGAGTAGATATGTCTTCTCGCCCCCGTCGCTCATGCAGCGCGGGGGCTTTCTTTTTGGACATGCCCCCGTCACGTCCTTGTGGCGGACCGTGCCCGGAAAGAATTCGAGGAGGTGTAATTCATGCCCCAGCAGTACAAAATCGACAAGGTTGCAGAGATTGAGTCCCGTATCGCCGAGAACGCCGGTCTGTTCGTCGTCAACTACAACGGTCTGACGGTTAAGCAGGCTCAGGAGCTGCGTCATCAGCTTCGCGAGTGCGGCGCCGAGATGAAGGTCTACAAGAACAACCTGGTCAAGATCGCTCTCAAGAACCAGGAGCAGCCCGAGCTCGACGAGATCCTCGCCGGCCCCGTCGCTTATGTGTTCTACGAGACCGAGCCGGTCGAGGCCGCTAAGACCCTTAAGGACTTCTCCGCTAAGTCCAAGGGCGTCCTTGAGATCAAGGGCGGTATCTCCGACGGCAAGGCCGTTTCCGCTGATGATGTTAAGGCTATCGCCGAGCTGCCCACCAAGGACCAGCTTCTCGGCCAGATTGCCGGTCTCATCTCCGGTTTCGCTCGCGACATCGCTGTCTGCGTCAACGGCGTTTCCTCTGGTCTCGCTCGTTCGATCCAGCAGGTCTCCGAGCAGAAGGCAGCCTAGTCGCTGTTTTCACCCGCGGCGGCAACGCCGCACCCCTGGCGCATTCGCGCCGTGTTTTAACTGATCTCCGTGCACAGACACGGAAACCGAAAGGACTTAGAAATGGCTAAGCTTACCACCGATGAGATCATCGATGCTCTTAAGGAAATGACCCTTCTCGAGGCTTCCGAGCTCGTTAAGGCTATCGAGGACACCTTCGGCGTTTCCGCCGCTGCTCCTGCCGCTGTTGTCGCCGCTCCCGCCGCTGGCGCTGCTGAGGCCGAGGAGAAGACCGAGTTTGACGTCGTGCTCGAGGGCTTCGGCGACAACAAGATCCAGGTCATCAAGGCCGTCCGTGAGCTCACCAACCTTGGCCTGAAGGAGGCCAAGGAGGTCGTCGAGGGCGCTCCCAAGGCTGTTCTCGAGGGTGCCAAGAAGGAGGACGCCGAGGCTGCCAAGGAGAAGCTCGAGGCTGCTGGCGCTGCTGTCACCCTCAAGTAATCAGGCTTTCTCGCCAGATTTCTTTGCAGACGGGGTTCGCATTGCGAGCCCCGTCTTTTTCGTTTTGATCCTTCTATTTTGTTGGCTCGGCATACAAATTGCTGCCGCTTGCGGTGCTTTGGGGTCGCTACCGTTGGGCGATAAAATTGCACCATTCGAGCAATAATTTGCGTTGACCTGCTGAAGAATGGCGCTTGCCTACATTAACGTTAATTAACGGCGGTAAGATAAACCGGTATCGCAATTTGGTCTGCGGCCGCCGTGCCGCACGCACAGGGCGCATCCTGCGCCTGCGAAAGGATCCCTGAATACTATGAAGGCAATCATCCCCGCCGCCGGTCTTGGCACGCGTTTTCTGCCTGGCACCAAGTGCACGCCTAAAGAGATGCTGCCGGTGCTCGACAAGCCGGTCATCCAGTACGTCGTCGAGGAGGCGCTCGACCCCGAGGAGGTCGACGACGCCATTATCGTCACCTCTCCCGGCAAGCCCGAGTTGCTGAGCTACTTCCAGCCCGATCGTTCGCTCGAGAACCTGCTGCGCGAGCGCGGCAAGGATGCTTATGCCGACGCCGTCGCCCATGCGGGCGGTATGCCGGTCGACTTCCGTTATCAGTACGAGCCCAAGGGCCTCGGCCATGCTATCCGCTCTGCTGCCGACGCCGTGGCAGGGGAGAACTTCCTGGTTCTTCTGGGCGACTACGTTGTGCCTAACCGCGACATCTGCGACAAGATGCTTGCCGTCTCCAAGGAGCACGGTGGCGCTTCGGTTATCGCCGTCGCTGCTTGCTCGCCCGAGGAAGTCAGCCGCTACGGCGTTATTGCCGGCGAGCGAGTCGGTTCGCTCGAGGGCGCCGAGGGCGTTGCCGATGCCGAGCCGGGCGCTGTCTGGCGCATCGGCGGTCTGGTCGAGAAGCCCGCTCCCGAGGCGGCTCCGTCCAACCTGTACATCGTCGGCCGTTACCTGCTGAGCCCGCTGGTCATGGACCTGCTGGCCGATCAGCAGGCCGGTAAGGGCGGCGAGATTCAGTTGACTGACGCCATGGCCCGCTCGCTCGACCGCGAGGCCATGTACGCTGTCGTCATCGACCCGCTCTCGGGCTACGACACCGGTACCCCGTCTGGCTGGATGGCAACCAACGCCCTCATGGCCGCAAGCGATCCTCGCTTTGCCAGCGCCTTCTGGGACGCCATCGACGAGCGCGGCGGCTTGATGCGCAAATAAGCCTTCGAGCATCGACATTTACGGGTGCGGACTTCGGTTTGCGCCCGTTTTTTTATAAGAGCTGCGATTGCTAACCCTCTGTTCACAGAAAATATATGAACAGGTGTTCGATGCACATCCATCTACCTGCATGTTTTCTGTCGAAAAACTTTGCTACTCCAAAAACTCAATCACGTCAAGGCTTTTCTTGCTCAACGGTCGGTACCTGATAAACTATTAGGTTGCGATAACTGGCGAAGCTATGCCTCGCCAATCCACCGAGCATTTCCGTGAAGGAGGAAAAACCTGGTGACCTACGCATACACTGCCACTGAGCGCAAGCGCGTCAGCTTCGGGAAAATCCCGGAGGCCATGGAGCTCCCCAACCTTATCTCTGTTCAAAGGGAATCCTTTGAGCGTTTTAAGGACGAGGGCCTTCGTGAGGCGTTCAAGGAATCCAGCCCCATCCAGAGTCAGAACCATGTTCTCGAGGTTACCTTCGGCGAGCATCAGTTTGGCGACCCCGCGCACACCGTCGAGGAGTGCCGCGAGAAGGACATGACCTATCAGGCCCCGCTTCTGACCGACGTCCGTCTTACCAACAAGGAGACCGGCGAGATCAAAGAGCAGCTCGTCTTTATGGGCGACTTCCCCATGATGACCGATCAGGGCACCTTCATCATCAACGGTACCGAGCGTATCGTCGTCTCGCAGCTCGTCCGCTCCCCGGGCGTGTACTACAGCTCCGAGATGGATTCGGGCAAGCAGATCTACAAGGCTCAGATCATCCCGTCCCGCGGTGCCTGGCTCGAGTTTGAGGTCGACAAGCGCGACCAGCTCATGGTCTCCATCGACCGTAAGCGCAAGCAGAGCGCCACGATGTTCCTGCGCGCCCTTGGCATCGCCGTCACCAACGACGATATCATCGAGCTGCTCGGCAACTCCGATGTGATCAAGCGCACCCTCGAGCGCGATACCGCCCTTACCCGCGAGGATGCTCTTATCGAGATCTACCGTCGCCTGCGCCCGGGCGAGCCTCCCACCGTGGATGCTTCCCGCAGCCTGCTCGAGGGCCTGCTCTTCAACCCGCAGCGCTACGATCTGGCCCGCGTCGGTCGCTACAAGGTCAACAAGAAGCTCAACCTCACCACCGAGGAAGAGGTCACGGTGCTCACCGACGAGGATATCGTCGCTACGCTGCGCTACCTGCTGTCCCTCGCTGCTGGCGAGCAGGGCTTCAAGGTCGACGACATCGACCACTTTGGCAACCGCCGCATTCGCACCGTCGGCGAGCTCGTCGCCAACCAGTTCCGTATCGGTATGAGCCGTATGGAGCGCGTCGTCCGTGAGCGCATGAGCTCCCAGGACATCGACGAGATCACCCCGCAGTCGCTCATCAACATCCGTCCGATCGTGGCCTCTATCAAGGAGTTCTTCGGTTCCTCGCAGCTCTCGCAGTTCATGGACCAGGCAAACCCCCTGACCGGTCTGACCCACAAGCGCCGTCTGTCCGCACTCGGCCCTGGTGGTCTTGCCGGCCACAAGTCGGGCTCCAGCCGCCGCACCAACGTGCCGACGGCCGTCCGCGACGTTCACAACTCGCACTACAGCCGCATGTGCCCGATCGAGACCCCCGAAGGCCCCAACATCGGCCTGATCGGCTCGCTCGCCCTCTACGCCCGCGTCAACGAGTATGGCTTCATCGAGGCCCCGTTCCGTCGTGTCGAGAACGGCGTTGCCACCGATCAGATCGACTGGATGACCGCTGACGAGGAAGAGAAGCACGTCATCGCGCCGGCCAACACGCCGCTCGATCCCAAGACCAACGAGTTCATCACGACCGATGCCGAGGGCAAGATCGTCCGTCCGCATACCGTGATCGCCCGTACCCGCGACTTCGACGGCTCCTTCGGCGCTCCCGCCGACGTGCCTGTCGAGGACGTCGACTACATGGACGTCTCGCCGCGTCAGATGCTCTCCGTCGCAGCCACGCTGATTCCGTTCCTCGAGCACGACGACGCCAAGCGTACGCTCATGGGCGCCAACATGCAGCGTCAGGCCGTGCCGCTGGTTCACCCCGCCGCTCCCTATGTCGGTACCGGCATGGAGCGTCGCGCCGCCCTGGACTCTGGCGAGGTTACCCTGGCCAAGAACGCCGGCGAAGTCATCTATGCCGACGCCTCCAAGATTATCGTCAAGCACGCCGGCGGCATGGACGAGTATCACCTGGCCAAGTACCAGCGCTCCAACCAGTCCACCTGCATCAACCACCGTCCGCTCGTGCGCGTCGGTGACACCGTTGAGCAGGGCGAGCCTCTGGCCGACGGTCCTTCGACCGATCATGGCGAGCTCGCACTGGGCCAGAACCTCACCGTGGCATACATGCCGTGGGAAGGCTTCAACTACGAGGACGGTATCGTCGTGTCCGAGCGCCTGGTGGCCGAGGACCTGCTGACGACCATCAATATCACCCGTCACGAGATCGACGCCCGCGACACCAAGCTCGGCCCCGAGGAGATCACTCGCGAGATCCCGAACCTCTCCGAGGACATGCTTGCCAACCTCGACGAGGACGGCATCATCCGCATCGGCGCCGAGGTCGGCCCTGGCGACATCCTGGTCGGCAAGGTCACGCCTAAGGGCGAGAGCGTTCTGACCGCCGAGGAGCGCCTGCTGCGCGCCATCTTCGGTGCCAAGGCCCACGACGTCCGCGATACCTCCCTTAAGATGCCTCACGGCGCTTATGGCCGCGTCATCGACGTCGTCCGCTTTAGCCGCGAGAACGGCGACGACCTGGCCCCCGGCGTCAACGAGCAGGTGCGCGTCTACGTCGCCCAGCGTCGTAAGATCCAGCAGGGCGATAAGATCGCCGGTCGCCACGGCAACAAGGGCGTTATCTGTAACGTTCTGCCGGTCGAGGACATGCCCTACATGGCTGACGGTACCCCGATCGACGTTATCCTCAACCCGCTGGGCGTTCCTTCGCGTATGAACGTCGGTCAGCTGCTCGAGTGCCACCTTGGCTGGGCTGCTGCCTGCGGTTGGGATACCGAGGATGCCGACTCCGACAAGTATGTCCCCGGTCCGTTCTTCGTCTCGACGCCCGTCTTCGACGGCGCCAAGGAGGACGAGATCGCCGAGGTCATCCGTCGCGCCAACAAGAACATGCTCAACAAGGCCACCTCTGCCTTTGGCGATCACATGCGCCCCGAGTTTGTCACCCAGCTTGACGAGCGCGGCAAGACCCGCCTGTTCGACGGCCGCACCGGCGAGGAGTTCCGCGAGCCCATTACCGTGGGTACGTCCTACATCCTCAAGCTCGGCCACATGGTCGACGACAAGATCCACGCCCGTTCGACTGGCCCTTACAGCCTGGTTACCCAGCAGCCTCTGGGCGGCAAGGCTCAGTTCGGCGGCCAGCGCTTCGGCGAGATGGAAGTTTGGGCACTGTACGCTTACGGTGCTGCCAACGTCCTGCAGGAGATCCTGACCGTCAAGTCCGACGATACCGTGGGCCGCGTCAAGACCTACGAGTCCATCGTCAAGGGCGAGAACGTCCCGGTTCCGGGTATCCCCGAGTCCTTCAAGGTTCTCGTCAAGGAGATCCGTTCCCTCGCACTGGACATCGAGCCCATGCACGATGCCGACGAGGACGCCTCCGCCCCTGTGACCGCCGAGGAGACCTCTGCTCTCGACGACCTGGCTGCGCTCGCCGGCGTTGACACCGACGTCGAGGCCCAGGATGCCGAGACCGCCGAGGCACCCGAGGCTGTCGCCGCCACGACCACTGATAAGGAGTAGTTGACTGTGGCAGATTTCGAAGCTACTGATTTTGACTCGGTAAAGATCTCCCTTGCCTCCGCCGACCAGATCCGTTCCTGGTCGCACGGTGAGGTCAAGAAGCCGGAGACCATCAATTACCGTACCCTCAAGCCCGAGAAGGACGGCCTGTTCTGCGAGAAGATCTTCGGTCCCGCCAAGGACTGGGAGTGCTCCTGCGGCAAGTACAAGGGCATCCGCTTTAAGGGCATCGTCTGCGAGCGCTGCGGCGTCGAGGTCACCTCGGCCAAGGTTCGTCGCGAGCGCATGGGTCACATCGAGCTCGCCGCTCCCGTGTCCCACATCTGGTACTTCAAGAGCCCCACGAGCTTCCCGATGAGCCGTATGCTCGACATCAAGTCCAAGGACCTCGAGAAGGTTCTGTACTTTGCCAGCTACATCATCACCGAGGTTGACTATGAGGCCCGCGAGGCCGACGCTGACGACCTGCGCGAGGAGCTCGCCGCCGATCTGGAAGAGATCGATGCCGAGTGCGCCCGCCAGATCGAGTCCCTCAAGGAGCAGGGCAACCCCGAGAACTTTGACGAGTTCTCCGACGAGGAGCCGCTGACCCCCGAGGAGATCGCCTCTGGCATCGTCGACATCGAGGAAGAGTGCAAGGACGAGAAGCAGCTCCGCACGGACGCCTTCAACGCCTTCATGAAGCTCACCGAGCGCGACCTCATCTCCGATGAGCCGCTGTTCCGCGAGATGACCCGTTACTACTCCATGTACTTCAAGGGTGGTATGGGTGCCGAGGCCGTCCGCGACCTGCTCGCTGCCATCGACCTCCCCTCCGAGGCCGAGAAGCTCAAGGCCATCATCGCCGACGAGGATTCCCAGAAGCAGAAGCGCGAGAAGGCCGTTAAGCGCCTCGAGGTCGTTGACGCCTTCCTGAAGGGCGGCAACAGCCCCGCGAACATGATCCTGGATGTCATCCCGGTCATTCCGCCCGATCTGCGCCCGATGGTCCAGCTCGACGGCGGCCGCTTCGCCGCGTCCGACCTCAACGACCTGTATCGTCGCGTGATCAACCGTAACAACCGACTCAAGCGCCTGCTCGACCTGGACGCCCCTGCGATCATCGTGAACAACGAGAAGCGCATGCTCCAGGAGTCCGTGGATGCCCTGTTCGACAACGGCCGTCGTGGTCGCCCGGTCTCTGGCCGTGGCGGTCGCCCGCTCAAGTCGCTCGCCGAGGCCCTCAAGGGCAAGCAGGGTCGTTTCCGTCAGAACCTGCTGGGCAAGCGTGTCGACTACTCCGGCCGTTCGGTAATCGTTACCGACCCCAAGCTGCTGCTGCACCAGTGCGGTCTGCCCAAGACCATGGCGCTGGAGCTCTTCAAGCCCTTCGTCATGAAGCGCCTGGTCGAGCTCGGCAAGGTCGAGAACATCAAGGGCGCCAAGCGCGCTATCGACCGCGGTGCCACCTTTGTGTGGGATATCCTCGAAGAGGTCATCGACGGTCGCGTCGTGCTGCTCAACCGTGCACCGACCCTGCACCGTCTGTCCATCCAGGCCTTTGAGCCGGTGCTGGTCGAGGGCAAGGCTATCCACCTGCACCCGCTGGTCTGCTCGCCCTTCAACGCCGACTTCGACGGCGACCAGATGTCTGTCCACGTGCCGCTGTCCAGCCAGGCTCAGGCCGAGGCTCGCGTGCTCATGCTCTCTGCGAACAACCTGCGCTCGCCGGCATCCGGCAAGCCGGTTAACATCCCTTCGCAGGACATGATCATTGGTGTGTACTACCTCACCCAGGTCCGCGACGGCCTGCCCGGCGAGAACCACGTGTTCGCCAGCTTCGACGACGCGCTGCACGCCTATGACTGCCGCTCCGAGGTCGACATGCAGGCCAAGATCCAGGTTCGCGTGTCCGCTGCCGATGCCAACGTCATCAACGAGGACGGCACCCGTATCTTCCGCGTCAAGAACGGCAAGAACGAGTTCGTCGACTACGACGTTACCGGCAACAAGACCGCGCGCTTCGAGACCTCTATCGGCCGCATCATCTTCAACCGCCAGTGCCTGCCCGAAGACTATGAGTTCATGAACTACAAGATGGTCAAGGGCGATGTGGCCAAGCTGGTTGCCGACTGCTGCGATCGTTACCCCGAGGCCAAGGTCGGCCCGATCCTCGACGCCATCAAGTACTCCGGCTTCCACTACGCTACCCGCGCCGGCCTCACCATCTCGGTGTGGGACGCTCTCATCCCTGCCGAGAAGCAGGAGCTGCTCGATCGCGCCCAGGCCAACGTCGACCAGATCAACGAGTACTTCGAGGAGGGCTTCATCAACGAGACGGAGCGCCACATCGAAGTCGTTAACGAGTGGACCGCTTGTACCGACAAGGTTGCAGCGCTCATGCTCGACTTGTTCGACGAGGAGAACCCGCTCTACATGATGGCCGACTCCGGCGCCCGTGGTTCTAAGACCCAGCTGCGTCAGCTCGGCGGCATGCGTGGCCTGATGGCAGACATGTCCGGCGAGACGATCGACCTTCCCATTAAGGCGAACTTCCGCGAGGGCCTGCTGCCGCTCGAGTACTTCATTTCGACCTACGGCGCCCGTAAGGGCCTGGTCGATACCGCATCCCACACCTCGGACTCTGGTTACCTGACCCGTCGTCTGGTCGACGTGGCCCAGGACGTCATCGTCCGCGAGGAGGACTGCGGTACGCACGAGGGCGTCACCTACAACCTCATCATCCCCGGCACCACCGACCTCAACACCGACCTCGTCGGCCGTTGCTTCATTGAGGACGTCGTGGCTCCCGATGGCACCGTGCTCTTTGAGCAGGACGGCTACATCGAGAAGGTCGCCGACATCCAGAAGATGGTCGATGCGGGCCTCAAGAAGGTCAAGCTTCGCGCGCTGCTCACCTGCCGCTCCAAGTACGGCGTGTGCCAGAAGTGCTACGGCTGGGATCTTTCCACCCGTCGTCCGGTCGCCATCGGTACCGCGGTCGGCATTATTGCCGCCCAGTCCATCGGTGAGCCCGGTACGCAGCTTACGATGCGTACCATTCACTCCGGCGGCGTCGCTGGCGTCGACGATATTACGCAGGGCCTGCCTACGGTCAGCCGTATGTTCGATATCGTCGGCAACGTCAACGAGAAGATCCTGGGTCGCGAGGCCGAGCTGGCTCCGTACTCCGGTCACCTCTCGATTAAGCCCGAGAAGTCCGAGTACGTGCTGACGCTCACCGACTCCGAGGACCACACCCGTGTTCTCGACGAGCGTCGCGTCCCCGCTTCGGTGCGCTTTATGCCCGAGATCGAGGACGGCTGCGAGGTTCGCGCCGGCGACCAGATCACCAAGGGCTTCGTCAACTTCCGCAACCTGCGCAAGCTGACCGACATCGAGTCGACGATGCACACCTTCGTCGAGAGCGTCAAGGACGTCTACACCAGCCAGGGCGTCGACCTGAACGACAAGCACATCGAGGTGCTCGCACGTCAGATGCTGCGTCGCGTTCAGATCACCAACCCCGGTGACTCCAAGTACCTGCTTGGTCAGTACGTCGACCGCTACGAGTTTGCTGACGAGGTCGAGCGCGTTGCCCGTCTGGGCGGTCAGGCTCCTGTGGCCGAGCCCGTCATCCTGGGTACGCTCAAGGTCGCGTCCAACATCGACTCCTGGCTGTCGAGCGCTTCGTTCATCCGTACCGCCGGCGTCCTTACCGAGGCTGCCATCGAGGGCAAGGTCGACCACCTGCTCGACCTTAAGTCCAACGTCATCGTCGGTAAGAAGATCCCGGCCGGTACCGGCCTCAAGCCGTACGCCAACGCCAAGCTGACGTATCGTACGGCCGACGGCTACGTGGACATCGACGGCCCGGCTTCGCCCAACGCCAAGTCGCTGCCCGAGTGGGCTCCTGTGGAGCTCAAGGACCTGGACGAGCAGCTCCCGCAGCAGCTCGACTGGGCCGGGTACGACGAGTTCGGTGGTGCTGACGGTTCGTTCACCCGCAACGGCCACACCATCTCCGCCGAGAAGGCTCGCCTGTACCTGTTCGACGACCTGGGCGTGTCGCAGCGCTGGACCAACAAGTTCAGCGAGGTCGGCATCGAGACGGTCGGCGACCTGGTCGGCAAGTCCGAGGAGGATCTGCTGCGCATCGATGGTATCGGTGCCAAGGCGATCGAGGAGCTTCGTGACGGCCTGGAGGCCCACGACCTGCTCTACATCCTCGAGAACAACGACGACGTTGCCGACGAGGAAGACCTCTCGCAGCTGCTGCAGATGGTCTTTAGCCCCGACGGTCCGGACGATATCCTGCTGGGTACCTCCGCTCCGACGCATCACGCCGACGCCGACGAGGAGCTCCTGGGCGCCCCGATCGACGACAAGAAGGCTCCCGCCAACGGCGCCATCAACGAGGACATGGCTTCCCTCGACGAGCTACTCAACCAGCTCGTAGACACCGACGACGCCGAAGAGGCCAAGGACAACGACGAGGAGTAACTAGTTCCGCCGTTCTAACGAACGGCGGAGATCTCCGTCGCTGCGCGACCCCCAGGGCTACAATCTGTCATTCAAAAGGCAGGGCATGACCAAAAGGTCAATGCCCTGCCTTTTTCATGCCACCTTGTACGCTCTGGGGGCCGCTCGCTTGCGTTTGCTCAACCTGTTGCGTTCCGTCGATCCCTTGGGGACGGAGGAAAACGGATCATTTTGAGGTGCGATTTCGGAAGTATGCGGCAAAATCTTGATAGGTCGACCACACCGCATATGCTCAAGCGCTCTACCTGCGGATTTGTTATCGCAAAACCCCTGTGTGCTCGGCAAGTTCATAATTTGCCGCATACTTCCGAAAACGCCGCCGATTTCCATGCGAGAGATGAGAGCAGATCACCGCTGGAGCGCAGCATTTCCCCAGATAAAACCGACCAAAATAAACCTGTCCCTTTTTGGCAGGGAACGTTGCCCCAACGAGCACGTCGGATTCCCGGGCCGGGCGGCACAGGGGTTAAGTTTGTCGCGAGTTCCGCATGAGCCGGAGGCCACTTAATGTGGCCTCCGTGCGAGCCAGGACTGTAGAGCAGCAAACTTAACCCCTGTGCCGCCCGGCCCGGGAATCCGCCCCCCGCGCACAGGAGGAGATTCCTTTTGTGTAGGCTTTGCGGAAATGTGCTCATTTTGGGATACGCCCGGCGGCGTGGTCTGTTGACGGCACAGCTAACGGCACGTATCCTATCGAACTGCGTGTTTCGTAGGGGGATGCTGACCCCTCGATTCAAGCCGTTGCACTTTACAGAAAGCTGGAATCATTCGAGAAGGAGTACGCTTTGCCTACTATTAACCAGCTGGTTCGCCAGGGCCGTCGTTCCGTGCCCAAGAAGTCCAAGAACGCTGCTCTGCAGCACAACTCCCAGAAGCGCGGCGTGTGCACCCGCGTCTTCACCACGAGCCCCAAGAAGCCGAACTCGGCTCTTCGTAAGGTTGCCCGTGTTCGCCTTGTCAACGGCATCGAAGTTACTGCTTACATCCCGGGTGAGGGCCACAACCTGCAGGAGCACTCCATCGTGCTCGTCCGCGGCGGTCGTGTCCGTGACCTCCCTGGTGTCCGTTATCACGTCATCCGTGGCGCCTACGACGCTGCTCCGGTCCAGAACCGTATGCAGGCCCGTTCCAAGTACGGTGCTAAGCGCCCCAAGGCTAAATAAGCCAGATAACGTTTTGATACTTTCGCCGTGTGCCGCCTAAGCGCCGCACGGTAGACACTTAAGGAGATTTCACATGCCGCGTCGTGCAGCAGCTAATCGTCGTGAGGTTCAGCCTGACGCCGTTTACAACAACCGCCTGGTGACTCAGCTCATCAACAAGGTCCTTCTTGACGGCAAGAAGGCCACCGCTGAGCGCATCGTTTACACCGCTTTCGAGATCGTTGCCGAGAAGTCCGAGGGTGGCGACGCTCTCGCTACCTTCAAGAAAGCTATGGACAACGTCAAGCCCACGCTCGAGGTTAAGCCCAAGCGTGTCGGTGGCGCTACCTATCAGGTCCCGATGGAGGTCAACTCCCGTCGTTCCACCGCTCTGGGTATCCGCTGGATCGTCAACTTCTCCCGCGCTCGCAAGGAGAAGACCATGGCCGAGCGTCTCGCCAACGAGATCCTCGACGCCTCCAACGGCCTGGGCGCTTCCGTCAAGAAGCGTGAGGACGTCTTCAAGATGGCCGAGGCCAACCGCGCGTTCTCTCACTATCGTTGGTAAGTTAAGGTAAGGAACTAACATGGCTAAGCCTAAGTACAAGCTTTCCGATACCCGTAACATCGGCATCATGGCCCACATCGATGCTGGTAAGACCACCACGACCGAGCGTATTCTTTACTACACCGGTAAGACCCACAAGATCGGTGAGGTCCATGAGGGCGCTGCCACCATGGACTGGATGGTTCAGGAGCAGGAGCGCGGCGTAACCATTACCTCCGCTGCTACCACGTGCTTCTGGAAGAAGGACGGTACCGACTACCGCATCCAGATCATCGACACCCCGGGCCACGTTGACTTCACCGCCGAGGTCGAGCGCTGCCTGCGCGTCCTCGATGGCGCTGTCGCCGTCTTCGACGCCGTTGCCGGCGTTCAGCCCCAGTCTGAGACCGTTTGGCGTCAGGCTTCTACCTTCAACGTCCCCCGCATCGCCTTCATCAACAAGTATGACCGCGTGGGCGCTGACTTCTTCAACGCTATCGAGACCATGAAGGATCGTCTCGACGCCAACGCCGTGGCCGCTCAGGTCCCGATGGGCGCCGAGGACAACTTCTGGGGCGTTATCGACCTGGTCACCATGACCGCATGGGACTTCAAGGCCGACGACAAGGGCATGACCTACCCCGAGCCGATGGACGAGATCCCGGCTGAGTTTGCCGACATCGCTGCCACCAAGCGCGAGGAGCTCCTCGACGCTGCTGCCAGTTTTGACGACGAGCTCATGGAGAAGATCCTCATGGAGGAGGACTTCACCGTCGAGGAGCTCAAGGCTGCTCTGCGCAAGGGCGTTCTGGCCAACGAGCTCAACCTCGTCTTCGTGGGTTCCGCCTACAAGAACAAGGGCGTTCAGGAGCTGCTCGACGCTGTCGTTGACTACCTGCCCAGCCCGCTTGACGTCGAGGCCGTCACCGGTACCGATCCGGACACCGGCGAGGAGATCCAGCGTCATCCTTCCTTCGACGAGCCCTTCTCCGGCCTGGTCTTCAAGATCATGACCGACCCGTTCGTCGGTAAGCTCACCTACGTCCGTGTTTACTCCGGCCGCGCCGAGTCCGGCTCCTACGTGGTCAACGCTTCCAACGGTCAGCGCGAGCGCCTCGGCCGCATCCTCGAGATGAACGCCGCCGAGCGTATTGACCGTGACGACGCTGCCGCCGGCGACATCGTCGCTTGCGTCGGCTTCAAGAACTCCACCACCGGTGACACCCTGTGCGAAGAGGGCAAGGAGATTGTTCTCGAGAAGATCGAGTTCGCTAAGCCCGTTATCGACGTTGCCATCGAGCCCAAGACCAAGGCCGAGCAGGACAAGATGTCCCTGGCTCTGACCAAGCTCGCCGAGGAGGACCCGACCTTCCAGGTGTCCACCAACCACGAGACCGGCCAGACCATCATCGCCGGCATGGGCGAGCTGCACCTCGAGATCATCGTCGACCGTCTGCTCCGCGAGTTCAAGGTTGACGCTAACGTCGGTAAGCCCCAGGTCGCCTACCGCGAGACCGCTGGTCACGACGTCGAGAAGGCTGAGGGCAAGTTCGTCCGTCAGTCCGGCGGTCGCGGTCAGTACGGCCACGCCGTCATCAAGCTCGAGAAGATGGAGGAGGGCTTCGGCTACGAGTTCGTCAACGCTATCGTCGGCGGCGTCGTGCCCAAGGAGTACATCCCGTCCATCGACAAGGGCATCCAGGAGGCCCTGAACACCGGTGTTATCGCCGGCTTCCCGGTCCTCGACGTCAAGGTCACCCTGTTCGACGGTTCTTACCACGAGGTCGACTCCTCCGAGGCCGCCTTCAAGATCGCCGGTTCCATGGCTATCAAGGACGCCCTCAAGAAGTCCGATCCGCAGCTGCTCGAGCCGATCATGGCTGTCGAGGTCGAGACCCCCGAGCAGTACATGGGCGACGTTATGGGCAACCTCTCCGGTCGCCGCGGCAAGATCGAGGGCATGGAGGATCGCAAGAACAGCAAGCTCATCCGTGCCAAGGTGCCGCTGGGCGAGATGTTCGGTTACGCTACCGACCTTCGCTCCCAGACCCAGGGCCGTGCATCCTACACGATGCAGTTCGACTCTTATGAGCCCGCGCCCAAGTCCATTGTGGACGAGGTCATGAGCAAGAACGCCTAAGTTCGAGCTCCCTGTTACGTAATCCGCGAGAGCATCTCTCGCACTCTTTGGAGGTTTAAGTTGGCTACCCAGAAGATCCGCATTCGCCTCAAGGGCTATGATCACGAGGTCGTCGATCAGTCCGCGAAGCTCATCGTCGAGACCGCTCAGAAGACCGGCGCTCGCGTTTCCGGTCCTGTCCCCCTGCCCACCGAGCGCAACCTGTACACGGTTATCCGCTCGCCGCACGTGAACAAGGACTCCCGTGAGCAGTTCGAGATGCGCACCCACAAGCGCCTCATCGACATCCTCGACCCCACCTCGGGCACCGTTGATTCGCTCATGCGTCTCGACCTCCCCGCTGGCGTCGACATCGACATCAAGCTCTAAGCGATATCGCTCATAGCTTAAAGGGCCCCGCTGCCGTTACGGTAGCGGGGCCCTTTTGTTTTGAGTTTAGATTTTGGGATAGCGAATTCGTCTGCCGAGCCGGCGGCTGCGGCGCCCTATTCGCTCAGGGGGCGCAAGGATGCTTCTTCGAAGTGGAAGACGCACAAGCCGCTCTCGGTCTCAATGCATGCGCGGCCGCAATCGTCGACCGTTCTAAATATGCCTCGTGCCAGCTCGTCTCCAGCGGGGGAGCGGGCGATAACGTGCTTCCCGATCCAATTGAGGTGAGCGATATATTCGTCGTGGACGGGCGCGAGCGGACCGGCGTCTTCTTCCTTGGCGTTGAGGCGCTCTGCCCAGCTATCTACAGCGTCTATAACTGCGTGATAGACCACATCGAGGAGCATGTCGACGGCGGGAACGCTCTCGTTGAGGTCCGAGAGGCCAATTGCCGCCAGGCCGCCATCGGGCACCTCTTGGGGCGTGTAGTTTACGTTGACACCAATGCCGCAGACGGCGAAAGGTTTGCCTTCGTTATCGCGTGCGGCCTCGACCAGAATGCCGCCGAGCTTGCGTCCTCGCGCGACCAGGTCGTTGGGCCATTTGAGGCCAATCTCGTTTGCAAGACCCTGCTTTTCGAGTGCTTCGAGCACCGCTAGGCCGCTGACGGCGGCAAGACCAGAGTACTTTGCGGGATTAACGCATGGACGCAGGACAATCGAAAGCAATAGGTTGCCGGCGGTTGAATCCCACTTGTGGCCGCGCCGGCCGCGTCCTGCCGTTTGCGCGCGGGCGGCAAGTCCTGTGCCGTGCGGCGCACCCTGTTTTCCTGCCTCGAGCAGGTCATCGTTGGTCGATCCGGTTACGTCGACGATCGTTAATTTGGCATCCATAACGGCTGCTACCTCCTAAGTTAATAAGGCAATCGCGCAATGGTGTCGAGAGATAGACACAATGTGAAGCCTTTGTCGCATTTGGACAATTTAATGTTAACACGTCAACAACGACTGAAATGCGCTATCCTCTCTTGGTCGATGTAAACACGTCAACAACTCAAAGGAGGTTAGTGATGGGTTTCACGATTCTTGGAACAGGCTCGGCGCTTCCTAAGCGCAGTGTTTCCAATGACGAGCTGTCTGAGTTCCTCGATACCTCGGATGAGTGGATTTTTACCCGCACCGGTATCAAGAGCCGCCATGTCTGCACCACCGAGTTACTTGACGACCTTGCTGTAGCGGCGAGCGAGCGGGCACTCCAGGTGTCCGGAATCGACGCGAGCCAGCTGGATCTGATCGTCTGCTCGACGACGACGGGTGACCACCTTGTTCCCGCTGAGGCGTGTGCCGTTGCTGAGCGACTAGGCGCGACGTGCCCTGCCTTCGATGTCTCGGCGGCCTGCGCCGGCTTCGTATTTGCGCTCGATGTCGCCGAGGGCTATATCGCCCGCGGCCGTGCCGAGCGCGTGCTTGTCGTTGCTGCCGAGCAGATGACGCGCGCTCTCGACTGGACCGACCGTGCCACCTGCGTGCTCTTTGGCGACGGCGCGGGCGCTGCAGTGATAGGGGCTGGGGGAGACAACCCCCTTGCCGTTGAGCTTTCGACGGCGCCCGACGTCGAGACGTTGCGCGTTCCCGGTCTGGTCGGCACCTCGCCGTTTAAGGACTCCGCAGATAGCGCGAGCGTGCTGTCCATGAATGGTCGCCGCGTGTTCAAGTTCGGCGTCAACGCCATCTGCGACACGGTCCATAAGCTTGCGAGCGATGCGGGCATTTCGGTCGAAGACATCGATCATTTTGTATTCCATCAGGCTAACGAACGAATCCTGAGTCAGGCGGTCAAGCGTCTCGGCGTGCCAGACGAGCGCGTGGTTCGAACGCTACGCGAGACCGGCAACATTTCGAGCGCCTGCATTCCCTTTGCGCTTGACCGGCTGGCACGTACCGACGCACTGAATGAGGACGACACCATCGCCCTCGTTGGATTTGGCGCCGGCCTGGATATAGGTGGCTATCTGCTTCGTTGGAAGTAGTCGCACATAGGAAATAAAAACGCCCCTAGGGCACAAACAAAGGAGAACTACCATGGCAGATCAGAAGACCTTCGAGCGCGTTTGCGACGTTATCCGCGAGACCGCCGGTCTTGACGATGTCGAGATGAAGCCCGAGTCCACGCTCGAGGAGATTGGCCTCGACAGCCTGGGTACCGTCGAGATCCTCGTTGCCGTCGAGGACGAGTTTGGCATTGAGCTCGATACCGAGGAGAACCCCAAGACGGTTGGCGAGTTCGTCGATACGGTCGAGGCGGCATTGGAGAAGTAGTGATGCTCAAGTCTCCTCTCTGCGATTTGCTCGGCATCGAAAAGCCCGTGTTCCAGGGTGGCATGGCCTGGATTGCCGACGCCTCGTTGGCATCTGCTGTGTCCGAGGCAGGCGGCTTAGGCATTATCGCGGCCATGAATGCCGACGCAAACTGGCTGCGCGACCAGATTCATGAGCTGCGCGCCAAGACGGATAAGCCCTTTGGCGTCAACGTTATGCTCATGAGCCCGTTTGTCGACGAGGTCGCACAAGTGGTGATTGATGAGCAGGTGCCCGTAGTGGTGACCGGTGCCGGCAATCCCACCAAGTACATGAAGGCGTGGAACGAGGCTGGCATCAAGGTCATCCCGGTCGTTGCTTCGGTGGCGTTGGCGCGCCTCGTGGCGCGTCGTGGAGCTACGGCGGTTGTTGCCGAGGGCACCGAATCGGGCGGCCATATTGGCGAGACCTCGACGATGGCACTTGTCCCGCAGGTCGTCGATGCGGTCGATATTCCCGTGGTTGCGGCTGGCGGCATCGCCGATGGCCGCGGTGTGGCGGCCGCCTTTATGCTTGGCGCCGCTGGCGTCCAAGTGGGCACGCGTTTTCTCGTTGCCGATGAGTGCACCGTCTCCGAGCAATACAAAGAGCTGGTGCTCAAGGCGGGAGACACCTCGACGCGCGCGACTGGCCGTTCGACGGGACATCCGGTGCGTGCGCTTAAGAGCCCCTTCACCAATGCCTACGCCAAAAGTGAGGCGGCGGGCGTAAGTGTCGAGGAACTCGGGGCCATGGGCACGGGTGCCCTTCGCAAGGCCGCCAAGGACGGCAATTACGAAGAGGGTTCGTATCTGTGCGGACAGATTGCCGGCATGGTGAACGAGCGCCAGAGCGCGCGCGAAATCGTCGACGATCTGGTCGATGGCGCCGAGCACGTCCTGAAGGGTGCGTGCGCATGGGTAGCGTAGCGTTTCTGTTTGCCGGCCAGGGCGCCCAGCACCCCGCGATGGGTGTCGACCTCATCGAGGCATCGCCGGCAGCTACCGAGGTGTTCGCGATCGCCGACGAGGTGCGTCCGGGAACCAGCGAGCAGTGCCGGAGCGCCTCCAAGGAGGAGCTCTCGCAGACCGAGAACACGCAGCCGTGCGTGTTCGTTCACGACCTGGCAGCGGCTGCCGCCCTGCGCGAGCGCGGCGTGGTGCCTGCCGCCTGTGCGGGATTTTCGCTGGGCGAGGTCTCTGCGCTCACCTTTGCGGGGGCGTTCGATACGCGAGCGGGCTTTGAGCTCGTGTGCGAGCGCGCGGCGCTGATGGCCGCGGCTGCCGAGCGCCATCCGGGCGGCATGCGCGCCGTCATCAAGCTCGATGCGGCGCAAGTCGAGAACCTGACTGCGCAGGCCGGCGAGGACTGCTGGCCGGTCAACTACAACAGCCCGCAGCAGATGGTTGTGGCCGGAGCGCCCGAGGCGCTGCAGGCGCTCGACGACCTAGTAAAAGAGGCTGGCGGCCGCGCTATGAAAGTCGCGGTGTCGGGTGCATTTCATAGCCCCTATATGGCAGAGGCGACTGAGGGGCTGGCGACGTATATCCAAGACGGCCACGCGCCGTCTCCGCTGCTGATTCCGGTCATGGCAAACATGACGGCGGCGCCCTATCCGGCGGATCCGCGAGCAGCATCGGATGTCTTGGCCAACCAAGTGAGCCATGCCGTGCGCTGGGTCGACACGCTGCATGCTCTGCAGGATCAAGGCATCGACACGTTTATTGAGGTTGGCCCTGGCAAAACGCTGTCCGGCCTGGTCAAGCGTACGTTGAGCGACGTTCGCGTGTATTCGTGCGAAACAGCCGAGCAGGTCGCAGCTATTGCCGACGAGCTCGCATAGCCCACAGGGCTGTAACCCGAAAGGAATGACATGGGCAACTTGAACAACGGCGCGCTCGAGCGCAACGATTCACGTCGCGTGGCACTGATCACGGGCGGCTCGCGTGGTATCGGCCGCGCTTGTGCGGTTGGCCTGGCGGAGGACGGCTTTGATATCGCCGTCGTCTATGCCGGTAGCGTCGATGCGGCGCGCGAGACGTGCGAAGCCTGCGAGGCCGCTGGTGCCACGGCGCGCGCATATCAATGTGACGTGGCCGACCCCGCCGCCGTCAACACGTGCGTGGAGACGGTCCTCAACGACTTTGGCTCCATTTGGGCGCTCGTCAATAACGCCGGGATCACTCGCGATGGGCTGCTTATGCGCATGGGCGACGATGCCTTCGATCGCGTGCTCGATGTCAATCTCAAGGGCACGTTCAATACAACACGCGCGCTCACCAAGACCTTTATGCGCCAGCGTGGCGGCTGCATCGTCAATATGAGCTCGGTCGTGGGCCTGATGGGCAATGCCGGGCAGGCCAACTACGCTGCCTCCAAGGCGGGCGTGATTGGCCTGACCAAGGCAGTAGCGCGTGAGCTTGCGCCCCGCGGCGTACGAGTGAACGCAGTTGCCCCCGGGTTTGTCGAGACGGATATGACGGCAAAGCTCTCGGAGAAGGTTCGCGCGGCAACCGAGGAGCAGATTCCCCTAAAGCGTATGGCGCAGCCCGAGGAAGTGGCCGGCGTGGTGCGCTTTTTGGCGAGCGATGCGGCTGCCTACATTACGGGCGAGGTCGTACGCGTCGACGGCGGAATGGCGATGTAGAAACCAGAGCCACACAACGGCTTGGATGAGGAGACCATGATGGAACAGAGAGTTGCAATCACCGGCATCGGTGCCGTATCGCCGCTCGGCAACACCGCGCTTGCCACCTGGGCGGCAATGTGTGCCGGCACGTGCGGCATCGGCCCGATCACGCACTTCGATACCGATGCGTTTGCCGTCAAGGTGGCGGCCGAGGTCAAGGGCTTTGACGGCAACGAGTACTTTGGCAAGCGTGACGCCAAGCACCTGGACCCCTGCGTTCAGTTTGCCCTGGCAGCGTCGGACGAGGCCATGCACGATGCGGGCCTCGATGTTGAGGGCGCGGTCGATCGCGATCGCCTGGGTGTCTATGTGGGCTCGGGCGTGGGCGGCATGCAGACGCTTGTCGACAACGTCCACACGATTGCCGATCGCGGGCCTCGTCGCGCATCGCCCTACATGATTGCGATGATGATTCCCAACATGGCTTCGGGCAACATTGCGATTCGCCATAAGGCAAAGGGCCCGACTCTGCCCGTCGTGACCGCCTGCGCGACTTCTGCCCATGCGGTGGGCGAGGCGTTCCGCGCCATCAAGCACGGCTATGCCGACGCGATCCTCGCGGGCGGCGCCGAGGCGGCCATTATCCCCGATGCCGTTGCAGGCTTTACGTCCTGCCGTGCATTGACCACCAACCCCGATCCCGCGACGGCCTGCCGCCCGTTCGATGCAGACCGCGACGGCTTTGTGATGGGCGAGGGCGCCTGCGTGCTCGTGCTCGAGGGCATGGAGCATGCACGGGCCCGCGGTGCGCACATTTACGCCGAGGTCGTGGGCTACGGCAACACCGATGACGCCTACCACATCACGAGTCCCGACCCGGATGCGGCAGGTATCGCCCGTGCGATATCGATGGCAGTGGCCGAGGGCGACGTCAAGCCTTCCGAGGGCCTCTACATCAACGCCCACGGCACATCGACCAAGCTCAACGATTCGTCCGAGACGGCGGGCATTAAGCGTGCGCTCGGCGAGGACGCGGCGCGCACCGCACATGTCTCGTCGACCAAGTCGATGACCGGCCATATGATCGGCGCCACGGGTGCCATCGAGGTCATGGCTTGCGCCATGGCGCTCGAGCAGGGCGTGGTGCCGCCGACCATTAACTACCACACACCCGATCCCGCCTGCGATCTTGACTACACGCCCAATCGCGCGGTTCGCGCCGACCTTACCTGGGCGCTTTCGACCAACCTAGGCTTTGGCGGGCACAACGCCGCCATCGCGCTGCGTAGATATACGAGGAGCTAGAGCATGGATTCCAAAAGACTTGCCGAGATAGCCGATGTGATGGAGGACCGCGGCCTCACGCGCGTGCGCGTTGAGGAGCCCGATGGCACCGCGGTCGAACTCGAGCGCGCGAGCGCCGCACAGCCGGTTGCCGTGCCCATGCCCATGCCGAGCGCTATGGCCGCTCCAGTTGCAGCTCCCACAGTTGCGCCTGCCGCACCGGAGCCCGCCGCGCAGACACCTGCCGCCGCACCGGAGCCCAAGGGCACCGAGGTGACCGCTCCCATGGTCGGCGTTTTCTATGCTGCCCCGGCGCCGGGCGACGAGCCGTTTGTGCACGTGGGCTCTAAGGTCAAGGCCGGCGAGACCCTCTGCATCATCGAGGCCATGAAGGTTCTCAACGAGGTGACGGCAGAGGCGGATGGCGAGGTGCTCGAGATCTGCGTGGCCGACGGCGACCTCGTGGAGTTTGGCAGCTGCCTCATGAGGATCGGATAGGTGATATCCATGAACAAAGAAGAGCTCAAGAAGCTATTGCCGCATCGCGATCCGATGCTTTTGCTCGACGAAGCCGAGCTGGTGGGCGACGAGGCCCACGGCAAGATCACGATTACGGGCGACGAGTACTTTTTGCAGGGGCATTTTCCGGGAAACCCGGTCGTCCCCGGCGTGATTCAGTGCGAGATGCTCGCCCAGAACTGCTGCGTGCTGCTGATGGGCGATGAGGAGGCGCGCGGCGCGACGCCGTTCTACACGAGTCTGGACAAGGTGCGCTTTAAGCGTCCGGTGCGCCCGGGCGACACGGTGGATCTGGTGTGCTCCATCACGCGTGCGCGCGGGCCGTTCCGCTTTGCGACGGGTACTGCGAGCGTCAACGGTGAGGTTTGCTGCCGCGCCGATATGTCTTTTGCACTCATGCACGAAAGTTAAGGAAGGCTTCATGTTCGACAAAGTGCTCATCGCCAACCGCGGCGAAGTCGCGGTCCGTGTTATCCGCGCGTGCCGCGATATGGGCATCAAGACCGTCGCCGTTTATTCCACGGCCGATGCGGACGCGCTGCACGTGCAGCTTGCCGACGAGGCGTATTGCATCGGCGGCCCGCGTCTTGCCGAGAGCTACCTCAACGACGATGCCGTGCTCACCTGTGCCGTGAAGTCGGGGGCAAAGGCGATCCATCCTGGCTATGGCTTTTTCTCCGAGAAGGCGAGCTTCGTGCGTGACTGCGACAAGTATGGCCTGGCGTTTGTCGGTCCTTCGGCCGAGGTCATCGACAGCATGGGCGACAAGGACGCCGCACGTCGAACGGCCGCTGCCGCGGGCGTGCCCATCGTGCCGGGCTGCGATTTGCTCAAAAGCCCCGAGGAGGCGACGGCCGAGGCCGAGCGCATTGGCTGCCCCGTGCTCATCAAGGCGCGTGCAGGTGGCGGCGGTCGCGGCATTCGCAAGGTCGAGTGCGTGGAAGACGCGGCAAAGGCGTTCATCGAGGCGCGTGCCGAGGGCGAGGCCGTTTTTGGCGACGGCGAGTGCTACATGGAGAAGTTCGTCGCGCCGGCCCACCACGTTGAGGTGCAGATTATGGCCGATAAGCAGGGCCATGTGTTTTCACTCGGCGAGCGCGAGTGCTCGGTGCAGCGCCGCAACCAAAAGCTGATCGAGGAGAGCCCCGCGCCGTGCCTCGACGGACGCGATGATATTCGCGCGCGCATGCACAAGGCGGCGCGCGACTTGGCTCGTGCCGTCGGTTATGAGGGCGCTGGCACCATCGAGTTTCTGTACTCGGACGACGGCAATTTCTACTTTATGGAAATGAACACGCGCTTGCAGGTTGAGCATCCGGTTACGGAGTTTGTGACCGATACCGACCTGGTTAAGTGGCAGCTGCGCGTGGCTGCCGGCCAGCCTCTGCCCTTTGAGCAGGAGGACATACCAGTCCGCAATCATGCCATGGAGTGCCGCATCAATGCCGAAACACCGGACTTCCTGCCGTCATGCGGAACGGTCACCGCGTTGCGTGTACCAGGTGGTCCGCGTGTGCGCTGGGATTCGGCCATGTTTACCGGAGCGAACGTTCCGCCGTACTACGATTCCATGCTCGGCAAGCTCATCGTGTGTGCGCCCACGCGTGACGGCGCCATTCGCAAGATGCGCTCGGCTCTGGGCGAGCTCGTGATTGAGGGCGTGAGCGAGAATAGCGAGCTTCAGCTCGACGTGCTGGCAAACGACGAGTTCTTGTCGGGCATGTATCACACCGATCTGATGGGGCATCTCTATGCTGATGAATAGAAAAGCGAAGACGGTCAACGTCCTCGAGGGGCCGATAACCGAGTCGTGCGCCGAGTTTCCCGCGCGCCACGTGTTTATCAAGTGTCCGGAGTGCCGCCGCGTGATCGATGAGGCGCACCTGCACGACAACCTGGAGGTCTGCCCCCGTTGCGGTAAACACTTTCGCGTGAGCGGGCGCGACCGTATGCGCATGACGGTCGACGCAGGTACCTTTGAGGAGTGGGATGCCAATCTGGCGTCGGAGGACTTCCTCTCGTTTCCCGGTTATGCCGACAAGCTTAAGAGCGCGGGCGAACGTTCGGGTGAGCGCGATGCCGTTGTGTGCGGCAGGGGCAAAATCTGCGGCTGCGATACCGCGCTCTTCTTAATGGATGCCAACTTTATGATGGGCTCGATGGGTTCCGTGGTGGGCGAAAAGATCTGTCGCGTCTTTGAGCGCGCGACCGAGCTGGGATTGCCGGTCGTCGGCTTTACCGTTTCGGGCGGTGCGCGCATGCAAGAGGGCGTGACCTCGCTTATGCAGATGGCTAAGATTTCTGCGGCGGTTAGGCGCCACAGCGAGGCGGGTGGCCTGTATATCACGGTGCTCACCGACCCCACGACCGGAGGTGTAACCGCGAGTTTTGCCATGGAGGGCGACATTATCCTGGCCGAGCCCGATGCCCTGACGGCATTTGCCGGCCCGCGCGTGATCGAGCAGAACATGCACAAGCGCCTGCCCAAGGGATTCCAGCGCTCCGAGTTTTTGCTGGAGCACGGCTTTTGCGATGCCGTTGTTCCGCGTGGCGAGATTGCGCTCACGGTAGGCGAGCTGCTGGCGCTGCACGAAGGGCACGCGCCCGGCCTGGGGGCACCGCATGAAATCGTGCATGCGGGTCGCCGCGGCAAAAAGCTGGGACACTTGTTTAAGCGCTCGGCGGTACCAAAAACCGCGCTCGAGATTGTCAAGCAGACCCGCTCGGCAGATCGCGCCACGGCGGGTGAGACGATCTCGCTGGGCCTCGACGGATTCGTTGAGCTGCACGGCGACCGTTACTTTGGCGACGACGCCGCTGTGTTGGCTGGCATTGGCTGGAAAGACGGACGCCCCGTAACGGTTATCGCCATCGAGCGCGGCACCACGACCAAAGAGCGTATCCGCCGCAACTTTGGCATGGCGCATCCCGAGGGCTACCGCAAGGCGCGTCGCCTTATGCGTCAGGCCGAAAAGTTTGGTCGACCGGTTCTGTGCCTGGTCGATACTTCGGGCGCGTTTTGCGGCATCGGTGCCGAGGAGCGCGGCCAGGGCGAGGCGATTGCCCAGAATCTCATGGAGATGAGCGGCCTTAAGACGCCGATTGTCTCGGTGGTGACAGGCGAGGGCGGCTCTGGTGGCGCGCTGGCGCTATCCGTGGCCGACCGCATCCTGATGCTCTCGAGCTCGGCCTATTCGGTCGTGAGTCCCGAGGCCTGCGCGTCGATCCTGTGGAAGGATACGGAGCGTGCGGATGAGGCCGCCGAGGCGCTGAAGCTCACGGCCCCCGATCTGCTGGCGCTCGGCATCATCGACGGCATTGTCGACGATAGGGGCCTGTCGCATGAGGAGATCGCCGGTGCCGTCATGTCTTCGGCATTTGATGCCTTCGATACGCTTGGGCAGCTCGACGACGCCACCCTCACAAACCTCCGCTATGAAAAGTACCGCACAATCGGTCAGTACCGCACGATGTGACAAAGGGGCAGCCCGCATGTCACATTGGGAAAGGCGTTCCATGTCGCAAGTTTCTAACACCTCGTTTACAACGACGGTTTCATCAAACGCCACGGCCGTGGTGGACTATCTGTCCAAAAGCATGATGTCGGCGCTGCCGTTTATTGTCTGCGCAGCGTTGTTCCGCACCGTCGCCGTCATTATGGGCGAAGGCATGCTGGGCCTGTGGTCTGCCGATTCCGAAATCTATCGCCTGTTCTACAGTTGGCTTTATAACGCCGGCTACTACTTTTTGCCCATTTATCTTGGTTGGGCGGCCGCCCGCCAGCTCGGTTGCTCGGAGCAGCTGGGCATGATGCTGGGCGGCGTATTGATTGCGCCCGATCTGCTTAAGCTCTTCGATGCCGCATCGACGACGGGGGCATCGATGACTTCCGTGTATGGTCTGCTTCCCGCGCCGGTCAACGATTACACGACGACTGTTATTCCGGTTCTCATCTCGGTGCCCTTGCTATGGCGAGTGGAGTGTTTCTTTCAGCGCGTTATCCCTAAGGCCGTGGCGTTTTCGTTTGTTCCGTTTGCGACCATGCTTGTCATGGTTCCGGTTTCGCTGTGCATTACGGCGCCGGCGGGCAGCTATCTGGGTATGCTGTTGGGCCAGCTTATGTTTATGCTTGGCAATTCCGGTGGCATCGTGTCGCTGCTCACGCTCATGGGGCTTGCCGCGGGCTGGGAGTTTCTTAAGATCGCGGGCGTCAGCAACGTTGTCCTATCGCTCGCCTATGCGCAGTTTATGAGTGCGGGAACGGATTCGTGCATCCTGATCGCCGCGACGATGGCAACGTTCGCCGTTTGGGGTATGCCCTTTGGTGCGTCGCTCCGCGTTGCGGATAAGGACGAGAAGACGCTCATGCTGGGCTATTCGATCTCGGGCGTTCTTGGCGGCGTAAGCGAGCCGGCGCTGTACGGTTGCGGCTTTAAATATGGCAGGTGCCTGACGTGCATGGCCATTGGCGGCGCCGTCGGGGGCCTTGTTGCGGCCGTGGGCCACGTTACGGCCTATACCATCGGCATGACGAATGTCCTCATGGTCATTGGCTTTGCCACGGGTGGCATCTCGAACCTGCTGTGGTGCTGCGCTGCCGGCGGTGTGGCATTTGCGGTGTCTGCGGCGCTGAGCTACTGCTTTGGCGTGGTGCCGGCGAAGGGGCAGGCGGCAGAAGACGGAGCCGATTCACCCGAAACCTCGAAGAGCGTGGCCGAAGTAAGCGCGTAAACCTGTGCGACACAAGGACGATTCCTTTGCCACATTCCAAGGCCGTGGTCCGTGTGGGCTGCGGCCTTTTTGTATCTGGAGGACAAAGTGGCTACACTACAATCCGTTTGAGCAATAGATATATGGGTAGTGCCGTGGGGGCGGATATAGATGGTCGAGTGGATTGTTCGTCGTGCGCAGGGTGACCGTGCGCGCGTGGGCACGTTGACGGGCGTGGTGTGTATTCTCGCTAATGTTGCACTTTGTGCTGCGAAGGGCGCAATTGGCGTGCTGTCGGGATCGGTTTCGATTGTGGCGGACGCCATGAACAACTTGTCCGATGCCAGCTCGAATATCGTGAGCGTGCTGGGCTTTAAGCTGGCGAGCAAGCCGGCCGATCCCGAGCATCCTTACGGACATGGTCGCTACGAGTATCTTTCTGGCCTGGTCGTGGCGGCGCTCGTGCTGCTGATCGGCCTTGAGCTTATCAAGTCCTCGTTTGAGCGCATCATCCACCCCGAACCTGTCGAGTTCTCGCTTGCCCTGGTGGCAGTTCTGGCGCTTTCGATGGTTGTAAAGCTGTGGATGGCGGCCCTCAACCAAAAGCTCGGTGATCGCATTGAGTCCGAGACGCTGCATGCGACGGCTCAGGACTCAAAGAACGATGTTCTTGCTACGGGTGCTGTGCTGGCGTGCGCAATTGTTTCGCAGGTGACGCACATCAATCTTGACGCATGGGTCGGTCTTGCCGTTGGCGCCTATATTGGCTGGAGCGGCTTTGAGCTTATCCAAGATACGGTGAGTCCGCTTTTGGGCCAGGCACCCGATCCCAAGTTGGTTAAACACATCCGAGACAAGATCATGAGCTACCCCGGCGTTTTGGGCGTTCATGACCTGATGGTTCACGATTACGGTCCGGGTAGGAAGTTTGCAAGTGCGCACGCCGAGATGGCGGCCGAGGCCAGCCCGCTGGAAAGTCATGACACGCTCGATAACATAGAGCAGTCGTTTAGGGACGAGGACGGCATGATCGTCACGCTCCATTACGATCCCATCGTGACCGACGATTCAAATGTGGCGAGCATGCGCCTGCGCATCAATGCTATGGCTCAAGAGATCGATAGCCGCCTTTCGATTCACGATCTGCGTTGCGTGCCGGGTCCCACGCACACCAATGTGATCTTTGACTGCGTGCGTCCCTCGGATTTGAGCATGGATGCCGAGGACCTAAAACACGCGCTGGCCCAGAGGGTCGAATCGGAATATCCCAAGTCGATTGCCAAGATTACGATCGATGAAGACTACGTAGGGCATACCCACGAATAGGATTGCGCCACGCAAGCTATCGAAGCAGAAGGGGAGAGCATGAAGCGTCTCTATCTACTCCGTCACGGCCAGACGGAATTCAACGTCAAAAAGCTGGTCCAGGGCCGCTGCGATTCACCTTTGACCGACCTGGGCCGCAAACAAGCGGGAATGGCAGCCGCATGGCTCAAAGCCCACAACGTCGTCCCCGACAAAGTGGTCTCCTCACCTTTGGGCCGAGCCATGGCCACGGCAGGCCTCGTCGCAACCGAGCTCCTCGGCCCGGACGCAGCAGTCGAGTCCTGCGAAGGCATCATCGAGCGCTGCTACGGCACCTTCGAAGAAGGCCCCCACGACGCCCTGCCCACCGACGTCTGGGATCCGGGCGAGGACCTGGTCCCCTTCGGAGGAGAGGGAAGCAAAGCGTTACAAGAACGCATGGTAGCCACCCTCACCAATATCATGGGCTCCGAGGGCATCGAAACCCTCTTAGCAGTAAGCCACGGCAGCGCCAGCCGCCAATTCATCAAGGCTGCAGCTCCAGAGGGCTTCGAGCTCCCAGCAAAACTCCCCAACTGCGCCATCATGATCTTCGGTTTTGAAGAGGCAAAGCCACAAGCAGAAGGCGAGCCAATGCAATGCCAGTTCACCCTCCAGCAAATAGTGGACCCTCAACAAAGTAATTAGCTGAGCGAGCAGAGTTAAGCAGACATCAACGTGTCGTCTCCCGAGCTTGGCAGAGGGGCGGCGAAATATATTAAGTTTGTCGCGAGTTCCGCACGCAAAGGAAAGCACTTAATGTGCTTTCCGTCTTGCGCAGGACTGTAGAGCAGCAAACTTAATATATTTCGCCGCCCCTCTGCCAAGCCCAGGCGACTCCACGCACTTTACCTGCGTAAACAATGTGAGTGAAATATGAATCTCGATGGATACGCCCGCAGCCGTGTATACTAAACAGCTGTGTGTAACCAGGGGAGTATTCTGGCTGGACAAAATGCCTGCTTAATAGGGTTGTCAGGTAGTCCGGACGCAATACAAGACTGGGGAGCACGTCGTGTAAGTAGTGGTCCTCTAGGGGCGTACGCTCGGTGGTGTACGCATTGTCCCAAGACCACGCGAGAGTTGGGATCATATCTTGATCAGCATGATTCTCGGCCGCAAGATTGGCATGACCCAGGTTTGGGACGAGGACGATAACGTCGTTCCCGTCACGGTCATCCAGGCTGGCCCCTGCGCTGTCTCGCAGGTTAAAACTCAGGCAACCGACGGCTATGACGCCGTCCAGATCGGTTTCGGCGACATCAAGGCCAAGAACGTGAACAAGCCCATGGCTGGTCACTTCGCCAAGGCTGGCGTCGAGCCTGTCCGCTTCCTTCGTGAGGTCCGCGTCGAGAACGGCGAGGAGCACAAGGTCGGCGAGGTCGTCACCGTCGCTGATTTCGCTGATGTCGAGAAGGTCGACGTCATCGGTACCTCCAAGGGTAAGGGCTTCCAGGGTCGCATCAAGCGCTGGGGTCAGCGCCGCGGTCCTATGACGCATGGTTCTCACTTCCAGCGTCACCCCGGTTCTATCGGTCAGTGCGCCTATCCTGCGCGCGTCCTCAAGGGCGTCAAGATGGCCGGTCACATGGGTAACGAGCGCGTTACCGTCAAGAACCTTTCCGTTGTCCGCATCGATGCCGAGCAGAACCTCATCTTGGTCAAGGGCGCTGTCCCGGGTGCCAAGAATGGTCTCGTCGCCATCCGTATGGCCTAAGGGCCCAGCCCATTTAGCCCAGCGTCATACCAAGGAGAACACTTAAATGGCAAAGTTTGAAGTAAAGAACAGCGAGGGCAAGAAGGTCGCCGAGGCCGAGCTCGCCGCTGAGGTGTACGGCATCGAGCCGAACATCCACGTTATGCACCACATCGTCAAGTGCCAGATGGCCTCTTGGCGTCAGGGCACCCAGTCTGCTAAGGGCCGCTCTGAGGTTTCCGGTGGCGGCAAGAAGCCTTGGCGTCAGAAGGGCACCGGCCGTGCCCGCCAGGGTTCCATCCGTGCTGCCCAGTGGCGTCACGGTGGCGTTGTCTTCGCCCCCAAGCCCCGTTCCTACGCTAAGCGTATGAACAACAAGGAGGTCAAGCTGGCTATGCGCTCCGCGCTGTCCGCCAAGCTGGCCGATGGCGAGCTCGTGCTCGTCGACGACTACGGCTTCGAGAAGCCTTCCACCAAGGCTGCCGTCGCCATGCTCAAGGCTCTCGGCCTTGAGGGCAAGCGTCTGACCATCATCGTTCGCGATGAGGACGTCAACGCCTACCTGTCGTTCCGCAACATTCCCAAGACGTTCATCATCACCGCTGACGAGGCCAACACCTACGATCTCGTCAACAACAACGCTGTGCTGATGCCCGCCGACATCGCCGCTCACTTCGGGGAGGTGCTTGCATAAATGACCGCCCACGAGATCATCATCCGTCCGATCGTGTCCGAGCGTTCCTTCTCCGGCATGGAGCTGAACAAGTACACGTTCGAGGTCGCCAAGGATGCTAACAAGTATCAGATCAAGGACGCTGTCGAGGAGATCTTCGGCGTCAAGGTCGTTCGCGTGAACACCCTGACGGTCAAGCCCAAGACCAAGCGCGTGCGCTATGTCGCCGGCAAGACCCGTTCTTGGAAGAAGGCCATCGTCACGCTGGCCGAGGGCGACACCATCGAGGTCTTTGGCAACCAGGCCTAAGACTCGCTGCTGTTGAGTGAGCTCATGCCTCCCAAATAGGGGAGGCGAGAGCTCAAGGTTTCGGGCGTATAAAATGGACACGCCCGGAACCGTGTATACGTCCGGTGTCATCGCACCCGAGGCAGAACCTCGAATCCCTGTCTGCGATGGCTAACGGATTCCTATTGAAAGGGATTGTAATGGCTGTAAAGCACCTTAAGCCGACCTCCGCTGGTAGGCGTTGGCAGACGATCTCCGATTTCTCCGAGATCACCTGCACCAAGCCCGAGAAGTCTCTTCTCGAGCCCCTGCCCAAGAAGGCCGGTCGTAACAACAACGGCCGCATCACCACCCGCCACCAGGGCGGCGGCGTGAAGCGTCGTTACCGCGTGATCGACTTCAAGCGCAACAAGGACGGCGTGCCCGCCAAGGTTGCCACGATCGAGTACGATCCGAACCGTTCCGCTCGCATCGCTCTGCTGCACTACGCTGACGGTGAGAAGCGCTACATCCTGGCCCCCAAGGGCCTCGAGGTCGGCCAGACCATCATGTCCGGTTCTGACGCCGACATCAAGCCGGGCAACGCTCTGCCCCTCGCCGACATCCCCGTCGGTACGCTCATCCACGCCGTCGAGTTCCAGCCGGGCAAGGGCGCTGCTATCGCCCGTTCCGCCGGTAACTCCTGCCAGCTGATGGGTAAGGAGGGCAAGTACGCTATCGTCCGTATGCCTTCCTCCGAGATGCGCCGCATCCTCGTTACCTGCCGCGCCACCGTCGGTGAGGTCGGCAACGCCGATCACGCCAACATCGTCATCGGCAAGGCCGGCCGTAAGCGTCACATGAACGTGCGCCCGACCGTCCGCGGTACCGTCATGAACCCTGTCGACCACCCGCACGGCGGTGGCGAGGGCAAGAACCACACCTCTGGTCGTCCCTCTGTTACCCCCTGGGGTAAGCCGACGAAGGGCCTTCGTACGCGCAAGAAGAAGAAGGTCTCGAACCAGCACATCATTCGTCGCCGTAAGAAGTAATTTCGGATACCGAGTTTTAGGAGAAAGCACTTATGAGCAGAAGTCTCAAAAAGGGCCCGTTCGTGGAGACTCGCCTTCTCTCGCGTATCACCGCGATGAACGAGGCTGGCAAGAAGGACGTCGTGAAGACCTGGTCCCGCGCGTCCACCATCTTCCCCGAGATGGTTGGTCACACCATCGCCGTCCACGACGGCCGCAAGCATGTGCCCGTGTATGTTACCGAGTCCATGGTTGGTCACAAGCTCGGCGAGTTCGCGCCGACTCGTACGTTCCGTGGCCACAAGGCCAAATAGGGGGTTAACCGTAAATGGCAACTAAGTCTATTGAAACTGAGGCCACCGAGGTTCGCGCCGTCGCTAAGTACGTGCGTGTTTCCCCCAGCAAGGCCCGCCTGGTGGTCGATCTGATCCGCCGCAAGCCTGTCGCTCAGGCCTTCGACATCCTCCACTTCTGCGACCGAGCCGTCGCCGTGGATGTCGAGAGGGTTCTCCGTTCCGCCGTTGCGAACGCCGAGAACAACAACGGTCTGCGTGCCGACAACCTGGTTGTCGCCGCTGCCTATGTTGACGAGGGTCCGACGCTTAAGCGCATCCGTCCCCGCGCCAAGGGTTCCGCTTCTCGCATTCTGAAGCGTACTTCCCACATCACCGTCGTCGTTGCTCCTCGAAAGGAGGCGTAAAGCTGTATGGGTCAGAAAGTCTACCCCACCGGCTTCCGTCTTGGCATCACCGAGAACTGGCGCTCCCGCTGGTTCGCAGAGAAGGATTACGCTAAGACCCTCGGTAACGATCTCGAGATCCGCAAGTACCTCGAGAAGCGTCTTTCCCGCGCAGCTGTCTCCCGCGTCGAGATCGAGCGCGCTGGCGACAAGGTGAAGGTCATCATCCTCACCGCTCGCCCCGGCGTTGTCATCGGTAAGAAGGGTGCCGAGATCGATACCCTCCGCACCGAGCTCGAGAAGGTCGCTGGCGTCTCCAAGGGCCAGCTCTCCGTCGACGTTGTCGAGATCAAGCGCCCCGAGCTCGACGCCAACCTCGTTGCTCAGTCTATCGCCGAGCAGCTCGAGGGCCGCGTTGCCTTCCGTCGCGCTATGCGCAAGGCTGTCCAGTCTGCCCGCAAGGCCGGCGCCAAGGGCATCCGTATCCAGTGCTCCGGTCGTCTCGGCGGTGCCGAGATGGGCCGTCGTGAGTGGTACCGCGAGGGTCGCGTGCCTCTGCACACCCTCCGTGCCAAGATCGACTACGGCACGGCTGTCGCCAGCACCACCATGGGCGCTTGCGGCGTGAAGGTCTGGATCTACCTGGGCGAGAAGCTCCCGGGCCAGCCTGTTCCCAACCCTGCACTCGAGGGCTCTTCCCGTCCTCGTCGTCGTAACTCCGAGAGGAGGGGTCAGTAGTGCTTGCCCCTAAGCGTATTCTTCACCGCAAGGTGCAGCGTGGCTCCATGAAGGGCCAGGCCAAGGGTAATACCGAGCTGCATTTCGGCGAGTTTGGTATCCAGGCTCTCGAGGCCCATTGGATCACCAACCGTCAGATCGAGGCCGCTCGTATTGCCATGACCCGCTACATGAAGCGTGGCGGTCGTGTCTACATCACGATCTTCCCCGATAAGCCCATCACCAAGAAGCCTGCCGAGACTCGCATGGGTTCTGGTAAGGGTAATCCCGAGGAGTGGGTGGCCGTCGTCAAGCCCGGCCGCATCATGTTCGAGGTCAAGGGCGTGCCCGAGGAGGTCGCTCGCGAGGCTCTGCGTCTTGCACAGCACAAGCTTCCCATCAAGACCAAGATTGTTGCTGCCAAGAACGCTGAGCAGCGCATCGAGAAGGAGATGGCTGAGGAGGCCGCTCTCGAGGCCAAGTGGGCTGCTGAGGACGCCGCCGCCGCCAAGGAGGAGAACTAATGAAGCCCGCAGAGATTCGTGAGCTCTCGGACGCTCAGCTCGTTGAGAAGCTGAAGGAAATGCGCGCCGAGCTCTTTAACCTTCGTTTCCAGATGGCCACCAGCCAGCTGGACAACACCGCTCGCGTCAACACCGTGAAGAAGGACATCGCTCGCGTCCTCACGGAGCAGCGCGCCCGCGAGATCGCAGCGGAGAAGTCCGCTGTCGCCGAGTAGGACCTAAGGAGAGAACATGACTGATTCGCGTAACTCGCGTAAGGTCCGTACGGGTGTCGTTACCTCCGTCTCCGGTGCCAAGACCATTGTTGTCACCATCACCGAGCGTAAGCGTCACCCCAAGTACGGCAAGATGATGACCAGCTCCAAGAAGCTGCACGCTCACGACGAGGAGTGCACGGCTGGCGTGGGCGACACCGTCCGCGTTATGGAGACCCGTCCTATGTCCAAGATGAAGCGTTGGCGCCTCATCGAGGTCGTCGAGCGCGCTAAATAAGCAGTCGCTCTTACGACTTGTACGTTTCCGAAGATGTGCGTATGCCTGGCTTGCATACCACGGGCCGCATAAAGGCTGCGCACCTCTCTTCGGTTCTTAGTTCGGAGGAACATCTACCATGATTCAGATGCAAACCATGCTGAACGTCGCCGACAACTCCGGCGCTCGCAAGATTCGCTGCATCAAGGTGCTTGGCGGTTCCAAGCGTCGTTATGCAGGCATCGGCGATGTGTTCATCGGTGCTGTCCAGGAGGCTACCCCTGGCGCCAACGTCAAGAAGAAGGACGTTGTCCGTTGCGTCGTCGTTCGCACCGTTAAGGAGATCCGCCGCAAGGATGGCTCCTACATTCGCTTTGATGAGAACGCCTGCGTTGTCATCAACAACGATGGTTCGCCCGTCGGCACCCGTATCTTCGGGCCCGTCGCTCGCGAGCTTCGTGACAAGAAGTACATGAAGATCGTCTCGCTCGCTCCCGAGACCCTGTAGTTAGGGGAGATATATGTATATCAAGAAGGGCGATAAGGTCCAGGTTCTCTCTGGTAAGGATCGCGGCAAGCAGGGCGTTGTCCTGCGTGCTCTCCCTGCCGAGAACAAGGTCGTTGTCGAGGGCGTTTCGGTCGTCAAGAAGGCCGTTAAGCCCAACGCTGCCAACCAGCAGGGCGGCATCGTTTCGCAGGAGGCTCCCATCGACGCCTCCAACGTCAATCTCGTTTGCCCCGAGTGCGGTAAGGTTACCCGCGTCGGTCACGAGAAGGACGGCAAGAACAAGCTGCGCGTCTGCAAGAAGTGCGGCCACAAGTTCTAAGCTGCTCGCAACAGTTAAGTTGCTAGCAAAGGCCCGGATGCCACGGCACCCGGGCCTTTTTTGATCCCTATTCATTGGGTACTCATTGGGGATAGGCTTAAATGAGTGGTTGCGCGCACGAAGGCTGGTGTGACAGTTGGTCAGCTTGTGCGTTGCTGCGGACTCGGTGAGGCAACGGTTAAAAGGGCAACTGTTGGCTGGCGCGACGCCTCAAATGATCCGTTTTCCTCCGTCCCCAAGGGATCAGGTGATGCGTATTTGTGTGTAGTTACGTGCGTAGGATTGCGTGACTGTGCTTGTATATGCGCCATCTGCTGCTGAATTTTGACCATTTAGCGGTAATACACGCAGAAGCACGCACATACACGCGCATTTGTGCGAATATAGAGCTGTCAGAAATAAAAGACTTTTCACGACGCAGGAGGCAGATATGGCAGATTGTAAACAGGCTCCGCTTGATGCTGCGGCAGCCGCAAAGGCAGCGTTCGCTTCGGTCCAGGACAAGCCATTCCCCGATGATATCTTTACGGCTCCCGAGCTTCGTTGGGCTGTGATCGGGTGCGGCGTTATCGCCAACCAGATGGCCCAGTCTCTCGCTCTTGCCGGCCGCAAGCTTGCGGGCGTCGCCAACCGCACGCTGTCCAAGGCTCAGGCTTTTGCCGATCAGTATGGCATCGAGAAGGTCTATGAATCGGTCGAGGACCTCTATGCCGATCCGAACATCGACGCGATCTATATCACCACGCCGCATAACACGCACATCACCTATCTGCGTGCGGCCCTGGCAGCTGGCAAGCACGTACTTTGCGAGAAGGCCATCACCCTCAACTCCGCCGAGCTCGACGAGGCGCGTGCCATTGCCGACGAGCATAACGTGATCCTCATGGACGCCACTACGGTGCTCCATATGCCCTTATATCAAGAGCTGCGCTGCCGCATGGATGCCGGTGAGTTTGGCCGCATGAACCTTGCCCAGCTCAACTTTGGCAGCTACAAGGAGTACGGCGACCTGACCAACCGTTTCTATAATCGCAACCTTGCTGGCGGTGCCATGCTCGACATTGGCGTCTATGCCCTGTCCGTTATGCGCCTGTTTATGGCAAGCCAGCCCGCTGAGGTCGTTTCGCTGGGCAACACCTGTGAGACCGGCGTTGACGTTGCGGGCGGCATCGTCTGCCGTAATGCCGAGCAGCAGCTGGGTGTTGTGAGCCTTACGCTTCACTCCAAGCAGCCCAAGCGCTCGGTCATCAGCTTTGACAAGTGCTATATCGAGGTCAACGAGTATCCGCGTGCCGACCACGCGACCATTGTGTGGACTGCGGACGGCCACCGCGAGGAGGTCCACGCTGGCACCGAGGCTTACGCCCTGTGCTATGAGATGGCCGATCTTGAGAAGGCCGTTGCCGGCGACGACTCCAAGCGCGAGCTGCTGGATTATGCTTCTGATGTTATGGAGCTTATGACCAGGCTTCGCGCCGACTGGGGAGTCGTGTACCCCGAGGAGGAGTAAACGATGCTAGCGGAAGATAGGCTCAACGCGATTGTGTCGATGGTGCAGCAGGCTGGCTCGGTTACTGTGCCAGAGCTTGCTGAGGCCTTGGGCGTGACGGCGTCTACCATTCGGCGCGACCTGCAGACGCTCGACCGAGCGCACCGCATCGCCAAGGTCCACGGCGGAGCGACGAGTCTTGAGCGTGCGCACGTGACGCGTGACCTAACGCTCAATGAGCGCAGTGATCTCCATAACGACGACAAGGAGCGTATCTGCGCCCGTGCGGCGGCGCTTGTGGAGCCTGAGAGCTTTGTATACATCGACTCGGGCTCGACGACGCTCAAGCTCATCGAGCATCTTCCATACCTTGAAGGCGTCACCTATGTGACTGATTCCGTGCTTCACGCTCAGCGCCTCGCTTTGCGCGGCATGCGTACCGTGGTGCTGGGCGGCGAGCTCAAACCCGAGACCGAGGCGCTCGTTGGCCCCGATGCCTTGGCAACCCTAGACCGCTACAACTTCAACTGTGGCTTTTGGGGCTCTAACGGCATTGCCGCCGAGCAGGGCTTCACGGCGCCCGATATCGAGGAGGCGCAGGTCAAGCGCATCTCGATGCGCCATACGGCCAAACGCTTCGTAATCTCGGACGCCAGTAAATTTGGCATGGTGGCGCCCGTCAAGTTCGCGGACTTCCGCGACGCAACGATTATTACCGCAGGCGAGGTCCCCGCCAAGTACCGGGCAATGGACAACGTCATCACGGTCTAGCAAGCAGGGGACGGGCTAAGGCCAAAACCACCACAAAGGTGCCTGTTCCCATTGTGGTGGCTAGTAACGAAAACCGAGTAGTTTTCTCAATAGAAAAGCGGCAACGTCCATCACGGGCGTTGCCGCTTTCGTTGTCTGCCGGTTTGTCTAAGTCTGTAACAGCTGGACCGTTAAAAGTGGGCTAGGTGTTACAGATTGAGATACTTCCGAACTGCGTCGTCCCTTTGTCTCAACCTGTAACATCTGGGACGGATTTTGCCGAGTTACTGTTACAGATTGAGATTTTCCCTTGAGGGGGATTCGAATGTCTCGATCTGTAACAGATAGACCGGAAAATGGGTTCTAACTGTTACAGATCGAGACGTTCTGGGACCGCGGTTGAGCCATTGCGGCAAAACCACCACGAAGGTGCCTGTCCCCATTGTGCTGGTTTTGACGTTTGCCCAGATAAAACCTGCCAAAATAAACCTGTCCCTTTTTGGGAGGTTTTAGGGCTCCCAGGGGCAGGGGGCTTCGATGTGGATGTGCTCGCCGGTAACGGGATGCGTAAAGGACACGCTGTGGGCGTGGAGCATCAGGCCACAGGGGCGCGGCGTGCCGTATGGGTCGTCGCCAACCAGGGGGTGATGCTCGCTGGCCAGATGCACACGGATCTGGTGTTTGCGGCCGGTGAGCAGCTCGACATCGATATACGAACGCGTGGGCAGGCCTCGGCGGCTCTTAAGGCGCTTGAGCACCTTGACGCGCGTCTGTGACGGCTTGCCGCTGGCACCGACGCGCATCTTGCGGCTGTCGTGGCGGTCGCGGGCGATGGGCTTGTCGATGAGCTTTTCGTTCCAGTCGATCTTGCCCTCGGCGAGCGCCAGATAGTGCTTTTCGAAGGCGTGATCGATGATCATCTGGTCAAAGGCGGGCTGCGTCTGCTTGTCGAGCGAGAACAGCACCACGCCGGTGGTGTTGCGGTCCAAGCGGTTGAGCGGCTGCATGTCGGTCGCGGCAAAGCCGTCGCCCATGGCCAGCAGCAGGTCGCTGGCGTAGTCGGTAAGTGTGCGCTCGCCGGTGCCGTCACCGTGGACGATCATGCCGGCGGGCTTATCGATGGCCATGAGCCAGGCGTCGCAGTAGAGGACTTGAGGTTCTTCGTTCACGTGTAAGCCTTTCGGTTAGCTAATTCCCACAAACATGCAGCCCGAGGTGGCGCCGCGCAGGCGGGCGGCGGGCTTGCGGCCGGCTTGAGCCGCCTCGACGGCGCGGCGGACGCGAGCGACGGCACGGCCAATCTCATCGGCCTCGAGCAGGGTTCCGTCGACCATAAGACGGCGCACGCCGGCGTCGAGCAGCTGTGGAACCTGCGGTGTGAGGTCGATGGGGTAGGCGTCGTACAGGCGCGAACGGCCGTGGATATCGGTGCGCACCGGCATGACCTTGCCGTCGATATTCTTGAGCGACAGCTTGCGGGCGCGCAGACGGCAGTTGGCGCAATCGTGGATACAGCCATTGGCCACCTGCAGGATGCAGTGCTCGCTTGTCATAACGCGCGGGCGGCCGAAAACGGTGATGCCCAGGGCTGCGGGCGCGGAGGTGCCAAGTGTGATAATCTCCTCGAGCGTGATCTCAGGCGAGAGCCAAAAAGCGCCGGCCCCGCGCTCGGCAAGTGCCTCCATGCAAGGCGTGTTGTGCACGGGCAGGCAAGAGCGAATCTCGGCCGTGGCACCAACCTGGACGGCCAGGGCAAGCTCGGAGATATTGCCGACGGCGACAGTCGCTCCAGCAAGAATCCACGGGTCGACGCGTACGTGGTCAACGGCGCGGCAGACCTCGTCGAGTACGGGTACGATGCCCTGCTCAAGCGCATCGGCGGGGGAGAGCTCGGCCGCATCGAGCGCGTCGGTGGTCATGTAGATGCGCGTTGCACCCTCCGCGCGAGCTGCTTCGGCGGCGTCGAGCGAGGTGACGGTTACGCAGATCTGAGGCTCATCGCGGTAGTGTTCGGGCGCGGGGCGGGAATCACTGGTTACAATCGCCGGTAGCTCGAGCGTGCGGGCGCGCTCGTTATACGGCGCCAGAATGGCCTCTTCCAGTGCCTTGCAAGCGGCGGCGCGCACCTTATGTACGGCGGAGAAGCCCATGCCGCAGTCCTCGTCGAGGGCCACGTCAAAGCTCGCAGCCTCAAAGGGCGAGGAACCCATGCGGCCCACATGCTCAACCAGATCGGGCGCTTCGACGGCGCGAGTCTTGGCGGCCTCGACGGTAAAGCCGGTTGCGGTGACGGTGAGCGCGGGGTCGTCGCAGCAGGTGAGCGTAACGGTAAACGGCTCGCCCAGACGCGCTACAACGGTTACATCAACGGCGCGGCGGCGCAACACATCGCGCTTGAGCGCGGCGCCGGCGGCGTCGATGGCGCGCTGGCTTCGAATCACGCGCACGCGGCAGCCCTCGGGCATGCTACGAGGCACGCGGCACTCGACAACATCGCCGGCAGCGGCATCATCGGCGGCAATGGTGGTCAGGAACTGGTCGAACTCATCGTCGTGGCGAAGCTCCAGCAGGTCGCCTTTTCCCACGGGCTCAAACAGCTCAATGCGGGCGATGGCAGCGCGGCGACGGCGGTCGTCGGGCTTGAGCCCGCGCACATCGCGGTTGGCCAGGCGGCTGCCGAGCACCGTGCCCACGATCTGGCCGCGATTGTTGGAGCGCTCGTAGCTCATCATCTCGTCGCCCGAGGTGCCGTCCTGATAGGCGTGCGTAAAGTCACGGTTAAAGCAGCGCTTGAGCTGGCGCTGGCGGGCGGCTTCCTCATCCTTAGAGGTCGAAACATCGGCCAGCATGTCATCAATCTGATGACGATACACGTCAACGATGGAATACACGTAATCGGGCGCCTTCATGCGGCCCTCGAGCTTGAGCGATGCGGCGCCGGCGTCATACAGACGGCGAACAAGCTGCGACGTGTTGGTGTCGCGCGGGCACAGCGCGCGCTCGCGACTGGCAGGGGAGAGCGAGCGGCCGTTCTCGTCAATCAGCTCGTAAGGCAGGCGACAGGGTTGAGCGCACATGCCGCGGTTGGCCGAGCGGCCCGCCATGGCAAAACTCGACAGCAGGCACAGGCCCGAGTAGCAAAAGCAGATGGCGCCGTGGCTAAAGACCTCCAGGTCAACGTCGGGCGCGGCGTCGTGGATGGCGGCGATCTCGTCAATGGAGAGCTCGCGCGAGAGGGTCACGCGGTCGGCGCCCTGCTCGCGGCACCAGATAGTCCCGCGGTCATCGTGGATGTTCGCCTGGGTCGAGATATGCGTCTCGATGCCGGGCATGGTGCGCTTGACCTCAAAGAACAGGCCCCAGTCTTGGATGATAAAGGCATCGGCGCCCAGCGTGGAGCAGCGATGGATGAGCTGCAGCGCATCGCCCATCTCGGATTCTTTGATGACGATGTTGACCGTGACGTAGACGCGCGAGCCGGCCAGGTGCGCGGCGCGGCAGGCCTGCTCAAAGGCCCCGTCGGTAAAGTTCGTTGCCTTGCGGCGGGCGTTGAAACTGCCCATGCCGCAGTAGATGGCATCGGCGCCGGCAGCGAGTGCGGCGGCAAAGGGCTCGGGGCCTCCGGCGGGGGCCAAGAGCTCGGGTCTGCGGTTAGTGGTTCGACTGGCGGTTGCGGTCATATCCTGCCTTTCAAAATGCTCAGATACTCAAAAGTATAGTGGCGTCGTCGCGATGGACGATGCCCGCAGCCTAAGCAGGACAAAGTCTTCAGCAGCCTCTCGGGCAAAAATGATCCGTTTTCCTCCGTCCCCAGGGGATCAGTGGGTTAGCCCTCCTTGCGAACTTTTTGCAGATAGCGGTAGACGCTGGGCTCAGAGATGCCAAGCGCGGTGGCAGCGCAGGCAACAGCGCCCTTGAGCATAAATACGCCGTTGCCGTTAAGGTGGCGAATGACGTCCACGCGGTCGCTCTGACCAAGCGACGCTACATCCAGCCCGCGCTCCCTCAGCAACTCGGAAATACTGCGGTCGATAAGCTCCTGCGTAGACTCCGAAAGGCTCTCGACCTCGATGGGGGAGGGCTCCGTGCGGGCCGGGGCGGCGTCGAAGCAGGCCATAAGCTGCTGGGCCATGGCGTTGATGTTGCGCACGGCCGAAAGATCGGTGTTGACGCAGAGCATGCCGACGATCTCGCCGTTCTCGCGGATAAAGTACGTTGCGGATTCCAGCGTCTTGCCGCCGGCGCCGCGGCCTTCGTAGCCCGTAATGAACGGCAAGTCGCGATATTTGCCATCATGCATAATCTTGAGCGCAAGATCGGTAGCGGGTCCGCCAATCTTGCGGCCGCTCACGATGCCGTTGCGAATATCGACGATGGTGTGGTCGGGATCCGAGAAATCGTGCAGGACGATTTCGCTGTTTTTGCCGAGTATCTGCTCCAGGAAATCGACCATCGGTAAAAAGCGGCGTACGGTCTCGTTCATGGGCAACTCCTTTGGGTGAAATCGGAAATGTTCATAACAATTTTTTCTCATGGTAACACGGTGTCTATTGACTCGCATATTCGCAGGTACATTGCGTAATACAGACGCGCGGTAGGATTTTGGCGGTAAACGGTCGACCAAAAGAATAGTTAGATGGTAGTTTAAGTAAACACTTTTCTGACCTGCGTAAACGTTTAATATCAACTGAAGAATAGTCTGATAACAAAAAATTATTATTAAATATGAGAAAATTCTTTAATACGATATGCAACGAAGGCACAACCTCAACCCCGCACTGCGTCACAATAGAATGTTAGATGCGAAAACAACTACTTCGAGGATTGGTGGTCAAATGGCCCAGGAGACGGTTACGAACGGCACTGAAGCCCTGTTCACTCGCGAAGGCATGCCGCCCGTTAAGGAAATGATCCCGTGTGCCCTTCAGCACGTACTGGCATCGTTTGCCGGCATCATTACCCCGGCGGTCATCATGGCCGGCGTCTACGGCTTTAATAGCCAGCAGAGCACCGACATCATTCAGGTTGCGCTCATTCTTTCGGCACTCGACACAGCCCTTCAGGCCTTCGCTCCCTTTCGTCGCATCGGCGGCGGCCTGCCCATCGTCATGGGCGTCTCGTTCGCGTTCCTCCCGGCCCTTCAGGCCATGGGCGCCTCGGGCTTTAGCTTTGGCGCGCTGCTGGGCGGCGAGATTGTCGGCGGTGCCGTCGCGGCCCTCTTTGGTTTGGCCTACAGCAAGATTAAGTGGCTGTTCCCGCCCGTCGTGACCGGTACGGTCATCTTCTCCATCGGCGTTTCGCTGTATCCCACGGCCGTCAAGTATATGGCCGGCGGTATGGGCACGCCGCTGTGGGGCACCCCGCAGGCCTGGTGCGTCGCTCTTATCACCTTCGCCGTGGTCTTTGCGCTCGCCAACTTTGGCAAGGGCACACTCAAGCTGGGATCCGTGTTCTTTGGCATGATCGCTGGCATGATCGTTTCGATCCCCTTTGGCATGATTGATTTCTCCAGCGTCGCCACCGCTCAGGTCTTCGCTCTTCCCAAGCTCATGCCCTACGCGCTCGAGTTTGATCCCGAGGTCTGCATTACCCTCGCCGTCGTGTTCCCCATGGTTGCCATCCAGGTTATCGGTGACGTCTCCGCCGCCTGCCTGGGCTCCATCGACCGTATGCCCACCGAGCGTGAGCTCTCCGGCGCCATCGTCTCCCAGGGCATCACCTCTATGGTCGGCGGCCTGCTGGGCGGTCTTCCCACCAGCGCCCTTGGCCAGAACGTGGGCATCATCTGCTCCAACAAGGTCGTCAACAAGTGGGTCTTTGTGACCATCGCGGCCGTCTTTGCCATCGCCGGTCTGTTCCCGCAGCTCTCTGCCGTCCTTTCCGCTATCCCGCAGCCCGTCATCGGCGGCGCGACCGTCGGCGTCTTTGGCACCATCACCATGAACGGCGTGCGCATGTTCACCCGCGAGGGCCTCACGCAGCGCACTACCACCATCGTCGGTACCTCCGTCGTCTTTGGCCTGGGTATCTGGATGGCCAGCGGTTGCCTTGCCGGCGAGGGTATGCCTACCTGGGTGTCCACCGTCATCGGCTCCAATGCCGTAACCCCCACCGCCATCATGGCCATTGTCCTTAACCTGATCCTTCCGCAGACGCCGGTCGTGGCTCAGCACATCGATGCTGCCAAGGACGCTGCCGTGGATCTGGTCTTGCCCGAGAGCAAGAAGTAACCAATTCGGTGCTATTCGTCGGCGGACGCATTGCCTCGTCCGCCGACGTCATGCGGCGTCAAGCCGCACTTCAACCGTCCCTTTCGCGTGCGCGATTGTCGAATTACGTTATAGCTAGCTATATTATAGGAAGGTATAATATAGCTAGCTATAACGTAAAGGAAGGATGGCCCTATGTTTATCGGAAGAACAGCGGAAATGTCCGAGCTCAATCGACTGTATGGCACGGGCTCCTTTGAGATGCCTGTGATTTACGGTCGCCGTCGTGTGGGTAAAACGCGCCTTATCACAGAGTTCATCCAAGGCAAGAAGGCTATTTACTTTCAAGCTCGTCGTACCAATGCGGAGGCAAACCTGCACGGCTTTAGTCAGGCGATACTTGCAGGCTCGGTTGGTGCTGCAGGCGTGTCGTTTCGTAGTTTTGACGAAGCGTTCGATGCATTGGCCACCATGGCTCGCACGGAGCGTTTAATTGTCGTGATTGACGAGTATCCCTATCTCGCCCAATCGAATCCCGAGATCAGCTCGTTGCTGCAAGACAAGATCGATCACTTGTACAAAGAGACCAAGCTCATGCTTATCCTGTGCGGGTCGTCGCTTTCGTTTATGGAGGAACAGGTGTTGGGCTACGAGAGCCCACTATACGGTAGGCGCACGGCCCAGTTTAAGATCATGCCGCTCGATTTTACGACGACCCTCGACCTGTGGCATAGCATGAGTCGCGAAGACGCTGCGGTTTGCTATGGCATGACAGGCGGCATTCCTGCATATATCGAGAAAGTCGATCCCGCCGCACCGCTCAAGGACAACATCAAACGTCTTTTCCTTACTCCTACGGGCTATCTCTTTGAGGAGCCGAGTAACCTGCTGTTGCAAGAGTGCCGCAATCCCGAGCAATATGATGCGATCGTGCAGGCAATTGCCCAGGGACGCTCGAAGATCTCGGAGATTGCGAGCTCTACGGGAATCCCTGCGAGCAACGTAAAGAGCTATGTGAATAAGCTGGCGTCGCTTGGGATTGTCGAGCGCGAGCTGCCTCTAAACGAGACGAGCAATAAGCGAGCCGTGTATCTGCTGAGCGACCAGATGTTTAGGTTCTGGTACAAGTTTGTGCCGCAGAACATTGGGCTGATTCAAAACGATATGGCCGAGATGGCGTATAAGCGCATTGAGCCGCACGTATCGGATTACATGGGTACGGTCTTTGAGCTTATATGCAGACAATACGTGTACGAACTCGCGCGCGCGGGCCAGCTCGATGTGGTTCCGGCGAGCGTCGGGCGCTGGTGGGGGACGGATAATCGCACGCATACGCAGGAAGAAATCGACTTGATTGTTGACGATGGCGAGGGCGCTGCGCTGTTTGCGGAGTGCAAATGGCGCAATGAACCGGCGGGCGAAGACGTGCTGCAAAAGCTCGTGCACCGAAGCGAGCTCTTTAGACGGCAGCACAAAAGCTATGCGATCTTCTCGAAGCGCGGCTTTACGCAGGGATGTCGGGATGCCGCGGAGAGTAGGGGAGACATCAAGCTGATCTCGTTTGCCGAGATGTGAGGGGCCACTCTGTGTTTGTGTCCGCACGGGCGGCTATGTTTACTGCAACGTAGTCATTCGTGGAAAGGGCGGATGTCATGGCAACGGATAAGACCGGTTATGTGAGCGTTGGTGCCCAGATCGAGGATAAGGTCATGCCCGATCGCGTGATCTTTAGCATTGGTTTTGGCGGCCGCTTTGATACCAAGGAGGCGTGCCTGGACGATTACAACGCCGATCGCGCCAAGGTCGCCGCTGCGCTGGCGCCCTTTGGTCTGGATGACGAGTTAACGTGTCGCCGGTACACCTGCTATGCGCAGACGACGCGCAAAAGGGCAATCATCGTGGGCTACGACTACTATGCGTACGGCACGGTTGCCGCGCCTGTCGATTCGGTTGACTGTGCGGCTGTGTGGACGTCACTCAACACCTGCGGATCGCATGCCGACATGAACATTCGATTTGAACTTGCGGATGAGCGCGCGGCAGAGGACGTCTTGATTGCCCGCGCTGTCGAGTGCGCCCGCGGTAATGCGCAGGCGCTTGCTGCGGCGGCGGGGACCAAGCTGGGCGGCATTAAGCATATCTCGTATAACAGCCGGCCGGGGGATTATGATGGGGTGTACTGCGCTGCCATGGGCGCTCCCGGTGGGGAATCCGGAAGCCTTGGGGAAACGGTGCTGGATCCGGAACCCATCGAGGTCGAGTGCTCCGTCGACGTCGAGTGGTGGTTGGAATAGTGGACGAGTCGGGTGAGCGTCATGACTGAAAATCCATTTGTTAAACCTGACACCCGTCGGTAGAATAAAGTCGACGGCAGCCCAAGTTGTGGATAGTTGGGTAGAGCCGTTGCTTGGTCAAGGGGTCAAAGCCTTAATTGTAGCGACTGGTTATGCTTCGAACGCTGATTGAGTGCCTCGGAAAGTCCGACAAACGCTGTGAAAAGCGAGACCAAAGCAACCAAGAGCTCTGTGAACTCTGATGGGCCCGGGATGACCGCTGATTCAAGTCACCGGGCCTCAATCTTTTTCATGCATTTGAATAGAGCGGGTGACTCTCTTGGGGCCGTCTGCATGGCGCGCGCCCGGCGCATGGCATTGCGCTCCGCTTTCATGTCCGCGCGGGCGCCTATCCTTACGGCAATGTAGCCGCCTATGTAGCAAGCGGCAGTTGACGGAGAAAGGTCCTAACCGTGTCAGCTGAAAAGACGCCGGGTATCTCGGCTATCGATACGACGAACTTTGCGCGCCAGATCGTGCTGGACTTTGAGTTTGCGCCGGTGCCAAAGCAGCGCCAGCGCCGTGGGCTGCGCAATGAGATTATCGAGGTCGGCGCCGTCAAGCTCGATTACCACGGCAACGTTATGGGCGAGTTCTCGCAGTTTGTGCAGACGGAATTTACCGAAGGCGTTGCGTTTCCTGTCCGCGAGCTTACAGGGATATCGGCCGTGGACACCACGATGGCCGATCCGCTCTATGTGGTGATCAAAAGGCTCAGCGATTGGATCGGTCGCTACTCCGCCCAGGTGGTTTGCTGGAGCGGGGCGGACCGTCGACAGCTTTTGACCGAGTGCCAGGCAAAGCGCATCGATCTTTCCGCATTTCCTACGGACTGGGCCGACCTGCAGGCGTTTTACACCTCGATTATGGACGTGGGCAGCCACGGGTGCGTCTCTTTGAGTGACGCGGCGACGTGGTTTGGCATCGAGTTCGACGAGTCGACGGGCCACGCCCACAGCGCCCTTGCCGATGCGCGCGTAACCGCCAAGCTGCTCAAGCAGATGATGGACGGGAACTACCGTGTGAGCCCGCACGCCCAGGAGATCCGCCAGCGGTGGGGGATGGGCGAGCGACCCCAGACGCGCCTTTCCAAGAAGTGCCCCGAGCTGGGCGACCTGCTGCTGAAGCTGAAGGCAGAGGGGAGGTAGGGGGCGGACATCATTGTCGTTTTCGCCTGCGAAGAAGGAATCAATTAACTACAAAGTGTGGATGCTTCTAGTGAAGACTTAAACACCAGACTATGAAAGGGTTGTCGAGCCATTGGGTCTGCAACATTTGCCCATCGCAAGACGTTTCTCGTTCAAATTGGGACGCTCCACATCCTATGAAATGGTTAATGCGGAACGTCCCTAGAAGTCTGTCTTCTGTTACCTAATAGTAGAGTTCGATATACGAATACGCCTTATCAAAAAGAGCCTGGTCTTTGAGCTTGTAGCGCATCCATAGAATGGCACGGAGCTGCTTCTTGACCTCTTTGACGCCTGCCGTGGTAGCTTGCCAGCCGTCGAAGCGAGTTATCTTAACGATCTCGTCAATGTCATTGACGATGTTCTCGACGATGATAGGCGTGTCGCCGTTCTTGATGCCGTTAAAGAGCTCAGTGAGAGCAGCCTTTCCCTTGTCCTCCTCTTCCTCGGGCACGACTTCCTTTTCGGCGGCTCGTGCTTCTTTGGCGAGGTCGATGAGCATTTTGAGGAACTCGACGCTGTTGATGAGACCTTGCTCGTGACGTTCCCTCAGGTCCTCCAGGCGCTCGCCGAGCTTCTGGAACTTGCCATTCTTATCGTGCTTGCGGATTCGGGCGACGAGATCTATCTCCAGCTTACGCGTGATCTTCTCGGTATTGCTCTTATCGTTGATGAAGTGCTCGATCATGTCCTCGTCGAGTTCAAGGATGTCGTCATCGTCTCGGACTCTCTCGACGGTGATGTTCTCGTGCACGAGCTCGATTGTCTTGGGCCCGAGCGCTGCCCAGATGAGCTTCCCGCGATTGTCTACCGGTCTCACGGAATCGTAGACCTGCGAGAGCCAGATGAAATCGGGCTTGTAGGGATTGAGACACGGATCGGGCGAAAGGGCTTCCCACGTTCTGTTCAAGACCGAGAAGTCGGCCCCAAACCGGTCTTTCACCTTTGTCGTTGGCAGACATTGTTGAGCTTCGAGAAGGGACTCCCAATCCGCGCTGCGGCGGTCTCTGACCGTTGAGAAGTACTCAAGACAGCAATGCATAAGCCTGGGTAGTTCGGCCTTTACCTCGTCGATGTTGGTTATGACCTTCTGCACCTCGGCCTCGTCGAAGTGAAGGGATTTGGCGACGTTGTCGAAGAGGCCGATATAGTCGACGATGAGACCGAATGTCTTCTTGTCGTTGTAGACGCGGTTGGTTCGACAGATTGCCTGCAATAGCGTGTGATCGCGTAAGGGCTTGTCAAGGTACTGAGTTTGCAGGATGGGCGCATCGAACCCCGTGAGCAGCTTCGCAGTGACGATGAGAATCTTGAGCGGATCGTCCGGGTCGCGGAAACGGTCAAGGAGCTTTTCCTCGGCATCGCGATCGCGACGATATGCCTTGTACCGGTCCTCCTTGTCGTTGTTCGTGTTCATGACGATGGTGACTGCATCAGCGCCCAAGAGCTTGTCGAGCTCCTCCTTATACAGCAGGCAGCACTCTCGGTCGTAGCAGACTACCTGCGCCTTGAAGCCGTCGGGCTCAACCTTTGACTTGAAGTGCTTGGCGATGTGCTCGCATACCTTGTGGATGCGGTCGGGGGCCTTCATGACGGACTCGATCTTGACGCGCCTGGTGAGTTCCGCCTTGTCCTCTTTGCTGAGGTCTCGGGTCATTTCGTCAAAGGCGGCGTTCACGATCTCTTGGTTGACGTGGAGCTCGACGGGAACGGTTTCAAAGTGGAGCGGCAATGTGGCGTGGTCGCGGATGGAGTCGGCGAAGGAATAGCGGCTCATGTAGCCGGACTTGTCCTCTTTGGCACCGAAGGTGTGGAACGTGTTCTTGTCGGTTCGGTTGATGGGCGTGCCGGTCAAGCCGAAGAAGAAGGCGTTCGGCAAGGCGAGTCGCATCTTCTCGCCGAGGTCGCCCTCTTGGGTGCGGTGCGCCTCGTCGACCATGAGGATGATGTTCTCGCGCTCGTTGAGCGTCCCCGCAACCTCGCCGAATTTGAAGATGGTGGTGATGAGGATCTTTCTCATGTCCTGCTTGAAGAAGGACTCAAGCTCCTCCTTGCTGCCGGCGCTTGCGAGGTTGGGGATATCGGATGCGTTGAAGGTTCCCGTGATCTGGGTCTCGAGGTCGATTCGGTCATCCACGATGACGACGGTCGGGTTCTTGAGTTCGGGGACCATGCGCAGCTTCTGGGCGGCGAATACCATGAGCAGTGACTTTCCTGAGCCCTGGAAATGCCAAATGAGGCCACGCTTCGGGTATCCTGCGCGGACGCGGTCCACGATGAGGTTCGCGCCCTCGAACTGTTGGTAGCGACAGATCAGCTTGATGCGTCGATACTTCTTGTCGGTGGCGAAGAGCGTGAAGAACTGGAAGATGTCCATGACGTTCGAGGGGGTGAGCATGGATGCCATGCTTCTCTTGACGTCGGCAAGTGTGCCCTCGCTCTTCTTGTCGCCCCCATGCCAGGGTCCCCACATCTCGGGAGGCATGTTCACCGACCCGTAGCGATAGCATTTTCCTTCGCTGGCGAAGTTGATGGCGCTACAGACGAACATCTGCGGGATGCTCTTCTCATATTTAGCGATGTCGCCAGCGCCGTCGAGCCAGGTTATCGAATCGCGCACCGGCGTCTTGAACTCGCCGATGACGAGCGGAAATCCATTGACAAGAAGGACGAGGTCGAGGCGCTTGCCGCCCTGCTCCTGGGGGTAGACCCACTGGTTGGTGACGATGTACTCGTTTTTGTCAAGATCGCCGTCCGCCGCCGTGCCAAAGAAACGGATGGGGACCATGCGGCCGTCTTTGCCGTAGGGGAATGAGTTCTCCTCGATGACGAGCTTTTTGAACCGCTCGTTGGTGGAGACCAGGTTCTGCGGACTTGTGGACTGAATGAGGGCCCTGAGTCGGTAGATGATCTCGTCGGCGCGATCGGGGTCTTCTGCGATCTCCGGGTTAAGTCTGATGAGGGCGTCCTTGACCATGGGCTCGACCATGACGTCGGCATGGCGGCGCGGGAGGTCTTCGGCAGCCACGTATCTCCAGCCAAGGCTGGCAAGCGCCTCGACGCTCATTTGCTCGATGGTGTTGTCCTCGTTAAACATCTCCGAGTCCTAACTCCTGGTTCAAGATTTTCTTCGTCGTGGCGTTTAGCTCATCAAGGGCCTTTTGTACGGCAAATTTCGATTTGTCGACCTGGGCGACGAAGTCGGCGAACTCCTGCTGGAGCTCG
>CAJMLB010000003.1:0-71418 GCA_905214145.1 uncultured bacterium | reverse complement strand
TTGCAGCGACGGACCTCGGGACGCTCTTACACCACGTCTGCGCGCGCCACCTTGAAACTCCCTAATCACCGTCAGCTAGCGCCAAATTGGAAGTCGATGGTCACTCATTAACGTACAGTTCTTATAACTTTGTTCATTATTTTCCGCACCTAAAATGATACGCCGTTTGTGACAGTACTCACAAACGGCGTTTTTTGGCCACGGAGGTATCTGGCAGGGGGCCAGTAGCACCCGGATCCGAGTTTCGAACGTATCCAAACCGGTTCTGGTGTCTTTTTTCGAGCTTTTACTCGTCCTTGGGTGCGGGGCGCTTGCAGACCACGCTCATGTAGATCATGCCGATCACGGCAGCGGTGACCGAACCGGCAAGGATGGCGGCCTTGGCAGCCAGAACCTCAAACTGGGCCGTCGGGAAGGCAAGGCCGCTGATGAGGATCGACATGGTGAAGCCGATGCCGCCCAGAATGCCCACACCGGCAATCATGTGCCAGTTAACGTTATGCGGCAGCTCGCAGACCCTAAACTTAACCAGGGCAAACGTCATGCCAAAGATGCCGATCGGCTTGCCCAGCAGCATGCCAAAGTACACGCCGAGCGTCACCGGGTCGGTGAGCAGCGTGCTCATGTCCACGCCCACTAGGCGAACCTGTGCGTTCACGAACGCAAAGATCGGCAGAATCACAAAGTTGACCGGCGTGGAGATCAGGCGCTCCATGCGGATGAGCGGCGGTGTCACACGGTGCATGACGCGCTCAACCTTGGTGGTCGAGACGGTAAAGTCATGCTGGCCCAGGATGTGCGCCTCGTCGTCGTAGCGGTCATCGAGCAGCGGCAGGCACTCGCCCAGCCAATCGGTGAGGCTATCGAGCTTGACGCCGCACTTGGCCGGGATGGTAAAGGCCAGGATGACGCCAGCAAGCGTGGCATGTACGCCGCTCTTGAACATGCAAAACCACAACAGCAGACCCAGTACCGAATACGGGGCAAGGCGGTAATGCTGCGTCTTGTTGAGCCACACGAGCGCGCAGGTCACAAGCGTGGCGGCGCCCAACCAAAACGGATTGGGGCTCTGACCGTAGAAGATGGCGATGGCGGCGATGGAGATGAGGTCGTCGGCGATGGCGAGCGTCGAGAAGAACACGCGCACGCCGTTGGGCACGCGGTTGCCCAAAAGCGACAGCACGCCCAGCGCAAAGGCAATATCGGTTGCCATGGGGATAGCCCAACCGTTGCGGGCGCCGGCATGGTTAAAGATCAGGTAGATGCAGGCGGGAACGACGACGCCGCCCACGGCTGCCAGCATGGGAAGCATGGCCTGACGCGGATTCTTGAGCTCGCCGACCGTCATCTCGTACTTAAGCTCGATGCCCACCAACAAAAAGAAAATCGCCATGAGGAAGTCGTTGACGAAAAGCTCAACGGTGAGACCGGCCGTAAGGTTGCCCAGACCCACATACAGCGGAGTCTTCAAAAAGTGATGGATGGTCTCGTAGGCATCGGTATTGGCGCAGATGACGGCGGCGATGGCGGCGAAGACCATGACCGCGGCGGAAATCGTGCCGTTCTCGGCGATGCGCCCCCAAATGTCGTGACGTTCAAAGCGCTTGCGCTCACGAACGTTGAACAGCTGCTCAGTTGCTGCCATGGGCGGCTCCTTTCACGGGATGGCTCGCGTCTTAAAAAAGCACGGCCCGCCCAAGTGGCGGCGCCGCGCTCTAACGTATTACGCTTGCATCTAGCCTACCCTGCACGACAAGCACGCAGGCGTGGCCGAAAAGCGAAACCACAGGTTGAACATTATTTGCTCAACGGCACGGGCGCCCGTCCAATAGAGAGCGCGGTCCCGCGCACAAAAAACGACCGGAGCGCGGGGCGTCCGCGATCCGGTCGTGGCGTTTGGTCAACTAAACCTAGCAGGCGGCCATGATGGGAGCAGCGACCTGCTTCTTACGGGAGAGGACGCCCGGCATCCAGACGCCGTCGTGCTCGTCGGCAATGCCCAGGCCCTTCTGAGCAGCCTCGGTCTCGCCCTCAAGCAGGACCTGCGAGCCCTCCTCCATGATGTCGGTGATGCACAGGACAATGCCGTCGGCATCCTTCTCGGCGGCGTAGGCGCGCATGGCCTCGCGGATCTCGTCGATCATGCCGAGCGCACGGCTCTTATCGACGGTCTCGTACTGGCCGATGAGCAGCTTCTTGCCGGCAGGCTCGAACATCTTGATGTCGTTGCCGACCATCTCGGCAGCGGTGAAGGAGCCGGACGGACGGGTAAGGAAGACCTCCATGCCAAACTTGACCGGGTCGACGCCCACTTGCTCGCCGAGCTTGGCGGCGACGGCGCGGTCGACATCGGTGGTGGTGGGGCTCTTGAGCATGAGCGTGTCGGTCATCATGGCCGAGAGCAGCAGCTTGGCCTGGACGTCGGAAAGCTCAACGCCGAGCACGTCGGCGAGCTTGGTGACGATGGTGCAGCTGGAGCCCCAGGGCAGGCAGATGTAGTGCAGCGGGCCGGCGGTCTCGAAGTCGCCGATGCGGTGATGATCGACGACGCCAAAGACCGTAGCGTCCTTAAGACCGGCGACGGACTGGGCGGACTCGTTGTGGTCGGTGAGGACGACGAGCTGACCGGCCTCGACGGACTCGATCACGCGGGGCTCGGCAATGCCGGCGTCGGCGAGCAGCTTGGCAGACTCTGCCGGAAGCTGACCAAGGGCGCAGGCCTCGTAGGTGTTGCCGGCATACTCAACCTGGTTGAGCAGCTGGGACAGGACGACGGCGCTCATGATGGCGTCGTTATCGGGGTTCTGGTGACCAAAGACAAGAACGTTTGCCATGGATATCCTCCACTTGATATGTGTACTTGGACGTAGCTATGGTAGCACGCCGATGCCGAGCCTTCGCAGACGGAAGGGCCACGGCATATTTTGTGGCAGGTATGGGGGCCAAGGCTGTCCCTTTCGCACCATGTTGGTGCAAAGTAACCTGACCCCCTTACACCAGCTATTTACCGGCGGCGCGCAGGGCTACGTAAGCAGCGCCGATGATGCCGGCGTCGTTGCCGAGCGAAGCGACCTTAATGGGCGTCTCGCGCGAGGCGGAAAGCGCGTACTGCTTAAAGTGTTCGCGAACCTTGTCGAGGTAAACATCGGCCGAGGCGGAGGCGCCGCCGCCGATGAGGAACATCTCGGGGTCGACCACGTTGGCGATAAGCGCCAGGGCGCGGCCGAGGTAGTCGGCCATGGTATCGGCCGCGGCAAGCGCGAGCTTGTCGCCCTCGCGGCAGGCCTGGAACACGTCCTTGGAATCGGAGGGGCCGGTGAGCTCGATGGGCTCGACGCCCGCCTTCTTGCACTCGGCAAGGTAGTTGCTCACCACGCCGGTGGCGCTGGAATACTGCTCCAGATGGCCATGGCCGCCGCAGCCGCAGGTGCGCTCCTCAGCCGGATTCAGGCACATGTGGCCAATCTCGCCGCCGGCGCCCACGACGCCCGATACCACATCGCCGTTAACGATAACGCCGCCGCCCACGCCGGTGCCAATGGTGACCATCACCACGTTCTGCACGCCCTTGGCAGAGCCGAGCCAGGCCTCGCCCATGGCAGCGGCATTGGCATCGTTTTCGTACTTAACGACCGCGTCGGGGCAGTGCTCCTGAATGGCGACTCTCAGCTCGGGCAGGTTAATGGCAATGTTGGCCTTGACCTTGGCATCGCCCGATGCCGGGATGGGGCACGGAACGGCCAGACCAATGCCCGCCACAAAGGCACGCGGAATCTGGGCCTTGGCGACCACCTGGTCGATAGCCTCGGTCACCGCGGCAAAGCCCGCGGCGTCAACGATGGGCGGAGTGGGCACGCTGGCCTTGGCCAGCAGGTTGCCGTCCTCGTCGAACAGGCCCTCCTTAACCGAGGTACCGCCGACGTCGATGCCGATGTAATACTGCTTAGGTTCCATGGGAGCCCACCTTTCTCGTTTAAACATTGCCTGTATGGTACCGCTCCCAAGACAAAAACCTACCAAAAAGGGACAGGTTTGTTTTGGTAGGTTTTATCTGGGAAACGCAAATGGCCGCTTAACACGACATTACTCATATGTCTATCTATTTAGAGCGCTCTGAATTATATGCAAAGCGACTTTTAATTATATCTTTCTCGAACTTTTTCAATATATAATAGGGATGCTTAGGTGTTAACTATACTTTCTTTTATACTCAATCAAGTTGGAAAGGAGGTTCCATGATTCCCAAATACGAGGCGATAGCTGCAGATATTCGTCGAAGTATCGAGGATGGCGCTCTTAAACCGGGCGACAAGCTTCCCACCGTCGTTGAGTTCTGCGAGCTCTATAGCGTTTCCAAAATCACCGTCAAACGAGCTATCGAGCAAATCACCGAGGAAGGTCTTATTACCAGCCGTCGTGGATCGGGTACCTACGTTAAGGACACGGCGGGGCTTCCCGGCCAGGCGTTTTTCCAGGGCAAAAACGACCGTGCCCAGGGTTTTTCGTATGAGCACCGCGGGGAGAAGGTGACCTCGGTGGTCTACGATTTCTCGATTGTTAATCCACCAGCGGACATCGCAGCCCAGCTGGGAATTGCCGAGGATGACTTTGCCTATCACATCGTGCGCGTGCGTCAGGCCGATGAGAAGCCCATCGTTATCGAGTACACCTACATGCCGCTCGAGCTGATTCCAGGCCTTAAAAAGAAGGACCTGTACGGATCGGTCTACCGCTTTATCCGCGAGCAATGCGGGCTGAAGATTTCGAGCTTCCACCGCACCATTCGCGCCGTGGCAGCAACCGAGGAAGAAGCCGATCGCCTGGACACCAAACCTGGCTCTCCCCTGCTCGAGCTCACCCAGATTGGCTTTTTGGACAGCGGCGCGGCCTTTGAGTATTCGGTCTCGCGCAACGTTGGCGACCGCTTTGAGTTGCACAACGTAACGTTGGCATAGGTTTTTGTAGTCATCCGGGCGCTCGCTTTGAACAGTTTTACGCAGCGCCCGCGCAACACAATGGGGGTATGAACATGTCCGATTTGATTAAGCTGACGCCGATCTTCCACGAGAAGATCTGGGGCGGACGCCAGCTCGAAACCGTATTTGGCTACGACATTCCCGATGGCCCCATCGGTGAGTGCTGGGCCATCTCGGCCCACCCCAACGGCGACTGCCAGATTGCGGAGGGCCCGTATGCCGGCCACACGCTGTCGTGGCTGTGGGCCGAGCATCGCGAGCTCTTTGGCAACTGCGAGGGCAAGGAGTTCCCGCTGCTCATTAAGATTCTGGACGCCAAGGACGACCTTTCGATCCAGATTCATCCCAACGACGAGTACGCTGCCGAGCACGAGAACGGTAGCCTGGGCAAAACCGAGTGTTGGTATGTGCTGGACTGCGAGCCCGACGCCACGATCATCGTCGGCCAGCGTGCCAAGGACCGCGCCGAGGCCGCACAAATGATCGAGGAAGGACGTTGGGACGACATGCTCAACGTGTTGCCGATTCACAAGGGCGACTTTTTCCAGATTGATTCCGGTACCGTGCACGCCATCAAGACCGGCACGCTCATTTTGGAGACGCAGCAGTCGAGCGACGTGACGTATCGTCTGTACGACTACGACCGTCCCGGCACCGACGGCAACCTGCGCCCGCTGCACATTGAGCAGAGCCTCGACTGCATCGACTTTGATGCTCAGGCTCCGACCGACGGCACGGTGACCGCGCCCGAGGTGGACGGCGTGACCGAGCTCGAGTCCAACCCCTGCTACACCGTCGATCGCGTGCGCGTCGACGGCAGCAAGACCCTCGACCAGCGCTGGCCCTTCATGTGCCTGTCGGTCATCGACGGCGAAGGCACCGTCTGCGGCGACCCCGTCCGCAAGGGAAGCCACCTGCTGGCCCCGAGCACCGTCAGCTCCATCGACCTCGAAGGCAAGATGGAACTGATCATCTCGCACCTGTAAGCTACCGGTCCCCGAGCGCTCCCCGGGATGGGGCGCGGGGTTTGGTCGCCTACTCGGACAGTCCTGCTCGCACGGAGAGCACATTAAGTGCTCTCCGGCTCGTGCGGAACTCGCGATCGACCAAACCCCGCGTCCCATCCCGGCGAGCCTCTGGCTAGTAACGACAATCAAAACGCAACAAGGGGCTCCCCCGCTCATCAAACGGGAGAGCCCCTCACCATACATAACGAATCAAGGTGCCTATAGGTAGACCTTTTCGAGAAACGATAATGTGTCCTGAAGACGCGCTCTCTCTTTACGATCGGTCTGCCGATTTACATAAGAAGAAAAGTCCGCAAAGAAGTCTCCGGCGTCAGCCCTCATTTGCTCTATTAGCTCCAAGCGAGCCGAAGGCGGCAACAAACCCGCAAGTCGAACAATATCCGAGCGATGCTTTCGTCGATCTTTATCGTTGCAATGGCGCCCTTCTTCATAGCTCCTATTGATATCAATGTGTGCACGCATCTTGAGGGGAATGATATGGAGCGCATCGAGCAACGTAATGCCCTCTACGTTCGTTGCGTTGTCGCGAATAAATTCGTAGTAGCCATCGTCGAGAATAATTGCCGAAAGACTTGATACGGCCCCGTCAAAGGAAAGAGGTGCCACTTCGCTCGTTTCATCTTCGAGCACAAAATCAGGATGTCGGGCGAATAGCTCAATTTGGCCGGGATAGTCTAGGACTTGCCTTGATCCTTCGGGCAAACAGAACCGATAGTAAGTGCACTTTCCATCGCCGACCTTCCCAGTCTCATATCCGACAGCTTTGATAAATGCCCACAATGCAGTGGCGAATTCAACGCCTTCCCCATCAACAATTACGACGATATCCAAGTCTTCAGTAGCTCTAAACGAATCGCCCTCATTGTCAAATAGAACGCTGCAGGCCCCTCCACCAATAAGGACGTAACCGCCTTTACAGCCGCTCATGGCATCGGCAAATCGCTCTATTCCCCTCACTTTTGACATATCGTCCTCCTGAGCTGTTCGACCGCGTCGAGCAGACGATCTTCTTTGTAATCTGCTTTTGCGCAAGCAACGTATAAGGAAAACGGGTCGACACACTGCAAACCCGTCGCGTCAAAACTAATATCGGACGGCGCGTCCACGGGATACGACCAGACCTCAATCACAACTGCCGCCGGTTCGTACCACTGAGCCTCCAGCCATCTGTCGCCCATATGCTCTTTCAAGGCCTCTAGCTGATATTTTTCGAGAGCAATGGTTGGAGCAGAGTCTTCATGGGCAAGGTCGGACATATAGCTAAGGGCAGACACACCGGAAAGCAGCGCATCAACGGCATGTAGCTCTGTTCTCTCGATAACCTTCTTGAGCCGGATTCGCTCTAAAACTGGCGTGCGAAGATAGTCCTCAAACCCATCTAGCAACGTCTCGGTCGACAGCCCGGCGTCGCACAATATACGCTTTTTGCCGTCCCGCATAATCAACCCAGGAGCTATAGCGGCGATTTCCGAAAGATAGCCGCTGACGCTTGCCGCGCTTTTGCCACACAGACGCGCTAGGTCGCCGGCGGAGCAGTCAACCCATCGTCCCGCAATGAGATTTAGGACGATTCGTTGAGATTGGGGCGAAAGCGGAGCAGCGGGAGAAGCACCCAGCACCTCATCGGAAATAACGGCTCCGATAAACGGCAGGAACGCATTTCGCTCATCTCGGATATATGCGATTCCCTCCGAAGAAAGCGCGCGCATAAAACCTAAATCCATAGCATCCCAGCAAATTACCACCGGGTGAACATCTAACTTGCGCACCGCACTGACGAGATTTCGCGCCGAAATGACACTGGGCGGTTCCTTTGGTTCCGCAACAATAAAACGGCCCTGTTTAGACATGCCGAGCCGTGCCAAGCGAAGCGAATACCGCTCAAGATACATGCGAGGAATCTGCATCTCAACTGGCTCCGGGTCGATAGCGAGCTCTAAAGAGAAGAGTCTTTTTGGGAGGCAGTTTATCAGCATGTACAATCACCGTTTTCATTTCGGTTACATTTTAGCGTCTATCTGAAATTATACTGAATCGTATAAAATCATCAATCATCAAAGCCAAGCGCACCATTCAAAACGCAACAAGGGGCTCCCCCGTTCTTTAACGGGGGAGCCCCTTGCCATGTCTAAGTATTCAGCCCACCCGGCCCTCCAGACCAAAAAGCGAACGGGCAAAGCGACGTTCGCAAGCAACGTTATCTAAGGACCTGGGCGGGCGTATGGGGCAACATCGATCGCGAGTTCCGCACGAGCCGGAGAGCACTTAATGTGCTCTCCGTGCGAGCAGGACTGCCCGAGCAGGCGATGTTGCCCCATACGCCCGCCCAGGTCCGCCGGGATTATGACAGCTTGACGATCGGAGCGAATCCCTTCATGAGCTTTTTGGTCTGGCCGGTCTTTTCGAACTGGACCTCGATCATGTCTCCGGCGACCGAGATCACGGTACCCGTGCCAAAGGTCTTATGGCTCACGGTATCGCCCGCGGCAAAGTCCTGCGATGCGCTGGCGCGATCGACCTTGCGCTCCACCGTCGGGGACACCTTGGACGACGGCTTTTTGGCTCGCGGCGCGCCCGAGCCAAAGGTCGAGGCAACACGGCCGGCGTCGGGCGAGACCCCACGATGGCGCTCGGTCCCGTAGCTGCTGCCACCAAAGAAATCGTCAAAGCTCGATCCGCCGCGCGAACCGGAACCGCCAGTCGAGCGCGTATGCGAACCAAATACCTTGCCGCCGTACATATCCGAACCCATGCCCGAGCCAAAGGTGCCGTGACGGTCGCCGCGCTTCTCCCAACCCGTGCCTTCAAAACCGGCAGAACCGATACCGCTAAACTCGATATCCTCAAACGGAATCTCGTTGAGGAAGCGCGAGCGCGGGTTGGCAGAGGTCGAGCCGTAGGTGCGACGCGTGGCCGCATAGGTCAGGAACAGGCGCTTACGGGCACGCGTGATGGCGACGTAGGCCAGGCGACGCTCCTCCTCGAGCTTACCCGGGTCATCGCTGCCGCCAAAGTCGTGCACGTGCGGGAAGATGCCCTCCTCCATGCCGGCCACGAACACCGCCGGGAACTCCAGGCCCTTGGCGGAGTGGATGGTCATCATGGTAATGGCATGCGTCTCGCCGGCCAGGGAATCCAAGTCGGAGCGCAGGGCCAGCCACTCCATGAGTGCCGGTAGCGCCTTACAGGTGAGCGGACCATAGGTGCGCTCAATCTCGTCGGCATGCACGGCACCCGCCGGCATCCCCGTCGGCGCGGCATACGCGTTGCCCGCGATGGCGGCGGCCAGGGCATCCTGCGGCGAGAGCGCCGGGGCGGCTAGGCTATCGAGCGGATTGGAACCTGCGGCATCGCGCGCGCCGACGAGTGCCTCAAACGAGGATGCCGGGGCAAATGGCCCCGGTTCGGGCGCGGGCGCGCTCACCACGACGGGCTCGGCGCCGGCAGGCACGTCGGCAACACCAGCTGCGCGCAGCTCTTCCAAGCTCTCGAGCGTACCCTCGATGTCCTCGTGCGTCTCCTCAAATTCGGCAGCGACGCCCAGGAATTCCTGGATGTTCTCGGCACGGCTCTCAGACTCCATGGTGCCCTCGGCGCGAAACGCCTGCAGCAGACCCGTCTTATCGACAATCATCTCGACGACGTCCTTGAGCTCGCCGTCCATGCGGCGGCCCTCGCGCACCAGCGACACAAAGCTTGACAGGCCATTGCGGACCTTGGCGCTAAACATGCCGGTTTCGGCACACGCAATCTCGCAAGCCTGGAAGAACGAGCAACGGTTGTCGCGCGCCAGCTGCTCGATTTTTTGGATCGAGGTGGAGCCGATGCCACGGCGCGGTGTGTTGATGACGCGCTTGACGCTCATCTCGTCGGCCGGGTTCACGATCATCTTAAGGTAGGCCATGACATCACGGATCTCGGCACGGTCGAAGAATCGCGTGCCGCCCACGATCTTGTAGGGCACGCCCGCGCGCAGGAACATATCTTCGAGGATACGCGACTGGGCGTTGGTGCGATAGAACACGGCAATGTCGTCGTAGCTCGTGCCTTTGGCATGCAGCTTCTCGATCTCGCCGGCAATCCAGCGGCCCTCGTCGCGCTCGTCGCTCGCCTGGAAGGCCTGGATCTTCTCGCCATCGCCCTCGGCCGTAAACAGGCGCTTGTCCTTGCGCTGCGAGTTGTGGCGTACCACGGCGTTGGCGGCGTTCAGGATATGACCCGTGGAACGATAGTTCTGCTCCAGCTTGACGGTCTTGCAGTTTTTAAAATCCTTCTCAAAGTCCAGGATATTGGTGATGTCGGCGCCACGCCAGCTGTAAATGGACTGGTCATCGTCGCCCACGACCATGAGGTTTTGGTACTTGGCGGCCAGCAGGTTGGCGATTTCGTACTGGACGTGGTTGGTGTCCTGATACTCGTCGACGCTAATGTAGCGGAAGCGCTCTTGGTACTTATCGAGCACCTCGGGGCGGGTGCGCAGCAGCTCAAGCGCGCGCACGAGCAGGTCGTCGAAGTCCATCGCATTGGCGGCGCGCAAGCGACGCTCCAGCTCCAAGTAGACCTGTGCGGCCTTTTTATCGTTGGGGCTATCGGCGCTCTTGAGCATGTCCTCGGGGCCGATCATGGCGTTTTTGGCCGAGCTGATCTTGCTGCGGATCATGTTGATGGGGAACTGCTTTTGCTCGATGCCGAGCGCCTGCATAATGTCGCGCACCATGCGCTTTGAGTCATCGTCATCGTAGATGGTGAACTGGCCGGTGTAGCCCAGCAGGTCGGCGTCCTCGCGCAGCATGCGCACGCACATGGCATGGAAGGTGCACACCCACATGCCGCGGGTACCGCTGGGAATGAGCGCCGCCAGACGCTCGCGCATCTCGGCCGCGGCCTTGTTGGTAAACGTGATGGCAAGAACCTGCCAAGGCTTAACACCCAGGTCGCCGAGCATATGTGCGATGCGGAAGGTCAAGACGCGGGTCTTGCCCGAGCCGGCGCCGGCGAGCACCAGCAACGGACCCTCGGTGGACAGGACCGCCTCGCGCTGGGCGGGATTAAGGCTGTCAATGTCGACGAGCGGCTTGGCGGGCTTGGGCGCCGGCGCGGGAGCGTCGTAGATGTCGAGCGGGACGAGCTCGGGCTCCGGCGCTGCAGGGGCGGTGTATGCATCGAGCGGCACGGGTTCCGGCGCGGGCGGCACGGGTACCGCGGCGTTCTTTTCCCAGGGCAGGGGCTGGGTCATGGGCGACTCCTCATCTGACGGACGGCGCGCCTGCGGGCAGCGCCATAGTTTGAGCCGTACCAGTATACCGAGCCGCGCGGACACCGACGCAAATCACACCACGACTCCGTGCGCCACCGTCAGACCCGCCCCAGCGGATTTGGCGCAATGGGGTCAGGTTGCTTTGCACCAATCTATTGACAATCACGGAACCGCCGATGTCATGGCCACGGTAGCGAGCGGCGGCCAGGGCGAACAAATTGGCATGAAAAGAGGGCGGCATAGACCTTTTGGTCATGCCACCCCCTTTGAATGACAAGTTGTCGCCCTGGCCGTCGCGCAGCGTCAACTAAGTTAGAGGCCGAGCATCGGCTCCAGGACAAAGAAGTACGCGAGAACCACGATGCCCAGGATGATGCGGTAGACGCCGAAGCACTTGAAGTCGTGACGGCGCACGAAACCCATAAGCCACTTGATGGCGATAAGCGAAACCACAAAGGCCACGATGCAGCCCACGCCCAGGATGGCGATCTCGTTGGTGCCGAAAGTACCGCCCTTAATAAAGTACTTGACCAGCTTGAGCGCGCTCGCGCCAAACATGACGGGAATGGCCAGGAAGAACGTGAACTTAGACGCCACCGAGCGTGTGCAGCCAAGCAGCAGGCCGCCGATGATGGTGGAGCCGGAGCGCGATGTGCCCGGAATCAGCGAAAGCACCTGGAAGCAACCGATACCCAGCGCGGTCTTCCAGCTCAGGTCCTCGAGCGTAGTGATGGAGCCAAAGTCTAGGCTATCGTCATCGTCTGCAGCGGCAGTCGCAGTGGACGTGGCAAAATGCGCACCAGCGGGGCGTCCGCCCGTCACCACGGCACGCGAACCAAACGAACCGGCAAGAGCGGCCTGGTCGCGCTTGTTCGCGCGCCAGTTCTCGATCACGATAAACAGCACGCCGTACACAATGAGCGCCAGCGCCACGACGGGAGCATTATAGAAATGCTCCTCCATCCAGTCGTTAAGCGGCAGACCGATCGCCGCGGCGGGAATGCAGCCAAGCACAATCTTGCCCCACAACACCCAGGTGTCACGACGGCCCTCCTTGCCCTTGCTGGGAGAAAACGGATTAAGGTCGTAGAAGAACAGGACGCAGACGGCCAAAATGGCGCCAAGCTGAATCACGACCAGAAACATATTCCAGAACGTCTCGCTCACGTTCATCTTGACGAACTCGTCCACCAAGATCATGTGACCGGTCGACGAAACAGGCAGCCATTCGGTGATGCCCTCGACCAGGCCCATGAAGGCAGATTTTAGAAGCTCGATGATATCCAAAGGGACCCCCTCGTTAGACACCCGCCGATATTGTTCTGCGGACGGTGCGGGCGATGTCCCATTATCAACCGTTGACGGCGCGCCTGCGCCTACCCTTACCAAAAAACTCGCCCGTTCACAGAATTGCGAGCGGTCAAACCCAAATCCTTGGGTATAACTGCAACAAGATAAAGTGTCCGGCGGCCACGCATCCGCGCCCGCCCGATGCACGAGCCCCACGCCCGTGCGATAGACCAAGGAGGAAACCATGAACGAGGGCTACACCAAGGTATTTGTTTCACTCGACGGTACTGAGCAGCAGGATTTTGTGCTCGCACGCGCCATCAAGGTCGCCGCGAACAACGGCGCCAAGCTGATTATCGGCCACGTTATCGATTCCACGGCACTCGAGAGCGCCGGTTCATATCCAGTCGATCTGGTCAACGGCCTAGAGGAGGCATTTAAGAACTCCATCGCCAAGCAGCTCGAAGAGGCCAAGGCCAATCCCGACATTCCCGAGGTCGAGGTCATGATTCGCGCCGGCCGCATTCGCGAGACGCTCAAAGACGAGATGCTCGACGTGGTCAAGCCCGACCTGGTGCTCTGCGGCGCTCGTGGCCTGTCCTCGATCAAGTATGCACTCCTGGGTTCAATTTCGACGTTCCTGCTGCGCAACACCGACTGCGACATCTTGGTCGTGAAGTAGCAAACGTACGCCTAACGCATCGCGGAGCGCAAGCCCACGTGCCCAAGTCTTCCAAGAGCGGGACCACCATTACGGTGGCCCCGCTTTGCTTTAGGCTGAGAATTGCTCCAGAACCCTCATTCTCTCAACGGAATCCGTCTGAATTTTCAGAGCGACCCGACCCAAATCTCCGGTTGCAGAGGCAAGTTCTGCAAGCTGGGCAGACACCTCTTCAGCCACTTCCGCCGCGATGTTCTTGATCATCTTGAGTGGCAGATGCAAATCTTGAGACATGAATTCGAAATCTTCAGGAGTCACCCCATCGATCACCCGGTGATCCCCAATATCAATCCCAAGATTATGGTCGTATCCCATTATCGTCGTGCAAACAATATCGTATGCAGGGGCCAACCTCTTTTCCCGCCAACTCGGACTATAAAGAAACGAATGGTTCTTGAGATGCGAGTCGCAATTCCCCAACGCATAATCGACCATTACCTGACGAGCGAACATTTGAGTATCAGCAATTACGTTAGACGATTGCTCTCTTATCAATCGGCCGCAAAGAGCCATATAGCAGCTATCGGGACGTGTCTCGTATTTCATATACGAAGGCCAGCCAACCGCTTGGCAAAAATCCTCCTGATGCAGCCTCAGAGGCACATCGAATCCGCTCATCGACGGCGGCTCATTGCTCCAGATTCTGTCATAACGCTCGGAAAAGAACGCACCAGGAATCGTATCCGAAGCTTCTGAACGGGCAATTTCAAGCCCAGCAGCAGACGCTGCCGTCATGCAAATTAATTCGTTGAACGGCAAATCCGGATGTTTAGTTGAAGCAATCTTGACTATGTGAGTCGAGGGGGCAGAGCCGAGCGGCAGCATCCAATCCCCCGACCCGGCCTTTTTTGCATCTTTACCGCGCGGTAAAAACCAACCGGTTTTAGACTGAGCGCCCGCCAACGACAGCCTCGAATCCTGCATATCATTTGCAATCTCAAACACTTCCGCCTTAGAAAGTGCCTCAAAATCCTCGTCTTGCAGAGGACGATAGCCCGGATCGTAGCTCGATTTCTCATCGCCGAGAAACCTCAAGGCACCAACGCACTCATCGCCCAAACGCTCGAGCATCGATAAATAGTCTGACTGGGGGATTTGAAAACGCATCGACAGCTCATGCCGAACCGGGCCCTCGGGAAGCATGCCCGAAAAGAAGGCCGAAAACTCATTGCTGGCATATGGCTCATGTCGCAAGGGAAGAGAAGCTGAGAGTGCGGCAGCATCGTCGCGTTCAAGATATCCCTCATCATATGCAAACGTCTCGTTTACGGGGTCGGCCCTCTCAAATTCTCCGACCAGCTCAAACGTTCCCCGATACTCACGATAAACCTTTAATGCCATGAGCCGTCGCCCCTCTCCCTCAGGATCAAATCGACCCCCAAGCTGTTAGCGATTTGAAGGGTTTGGCGAAGATTGGCACCCGCCTTTCCACGCTCAAGCTCGCTCACAAAGCGCAAACTGCACTGGTTGAAATCAGCCACATCGCGTTGGGTATAACCGAGCTTCTTCCGGCGCTCACGCAAATATGCACCGAGTTCAGCTGGGTCAAAAATCGTTCGCTCATTCCAGTCTTGCATGCTAATCCCCTATGATTATCCCAAACGGGATAATCATAGCACATCATGATGGAATTATCCCGTTTGGGATAATTGTCTTAACGTGAATGACGCTCCGGGACGTTACACCGCGACGACTACTCAAAGTATTGGAATTTGTTGGTCGAGAAGGCAAACGTGACGACGAAGCCTTCGCCGGGCTCGGATGCCGCGGTGACATCGATACCCATCTTGGAGCACAGGCGCGCCACCAGGTAGAGGCCGATGCCCGTTGCGCGCTTGGTGGTGCGGCCGTTGTCGCCGGTAAAGCCCTTCTCGAACACGCGCGGCAGGTCGGCCGCGCTCACGCCGCAGCCGTTATCGGCAACAGTGAGCTCAATGCGCTCACTTGCCAGGCCCTCGTCCAGCAACGCGCCCGAAAACACGATCTTCGCGCCGTCCTCGCGCGCGTATTTAATGCTGTTCTGGATGAGCTGGCCCAGAATAAACTCAAGCCACTTCTCGTCGGTAAAGACCTCGAAGTCGAGGTTCTCGCACACTGGGGCCACGTGCGCCGCGATGAGCTCGCGCGCGTTGGCCTTAATCGCGCCCGTCACCAAGGTCTTGAGATTCCAGCGGCGAATCAGGTAGTCCCGCTCCACGACTTCCGAGCGCGCGTAGTACAGTGCCTGGTCGATATAGCGCTCCACACGAGCCAGCTCACGGCCCAGGTCATCCACACGCGACAGATCGTCTTCGCTGCCGTCCAGGTTTTCCAAAATTAGATGGGCCGCCGCCAGGGGCAGCTTGGCCTCGTGAACCCAGCTTTCGATATAGTCGCGATAGTCATCGGTCTGACGCCGGCCTTCGGCAACCTCGTCGCAGGCAGCTTTGCCCACCCGGCGCAAGACCTCGTACTCGAGCTCGCCCTCGGCATAGGTCGGACATTGCACCATCTCCTGCACCCATGCGGGACTCTCGAGCTCCTCTGCCGCACGCTCCAGCTGGCGCAGAAAACGACGACGGCGCGCGTACTCGATCACGATGCCGAGCATACCAAAGATAAAGGACACGCCGACCGCCACGACCACGATAGAAACGGGTGCGCCGGCAACCGTCAGCACAAAGCAGCTCAGCAGCACACCGCACGTCCACACGGCGACGGGAAGCAGCGCATCTTTAAAGAACTTGCCAAACGACATAGCCGGCCCCTAGACCGAATAGCCTTGGCCGCGATGCGTGGTCAAATACCCCTTGATGCCGATTTTTTCGAGCGTGGTGCGCAGGCGGTTGATGTTGACGGTGAGCGTATTGTCGTCCACGAAGGCGTCGGAGTCCCACAGGTCCTGCATGATGGCCGAGCGCGAAACGATCTTGCCCGCGCGGCTCAGAAGCAGCGAGAGGATACGCAGCTCGTTTTTGGTGAGCTCGGTGCTGGTGCCCGTTTGCGTGTTGGTGACCATGGAGCGGGCGAGGTCGAGCTCCAGCCCCTTGTGGACAAGTGTGCTGCGCTCGCCTGCCGCCGTGGTGCGGCGCAGCAGTGCGTTGATGCGCGCCACGAGCACGCGCGCGCTATAGGGCTTGGGAACAAAGTCGTCCGCGCCGAGCGTCATGGCCATGACCTCGTCGATCTCGGTCGTGCGCGACGTGAGAACGATGATGGGAACCTCGGATTCGCGACGGACCTCATGGCAGATGTGCTGGCCGTCTTTGACAGGGAGCGTGAGGTCGAGCAGCACCAGGTCGGGCGCGGCGGCGAGAATATCGTGCGAGACATGCTCAAACGATTCGCAGGCCTCGACTTCAAACCCGGCGCGGGCAAGGATGTCGACAAGCTCACGACGAATGGGCTCGTCGTCCTCAACGACATAAATCAGCGCCATGGATTTCGCTCCCCTCTTGGTTGTCTTGCCACCATTATGGCTGCGAAACTGCAGGTGTGCACCGCGCGCGGTGCCAAGGTGACAGAACTGTTCGCGAGCGGGGGCGTTTTGTCCGCCTCGCACTCGCAGCGGCGGCGGGGACCAAAATGATTCTTTAATCCCCGTCCCAGAAAAATCATTTAGCGGCGGGCACGGAGCTTTTCGTAGCCTTCGGCGAAGAAGGCGACCGTGGCGGCGTCGGCCTCGGCGGCGTCCGTCTCGGTCGCGGGGACCACGCCGTGCTCGTCGCTCACTAGGAACAGCGCACCCTTAAGCTGCGCGGGAATGTCTACGCGCGTGACCGGGATTCCCTTGGTCTGGGCCAGCTGCTCGATGAGCGTCACCGTGCCACACAGGCACTCGTCCGCTGGCACCACAAAGGCGAGCTCGCCGTTGTTGACGGCGGCGAGCAGCTCGGGCGCCACGCCGGTTTCGTCGGCCTCGGAGCGGGCCTCTGCGGAGCGGGCGCGCAGCGCCTTGGCCGACGTATCGGCGAGCGGCTCGTACTCCCCCACCGTCATGGCGGCGTTGCCGTTGACGTCGATCACCAGCATGAGCACGCCGTCATGTGCGGTGTAATCGCCCTCGGCAAGCGACCACTCAACGTGCTGTTTGGCCCAGCTGAGCATGTTATGGGTAAGCGGCTCGCCCTGTACCAGGCGCTCGGACAGTGCGCGGATGTGGCGGTTGAGCATGGGCACCTTTTTGTTGGACATGCGCCAACGGCAGACAAGCGCGGGCTTGTCGAGCGTGAACTTCTCGACCGCCTCCTGATTGGCGCAAAAGTCCTCGTACGCACGCTGATCCTCGGCATTGCCAAACAGCTCGGCATCATCCACAACGGCCATATCCAACCTTTCTCAAAAACATACACCGCACCGTTATACCCAAAAAAGCCGCCCGCACCAACCGGCACGGACGGCAATAGATAGCTTTGGTTCGGGGCGAGCCAATACCGCTGGTGGAGCATAAGCCAGCGAGCCGGACCCAAGTGCCTCAGGTCGCCGCGAAAGAGGAGCGACGCGTACTTCTGTACGCGAGCGACGGTTTGAGCGGCGAGATGAGGTGCTTGGGTCCGGCGCAGGGTCGAGCAGTTACGCGGTTTGGTAAAACCGCGTAACGATATTAGTGCCTAAAATGCCTGGCCCCTGTGAAGACCATCGCAATACCATGCTCGTTGCAGGCCTGGACGCTCTCGTCGTCGCGCTTGGAGCCGCCGGGCTGGATGATGCAGGTCACGCCGTGCGCGGCGAGCACGTCGACGTTGTCGCGGAACGGGAAGAACGCGTCGCTTGCACAGGCAAAGCCGCCCTTCTCCACGCCCTCGCGCTCGCAGAAGTCCTCGGCGCGCTCGCAGGCAAGCAGCGCAGAGTCAACGCGGTTGGGCTGACCCGGGCCCATGCCAATGCCGGCCTTACCCTTGGAGACCAGGATGGCGTTGGACTTGACGCCCTTGCAGACCTTCCAGGCAAACTCGAGCTCGGCCATCTCGGCGTCGGTGGGCTTGCGGTCGGTGGGAAACGTAAAGGTCGCAGGATCCTCGGTCACGTGGTCGACCTCCTGCACCAGCATGCCGCCGTCGACGGAGCGCAGCTCCACCTGGGCGCCGTGGTCCACGCCGCCGGTGGCCAGCACGCGCAGGTTGGGGCGCTTGGCCATGCGCTCGAGCGCCTCGGCAGTGTAGCTCGGAGCGATGATAACCTCGACGAACTGCTTGTTCTGATCGGCAAAGTGCTCAACCAGCTCATAGGGAACCTCACGGTTGCAGGCGATGATGCCGCCGAAGGCGCTCTTGGGATCGCAGGCGAAGGCGCGGTCGTAGGCGGCCGTAATGTCCTCGGCCACGGCGGAGCCACAGGGGTTCTGATGCTTGAGGATCACGCAGGCCGGCTCGTCGAACTCGCGGACCAGGTTCCAAGCGGCGTCGGCATCCAGATAGTTGTTGTAGCTGAGCGGCTTGCCCTGGATCTGCTCGGAGCCCACGAGCGGGAACTGCGAGCTCGCGGTATTCTCGCAGCCCTCGGCAAAGCGATAGACCGTGGCCTTCTGCTGCGGGTTCTCGCCATAGCGCAGGTCGTCGACCTTCTCCAGCGAGATCTCGAGCTTGGCAGAGGTGTCCGCCACATCGCTTGCCTGGGCGGCAAGCCAACGGGAGATAGCCGTGTCGTAGGCGGCGGTGGTCTGGTAGACCTTCACCTGCAGGCGGCGACGGGTGGAAAGCGTGGTGCAGCCACCGGTCTCGCGCATCTCGGCCAGGACGGCATCATAGTCGGCCGGGTCGGAGATGACGGTAACGCTCGCGGCGTTCTTGGCGGCAGAGCGCAGCATGGAGGGGCCACCGATGTCGATGTGCTCGATGGCGTCCGCGAAGGTGACCTCGGGGTTGGCGACGGTCTTCTCGAACTCGTACAGGTTGACGACGACCAGGTCGATCAGCTTAATGCCGTGCTGAGCAGCCTCCTGCATGTGCTGCTCGGAATCGCGGCGGGCCAGCAGCGCGCCGTGAACCTTGGGGTGCAGGGTCTTAACGCGGCCGTCCATCATCTCGGGATAGCCCGTGAACTCCTCGATGGGGGTTACGGGGACGCCCGCGTCCTCGATGGCACGAGCCGTGCCGCCCGTAGAGATGATCTCGACGCCAAAGTCATCGACCAGCGTCCGTGCGAAATCGACGACGCCCGTCTTATCGGTAACCGAGATCAACGCGCGTGCGATCTTCACATCAGATCCCATGCAGTCCTCCTGTCTGGTACGCCGCCGTGCTCTGTGAGCCGGTGATACGTCGATCTGCAGCGCTCGCGCAGCGGCATTGAAAATACTGATTCAATGTAGCGCATCGAGCGCATCGATGCACCCCGCAACGGGCGCATATGCAGAAAAAGTTTGCGAGCGGAGGGGATGGGCACGGCACCGGGCACGGTGAGTTCATGGAACACAGGGGCACCATAATTAGATGCCAATAGCGTGGTAGAACTGTGCTCGATATGCATCCGCAAAAGAAAGAGGCACCATGGTCTCGCGGGTTCTCTACCGACCGTTTGATACCGAAGACTTCGACGCCATCGCGTTGATTCTGCAGCAGCTTTGGCATAACAATTCGGATAACGATGAGTACAACCGCCTCGAGGCCGCGTGCGACCTCGCCTATTGCCTTTCGTCTTCGACGTTTTCGCAGGTTGCCGTAATCGACGGTCAGGCGCGCGGCATTGCGCTCGCGCGTGCGGGACAGAGCTCCGGCGCCACCGTTAAGGAACATTGGCTGGATACCGAACGCGCACTGCTATCGCAAATGCGCGAGCTGGAGCCCGATGCCTGCGCCGAGTATCTCTCGTTTGTGCGCGCAACCATCCGAACCAACAACCGCCTGCTCGAAAGCAGCCCGTTACCACACGACAACGAGGTCACGCTGCTTGCCGTAGATCGCGACGTCCATGGCCTGGGCGTTGGCTCGGTGTTGCTCGACGCCGCAGTCTCGTACCTGTCCTCGCGCGGGGCGACGAGGGCGCACCTGTACACCGACTCCAACTGCTCGTGGAAGTTCTACGAACTGCACGGCTTTAAGCGCACGGCCACGCACCGCGCCAACCGCGAAGAGCGCCGTCACGACATGCCGCGCGAAAGCTTCCTCTACGAACTCGACCTAACAGCCTAGGCCCAGCAGCCATACCTAGTCATTTAGGAACGTCCCCAGTGACTAGTCGTTGGGGACAGTCTTCGTAGGTAGCGCATAAAAAGGGATGGGCTTTCCCCGACGGCTGTCGAGAAAAGCCCATCCCATAGCTTACGACCGTTAGAACGTTCCGCCGCCGCCTCCGCCGACGCCGCCGCCTCCGCCGCCCGAGAAGCCGCCGCCTCCGCCGCCGCCCGAGCTGTCGGAGCTCGATGCCAGCTCACGGATGCTCTCGTGATACACGCCGTCGAACGAATCGAGCGGCGACTCGGTACCGTAATGATGGTAGTACCACCAGTAGCAGGGGTAATTGTCGTAGAAACCGTCGGCCTCGCGCACCTCGGGAGGAACAGCCTCGGCAAGCTGACGCAGGACTTCCTTCGAAACACCCAGCGCCGCACCCATCACCAGAAGTTTATTCCACAGGACCAGATCGCCGGGGACGGCCTCCTTTAGGCGTGTGAAATCCTCAAGCCAATGCTTGAGCGCCTTGCAGCGAGCCGCCACCTCGGCGCCCTCCGGCGTAAAGCGGCGGAACGTAAGGCCCACGCCAATACCCACCAGCACAATCGGCACCGAGATAACCGCGGCGATAATGTTCGCCTGTGCGCCGTCGGTAAAGAAGATGGATCCCGCGGGAATACAGGCGATCAGAATACCAAGAACCAGGCAAAACACCATTGCGACAATGCCGTCCGAGGCAACGTACTCGCTATCGGCCAGCTTGCCCTTAACGGTGTTCTGATAGTCCTCGAGCTTGTCGCCCACGGGTGTAGCGTGCTGCTTGACGTAGTGCTGCAGCTCGTCGAACGTGCGCGAACGGTCACCGTTCTCGTCGGGCTTAGCACCGGCAAAGAAGACCTTGAGCACCATGTGGTCAATGCCCTTGGCCGACTTCCAACCCGCATCACTCACCGTCACGCGATACGTCTGCTCTTCTTTTTCACGCCCCAACAGACCCTTCTTAGCCTTAGTCACGGTCGCCTGTTCCAGCTTGATCACACGGTCGTCAGTGAGCTTCATGAGCGTGGCGATATATGCCTGATCGGGCACCTCGTTCCAGCTCATGAGGGCCGAAAGCACGGCGGGATGGTCGGCCGAAGGCACATCGCGGAAATATTCGTCCTGGAAAAGCGGCTTGGGCTTGCGGCGGCGCAGCTTGAGCACAACGATTGTGCCGGTAAAGGCCACCGCCGCGACAACACTTAGTACGGCAAGTACATTGGCAATCATGCGAGCGTGAGCGCGGCGGGCGTTAGCTTCGTCGGCCCACGCCTTCTCTTCGCTCAGGATCGTTGACATGCGCTCCTCGCTCGAGGCGGAAAGCCATGGCACCCAGTCGCTGGGGAAGGCGATGCGTGCCTCGGCGAATTCGCCCTGATGCACGCAGGGAATGGTATAGGTGACCATGGGCTCGTCCTCATCGAGTGACACGTCGCCCGTCAGCGGACCGTGGCCCCATGCGCGGAAGTTATCGCCCTTGACGGCCGCCGTCCCGGCAGCGGCATTTGCGAAGTACACTTCCATCTCGACATCGTCGGAATCCGCGGACCAGCCGTCACCTACAAATTTCCAGTAGAGCTCAGCGGTATCGGCCCAGTTCATGACCGCACCGGTCATGGTGTAGCTCACGTAATAGATCACGCTATCGCCGCTCTCGTGGGGGCTGAAAACCTTGATCTTTACGCCGCCGTCGGACTGCTCGACCGTGTAGACGCCAGAGTCACCCTTGTTTGCGCTATCGACTTTGTTGAACGCGGTGTCCTCTTCCTCGACGCTCAGCACGTCGACACCCGCCGCGCCGCCCTGCTGGTTGGTGTCCGCATTGATCTCCCAAAACACGCCGTTGATGTCGTCATCGAAATCGAACTGGCGTCCCTCGACAACGGTCAGCGAGCCGTCGGCCTCGACCGTGGCACCGATATAGGTTTGGGTCATGGAGTAGCCGTCGGCGTGCGCGGCGACAGGCAGCAGCAACAACGCAAGCGCGACGAGCACGCAGACGGAAGCGAATCGCGCAAACGGGCGGCGCTGCCGACAAGTATTGGCAACGGGGGCGTTCATAGGCACATCCTTTGTCTGTAAAACCAACATCGCCATTGTCCCACGTTTGCGGACACACATGACGAATATCTGGGCCAACGGAACGTCAAATGGGACAAAAGTCCCACCCGAGTCTGGCACTTAGGGACGTTCCTAATGATCTATTGGGGACGGAGGAAAACGGATCATTGGGTTGAACCGACGGACTGCAACAAATTTGTCGTTTGGGACGTTCTTTGGCCGAGTCCCGCGCCAACGATAGATACCACTTCACAGCTCCGTCACAGGTGTAGCGGCTTTGTGTGGGCGCGGCATGCGCTGATTGAGCCGTCAGTCGAGGGGCATAAACCAATTGAGCGAAAACGGTTGCCCCTTTCCCGTTCGCTCGAGGATCATGTCCCCCTTTTCCGCGGAAACCCCGGCAGTTGCGAAGAGCTGCCGGGGTTTCTGTCGTGCATAAGGTCGAGTCGGCGTACGGCGATCGAGACGTTGGGCCGCAGACCCACCGTGCGCAATGCGCAGCGCCGCCAACTTGCGAGCCACGGAAACGCCTTCCCTACCGTGCCCCGCGCTATACTCGTCCGCATGGATATCAAAACACGCAACATACCAACGCCCGCCGCGGACGCGCCGACGACGACTCCCTCTCCCGCACCTGTCGTGGGCCGTTTTGCCCCGTCGCCCTCGGGCCGCATGCACCTGGGCAACGTGTTCAGCTGCCTGTGCGCGTGGCTTTCGGCCCGCAGCCAGGGCGGCAGCATCGTGTTGCGCATCGAGGACCTGGACGATCGCTGCAAGCGCCCGGAACTTGCCACTCAACTGATTGACGACCTGACCTGGCTGGGACTCGAGTGGGACGAAGGCCCCTACTACCAGCACGATCGCCTCGACCTGTACGAGGGCGCCTTGCGCCAGCTGCAAGACGCCAGCCTCACCTACCCCTGCTTTTGCACGCGTGCCGAGCTCCACGCCGCGAGCGCGCCGCACGCCAGCGACGGCACGCCCATCTACCGCGGCGCCTGCCGAGGCCTTTCTGCCGAAGAGGTTACCCGCCGCAGCGCCCTGCGCGCCCCGGCCACGCGTCTGCGCGTGCCCACCGTCGATGACCTCGCAGACGATGTGATCGAATTCGTGGACCGCACGTACGGGGCCCAATGCGAGGCGCTCGCCACCGAGTGCGGCGATTTTTTGGTGCGCCGCAGCGACGGCGTTTTTGCCTATCAGCTAGCCGTGGTGGTCGACGACGCTGCCATGGGCGTCACCGAGGTCGTGCGCGGATGCGACCTGCTGGGCTCCACGCCCCGCCAAATCTACCTGCAGCATCTGCTGGGACTTCCCACGCCGCACTACGCGCACATTCCGCTGCTCATGTCGCCGGACGGCCGCCGCCTTTCCAAGCGCGACCGCGACCTGGACCTGGGCGAGCTCCGCGCCCGCTTTGGCACGCCCGAGGCACTGCTGGGCTGGCTCGCCAGGCAAACGGGCATCGCGCCGGACACCACGCCACGCTCTGCCGAGCAGCTGGTCGAGCACTTTAGCTGGGACGCTATCCGCGCACACCGGGAGAACATCACTGTAACGGCCGAGTAGCCAGCCACCCCGCCACTACGCAACATCCCAGGGCTGGAGCTCGTCGCCCAGGTGAACGATGCAGTCGTAGAGTACGGTGTGACGCTCGGCCGGGTTGGCATCCCGATGAAAATGCCCGTAGTACCAGCGCTTGTAATCCAAGCGGTCTTCCAGCTCATCGAAAAATGCCGTCAGCCGATCAACGGCGGGATAATTCCAGCCAGGCCCCGGATAGAGCGTGGGCGAAAGCATGCGCGTAGAGCAGGTGTGGGTGATCACGTAGTCAACCTTCCAGCCCACGCTGTCGAGCTTTGCCCGCGCCTCCTCAAAGTTGCGCTCGTCCGGCAGCTCCTGCGGCCACCAGCTGGAATAGGGAATGCGGTATTCCTTATCCACACTCGTGGCGCCGCCCATGGTAAAAATCGTTGAGCCGTCGAGCTCAAAAACCTCGCCGCGCGTCAGGCGCCGTATGGGAGAGGTATCCGACAGGCGCTGCGTCAGCCCACCGTGCCACAACTCCATGGGACGCTCCGCCCAGTGATCGAAACGCTCGTGGTTGCCGTCGACGAGCAGCACGGTATAGGGGCGCGACTCCAGCCAAGCGATGTCGGCACATTCTTCGGCAGAGAAATCCCACGGAAAGCCAAAGTCGCCGGCGACGATGAGATAGTCGTCGCTCATCAGGCTATCCCCAAGCTCCCAATCGCGCAGCTTTTGCATGTCGAGGCCGCTGTGAATATCGCCCGTCACATAGACCGTCATCGGATTACCACTTCCCTCTTATATGTTTCGAGATCGTGCTCAATCTGCTCGTCACCCGTGGCGTTGACCCACCACGGCCATTTAACGCAACACACCGGCTCGTCTACCTGTGCAAACCGCGACCTGAGCTCTTCCAGGCTCACGGGGGCGTAGCTGTTAGCATCCACGCCCACGTCATAGCGCAGCAGCCCCTGCCTGAGGTTGAACTTGTTGTACGCGCCGCCGCAACTGTGGATATGCCCGTGCAAATGCCAGCTGCCGTGCGACATGCCCTGCCAGTCAGCCATAGGATAGTGGCTCAGCACGATTTTTTGGCGGTCGATCTTGAGCACGCAAATGGGCGGCTCGACGATAAAAGCATCCGCAACCGCAGGCTGCGTCCAGTCTTTGTCGTGGTTGCCGGGCAGTAGGTGGACGCGCTTACATGAAATGCTTTTGCGCAGCTCATAGGCGTCTTGGACCGTCATCTTAAAGCTGAAGTCGCCCAAGATGTAGAGCTCGTCATCCGCAGCAACCTTGCTGTTAATGTTGGCGACCATGGCATCGTTCATCTGCGCAACAGTCGACCAAGGCCTATCGCTAAGCCGTAGCATGTTCTCGTGTCCAAAGTGAGTATCGCCGGTAAACCAGATCACGGGGACCTCCTGTTGCTGCGGGGTATCCATCCCTTAGGGCTTATCCCTCGTTCTTCCATCCAAACGGGTCGAGCACCCAAAAAATCAGATCGAGTACGCCGCCGGTCATCATGGCGCCGGCAAGGGCCATGCAAACGTGCAGAGAACTGGCACTTCGGAGCACGTCGAATGGCCCCAGAACAGCCAGCAGCGCGACCGCTGCGCCGGCAAGGCACAACGCGAGGCACGGCCCCGCGTCCTTGACGCACTTCTTTGCGAGATGCTTGGTGTTATCGCTCATTGGTATCGAACTCCTTAGAGGATCGTTGTTTGGGTACATGCCGCCGCGGCAGAGCAGGGCGGCAGGGTAAGTGTCCCATGCCGTGCGGACACGTTTTTAAACCCATGTATCCGCAGGGACCCATGTCCTTGCAGAACACCCCCGAAGAATCGTCTAAGCCGCTGGCGGGCAACATACTGAACAGGGGGTCTTTCCTCGTTTGAGCGCGGTCGCCAGTGGCACGCTTGTTCTAATGGCATTTTGAGGAAGGTTTTTGCATCCCCCAGAACGGTGATAAATCTTGCCGTTCTTGATGACGATCACCTTGGTTTTTGAAGCAGCCACGCTGCGGGACTTGATGGGCGCATCCGCCTTTTGACGAGCCGGTGCCGTTTTCCGAGGCCAGCCTCTCGGAAAATCAGAATCGCAGAATCGATTGATGTAGCTGTCGAAACATCCATCGAACAGCAGCCCCGTTGCCAAGCCCGCCATGAACCCACAGGCAATCGCGGCCTCTCCTCTAATTTGCATATGTCCCTCCTTAATTAATCTTGAAGATAAAAGCGGCGCGCGCCGCAGGACCCATGCCCTTGCGGCGCGCGCCGAAAATGATCCGCTTTCCTCCGTCCCTAACGGATCAGCTGGCGGCGCTTGTCGGACAGGAAGACGCCGGCGGCAACCAGGACCGTGCCTCCAATTACGAACGTCTCGCCCAGCAGGTTGGACACGTCGCCCGTGGCGGGCATCGTCGTCTGCTGCGTGGTGGCCTCGGACGCCGAGGTCATGTGCTTGGCCTGGTACGCCACCTGCGTCGCAGGCTGAGTCTGCTCGCCATTCCCGCGCTCGGCGGCCTCTTGGCGAGCGATCTCGGCGTTGAGCTCGACAATAGCCTGGTCGAGCTCGGCCTTGGCGGCGGTATAGTTGGCAAGCGCCTCCAAGTAGGCAGGTGCCACAGCATCCGTCGCAGCAACGGCAGCGTCGAGCTCAATCTTGGCAGCTGCGGCGCGCTCGGCGGCATCGTGGGCTGCAGCGATCTTAGCGTTGAGCGCCTCATCCGCATCGTTGGCACGGCCGCTAGCGATGGCGTCGGCAAGGTTGATCCTGCGCAGGCGGGCAACCGCGGCGGCAGAAGCATCGCGATCAGCGGTCGCATCCGTTACGGCGTCGTCCGCCGCAGTCACGCCAGACTCGGCATCGGTCTTCGCCGAAGCCGCTGCCTCAACAGCAGCATCGGCAGCGGCCTTGTCCTCCGTCGCCTGAGCAAGCGCCGCGGCGGCATCATGTAGCTGAGCCGCACGAGCAGCAGCCGCGACGGATGCGGCCTGAGCCGCGGTCACAGCCGTGCCGGCACCGCTCGCAGCAGCCTGGGCGGCAACAAGCTCGGCCTGGGCAGCAGCGACGTCGGCATCTGCCTGGCCTGCCGCACCCTGCGCGGCATTCACTGCAGCCTGCGCGTCAGCCTGAACGGCACGCGCCCCCTCGAGCACCGCCGAGGCCGCATCAAATGCACGCTGAGCAGCGGCAACGTCGGCAGAGTACGCAGCCAGCTCGTCCTGGGCGGCAGCAAGCGCGCTCTCCTTGTCGCCAACGCCGGCGCGAGCGGCATCCAGCGCACGCCGGGCAGCGGCAGCCTTGCCCTTGGCAACATCGAGTTCATCAGACTTGGCAGTCACGACACTCTGCGCCGCGGTAACCGCAGCGCTGGCAGCGTCCACGTCGGCGCGGGCATCAGCCACGGCACGCGCAGCGGCCTCAGCCGCGGCCTGCTTCTCCCCCACGGCAGCCTGGGCATCCGAGGCCCCAGCGGCAGCAGCGTCAACATCGGCGGCAGCAGCATCGACTTGAGCCTGCCTTGCAGCGGCGGCCTGCGACGCGGCGCTCACCTTGCCGCCAGCCTGCGCAGCCGCGCCCTGAGCGGCAGAAAGCTCCTGACGAGCCGCGTCCACGCCCTGCCCAGGATTTGCCAACGAGTCACACCACGCATTAAGCGCAGCCTCGTATTCGGCAACCGTCATCGGATTGGCGGCATTCGTGTACCATCCTCCAGACATAGAGAACGTCTGCGCCTGCGTAAGCCAACGGTTCATCGTCCCGCGCGTGCAAACCCCCATACCCGTTACGGTGTAATCGGGATCGATCACATTCATGTAGTGACCGACTGTATGCACGCTCCCGCCATGCGCAGCCACGTAGCGATCGATTTCGTCGCCATGCTGCTCGTAGAAATCAAAAGCAGCCTTTCCCGTAAGGCCCGTCGCTCCCAGCGTAGCCGCAGCGCGGTCAAAGACGGCCTTCTCCTGATCGACCCACTGGATGAACGGGTCGCTTCCGTAGTTCCACGCCACGTTTTCGCCCACGTTGAACTGCATGGCGTGCGCAGTCTTGGTATCGGAGAAATTCGCATCGGCAATCGCGGTCGCCATCATGGCATACGTCACCTTGAGCTCACCCAGGCCAACGCTCGCACGATACTTGTTGCACGCCTTGAGCCACACAATCGCTTGCTTCATGTTGGTCAGACTCGTCGCGTCAACCTCCTCGCCCACCTTGGTGAGGCTGGCATATTTGCAGTTGAGAATCAGGTCCGCCGCATCGTCGGCACCCACGCTCTTAAAGAACGCAATGGCGCCCTGGCGGTAGTTTTCCGCCGAGGCGTTCGCCGTAGCCTGAGCGGCGTCGAGCTTGGCCTGCGCTTGAGCTACAGCCTGATCGGCCTGCTGCTTTTGAGCCTTTGCCTGGTCGAGCGCCTTGTCGGCAGCGTTCTTCTCGTCCTTAGCGGCCGAGAGCTTGGCCTGAGCGTCGGCCAGCGCCGCAAGCGCATTGGCATGCTCGGCCTTAGCCTGATCGACGGCGGCGTCTGCCGCGGTCGCAGCAGCCGTGGCAGCGTCCAACTTGGACTGCGCGTCAGCCGCAGCCTGCTGCTGGACGGCGAGCGCCTGCTGAGCAGCCTGCACCTCACCCTCGGCAGTGGTCACTTCCTGCGAGGCAGCAGCGAGTTCGCCCTCGCGCTGCGCCTGGACCGACTTGGCGGCGTCCAGCGCGGCAGCGGCGGCGTCCACCTTGGCCTTGGCAGCCTCGTACTCCGGGCCCGCGGCACCCTGCTCGGCACGGTCGAGATCGGCCTTGGCGGCGTCATAGCTCGCCTGAGCGGCATTCACATCCTTATCGGCCGCATCCTTTGCCTGCTGAGCTGCCGAAAGCTTGCCTTGCGCGTCCTGCTGTTTGGCCGCGGCGGCATCAACGCCAGCCTGGGCATTCGAAAGCCTGACCTGCGCGTCGGCGGCCTGCTGCTTTGCCTGCTCCAGCTCGCTCGCGGCCTGCTCGGCAGCGGCCTGAGCCGCGGCAACAGCCTCGGGCGTGGCATCGGCAGCAGCGGCCTGCGCGGACTTGAGCGCAGCCTGGGCATCGTCGGCGGTCTTCTGGGCAGCGGTCAGGGCTTCACCCTTGTCCGTCAGATCCCTCTTTGCGGCATCGAGTGCAGCTTGAGCGTCCTCGAGCGCCTTCACGTCCGCATCGGCCTTGTCCTGCGCGGCACCCATCTGCTGCTCCAGCTCGGCCGAAGCTGCAGAAGCGGCAGCGTCGCTTGTGCCACGGGCCGCATCGTAGGCGCTCTGAGCCTGCTGCTGGTTGGCAGCGGCGGCGCCGTAAGGAGCGGCGGCCGCATCCAAATCGGCCTTGGCAGCAGCGGCCTTAGCGCGAGCCGCATCGACCGCAGCCTGCAGGTTGGCGACCTTCTGCACCGCTGACACCGTGCCCGCGCCAGCGCTAGCAGCAGCCGCGCTCGTCAACGGAGACAGCACCGCAGCCGGCTTCGCAGTAGCGTCGGCACCGTTCGCACCCTGCGCCACCGCAGTCAGCGGAGACAGCAGCGACCCGCCCGTCATGGCGATCGTTGCCGCAGCAACTGTCGCCATACGCCCGGCGGCCTTCGCCTTACCCGCAGCGCCGCCATTGATGTTCTTGTTCACGTTCTTGCTCATTGCCGATTCCTTCCCACGATGAGCTGATGTTTGACACATAATCGATCCAATATGCCCCGCTAAAAAGAGGTGATAACGGGGTAATTAAATCGGAGGAGTTGGAGACAAGCCCACATCCATCAGCGGATGCCGAGCTCATACTCCCGCTCGCGCTCAATATCATTCAGGTACTCATAATCTTCGGAGCTAAGCTCTAGATCATCTTGAGCGAACATGTAGTTCTCGGCCTTAGAACCAATACTGCAACCGTAGATGGTATTGAGATCGATATGGTCGGTATTGTCGTTGTAAAGGGGGAAAATTCTGCTGGTCATGCTCAAGTACCTCTCAACATAAACTGAAAACTCGTTTGCTTGGTCTCTTTTTGAGACCCCATCTGATGTGCTATGGCTGCAGTATATGTTCTCCCCTTTTACAATGCAAGCGTAATTTCAAAATGTTCTAGGAGCGATAATTGCGCAACACCATCACTTGTCGCCACCGCCATCCTCTACCGCGCCCTCACGCGCAGCGCACTCGTTGAGATACTTGACCGGAATCGGCCACACGGACGGAGCCTTATAGCGCGAAAGGCCTATGTTGGCCAGCTGAACCAACAACTCAGACAAATCATCGCCGTCGAGTACCTCAATCGAACGCACGTGAATCGCAGTCGCCATATCCTCCTGGGTGCCGTTGTTGACGCCCGCAAAATAGCAAGTCTTGCCCGCACGCTCGAACGTTCCAATGCCGTAATAAGGCGAGTTGTAGCTCTCGAAAATCTCTTTCTTACGCCCTGCTTTGCCTGTGAGCTGATGCTCACCCACCAGGGCCATAAAGTTATTGGAAAACGTCGTCAGTCCCGTATCCCGCACGCGCGCAAGCATAGACTGCCCGTCCGCATGCACGTCAAAGACATAGGCGCCCTTATCGAGTTTGCCGTCCGCGGTCAGCAGATCGAGCTCCATCTCGTCCTCGGGACCATCCTCTGCCGAATGTGAGGCATAGCGCATGCCCCCATCCGCGCCAATCGCCAACGTAGCGATACGCGAATCCAGCTCAATCTTGTCCTTTGTTTTATGCGGCACATCGACCAAGCCACACACCGTCACCGACTCAATATCCAAAGCATCAAGATCAAACGCCGTCACCCGCTCGTCGACAACATCCTGCTTTACCAGCAGTTCTTTGAGCATGGCGCCCAGGATCGCCTCTTGCGCATTGCGATCCTTTTGCTTTGGCGCCACCTTAAACAGTGGCTCGCACACATCCGGTGTCACGTGCTGTTCCACCACGCCAGCATGTAAGGCATAGCCGTCGTCCTCAGCAACCTCATTGGGCACAACGACAAGGTTCAGCGCCCGCGAATCCACGGCCCTTCCGCCATACGTTGCGCGAACGCCCCACGAGGAATCGTTAAGTCGATCGGCCAGCTGGCGCGCCACTTCGGCAAGCCCATTGCGCGCAAACGACACCACGATTCGCTGCCCCGCCATGCGCTCCGCAACCACGCGCGCGTACTCATCACCCTTGAGCACCTCGTAGAAACTCTTACGCGGGTATTCCATGAGCGTCACCCGGGCGAAGTCGCTGTAACGGCGTTCGAGAATCTGCAGCTCTCGATACAAAATGCCCTTCTTGGTATAGGCGACCTTGTCCGCCTGGGCCGAGAACGTCAGATCACGGCGCTTGGACGGCTTGTCGCCCTTGGCTCGGCGCAGGATGTACTCGTCTTTTTGTTCGTGGGCAAGCACCATCGTCGCCACGGGCGATAGCCTGTAGCCCACTTGGCTCTTAATCTTTTCGAGCTCTTTCTCGTCACCTTGTGCCCTGCCAATAAGCACACGGCGCTTGGTAAACGTCCGAATCTTAAGATCAAAGGTGCAATCCTCATCGATAACGATTTCAACCGTTTCGATCTTGGCAGGTCCCCTTCCGTCGCTTTCGACAGCATCGCGGCGGGCACCCTTGGCGCTAATGACATACAGGTGCCCGGTGTCATTGGGAACTTCGTCCTCAATCCCCTCAAACTGAGAGCAGGAGTTGAACAGCAAGCGGAGCGCAACGTAATCGTCCAACTCGTTCCAATTAGTTTTAATCGGAACTATCTGCTCCTGATAAAGCGAGGCATTAAGGTCGCCCGTCTGCACGCCCGCTTTGACCATCAGAAAGACGCGGTTGTCTGCAAGCTGCGTGAGCGCGACGACCTTGCCCGTCTGGCACACATCGGCCATAAAGTTCGCCACGGCATGCTTGCCCGCATCGCCGACGTTGCACCAAAAGACCGAGTAGCGCTCCTCGGCAGCAGCGGCATCGAGCTGCAACACGAGCTCTGATACGGCGATGTCTCCCAAACCGCACGGCTGGTTATGCTTCGATTGCACGGCCGATCGCCTCCATCATCTCCAAATTGATTGCACCGTCGGCGGCCATATAAGGAACGGAGAACACAGTCCCCTCAGCATCGAGTGCCTTGGGCACGCACTCAAGCGCTGCCTCATCAGCCAAAACGTTGACGATTAGCAGGCGTTTCGCCCCAACCTTTTGAGCCTTCGCCCTAAAGCGCTCGGCATCCGACGCCTCGCGACCGTCGCGAACATAAGCGATATAGGCACCGATGCGATAGTGCTTAAAATCGATCCATACCCCGGTCGTGTTGCCAGCAGCATCGAGCACCTCAAAGTCGCCACCTGTCTCGGCGTGTGCCGCATCGCCACGCGTAAGCGAATAGCGGCCGTCGTAATATGCCTCAAAGATTGCCCTTCCGGCAGATTCTCCCAGCTCACCCAGGTAGACCGCCTGGAACATATAGGGCGTCATGTGCGCCGTCGCCGCCGGCTGCAGCGTTGTGGGCACCCCGTCGCTCGACCAACGCTCACGCACTTCGCGAATTGACAGCAGCTCGGGTACGCGCGCCGCCGCCTGGCTCACCTGGCGAACCGTCGCGCCCTTTAAGCCCTCCTTGCAGTGGCAACGATCCTCCAGACGAGCAGCAATCTGCTCGACGGGCTCACCATCGTAGCTAGGGAATTCAAAGTGCGGCACCTTGCATGCCCCGCCTTCTGCATAGGCATAGCCATTTGCAGCATGCGACATGCGCAGCGCGGTACTCCGGCGCTCTGGGTATTGCGCGAGATCTTCCCACGGCAGGCAAAAATGATGCAGGTAAAAGTCGCGCTCGCCATCAAAAGCAGTGAGATCTTCGTCCCCGGCGTTTAGCGAGGTAACTTTCCACGCCAGCTTTTCGTGCTTTTGCTTGGCAAGGTTGTTCCTAAAGGCGGCAAGGTTCTGCTGCTTAACGGCAGCGTGTTCCTTGTTGTCCGTCATATGGTTGTTGGCAGCGGCGCAGGCACCAACCACCTGCTCAAGCTCGTAGCCCATCGGCAAATCATGCAAGAACGAAAAGTTGCAATCGTTCGCAATCTCGCGGTCGAGCAGCACCTGCACGCAAGGCATCTTTACACTCGTGCGCATCAGGCGACCCACAGCCTGTGCCACAATGCGAGCGCCTTCGGCCTGATAAGAGAGGGTGTCGCGCACCGGCAGGCTCTTATTAACGCCAGATAGAAGCATCCGTACGTTCCGGCGCTTTTGAGTAAACGGAACCTCGCCGCGCGCTACCAGTTCCTCCTGCTCCACCACGCCAAGTAGCGCCTGCTGGACAAACTTATTTGAGTTGATCTCCACTCCCCAGGTCAAACGACTTGTGGGCGACTCGATATATAAGAAATCAAGATCCATCTTGGGGCGACGGTCGGCATTTTCAAAGCCGCAATCGACCTGATGAACCATGTCGCACAGATTCTCCGGCACCTTGTATTTGAGATTCTTGGAAAAGCCACCGGCCGAAAGATTGATAAACATCAGGGTCGGCTGGCCCAGCTCGAGACGTTTTTGAGCGCCACGCCAACCTGCATCCCATTCCGCAGCGTTAAAGCACGGCACCATGTCCTTGGCGGCCTCAAGCGATTTCTCGTACGACATCTCGGGGCACTTGATGTTTCTAATCACCAGCTCCGCGACAATCTCGCGCGCAAGATCCAGCGCCAGACTATTGAATTCGCCATGGTTTCCCATGTGGCGCGTGGTAAAAACGGCTCCCGCCCGTTGCTCGTTACGCGCCACACCACGGGCCCAAGTACTCACGGCAACAAGCGTCTTGCTCAGGCGCTTCAGCTCAAACTCGATGCTCTTGGCGTCGCTCACGCCCACCCTGTCAGCAATCTTTAAGCGCAAGCGCACCGCAAGTCCCTCACTCACGCCAATCCCGTCAAAGAACCGCATCGCGCGCTCGTACACCTCGTCGGGCGACACAATGATGCCGCCAAAGGCGCCGCCTGCCAGCGCGACCATGCCGGCAATTTCCTTGGACTCATCCACCCAGGCAATATCGACGTCGTACTCCTTCGCAGCCTGTTTGTTAAACAGCTTAGTCTGTCGCACGATTTCCTGGTTGAGCTCGCCAATCCAAGCGTCCTTGCGAACCACGCCATGAACCTCGTCAAGGTAATCGAGGTTGAAGTTTTTGACGGTCGGCGCACTCCATGTTGCGCTCATACACACGCAAGGCGCTTTGGCGGCAATGGAGGCAAGGTAGGCCTCGGGCATGCGCTCAATGCCGTGGCTGGTTAGGTACGTGGTAAACATGTGCTCGATGGTGGTTTCCATCACTAGATAATCGACACCACGCGCATACATCGAGTCGTCGGCGGCATCGATCTCGTCATTCTTGCGATCTTTAAAGAACAGCGCCAGCATCAACGAATCCCAAAAATACTTCTCGCTGGTCTGGTTGTTCCTAATGCCCAGGGCATCGATGATGTTCTTGCGCGAAAGGTCGTCCTTGTACGAAATGCTGCCGTAGTACAGCTTGTCCATAAGCGTGGCGCAACGGGCGAGATGACCCACCACCATCCTGACCAGACCGCGTGCACGACGCACCGCCTTGCTGACGGTTTGCTGCCCACTCCCTCCGCGAGTGATAATCATATTGCGAGTACCGCCCTCATTGAGTTTGAAGCGCAACGGATTCGCCGAGTTGTCGCCCACCGAAATATCGTCGCTGCCAAACAGATGTCGACCGGAGAGCTGCTCTTCTTTCGCCTCGTCAGACAGCGCAAAAGGCGGACGCAGTTTCATGTCCTTAATACAAGAGGCGAGTGCCTTTTGAATTTTCTTGGCATCCTTGGCGATTTCTTCGGCATCTTCCTCTACGCTCGCCCGCGAAACCCTGTTCCTCTCGGCGTTTGACCCTTTGTGATCGCCCGACGTGGAAGCGTGCGTATAGACCGCCATCCATTGATCTCGATTCCCCAGTAGCAAGGGGTCCACCACACCGCCGTTAAAATGACGATCGAGGATACGCAATACTTCGTCCGGTTGAAACGTCACGGGATCGTCTGTCAGCGTCGACAGTATGTCGGCCTTCATGTGGTCGATTTCATCAAAGATAAACAGGCCCTTCTCGGCAGCCATTGCGTTAAAGAGCACAACGCCTGCACCGGTCACTGTATCGATCCTATTGATGAGCTTTTGCGGCGTCAGGGCAATCACATGCGGTATGCTCTCGTCATTGAGCAGGGCAGACGGCCAAATCTGGGGGATCACCTCCATGCCGCGCGTGATGTTTTTGAGCTCGTGGCTCACAGCCCAACGCAAGCTCGCATCCGCCGACGATAGCTTGTCGCGAAGGGCGGGGGTCAAACGGTCTGCAACACCTCCCAGACGATTTCGAGTGTCAAGGATGCCCAAAAGGTCATCGGCGATCTCCATCGCGTTGCCCCACGCTCGCTTAATGATGCGATGAGAGCTCTCGTCGTCCGCCTCGATGGGACACGGAATGTCGCGCACGCCCACGGCGCCCTTACCGCGCGTAGTCTCAATCCAATGCAGGATGTTATCGCCCGCACGCGGAAGATCGAACACCATGCGCTGCGCGGCATCGCCATCCATGCCCTGTTCAACCAGCAATTTGCGCACGCTCGCAACGTAGTTGTCGCGGTTGTCCTTACCCGGCACCACAAACACCAGGTAACGACGGCCCGGGCACTTGTTAAAACAGCCCGAATCGTCCCAGCCACCGGCGATGAGGTCGGCTGTGACCTGCTCGGCCGTATAGTTTTTACCCGAGCCCGTCGTGGCGCCCAAAAAGTACAGGCCATTGTTGCCCTGATCCTTGGGGGCAAACAGCGCACGCTCAAAAAACTCGCGCATCGCCTTTTGACGTGCAAGATAGGGAGCGAGCTCCTTGTCGTCCGCAGACGACGGATTCGATTGGCAGTTGAGATCCCACATAGCCATGGTCAAACCTCCGATTTAGTTGTTACACGTGTTTGATACCATCCCGTGCGGACAAAACTCGCGCTGGGCGGTCAAGGCGGCGGCGTCCATGCCGCTTGAGAGAAGAAAGAAAGGAAAGAGGAGCAGTCAGCGACTACTCGCACGAAGCGAGCAGTTTCTTAAGATCGCACTCCAACGCCTCGCGCTCTTTGGCATCGATCACTGCAAGGGCGACACGCATCAGGGATGCATCGGCGGCAGACTCCTGAACCTGGTCGGGGCGCTTGCTAAAGCTTTTCCCGGCAGCCTTCCGATCGGTCGCGCCGTTCAGTGCGGTGGCTAAAGATTGTCATCGGACTTTGCGCTGGCTTTGGCCGCCTCTTCGCCCGCGATCAGGTCCTTAACCGTTATATACGCACTGTACGTAGCATCCTCGATCTTTTCCAAAACATCATCAGGGTCGCAAGTGCCCCAAGTTTCTTCGAGGACTCGAGCCAATCCCCAAGCAGCGCTGAGCAGGACGTCAACGTCCTTTAGATCTAAATGATCGACCGTAAAGGGATAGTCCGCGCACTCCAGTAGATACGTGTCAACTGCGCCAATTGCCTCAGCCACGTATGGCTCAAGATCGCAATGGGGTTGGAGGGCGCACAGCGCCTTGTGCGGATCGGTCGGCTCGATCCAATACAGCGTTGTCGCATCCTCGCATTTCTCGAGCGGATAACGCTCAACCGCCTTCTCCCAACTTTCATACCAAGGATCGGCATCGCCGTCCGTCATCGACCTGCAAAGATCAATCGCCGCAGAAACAGTCGCACACGAGCATCTATAACTGGCGCCTTTCCTAAAATCATCATTGAGCTCGTCGTCGCCAGACAGCCTCGCCTCCATGATCAGAAACGGGCCGTCATCATCTGTAATGCTCATGGGATAGTTGTCACATTCGTAGTACGGATACATTTTGTCTCCAATCAACCGTTCGGTCACATTAACAAGCAATATCAAAACCGCGCTCACGCGGAGGGTTGTCGTCCTCGATCCATTCGAGCCCGTCGTTCTCATCGATTCCGGCATCGGGGACTGACGACCATCTGAACTCGAAACCAAGCTGGTCAAGCTCATCGACTCGCTCACTGATTACTCCGTACGCATCCAACGCATTCTCGAAATCCTCCGAAGACACATAGCCGCGCTCGCACTGCTTGCGCATCTGGTGCAAACGACCCATGGCGGCAGCGATGATCTCGCGAAGAACGATAACCTCGCGCTCGCATACATCGATGTTTCCTTTGTTGAGCTTGATGCAATCGGACATAACGGCCTCCCTGGTTTTAAGCCTTTTCGCTTGATTCCATTGAACAGCCGCAAACAGCCGCGTAATATGACTTTTATCTGGTTTTAAATTTTGGCTGTTTGGAGCATTAATGCTTGATTCCGAACAAGAGCCGTTTAGCTGGGGTTTCGAGGCTGGCTTTCTTCGCTCTCCCGTCAATCCCCGCATGCTTCTTCTTAACAGAACGCCAGAGATTGATTGCGCCGATGACGGAAACGCAACCGGCAATGCAAGCGCATGGAATCTCGTCTCCGTAGCCAACGACCTATTACGCGTCGACTTAAGCTCGCTTTTCAACGAGATTGGGGGCCACTTTCGTGAGCGAGCAAAATTGCGCTTTTACATCGATTTGCAGAACGCCATTCGTCAGCCCCCTGCTCCCCACGATGCGCAACACGCTTCGATGGACTACGCAGCCGAACCAGACCATGACGACTGGCTCGATCCAGACGATTCCGACCAAGAGTCCGCGCAAGCAGAATTGAACGAAGCCGAAATCGAAGTCAACCTTCAAAAACAAAAGGAACGCGACCTCGATTTCTTTGCTCCGATATTCGATAAAGCCATTACGCGCCATGCACACGGAGAGATATCTGGCATGGCCAGGTATCTCCTTGAAAATGTCTGCAGGCAGTGTGTCATGAACATCACAGCAATTCCCGACTATCGCTATTACAGCTGCTGGATGAACAACAACGCTATTGAGTGCAACGAAATCAACCGCCTGTACCGCGCGGTGATCACGACATCGGCCCAACTCAATAAGCAAGAAATGGCGTCCCTCTTCAGCTCCTATCTCAAGCTCGTGTCGAACGACATGGACATTACAACTACCAACGGCAAGACCGGGCTAACAGAACCGGTGCCGTATAAACGCGACAATCCAAGAGACAACTATCCAAAGGTCAACTCGCAGATAGAAACAGCTTGCGTTTGCACCAATACCGATCTCTTTCGAGCGCTTCTCATTGTTTTTTATCAGGAATGTCTGGAGCTTGCCCCGCTGCTTAAAAACACCGAGGCACCTAGCCTGCTCGCGCAAAACGAAGAGTTTTTCCCAGCCGCCATCAAAACAAGCGACCCGCGACAATTTCGATTATTCGATAATCAGCTGCCGGCAATCATCCGCTTTGGCGACGCTTTTGCATACGCAGCCAAAAAGCACTTGCCCGGAAACGAAACGGCTCAAAAGCTCGAAGAACATTTGAGCGATATAAAACGCATGAATAGCGCCCCCTTTATGCAGGCGTTTCGCAAGAACTATCTCGAGGCTATGCGCGAGAACCAAATCTACGCAAATGGAGACTTCCATACGTATGCAGAGCTTAACGACCAGGAAAACCTCAATAGGCTCGTAAGGCTTCAAGCTGTTATTGCAAAGGCAGGAGAGCTTTACTTCACCGAAGAGGAATGTTCCTTTGCAAGCCTTTATGCCCGCATCCTCCACGAGCTGCTGCTGTGCGGCATTATGCCGATAACATGCCAAACCTGTGGTTCGCTCTTTTTTCCGACCGGCCCTAACAGCAAGTACTGCGATCGATATAACGCGGCGACCAAGCTCTATTGCAACCCGCGGCACAACGCCAAAAAACATCTTGGTCGCAAATCACCCCGCGACGTCGCACTCAATATACGGAGAAAAGCCGGCACGGCATACGAAAAGGGTTTAACGGATTGTGCCCACTATTTTGACAGCCTTGGCAATTTTGTTCTCGATGGTCTTGGCCCAACATACCAAGCGAGCGACCTAATTTCCGACGAGCTCTATGCGGCATGGCTGTCTATCGTCAACCAGCCCAATTGCAGGACAAAAATCAGGCGACCAGATAGGAACGGTTTTCCATACCCCGTACTGTGGTACGGATTCATCCTCAATGGCATACAGTATGTACAAGTCGAGTTTCCCGAAGCCGAGTACCCGGCGCTTTTTGAACGCTTGAGCCAGCTCGCCGAAAGCCCGCAATCAAAGTGCACGCTGAAGCACAAGGGACCCGGCGAGCACCCATACAGCTCATGGCTTATCAAGTTATACGAGTTGTTGGAGATCATTGCGCAAATTAATAGCGCCGACCAGGTGGCAAAGCCCATTCCATTGCTTGGAATAGATAGGGACGATTGTGTCTCGACCGACCCGACCGCCCAAGGCACACGGAGCGCGCCCGACGCATGCGTCTACAGCACCGGCACGATAGATAGCCTTAGCTTTACCGTGTATACGAAGGGATATGACCCGGAAAAGCGGGAACGAGCCTGATGTAGCGGCTTCGAGCGAAGCCGCCGGTCACGGGGTGGCACCGGGGCGCGGACGCCGCGGGCCATTGGGAGCAACCCTCCTCCGCTACCTGCGCGACGTGGCAGCGCCGCTGCGTCGTCCCTGTCGCCGAACATCGTCCTGAAGGCGCGGGCGGGTGTCCATGAACAGCCGCGCCCGCACTAGCCTGGGGGACAGCCGCCCCGCCACCAGCAGTGCGCCGGCACGCCTCGGCACCGCCAGGGTCTCCGCCTCCACGGGCAGGGCAACTTTCTCGATGACCTCGGCAGAGCACACGCCCGACAGGTCAACCCCGTTGTAGACGATTGGCCTCATGCGTTGCCCCTCGCGCGCCCGTAGGTGTTACCGCTACTCTGAAAATGACCAGATGATCACCCAACAATCTTTGGCGAGTGGGGGCTGAACGCATCGTTGCCGTTCTGTTCATCCACCGCCCTGCGCCCCAGGCTTAAGGGTTCTGCCGCGTCATCTTCCACCCGCACGGACAGGACATAGTAGAAGTCGGCACCCTGATTCCCACGATCCCGCACGTAGCCAAGGTCGGCCAGGCGGTCGGCCAGCTCGTCCCTCGAAACCAGCTCATTCGAGGTTATGCGACACGCCACAGGCTCGATCTCGTAGGTGTTCGTCTGGCTTATGGCGTTCCGATAGAAGCGGAACCACGACGTGCGGAAGAGATCCTTATGGTGCGAGTAGACATGCCCGTCCTTAATGGCATAGAAGTAGAAGAGAAAGCGCCCGCCCTTGCGGAGCCTGCCGCTGCTTTCGAGAAAGTGATAGTAGTCATCGGGAGAGTCCCCTCGAATGTAGCCAATCACGAACGATTCGCCACCATGCCCGTAGGAGTCGCTATCCGTCTTGCCCGCGCTTGGAGGCTCAGCCACAACCATTTCGGTGAAGTAGCTCAGCCGGTTCAGCCGCGTATTGCTTGCCGTGTTCTCGCCGATGACCTTCTCTATGAAATCGCGCAACGCATTCTCTGCCGTCCTGCTGATGCTCGGCTTCATGGCGAAAGCGCCGACACCCGGCAAAATCTCCTCGAAGAGCCGGAATTGGCCCTTCTCGCCCGTTTCGCCCGACCCCGGATAAAGCACGTAGCTGCCAACCGTGCGCCGTATCGCGTCGTTGTACGTGTGCATCTTCAGCAGGTCACCGCGCTTGTAGGTGTTCGTGGTGGAGGCCGCCTTCTCCTCGTTAAGTTCCTCGCGCTCTGCCTCCTCGGTGCCCACATCCTTGCCGACAAGCCCCGTCAAGTCGGTGATGCGGTACTTGGCGTCGAAGTGGACGAATGCAACAGCTCCATCTTGCACTGCGGCTCGCTCGTTTGTATAAGCATCCGGGAATATCGCGAGCGTGTAGTCGGGTCTGAACGGTCTCGAGTACGAACCCTCGTAACGAGTGGCATGAAAGTCACGGGGCGAGAAGGTGCGGTTGTAGTAGAGGTTTACCTTCGCGCCGCACTGCGCAATCTGGAATGACTGGCAGGAGCGTACGCCCTGCTTGAGGGATATTGACAGCCCACCGTCGGGATTCGTCCCGATAAATGGGTGGTCATCGGTGCTTATCGGCTCGCACCCCTCGATCCCCCTTACGATGTCGTACAGCTCAAAGAAGATCCAGTACTCGTAGAGGAGGGCCACATTCTTCGATTCGCCCTCGTAGATGTCATCCTTGCCCTTCCAGTCGAGCTGCAGCGCCATATCGAGCATGGAATATGCGAAGAAGATCTGCGAGTATCCCTCGCGCTTCTGCAACACCTGGTTGTTCTGAGGCATCATCTGCAGGGTGCCGACATCGTCGAAGAAGGCGTCGCTGAGTATCGTATCCAGCATGGCGTGCAGCGCGGCGGCTTCGCGATAACACTCCGTCTGCCGAGTATCGCCCTTCTCGGCATCCAGGACAGTCATCAGAGAGGTGCAGATCCGGTCAATCTCATGCAGGGCAAATTTCACAAACCGATTGGCGGGCGTGTCGAGCAGGTCGTACTTGCGCGTGACGCTGACCATCTGGGGGAGGTAGACGCCTCCCGCATCGCCGCCGCAGTTCAAGCGCGTCCACATCCGGCTGTTCGAGAAGGGGTTCGTATAAAACCTCCGGGACGGCATGCCAGCCCCAACCGACCGCAGCTCGTCCTCGTGATCCAGCGTCCTATCAGGGTTCCTCTTTATCGCCTCGAAGAGGGCTTGGAGGTTCGGGTCGTAGCAGAACTGCCGCAGGAAGACGAACTGCTCAAGCAGCGTCTCGCGATTCTCGTCGGCTTGCTTGTAAACGTTCGACGTGGAGCCCGAGTAGTCAAGGAGCAGCGCAGCGCACCTTGCGGCAAGCTCCTCGGTGAGCTCGATGTAATCGTCTTCATAGCCAATCTTGAGCGGGACGACTTCGAACTGTAGCATCGGCGCATCAGCTTCCTCGCCGAATCGAATCCTCGAACGCCCGAGATAGTTCACGAACTGGAAGGTGACACTATTGCCGTTTCTGTCGCACCTGATATTCTTGCCTTCGTTTTGGAACGAGGCGCGAGGATGCAGGCCACCATCAGGGGTCCGCTCGTATTCGAGCACATAACATGTGGTTTCGTTGATTCGAAGCGTGGGACTCCCGTCAAGACCGTCCTTGACGGCGAAGGCTGGTGTTGAACCAGCGCCATTCTGGGATGCTTCCGGCTTGAGACCGAAACACGTCAGCCCGGTTAGCCCGGTCTGCTGTTCCTCGTCCCAATCGACTCGGTCATGCGCACCGCTCTGGTAGAGCCTGGCTATTGTTCTTCCATCCGCTGCAAAGCGGATTGCGCCGATGCTGCCGTCCATAGGCTAGATGAAGCTCGCATACTGCACGTTATCGAGTTTCGCTGCCATCTGGCTTATCTTAACGGAGCTCAGCTCGCCATCGCATATGTCTTTCAGGCTTTTAAGCAGATTGCCGATCTCACGCTTGTTACCATGGAGCTTCGGCAGCACCTTCTGGACAATCTGCTCATCGACAGAACGCTCGAGTTCGTAGTTCTCGCCGTCAAGCTCGTGCGCGGCATTAACGTACATTCGCACTTCGCGCACGGTGCGGAAGGCAAACTCATAGCCGCATTTCTCCAGCTCTTCATACAGCTTGCCGAACTTCTCGAAGATGGCGTTAGCATCATCTTCGCTGATGTAATTGGCTCCCTCCCATATGTCCTTGGCGAGACGCAGAAAAGCCTGGGGGACGCCGGAAGCTGCGACGGCAACGTCCGGCGCATCCTCGATGGCTTTGAACCCTGCGAGGACTTCGGCCTTCGACGGCTTGAACTCTATGACGTTTGCCCTGTCGAGCACCTTGGGGCTAAACATGTAAGTGGTCTCATCGATGTTCACGGTGCCGACAACGAACAGGTTCTGCGGATAGGGCAGCCTGTCAGCACCGCCATCGCCGTACCCATCAAGCACGATGAGGTTATCCTCGCCGATGGTCTCCATGTGGCTGAGGAAGTCTGAGAAATACCGCTCGACATGGCTCAGGTTCATCTCGTCGAGGATGAGGAAATACGGAACCTCGGGGTTAGCGTTGGCCCGTTCGATGAGTCTCAGTATGCCGGTCTCTTCGTACGCGCCTTTGCCGCCGTCTGCAATCGGGTTGAAGAAGCCCAGCACCTTGGTGTTGTCGGTCCAGTCGGCACCGACCGGGACGAGCAACCAGTTTGGCTCCCCGTCTTCATCCAAGACCTCAAGGTACTTTGCAAAACGCTTGGAAATCCGCGTCTTGCCTGTTCCGCTGTTGCCAGCAAGGATGACAAAGGGCTTTGCCAGTAGTGACGTGATGTAGCGCCTGGAGAAGTCGGTTTTAAATTCAGCTGGAAGGTTGTTTAGCTGAAAAGTCCTCTTCTCTCTGCTTGATGCTTTCGATGAATTCTTTGCAGCAAGGTCGATTAGTTGATGCATTGCGGGCAGCACGTCATCGCCTTGTTCGTAGTCGATGCCCTCTTCGGCAATCAATTGGCTCGCTATGAGGTTTCGCATGAACTCAGCCACGCTGTAATCAAACTCAAGTTTCCCTGCGTAAACGTCAGCGAAATACTTGAATGCCGTGGTCAGGCTACCAGCCCTCATCTTGCATCCGCGATTGCAAAGGGCAATAAGATCGTCAATTCTCGACTTGTAGTCGTAATCTATCGCACCCGAAAACTGCCCGTCTTTGTATCTGCTTCCAGTGGCGAAGAAGAGTTTCGTTAGCTCCAAGATATATGCATCTTCGGAGACGCCCACAGGCTTTACTTCGGCTGCATCCATCCAGAATGTCCTTTCCGCAAAACCGTCCTCTTGCAACGGCGATGAATCGTTTACTTTGCCCGTCACTGGCAACAACAGCAGTGCGGCAAACAAGTTGCCGACATTTGGACGCTTTGCCCCGTCTCCTTGTATTTGCACACGTACTTTTCCGCCTTTTTTTGCAACGGGATAACGCGTGCCAAGGGAGACAACTTGCCCAGTAGAGGGTACGACTACTTCCAAGATGATTGCGTGTCCGATAATGTCAACTGCAGTCAGCGTATCCCCGTTTGCAAGAGAGCCTGAACCTTTGAGTTCGTACTGTCCAGCACCACCTTGTCCAACTGTTCTCCCGCGAACGGATAGCGTATTCTCGCTATATATAGAATTCGGAATGGGATAGCTCAAATTCCATTCATCGACAAAGGACATGGCAACCACCACAATTAATCTGCTGCATAGTCAGCTATGCATCTAGCAACGTACTCAGCAAGCTTAACTGGCACGGCATTGCCAATCGCCTGCTCAATGTCTGTCTTGGACCCGACAAACTCAAACTCTTCGGGGAAGGTTTGCAGATAGCTGCGCTCCTTGTATGTTAAGGCTCTCACACCTTCAGAAATATCAGCCTTGTCGGCATGATGCCTCTTATATGCTGGCGGTATCGGACGGTTGGTGCCTCGTACCGTTACCGCTGGCTCGTCAATCGTGAAGACGCCCCTACGCTGGAAGTTGCGTGGATGCATGTAGAAGTATTGCGTGCCGAGCGAATCGCCAAGGTAATCCCTGACGGTCATCTGCTTGTCGCTCAGCCTTGAATCCAAGAGTTCGCCGAGAAAGTCATCTTTATCACCAAGATGACCGACAAGGATAAAGCGCCTGCGAATCTGAGGCACACCACATAGACTGGCGTTGAGGACGCGCCTCGTGAGACCGTATCCAGCATTGCGGAATATTTCCAGCGCCTCGGGCAGGACGTCCATCCGCTCGATATTGTAAACATTCTCCATGACGAACCACTCGGGTCTGACGTCCCGAACTATCTCAGCATATCGGATGGTGAGATTGGCCCTTTTGCCGCGCTGTCTGGCGCCCGCAATGGAGAAGTCCTGGCAAGGGGGGCCACCGATTATCATCGACGGCGAATACTCTTCAATTTTCGGGACCGCTTCCGCATCGTAAAGATCGTATTTGAATGCCGGGTGGTCGAAGTTTGCCGAATAGATGTCGACAGCCGCCTGCCAGTTATCAAACGCCGCCTTTATGTTGAAGCCCGCATTCTGGAATCCGAGCGACATACCGCCGCATCCCGAGAAAAGATCAACGCAGTCCATCGCTCACATCCCTCCTGTACTCTAGTAGCGCTCGTGCAACGTAGGTGGCAAGGTTTACCGGTACGGCGTTGCCCACCATCTGGTTGATATCCGTCTTACTCCCAAAGAACTTGAAAGACTCCGGGAAAGTCTGGATCCTACTGCGTTCCTTTGGAGTCAAGCACCGGGCTTGACTGAGGTCCGCCGCGTCGTTGGGGTGAAGCTTGTAGTTCGGCGGTATCGGCCTGTCCACACCACGAATAGTGACCGAGGGCTCGTCGATGCTGAAGATGGCCCGCCTCGTGTAGCTTCGCGGAATTCTGAAGTAGTAATCAATTCCAAGCTCGTTACCGAGATACTCACGAATTGTCATCTGATGGTCAGAAAGGCCCTTCTCAAGATATGGGTCGAGGAACCCGTCGGGCGCCCCAAGGCATCCGATCAAGAAGTATCTCTTGCGAGCTTGGGGGACCCCGCACAGGCTTGCATCCATCACTCGCCCACTCAAGCCATAACCCTGCGCTTTGAGGGTGGCCCGAATCGCTTCCATGGATTTGCTCGTTCGAACGCGTGGGACGTTCTCCATAACGATGAAGCGAGGCTTGCACCTCGCGATGATCTCGGCATATCTAACAGAGAGGATTGCGCGCCCACCATCCTCGGATCTCTTGCCGGCCTGCGAGAAATCCTGACAAGGAGGCCCGCCGATGATGATATCCGGAGCGAAGCCGGCAACTTCCTCGGATACGGAAACGTCGGAGAGATCCCTTTTGAAAACAGGATGCTGGAAGTTAGCGCGATAGACATCAATGGCAGCGTCCCAATTGTCGTAGGCAGCCACAACATTGACGCCAGCCTTTTCGAAGCCGAGGGACATTCCGCCGCAGCCGGCGAAAAGGTCAACTGCCGTTATGTTCCTCTCGTTTTCCACGCGCTCGGTCTCCATTTCGATAGATACAGACAAATAAATAATTATAATTTCGTTTCTTCCAACATGCTTCAAGATCAGTCGGCAACAGAACAAATCCAGTTGTAACGCTTCGCCCGGACAAGAATCGCTCGTGCTCGATTCGAGCTTATTGCCGCCCAGCAGGGCAACCACTGTCGCATGCTCGCCCGTCAGAGGCCGTCCGCGCCGCATCCGCGTCCGCTCCGGATGCCGCGCCGGGTCGGTCGTGCCGCGGACCGTCCCTCGCGGCACGCACCCTCCGCTCCCGCGAAAACCCGTTCAACACAAAGGCTTTTAGGTATAGCCTTATTGCTGTACGCCACGAAGTTCCCGCCCACTCACGCCCTCGCTGCCAAACGAATACGCATCCCTCTCTCTTCTATGGATGCAACGCTGCCGAAATATAAATCGACTCATGCGATCGCTCTCCGACCTCAGCTGAAACGTTTCAGAGCGCAACAATCTTGAACCTCGATCCACCCTCCAGACAAACCTCCTCAGTTCATCCATTACTATCGAAAAGATCTTCCATGAATTTTGACGGCCTGTTTCAGCTGTAATGGAAATATAAACCAGCTTTTCGAAGTCGGCGCCACAACCAGGCAAGCATTTCCGAAATCGCAGCATCACATCGCTCGATATAAGTAATTTGCTACTGGTGCAACGGCCCCGAGCACCGTTCCCGCGCGACTCTATCGCAAATACGTTGCTTAGAACAGGGCACTGCCACATTTCAGCAAGCCAATCCGAATCCTCGTTTGGTCGGGAGATAGTCCAATTACCCTTTAAATATCATATCGTTGTGGTATTCAATAAACTCAGCTCGTGGGGCAAATCGCTTCGGAAGCGTAATCGGCTCTCCGTTGTAGCGCCACAAATTTACCGCTTCCTTGAAAGTAGCGGCAGGCTAAACGAGGGCGGTGAGTTCCTTTTCTACTTCTACGCCATTAAGGACGGGCACGTGTACTCCCATCATAAAGATCTCTTTCGTACGACCCATTTCCGCTTCTACAGGAACGCAATCAGCGAGACAAACACTTACGAACTTGAACCCATGCTTTGCAAGGTGAAGGCTAACGAGCTGGTTTCGAGAGACGAACTAGCCGACCGGCTGGCCGCCATTGGTTACGAGCGGAATCGTGGGAGCCAGGGGGCGGACTTCCACTACGTGCTTAGCGTGGAGGTCGAGAACGCTGCAGTTGTGCCGCTGAGTCTCGCGTGCGGATTGGTCGACGGGCAGAACGGCAACGATGCTTTCAGCCCGCACTCGCCGAAGTTGGTGGGATAACATTTCACGAGCATGTCGATTGGTACAGGAGGAAAGATTATGGACGAGAGAATCAAATCGATAATCCACAAAGCTGTTGATGATGCCGGGCGTTATCCGTTTCTCTTCATCGGCTCTGGCCTCTCCCGTCGTTACTGCGGCACGCCGGGATGGGAGGGGCTGCTTTCGGATATCTGCGCCGAGGTGCTTGACGACCCATATGCCTTCGCGCGCTTCAAGAGCCAGGCGAAGATTGCTGTCCAGAACGGCGAGGTCGAGTCCGAACTGCCGTACGTTGCCACGCTCATGGAAAGCGAAGTAAACCACGAGCTCTTTGCATCGGATGAATTCGCTGCCTTCCGCGAAGATCACAGTGACGAGCTTACCGGGGACGCTTCGCCCATGAAGATCTACGTCGCAGATAAGATCGCGAGAGCTCGTCTCGTCGAGAGCGCCGAAACTGAGAAGCTGGCGAAGGCGGGCAGGGAAAAAGTTGCCGGCATCATCACCACGAATTATGACTGTATGTGTGAGACCCTATTCCCTGGTTTCACGACCTACGTCGGAGAAAGCGACCTCCTGTTCTCTGACCAGGCTTTCTCTCAGGAGATATACAAGATCCATGGCTCAGTCTCGAGGGCGGGAAGCATCGTCCTGACCAGCGCTGACTATGCGGAGTTCGCGCAGAAGAGGAAGTATCTCTCGGCGAAGCTGCTCACCCTCTTCGTCGAGTATCCCGTCATCTTCCTCGGTTATTCGATTCAAGACGAGAACATCAGGTCGATACTGGGTGACATCTGCGAATGCCTACCAGATGACAAGCTCAAACGGCTGGGCAAGCGGCTCATCTTCGTTCAGCACGCAACCGACACCTCTGTTGGCGAGATTGCTATGAGTTTCGGTGGCCGTACGCTTTCGATGACGAAGATCACCACGGATGACTTCGAGTCGATCTACGATGCGATGCGCAGCTTCCGGAAAATGTATAGCACGCGATTTATCCGCGAGTTGAGGGGCAGCGTGTTCAGGCTTGCGGAGCATATCGACCCGAGTTCCGACATCATCGTCTCAGGGATAGACAATGTCCTCAACGACCTTGACCCGGACCAGAAGATCGTCATCGGCCTGTCGGTGTCACCAAGTAGCATCGGAAAGCCGATTTCACCTGAAGATATCTTCGAGGACATCGTGCTCGATAACCTTCGCTATGACCCAAAGTTCATCGTCGAGAACTACCTCAACATGTACGTGCGCCAACGGCCCAACAACATGCCTGTCTTCAAGTACACGCGCGGACTCGGTGGAGAGGTCGGTAAGGACATAGCGACTTATCTCCCAACGCTCACCTCGATTGATAGCTATCGAAGCGAAACGTTCCGCAAATCGATGCCTGCGACTCGTCGCAGATTCGAAGGGTCGCTGAGCATAAAGGGCCTTGCGAATGCATGCGCGCCAAAGAGCCCGTTCGCGTTCATCCCGTGCCTTTCAGAGGAAGAGATGGACGTCGACGACTTGGAAGCGTTGCTGAAGCGGGCACTGGCTGACGTGGGAAACGACCCTGCCAAGAAGAGGGCTCTGTTGAAAGATTCGCATTATCGGAAGTGCGTCCGCATCTACGACTTCTTGCGCTATGGAAAGTAGGAAGTCCCCCAACCTTCACCAATAGTCCGGGCAACGGCATCCGAACCTAGATCCAGTTGGGGGACATGCTCCCGAACTATGCACGGTTTCCCGCGCAAAGCTAGTTTAGCAAAGAAATGTGGAGATTGGCGGTTGGGCGCTTGAGATTCCTGCCAACTGCCGCACCCCTTGAATATCAACTTCATCCGAACACCTCCCAAATTCATCCGTACATGTACGGATGAATTTGGGAATCCGATACCCTGAGGGCCGGGTCGGCCGGCCCCGGGAGATCGGAGGACGCCATGTCCGGAAAGAGCGGGAAGGGCGCCGCGAGGGCGGTCCCGAGGGCCCACGGCAGGCGATCGGCGATTTCATGCAACTACGGCTGAAGTGTCTTTATGTGGTTCAGCGCACCCAACAGTACCGTTTGATTTCGCTCAAAGCATAAACGAAACCATGCATATATTCCCAAGGCAATCAGGCATGGCGTCACGAAAACCCCGGCAGCGATTGAATTGTTGCCCGCCCATGCAGACAGACACCCTCCGACCGTAAGTGAGATGATCATGCTGATCACGCTGGGGGCCCAACTCGTATAATGCACCCCACTCACCGCCTGTTCGACTATTTCGCATTTCTTTTTCAGGCTAATGTCCTCATCCACTTCACCAAGAGAAAAGTCCACTCCCGAAATTAAATCGAGCAATTCAGCCTCACTGTAGCCGCCTTCCTTGAATCTTTTAATGAAGAAACCTCCTGGTCCAGGCCCACAGATAGGACGGTTTACACGAAACAGTTCCTTATAGGCGATTCCCATTGTTAACTCCTTAAAGTGCAGATGCTATTTACGCTATCGTTCTATCATTTCGTCCGGACAGATTTTTATCGGACCGTCGGCAACCGTTCACAAGGACATCCCGTTCAGTAACTCCCCGCGCTCCTCATACCCGCGCTCGAGCTTCTTCCCAAGCTCCGCAGCGCAGCGCTTCGTTTCCTCGGCAAACAGGTCATCGATAGCCCTGTCAATCCGCGTGCAAGTCTGCCGATGCTCGTCCTTCCAGGGCAGGTTGAGTCCCAAACTCGCGTCCCAATAGCCGCCGAGTTTGGCGTTAATTACTTCCTCGGGATACAGCACGTCGCGGCGAATGTCCTCAACTACATCGTCCTCGTCCATATCGCAGGCCGCATCGCCCTGCTCGAGGAACTTGCGCAGCTCCTTTTGCGCCCGGATGTTGTTCAGCATGCGAACACACACCACGGCCAAAAAGCGATAACGTTCGCATAGATCCCACTCGCCTTCGAGCCATACGCGAAAGCCCAGCATTTCGCTCGCGGACTCATCATCCATCAGGATCAATTCCCACGGAAGCACATTGGCGAGTGCGTCCTCCCCCAGCCTTTGCACGCCGTCGCGCATAAAGATGCACGGCTCCACGTCGTAATAGCCAAAACCGTGGCCCGCATCGCGACGATTGATGACATGCTTGGGCAACAGGATGATCTTGTCGCTGGGCTCGGGATCTATCTTCCGCAGCTTTTTGACCTTGCGGCGGGCGCGCTTTAGGCTGCGTTCGCTATCGCCACGGCCGCGGCCGTCCGGCTTGCCGCCGTATCGAAGGGCAACCTCACGCGCCAGGATCTTTGTGTCCGCAGCGCACAGCAGGTCGCTCACGGTGGGCAGGTCTTCCCACTCAATGCCATCGACGTCCCAAATCCTGTTCATGTTCAACCTCTTTCTGGCTGTGAATTTACGCACTTGTTCGCCCTGCACAACGTACTTGTAAGGCATGCGCCCCGCTAGAGCGCCTTCTTGCTGGGCGCAATCACCTCGTCCACCAGGCCCAGCTCCAGAGCGCGCCTGGCGTTGCACCAGCAGTCGCGCTCGGTGAGCTCGTGGAACTCCTGGGCGCTCAGGTTGCCATGCTCGGCCAGCAGCTCGTCCAGCTCGGCGCGCATGGCCGCTGTATGCTGGGCCACGATCTCGATATCGGTCTGCTGCGCCATGCCCATGCCGCCCATCAGTTGGTGGATGAGCACCTGCGTGTGGCGGTACACCTGACGGTGGTCGCCGCAGGCCAAGATCACCGCGGCCATCGAGGCCACGACGCCCTCGCCCACCGTGATCACGGGGCAATCGAGCGACTGCATGGTGTCGATGAGCGCCAGCCCCGCCGTGACGCTGCCGCCCGGGCTGTTGATGATGAGGGTGATGGGCTCGGTCGCACTTTGATGCTCCAGCACCAGCATGGACTTAATAAGGCCGTTGCAGGTCGCATCGTTGACCTCGCCCTCCAGCAGCAGCACACGGCTGTTGAGCAGTTCGCTTGCCATATCGACAGCGGCAACACGGCCGTCCTTGGACTTCTTTATGATGCTGGGCTCACGATACATAACGGGCATGGCAATTCCCTTCTAAACGGAATCGGTAAGGAGGCAAAAACTGGACCGCACGGCTTACGACTAACGGAAGCCGTGCGACAAAACATGCAAGATGGGGTACACAAAGCTGCAAGGGCTAATCCCTCAGCCACTTGGCAGCATTGGGATGATCGGCGCAAAAGTACTTCTTGGCGCGGAAGGGACGCATGCCGGTCACCTTGACCAGGCAATCGGTGCGGGGCATAAGCCCAACCTCGCCTGGGGTCATCACGCAACCGCGCACATCTACGGCAGTGCGCTCGGCGCCCACGTACTTGGTGCCCAAAACCGACTCGCCACACAGTTCGCTTATGTAGTTCTGCGTCGCGATGTTGCTGCCGCCGCCCATATAGACCAAACTATCGCAGTTATCGAGGATGGTAAGCGCCGTGGATTTGCCGTACACGACATCGAGCTGGCTCAGCGATTGCGCACACATCAAAAAGCTAATGCCGCGACTGCGCACAGTCGCAATGCTGCGCTCAAAATCGGGGATGCGGCCCACATTGGGAAACTCATCGAGCACAAACTGCACGCGACGCTGCAAATGGCCGCTGGGGCTGGCATCGGCACGGCGCTGGGCAAGGTTAAACAGCTGCTTAAGGGCAACGTTCGCAAGCCATGCATTAGCCGAATCGTTGTCGCTCACCTTAAGATCGATCATGCGCTTGCCCTCGTCAATACGATCAAGACGCATCTCGTCATTCTCAAAAACGCGCATGAGCTGAGGCGTCTTAAGCCGCGAGATAGTTGCATTGAGCGTGATCAGAATACTCTTAAGCGTCCTATCTGCCGCACCTCGAAAATCGCGATACTGCTCAACGCCATACAGATCAGCGTTCTCCGCACCAAACTTATCGAGAAACTCCCTGGACTCCACCTCTTCTACAAGGTAGTCCAACGGGAATCGCCCCTCACCATCTCCCGTAACCTTGATGAGCGCAGCCAGTTTAAAGACGTTGTTCATCTTAAGGTAGCGGCGCGGGGCATTGGGGTCCTCACCCGGCGTAAGGGTGCCGGCAAGGGTCTCCAGGAGGAACAGGATTCCAACAATCGCTCGAAGCAGCAGGTCGCTCGCGTTATTCCAGAACGGATCATACCTAAGGCTACGGCCGTCAGGATCGACCCCCTCCATGATTGCCGCCACTGTGGTGGGGATATCCTCGACATCCATCACGTAACGCAGAGGGTCGTATCCGGCCGACTGCTCGGGATTAACAGTATCGAGAACCGTTACCTCGTAGCCGTCCTCTTCAAAGCCTTTCCCCGTACGGCGCAGCAGCTCACCCTTGGTGTCTGTGACCACATAACAGCATTCGTGGTGATTGAGCAGGTTGGGCAAAATGAAACTCGCCGTTTTGCCGCTGCCGGTACCTCCAAAGGCAAAAACATTGTTGGACACACTCGTCTCCCAATGCTTGTCGTCCTCGTAGAACGCCACCGTGGCACCCTGCGCCAGGATCACGTCGCGCTGCTCATCGCCGGACGACAGCGCCCGCATCTCCTCCTTAGTCGCCCACTTCTTGGTCTGATACTCCGTTTGCTGCGCGGCCTCGTAGCCGTACATCTTGATGACTGGCGTGGCGTGACCCCTTTCTTGTCCGTGGCGTTAGTGGTTGTTAAGCAATGCGATCGTCGCCGTCGTCCTCATTGAGCTGTGCCGAGTGCGGCGACTTGGTCGCGTGACCGATCAGGCGCTCGGCCTGCGCCAGATAACTCTCGCGAGCAGCAGTTGAGACCGTTGTGTCGCCCAGGTACGCAAGCAGTGCATGGATCATCAGCTTGTCAAGCAGGTCGTAATCTTTATGATGCTTGATATTGAGGAGATAGCGATTTTCGAGTCCGTGTACTTTGTTGGTCAAATCGATTTCCATCTTTTCCTCCATGTAATAAAAAGTGTGTCGTTCGTCCAAAAGTGCCTCAAACGGGCGTTTGACGCATAACTCAAAGTTGAAACGCGGACTCGTATCGAACACGCGTCGCTGCACCTTGAGGTAGCGCTTATAAAACATGACGGCATCATCTTCATCCGCCGTAAAGCCACGCGATCCATCGCGGTGCAGCCGGTCGCATGGCTTTCTGCCATCGGTATGGCGCACGAAGGAGGACGGGATATAGGCACCCTGCTTGGTGCTGTACTTCATCCCTGTCGCAACTTCCTCGAACAAGAGAACACCAGCCGATTTAAAGCCCGCAGTACGCCCGTGCCTAAACATACTCACCACAGTCGCTACACTGCCTATGCGGCTATCGCGCGGGGGAAAATACAGTGGCAGCAAAGCGAGTGTCGCGGCAGTCAAAAGTTCGCGGGCCTCGTGTACATCGGCTCGATACTGCTCGGGCACCAGCCCGGGAATATCGGGCGAGCGCTCTTCCAGCACGCCAACGAGCGATTTGGCCAGGCGCTCGACGTTCTTCTCGCCGCAGTACGGACACGGAAGAGACCGTTCTACCTTTCCGTTCATTTCGCACATGTCGCGGAGATCCTCGTCGATCGCACTGAGGAATGCCTCGTAGATGTTGTCCCGTTTCTTCATGAATGTTTCTTTCTATCCGGTTTCGGGTGTTTGGTGTAAGTCTGTTCTAAGTTTTAGAATGCTCTGAGGTATGGATGATGACAATCGACCTAACCTGCAGCTTCGTTAGTGAAATCACCCTGCTTGATAGCGCGGTTTGTCTAAAGGCTGTGTAGCGATTGCATCAAGCAGTTGGTATTGAGTTGGTTTTGGATTGCTTCGAGGATAGCACAGTAGGCTGTTCTCGTCATTAGAAATTTTTAAATTTTTCTGCTATTATATAGCCCACCAAGAAGAAAGGGCTCTATACATGCGTGAAACAACATCATTGCCACGTCTCACCGCCGCCGCCCTCTCGCGCGCGCTTAACCTAGAACAAGGCAGCCGCCTACTCACCGTTCGCCTACCTGGCGCCATCGGCTGCGAGGCGCTTCGTGAATGCTTCAGGCTGAACGGCAACGGCGTACCTAATATTTGCGAACTTGAGCCCGGCAAGCAGAACACGGGCAATGACAACGCGGCGCCGGTGTTTATCGATGCCACAGCTTGCGTTCGCAAACGTTTTCGCGAAATCAACAGCGCATGTGAGGCGCTCATTAATGATCTGGAGCCTGGCTACCTGGGCTTCTGCGATTGGGAGGCCTATCTCTGGTGCCTGTATGCACTAGCCCTTTCCGGTCGTACTCGAGCCGCCGTACTGCTGCCGTTCGAGTCTTTGGACAACGCCGAGCAGGCACGCGCGATTCTGTTGCGCGAGGGGCTCGTCGAAAGCGTCCTATATCACCCGCTCGCCGAATCTCCGATGCACGGCATGTACGCACTTATTGTATTGTCGACGGGAAATCGCAGCGTTTCATTCCGCAATGCCGCCACGCCCATGCCACGCCTTCGGTTTGCCGACGGGGCTCGCTACCCCAATCTTCCCTTGGCTTTCTCCCCTGACTGGAGCGGCATCGAGTGCGACTCACGCAAAACGGTTTCCATTGAAACCGTCGAGCTCGAAACGCGCAAGCTACTCCAACACCACGCCGCGCTCTCCAAAGGCAGGGTTGGCCTGATCTCCGTAGCTCAAAACTACAGCGCAACGCTCGGCGACAGCTTTATGCGCGTGGTGCCGTTTATGCCCCGAGACAGCACCACCTCGGATGACATCGACGCTGTCGAGGTGCGCCGCATTTCATCTCAGGATTTCCGCAACGGCTATTTGCTGCCCAAGGATGTTGCGGAAGGCGCGTCGGAGCTGGATTCCGAACCTGTAAAGGTAAGTCCAGACGTGTTGGCTCGTTACGAGCTTCGTTGCGGCGATATCGTCATGCCGCGCATACTCGGTCGTTACGGCGCGTCGAACCTACTTGTGGTCGGCATCGATGATGCAAAGCAGCATCTAGTTGCCTCGCACAACACCACCGCCATTCGCCCGGCGATTCCAACGATGACCGACGAGGAGCGCATGGTGTATGCAGAGATGGTCGCGGCGTACCTCACCGACGGCCATGGGTCCATAGTTTTGCAGGTATTGTCCGACAATCAGTACAGCCACGCCATCCGCCCTACCGATCTGTTCGAGATCGAAGTCCCACCAGCACTCGACCCGCGTACGCGCGAGTATAGCGAATCCATCAATCGCTTTGCCGAGGTCGTAAGGGCCAAGAAACAAGCCGAGGCCGCTGTCGCCCAAGCCCAGCGCAACCTCGAAGCCGCAAAGAAGGCCGTTACTCAGGTGGTCGACCAGGCCTGTGAGTAGCGCATACATAGGCAGTAGAAACGTCTTAAGCCGGCGGCAGGAACTAATCCTGCCGCCGGCTTAACTATCTAGCCTATTCCCATCCCGTGGTCTGAGGATTCCATTTGCGCACATTCGCCGAATGATTAAAGCACGGTGTATACAACCGATTGACGACCCCTTCTGCCCCAGCAATGTTCCCCGCGAGATCAAGTACCCCCGCCTGCCTCGCCATCTTTATGTACTGCGCAGAACCATTTTGTTTCCACCAGAGAGGCGCCACGAACTCTTCCGGCATTGCCACCTTGCGGGCAGATGCTTCTTTCTCGACCCTCTCGACAAGCGTAGTCCCATCGACGAAGCAAGTTTTCGCGTACACCAAGATGTCGACTATATCCTTGATTCGCGAAGAGGCACGGCCCTCATGCATCTCTACCATTGCGAGCAATTTATCTGCAAGGGCACTCTCCACTCGGCATACTCGATAGTCGCAGACTGGGAGCCCCTCAATATTCAAACGATCGATCGGCGCAAGAACCTCAGGCTCAAGTCCCCGCACTTCATCAATTACCAAGTCAATTGAAATTGGCTGCAGCTTCTTGGTTCCCATAAAGGGGGTGAACCACACCTTCGCACCACACCGATACTCATCTTCTTTTTTGATCTGCTCTGCACGATCAAAGACAAACGAAACGAAATCCTCCAGATCAATCGAAGCCGCCCGCGCCAGATCGGCAACAGCCTCTTCGAGGCTCTCCTCTTGAGCAACCAAGTCAATATCTCTTGTGACACGCGCATCGAGTGTTCGCGCCAGGACGCTTTGGCCACCCTTGAGTACAAAGCGGCCGTCATCTTCTGAAAAAACGCGACATAGGAAGCGATGAAAGTAGAAACCGACGATCGCCCGATTAGTATCCATCGGCGATTCTCTTGCGGCATCCCTAACAGCCATCTCCAGTGCGGCAGGTGTTTTGTACTTCACCATGTCCTCCGTTTTTCATTACTCGTTCAGCGCCGTCAACAAGGGCATCATCAACTCGCGTCGTTTGGCGGTTTTAGAGTTCTCCTCTACAAGATCTTTCAGCCGCTGTATCTCGAGCCCTCGCCCAAGCGCGTCGTTATAGGCATCGATAATTAATGAGGGGTCCTCGCAATCGAGGCAAAGATCAACAAGCGTGCGCTCGGGTTTAGTTACCGGCAGGCCGTCGAGCCAGACGATGTCCTGCTCAGCGATCTCGCGCTTTGCAAAAGAAAGGGATTCGTTTCTCGTATTGATGCGCATGGGCGCGGTCATCCTGTAGGGGGACAGATAGAAATCGCCCATTTGCTGTAGGTTCGCCGCTGTCGTACCGCTCACGGCGATGCCATCCCACTGGCGTTTTCTCTCCCACGCGCAAAGGGAGGGATTGGTGAGTTTCCAAAAAGCGTTGAGCTCGTCAGTGTCTCGGCGCTGCGTGCCCGACATCCGGTAGGCGCCGTGGCATATCCGTTCAAGACGCCCCACGCGGCATGAGTGTGCCAGCGCATCTCGAGAGATGTCCATACGAGCCGCCTGGGCTGTGGTGAACACGCCCTCACTCTCGGAAAGCTCGCTTATCGCCGTTATGTTGCTAAAGTACTTCATGTTGCAATTGTAGGATATTCTCATGCTTTTGCAACGTGATTTTGATTCCCTATGACCGGCGTGCTTTGCGTACCCCTTTTCTGCCACCACTTTGTCATCGGCCCACCATCCCCTGCTATCGAGGTCTAATACTTTTCCGCGAAGCGAACGTCTGTTTTTGGACCCCTGGAGCATCCGCATTTTTCAACGGCATAAACGCAGGATTCTGGCATCAAAGCCGCAGGAAACGGCACCCGAAAAGTGTCGATGCTTCGGGGGTCCGTTTTCACTCATTCACTTCTCGGAAAAGTATTAGACCTCGCTGTCAGCCGTCCCAAAGATCAGACTGCACCTCCTTCACGCCACGCAAAACCTGCCTTTTCTGCCCCCGCCCGCCTCCGCGCCACCCAAAAACTCATCCACTATTAATCTTGGCTCAAGAATCGCTTAATCTATAACCTGCACTATAGAGTTCGACCAAGGGCGGGGCGGCACCGCGCAACGCAGGCCGCCGAACGCAACGCTCGCGCCCGGGCAGATAGCCCGGCGTCGCGCCCATCGAACGAAAGGACAGGTCATGGACGACCTCGAAAAAGTTGAAACCATCCGCACCAAGTGCAACGTGAGCTATACCGATGCCAAGGCCGCGCTCGACGCCGCCGACGGCAACGTTCTGGACGCCATCATTTGGCTCGAGTCGCAGGGCAAGACCCAGACCACGTCGGCGCACGCCGCCACCGAGTCCGCGCCGGCCGATGAGCCCTCGGCCGAGATGGTCGCCGCACAGGCCGCCTACGAAAAGTCGAGCGAAAAGACCGACTTCTCCAAGAAGATGGACAGCGTGTGGGAGTACCTCAAAAAGCTCTTCCGCCTGAGCCTGGACACCAAGTTTATCGCCACGCGCCGCGATGCGATCATCCTCAACATCCCCATCCTGATTCCCATCGTCGCCCTGTTTGCCTGGGGCGCCACGATATGGCTGATGCTGATTGGTCTGTTCTTTGGCATGCGCTACCGTATCGACAGCGACGGCGACGTGCCCGGCAGCATCAACAACCTGATGGATCACGCCGCCGATGCCGCGGACGGCATCAAGCAAAATCTGAACGACGACAAGTAATCGCAGACGGGGGCACGCATGGCACGGATCCTTATCGTAGAGGACGAGGAGAAAATCGCCCGCTTTGTGACGCTCGAACTGGAGCACGAGGGCTACCAGGTGGAGCACGCCGCCGATGGCCGCACCGCCGTTGACCTGGCGCTGGAGCGCGACTACGATCTGATTCTGCTCGATGTGCTGTTGCCGCAGCTCAACGGCATGGAGGTCCTGCGGCGTGTCCGCAAGCACAAGGACGTGCCGGTGATCATGGTCACCGCGCGCGATGCTGTGATGGACAAGGTGGCCGGGCTCGATGCCGGCGCTGACGATTACCTGACCAAGCCGTTTGCGATTGAGGAGTTGTTCGCACGGATCCGTGTGGCGCTGAAGCGCTCGGAGGCCGTGCGGACGGCTTCGGGCGTTGGCGGCGCCGGCGTCAGGGCGGGTATGGCGGGCGGCGCGGGCGAGAGCGCCGTTGCGATTCCCCCGGCCAGCAACTCGACCCAGGCCTCCGCTTCACCCTCCCCTGCCACGCTCACCGTGGGCTCGGTTGCGCTCGACCCCGACCGCCGCGAAGTCACGGTCGGCGGCTCGCCCATCGCGCTCACGGCCCGCGAGTTCGACGTCCTCGCCCTGCTTATGGCACATGCCGGCACCGTGCTCACGCGCGAGCGCATCGCGCACGAGGCACTGGGCTACGAATACGTAGGAGACACCAACAACGTCGACGTACACATCGCGCACCTGCGCGCCAAGATCGAAGACGCCGGCGGTGCCCGCATCATCCAAACTGTGCGCGGGGTGGGCTATGTCTGTCGCGCGTAACGCCGAGACCAAGCGCGTCACCTCCATCGCCCGCGCCATCAACTGGAGCTACATGTGGCGCCGCTTGGTGAGCTACGTCTGGCTCGATCTGTTGCTGGTGGTGATTGCGGCGGCGATCCTCGTCTATGGATACAACCAGACGCTGCCCGACAGCGCGTTTACCGCAGGCTGGATTCCCGGCGCCACCGTTCACGGCATGTCGCTGACGCCCGCGCGCGGCTGGGACCTGACAACGCTCACCTACACCGTCGAGCTTGCGCGCACCAGCAAGACCTTCCCCCTCGCGCAGGACCTCGTCACGCTATGGCCTCTCTACCTTGTCGTTGTGGGTTGGCAGGTCATCAGCGTGCTCAACATGCTCGGCGGCGCGAGGCGCGTGCGCCGCACCATGGCGCCGCTCAACGACCTGGCTTTGCGCGTGGACGAGCTCGGCCGCATGCAGCTCTCCGGCGGCAAGATGGAAACGCTGGAGCAGGCCATCGAGCGAGCAAGCGTCGATTCGCCGAGCGTCACCACTGGCGACGCCGACCTGGCGAGCATCGAGGTCGCGCTCAACCGCCTGCTGCGCCAGATGCAAGAGGCCAAGCTGCAGCAGATGCGCTTTGTCAACGATGCGAGCCACGAGCTGCGCACGCCCATCGCGGTGATTCAGGGCTACGTAAACATGCTCGACCGCTGGGGCAAAGACGACCCGGCCGTGCTGGCAGAGTCCATCGCCTCGCTCAAGGCCGAAAGCGAGCACATGCAGGAGCTCGTGGAACAACTGCTGTTTTTGGCACGCGGAGATGCCGGCCGCACCGTGCTGCGGCGCGTGAATACCAACCTGGCTGCACTGGTCGGCGAGGTGTGCGAGGAATCGCAGATGATTGATGCCGGGCACACATATCGGCTGGCTTTTGACGCTGCGTTTGCCAGCGACCCGCGCTGCGACGCGTCCGTCGATGTCGCGCTCGTGAAGCAGGCTCTGCGCGTGATCGTGCAAAACGCCGCTAAGTATTCGGACGCGGGAACGACCGTCACATTTGGCATAACACCCGAAGCGGGCACGGGCGCGGTCGACATAGCCGTTGAAGACGAGGGCATCGGCATGAACCAGGAATCCGCAGCTCACGCGTTCGAGCGGTTCTACCGCGCCGACAACGCGCGCGATGCCGGCGCACAGGGTTCGGGCCTGGGGCTCGCTATCGCCAAGTGGATCGTCGACAGCCACGGCGGCGTCATCGGTGTGACCTCGGTCGAAGGGGTCGGCAGCCGCTTTACGATTCGCCTGCCGCGGTAGGAAGCCCCCTCGTGAATCGAGGTCTAATACTTTTCCGCGAAGTGAACGTCTGTTTTTGGACCCCTGAAGCATCCACATTTTTCGTCGGCAAAATCGCAGGATTCTAGTATCGAAACCGCAGGAAACGACGCCCTTAAAGTGTCAATGCTTCGGGGATCCGATTTGTCTCGTTCACTTCTCGGAAAAGTATTAGACTTCGGTTTTTTGACCGTTGCAAAAGTCAACCCCTCGGCATAAATAAAGGGATAAGGCCATGCGGCCCTATCCCTTTTTGCTAGCTATAGCAGCTTGTACGCTACTCGCGGCACAGGTGCACGGCGAAGCCGGCGAACTCGCGCTTAAAGTACACGAGCTTGGTGCCGCCATCGGGCAGCAGCACGCGCGACTCCTCGTTGACCTCGAGCCCGCGCTCGGCAAACCACTTCTCGGCCGCATCGATGTCGTTGACGGCAAAGCCGATGTGGCCCTTAGCGCCTCGACCGTTCTGCTTCATGACCTCGACCAGCGAATCATTGAAGTACGAAACCGGGGTCTCGATGACGGGCAGGCCCATCATCGTCGAGAACAGCTCCGCGATCTCCAAGGCGTCTGCCGGGTCGGTGGCGTTAATGCCCACATGGGCAACGCGCATGCCAAAGAGCTCGACCGGATTGGCGTTCTGCTCACTCATGCAGTCAGCGCCTACTGAGCCATGACGCCGAGAACGGCCTTCTCAGCAGCGACGCGGTTCATGCCGGTCATGAAGGGCACGCCGCTCACGTACGGGCAGGTGAGACCCTCGGGGGCAACGGTGGTGGCGATCAGCAGGTCAGCGCCCTCGTCGCAGTAATCCTTGGCCTCGGAGATGGCGCACTGCACGATCTCATACTTGCCGGCATAACCGTTGGCGTCGAGCAGGGTGGCGACCTTCTGGGCAACGAGCGTGGAAGTAGCAGCGCCAGCACCGCAAGCCAAAACGATCTTCTTCATAGGTAATGTCTCCCTTCATGGTTTACTTTAGGTAAGTGTACCGCAGCGAGCGATGTCACTCGGCCTCGATGAGCTTTTATGCCAGTTTGCTTGCGCGCTGCGTATAATACATCCAGTACGTGTTGTCATACCGCTCGCTTTATGAGCGACTAAGGACCCTAATATGCCCGATTCCCGCACACTCTGGACCGCCGTCGTTATCATCTGCATCGCCGTGTCGGTGTTCTTTAGCGTCAAAAAACGCACCACGTTTAAGCGCCTGCAGCAGCTCATGGCCGCCAAGCAGTGGGACGAGTTCGATCGTTTGCTCGACGGCAAACTCACCAGCATGCTGTACCCGCGCTACAACCGCGACTACCTGCGCCTGAACTCCTATCTGCTGCGCGAGGACCACGAGCGCGCCAGCGAGATGTTCGACCTGCTGCTGGGACTCAACCTGCCCAAGATGCAGCGCGTCGACCTGGTCATTAAGGCCTTTAACTACTACGTTGGCCAGGAGGACCGCAAAAAGTCCAAGGAGCTCCTGCACGAGATCAAGGGCTTTGAGGGCGGTCAGGCCGAGGCAGTCGCGCACGAGTGCCAGCTGATGTACGACACGATGATCCTCAAGCGCCACAACGACATTCCCGAGCTGGAGCGCATGCTCGAGGAGGCCGGCGACGATAAGGTTAAGAGTTGCCGCTTGGAGTACCTGTTGGCCCTGCAGTACAAGAACAAGGGCGACGAGGCCAAGTTTGCCGAGTACTTGGAAAAGTCGGGCCGGCACTCGATGGCTGTCAACGCGTAGCGAACGGCTTGTGCTAGACTTCTAGTTTCACGGGGGCGTGGCGGAATTGGCATACGCAGGAGACTTAAAATCTCTCGCCGCAAGGATTGTGGGTTCGAGTCCCACCGCCCCTACCATGTGATTGCTTACGAGCCCGTGTCCCGTTGGGATGCGGGCTCGTTTCTTTTGGACGCCGGTGGGACTCGAACCCGCGAGGGGGCGAGCACCAGGCGGACGCGCAGCGTCCGCAGCGAGCCGACGAGGGCGCCGGCAGGCGGCCGAAGCCGGTGCGAATTTGCGCAGCAAATACGCGGACGTCCCGCCGCCCCTACCATATGGAGCTTTCGAGCCCGTGTCCCCAAGGGATGCGGGCTCGTTTCTTTTGGACGCCGGTGGGGCTCTAAGCTGCGGTGGAATAGATCCTGTTTATACCGTTTACCAGCTTATTTAGGAACTATTTCACCGCAGCTTATTTAGAGGGTGCTGAGAGCGGGGGTCCAGGCGATGGTGGGGGTCGCGCCGTCGAGAACCTCGTTGATGGTGGCGGCCATGCCGGCAAGCAGGCTGTTCTCGCTTACGGTGAGCGTGTCGTAGCCGCCGGCTCGCATGAGCTCGCGGATTACCACGGCGCCAGCCAAGATCACGCCCGCGCGTTTGGGCTGCACACCCGGTAGCGCGGCGATGCTGTCCGCGTCCAGCGTGGACATGCGCTCGATAGCGGCCGAGACCTGCTCCAGCGAAAGCTCGCGCAGGTGCACGAAGCTCGAATCATACGGCTCCAGCTCGTGGACCAGAGCCACCAGCGTAGTCACCGTGCCGCCCACTGCGACCAAGCGTTCGGCGCGCTCAAAGTCGACAGGCAGACTCTCAAAGTAGCCCGCAAACTGCTCACCTGCCCACGCGGCAGCGGCAGCAAGCTCGCCGTCCGCAGGCGGCAGCGCCGAGAAGAACCGCTCCGTCACGCGGCGACAACCGATGTCCAGCGAACGCGTGCCCTCCAGCGCAAAGACCCCACGCTCCGGCGCATAGACGCCCGTCGCGAGCTCCGTGGATCCGCCGCCCGAATCGGCAACAATGATGCGCTCGCCAGCAAAGTCGTGCGCCACGCCAAAAAACGTCAGGCGTGCCTCGACCTCGCCCGGAATCACCTGTGGCTCAAGCCCCAGATCGCGCAGGCCGTCCAGCAGCAGCGCGGCATTGGACGCATCGCGCGCGGCGCTCGTGCATGTGGTGCAGATGCACGCGGCCCCAAAGGCACGTGCCTCGTCCACAAACATGCGGCATGCGGCGAGCACGCGCTCAACGGCCGCCTCGCAAAAGCGGCCCGTCGCGTCCACGCCCTCGCCCAAGTCGGTGATCTCGGTATGCTTGGACGATTCCACGATCGCCCCGGCCTCGACCTGCGCTAACACCAGTCGCGACGACACTGTTCCCAGGTCAATCGCGGCTACCTTATAGCGTTTGCAATCTGCCATTGCAGGCTCCCCTCCGGGCGCTATTTGCCGTTGGACACGACCGTCTGGCCCTCGACGCCGTTAAATCCAAACAGCATATCGAGCGTCTGGATGTACCACGGCGCGTCCTTGCCGACCTCTTCGATCTCTTTGGCGACTTCGCTGGCCTTCTTGGCGTTCGAGGACTTTTTGCTCGACGACGAGTCCGAATCGTCGTCCAGGCCCAGCACGTCAATCTTGGTCTCGCCGGGCATCACCAGGCCCAGGTCCTCGGTCGCCGCGTCCTTAATGCCCTCCTCTGAGAGCAGCTTGTCGACGCTTTTCTGCAGCTCGTCGTTGTACTGCTGGCGAATCTCGACCTGCTTGGCCAAGATATCGCTCGAGCGTTTGGCAACGTAGAGGTCGCGCACGGGAAAGTACAGGCTCACGAGCACCAGGGCGACGACAATACCGATAAACAGCCCTCGCTGAGGACCGTGGGTAAAGTCGTAAATTGCCTTGACCGCTGCGTTGTCGTTGGCGTAGTGCATAAAGTCCGAGCCGGAAAGACGGCTTGAGGGACGGCGCGGCTTGTCGGACGCCTGGGTCGAAGGGCGCGACGCATGCTTGGAACGCGATGGGCGCACCGGACTATCCGAGGAACTATTTGGCTGAGCATTGGGATGCGAAGTCGCCGGCGAGCTATACCTGGAGCGATCAGCACCAGCATAACCAGACCCGCCAAGCTGTGCGGTACGCGCACGACGAGGCGACGGCTCGCGCGAACCGGCGGAATAATACCTGTTGTCGTAAATCTGATCCATGTGCGCCTTGTGCGGTTGAGGTTTGTTTGCGCTAAGTCCTTTAGTTATAGCACGAGCGCCCGCACCGCCTTCGCCAGCCTTTGCTCGACATAAAAAAGGCGCTGAGCCGTATGGCCCAGCGCCCATAGTTCTTTGCGGCATCCAGCCAAGACGGGGAGGAACCGAGTCAGCCTCCCCCTCGCCAAATTCGCCCGTTTAGCGAATGTTGTAGAACGCGGCCTTACCGGCGTAGCGCGCGCTGCCCTCGAGCTCGTCCTCGATGCGGATGAGCTGGTTGTACTTGGCAATACGGTCGCTGCGGCACGGGGCGCCCGACTTGATCTGGCCGGCGTTAACACCCACGACCAGGTCGGCGATCGTGGAGTCCTCGGTCTCGCCGGAACGGTGGCTCACGATGCAAGCGTAGCCGGCCTCCTTGGCGGTCTCGATAGCCTCGAGCGACTCGGTGAGCGTGCCGATCTGGTTGACCTTGACCAGAATCGCGTTGGCGGCGCCCAGCTCGATACCCTTCTTAAGGCGCTCGGTGTTGGTGACGAACAGGTCGTCGCCTACGAGCTGCACCTTGTTGCCAATGCGGCGGGTGAGCTCGGCCCAGCCGTCCCAGTCCTCCTCTGCCATACCATCCTCGATGGAGATGATGGGATAGGTGTCGACAAGCTTCTCCCAGTAATCGACCATCTGGGCGCTCGTGTACTCAACGCCCTCGCCCTTGAGCTCGTACATGCCGGTCTCGGCGTTGTAGAACTCGGTCGATGCCGGATCCATGGCGTACATGAAGTCGACGCCGGGCTTAAAGCCAGCCTTCTCCACGGCCTTGGTAATGTACTCGAACGGCTCGGCGTTGGTCTTGAGATTGGGCGCGAAGCCGCCCTCGTCGCCCACGCCGCCGCCCAGGCCGGCCTTGTGCAACACGCCCTTGAGGGTGTGGTAGACCTCGGCGCACCAGCGCAGGCCCTCGGCAAAGCTCGGAGCACCCACGGGCATGATCATGAACTCCTGGAAGTCAACGTTGTTGTCGGCATGCACGCCGCCGTTGAGGATGTTCATCATGGGCGTGGGCAGCAGGTGGGCGTTGACGCCGCCCAGGTACTGGTACAGCGACAGGCCCGCCGACTCGGCAGCGGCGCGGGCAACGGCCAGCGACACGCCCAGGATGGCGTTGGCGCCGAGCTTGGTTTTGTTGGGCGTACCGTCGGCGGCAATCAGTGCGGCATCGACGGCGCGCTGGTCGAAGGCATCGAGGCCCACGACGGCATCGGCGCACTCGTTGTTGACGTGCTCGACGGCCTGCGAGACGCCCTTGCCCAGGTAGCGACCCTTGTCGCCGTCGCGCAACTCGCATGCCTCAAAGGCGCCGGTCGAAGCGCCCGAAGGCACCATCGCGCGACCGAAGCTGCCGTCCTCGAGCACGACCTCGACCTCTACGGTGGGGTTGCCGCGGCTGTCGAGCACCTCGCGACCGTAGACATCCAAAATGTCACTCATGTTGTCTCCCTCTCACTTGGAAACGGTTGATGCAAGCGACTGGCCGACTGTGCACCATTGGTGCGCCTCCGTAAGTTAGCCATGTCGCACTTTTTGCATTATGCCCTAAGTTAGCCGAGGGATACATATGAATTGGAGAAATCATTCTTTGGGGCGCTTGTTTTTGCACCGAGCATTCATCTCTAGAGGTCGCCCCCCCCATTAAATTCTTCTATCGGCATACCGTCTTTACCTGGCTTGCGAATGAAAGAGCCAATAATGTGCTTTTACATCGTTCAAAGTTCTGGATATCGTGCAATTCTAAGGGTCTGAAGTTCTGGATATCGTGCATAATCAGGTTATAAAAGTTCTGGATATCGTGTACGAGGTAGCCATGCTTAAACGAAAAGCCTATGACAAACTACTAAAATGGAAGCATGAAAACGCTGGTAAAACAGCACTTCTTATTGAAGGAGCCCGCCGCGTCGGCAAGAGCACGCTTGCCCGCACGTTTGGAGAAACCGAATACAAGTCCTGCCTTGTCATTGATTTCTTTCAAGCACCTGCCGAAGTTAAGCAATATTTTGAGGACTATCGCACTGACTTCGACTCGCTCTTCCTCTATCTCTCGGTTTTCTATAACGTCAAACTCTATGAACACGAGACGCTTATCGTCTTTGACGAGGTCCAGATGTACCCGCAAGCACGCGGACTCATCAAGTATCTCGTTGCAGACGGACGTTACGACTACATCGAAACTGGATCCCTGCTCAGCATCAAGCAGAACATTAAAGATATCGTCATCCCATCCGAGGAAGAGTCTCTGGAACTTGAGCCCCTCGACTTTGAGGAGTTTCTTTGGGGCATGGACGAAAAGGGGCTGGCCGATCTCATTCGCATGAGTTTTAACAAGATGAAGCCGCTCCCCGATGCCCTACATCGCAGAGCGCTCTCCCTTATGCGCGAATACATGCTCGTAGGCGGCATGCCTGAGCCGGTATCCATCTATGTTGAACAGCGCGCTTTTGCGCCCGTCGACGCTTCGAAGCGCCGAATCGTCCAGCTCTATCGCAACGATATCTCTCGTTTTGCAACCGGTTACGAATTCAAAGTCGTCTCCGTACTCGATGGCATCCCGGGTCAGCTCTCTAAGCACGAAAAACGATTCAAGCTTTCCTCACTTGATAAAAACGCACGCATGCGCACCTACGAAGAAGCCTTCTTTTGGCTGGCAGACGCGCGAATTGCCAATATCTGCTATGCCGCAAGCGAACCGAGTGTGGGTCTTTCACTCAGCATGGAGCAAACGGCCCTCAAGTGCTACATGGCAGACACCGGCCTGCTTGTAACGCTTGCCTTCTCTGACAACAACGATACCGATGAAGACGTTTACAGAGCCGTGCTTCGCGGCGACATCGGATTGAACGAAGGAATGCTTACCGAAAACTACGTTGCCCAATCTCTAAAGGCCAATGGACACAGGCTCTTCTTTTATTTCCAAAGCGGAAAGAAGGAGGGGGAGGAGCGCATGGAAATCGACTTCCTCGTTACCCGACCCTATGTCAATGCCGCCGGAAAGCCGCGCATCAGCCCCATCGAAGTTAAGTCGCCACGCAGATACGGAACCATCTCCCTCGACCGATTCCGCGCGCGCTTTAACAAGAAGATTGGGATGGCTTACGTGTTGCACCCTAAACAACTCGAGTGGGATGCCGAAGCGCAGCTGGCACATCTTCCGTTGTATATGGCTTTTTGCTTGTAGAGACCTCTCTACGAATGGATGCCGTGAGAGACGCAGGCCTCACTCGCTTGCTTTTGCTTGGTCCCACAGGTCGTTGAGTTGAGCGGTTGAGCAGGCGGCGAGGTCATCGCCCGCCTCGTGCACGGCGGCCTCCATCGCGGCCCAGCGACGGCGAAACTTGGCCGTGCTCGCGCGCAGGGCGCTCTCGGCGTCGATGCCCTCTTTGCGCGCAACGTTGACCAGGGCAAAGAGCAGGTCGCCAAACTCCATCTCGCGCTCGGGCGAACCGGGAGCCTCGGCCTCAAACTCGGCACGCTCCTCGGCAACCTCGTCCCACACATCCTGGACCGTCTCCCACTCAAAGCCCACGGCAGCCGCCTTGCGCGACACCTTCTGCGCCTGCATCAGCGCCGGCAGATGCGTGGGCACGCCGTCGAGCAGACCCTCGGGCGCAGCTTCGCCCGCTGCCACGGCCTTGTCCTTGGCAACCTTCTCGGCAAGCTTGACCTCATCCCAAATCTTGAGCACCTCGTCGGAGCTCTCGACGTCCGCATCGCCAAACACGTGTGGGTGGCGGCGGATGAGCTTGGCGTCGATATCGCGCGCCACGTCGGCCAGCGTAAACTCGCCGGCGTCCGCCGCAATCTGCGCATGCAGTACTACCTGCATGAGCACGTCGCCGAGCTCCTCGCGCAGATGCGTGGCATCATCGGCCTCGATGCAATCGAGCGCCTCGTAGGCTTCCTCGATCATGTTCTTGCCGATGCTCTGATGCGTCTGCTCGCGATCCCACGGGCAGCCATCGGGCTGACGCAGACGCCAGATAGTCTGCACCAGATGCTGCAGCTCGGCCGACGCGTCGACCAGCGTGGACAGGTCGCGCGAACCCTCGGCATTTTGCTGAGCCATGTGCTGCGCCATAGTTATTCCTCCTCCAGGACCACGTGACGGAACACGCCGCCCTCGTAGATGCCGTAGCTATGCGTACCGTCCTTGGGAATGCTCACGCTGCCAGGATTGAAGAGCCACAGACCCGGGTGCGCGGCGCTTGCCTCGTTAACCTTGATGTGCGTATGGCCGTAGACGAGCGCGGAGCCCTCGGGCAGCGCGGGCGCGTGGTCGACGCTGTTGTGCATGCCGGCGCCAAAGACGTGGCCGTGCGTCAGGAACAGCTCACGGCCGGTCTCGTCAAACAGCGTGGCGTAGTCGGCCATGACGGGGAAGTCGAGCACCATCTGGTCGACCTCGGCGTCACAGTTGCCGCGCACCGCGATGATGCGGTCGGCCAGGGCATTGAGCAGCGGAATCACACGCTTGGGAGCGTAATCGCGCGGCAGGTCGTTACGCGGACCGTGATAGAGCAGGTCGCCCAGCAGGACGATGCGGTCGGGCTGCTCGGACTCGATGGCGGCGACCAGGCGCTCGGTCCAGTATGCCGAGCCGTGGATGTCGGAGGCGATGAGGTATTTCATGGTGGTCCTTTCGGGTGGGGTTGATGGAGCTGGGCGTGGCGTGCCGCCAGCCGCGTTACTCAAATCGCAGTGCCGCGCTCTGGGCCGCCTGCATCACGCGTTGGAGCGGCACATTGTGCTCGCGGGCAAGGCGGGCGCAGTCTTCGTACTCGGGCGCCGCGCGCTCGCTGCCGTCGGGCAAGGTCGCCACCTTGACGGACACCTCGCCCCATGGCGTTGTTACGCGCTCAAAGCGGCGTGGTAGGCAAACGCGCTCCATAACCTGGCGGCGGATGCCATTGGTCGTGGTTTCCAAAAAGACAATCGTCTGCAGGCGCTCGATATCCTCGTGGGTACAGATTACCTGCAACTGCCAGCCGGGACGGCCCTTTTTGCAGTAAAGCGGCAACCAATGCACTTCGCGGGCGCCGGCCTTGCGCAGGCAATCGGCAGCGTAGGCAAGCACCTCAGGCGACGCGTCATCGATGTCGCACTCCAGTTTGACGATAGTTTCGGGCGCATCGGTCTCGCGAGACAGCGGGGATGTGGTATCGCATGGCATACGGTCCGGCTCCTTTCCGCACGGGCTCGTTTTGTTCATCCAAACGCTAACACATCGCGGGCGGCGTGGATGTGGCGGAGCGCGATGAGCGCGATTTTCCCTGTCCGCAAGAAACCGGCACCCCGGCGCGCTCGTCGCATCGAGGACCGCGCCGTTACAATGGAGCGGATTCGCTTGACGCAAAGGAGCCGCCATGCCTGCTTGCCCGCTGGTCGATTGCCATACCCACACCTCGTTCTCGGACGGACACGCCTCGTTTGAGGACAACGTTCGCGCCGCTGCTGCAGCCGGTTGCCGTGCCATGGTCTCGACCGATCACCTTACCCTGCCTGCCAGCATGGATTCCAATTGCGAAGTGCAGGTTGTCGAGGGCAACCTGCCGGCACATCGTCTGGCTTTCGAGGATGCCCGCAAGCTTACCGCGCAGATCGCGCCGGAGCTCGAGCTTATCTATGGCTTTGAGTGCGATTGGTACGAAGGCTGCGAGCCTTTGGTTGAGCGCTGGTCCGAAGGCGCCGTCGTGCGCCTGGGCAGCGTACATTGGATTGGCAACCCCGGCGATATCATGGCCGGTGCCGCGGGTGCGGCGGGAACGGAAAACGTCGCTCGCCCCGATACACCCGATTCGCGCTGCGGCTGGATCGATGATGACACCAACCTGCATGTTTGGGAAAACCTGGGCGTGCGCGGCGTGTGGGAGCGCTATGTCGATGACTGGTGCCGTGCTTGCGAAAGCTCACTCAACTTTGACGTAATGGCCCATCCCGACCTGGTCATGCGCTTTTCGAAGGAAGGCTTTGCGCCCGACTTTGACCCGGCGCCGCTTTGGGAGCAGATGGCCGAATGCGCCCACGATACGGGTCGCCGTGTCGAAGTCTCGACCGCCGCGCCGCGCAAGGGCCTCGACGACTATTACCCCTCGACGGGGCTGTTGCGTTGCTTCGCCCACGCCGAGGTACCCATCGCCTTTGGCTCGGACGCACACCGCGCCTGCGACATCTGCTGGAACATCCGCGAGGCCCAGGCCCACGCCTACGACTGTAGCTATCGAACCTTCGACATCCCCCACCTCACCGGAGAATGGGAGCCCACGCCCCTCGCCTAAGACTAGTCGTTGGGGACACTCTTCACAAATGACCCCTTGGGGACGGAGGAAAACAGGTCGTTTTGCTCACCACCGACGCCCGTGCAACACCGCCCGCCAAAAAGAACGCCCGTTTACTACGATGAACCGCAAACCTCCGACCATCGGCTTAATGTGGAAAATAAAACCGCAGGTAGAAGCGTTGACGATTTGCTCAAAATCGACGTGTGGTCAGCAGATCCAGTTTCATCGTAGTAATTGGGCATGCTATTTGGCAGCGCCGGCAAAGACTGTCCCAAACGACTAGTCGTTTAAGAACGTCCCCAATGACTAGTGGCGGCGGGCGTTGAGTTCGCCGGCCAGTTCGTCGAGGGTGATGCCGTAGCGCTCAAGCGTCACGAGCAGGTGGTAGACCAGGTCGCCGGCCTCGTAGCGAATGTGATCGTGGTCGTTATCCTTACAGGCCATGATGACCTCGCTCGCCTCCTCGGCAAGCTTCTTGAGCAGCTCGTCCTCGACGTCGGTCAACAGGCGAGCGGTGTAGCTCTCCTGCGGCGATGCGTCGCGACGACCATGAATCACCTCGGCCAACCCCGTCAGCGTCTCACCGATATTTCCATCCTGAACATTCGCAGTGCGCACACCCATGGTTCAATCCTTTCTGGTTGGCCAAGCGCTTAGTCGAGCGCCCGCCCTACGCGAGTTTCTTAAAGAAGCAGGTACGGTTGCCGGTGTGGCAGGCCGGACCCGGCGAGTCGACC
>CAJMLB010000002.1:0-127986 GCA_905214145.1 uncultured bacterium | reverse complement strand
GCTGCGTTGACGAGCATAAAAGAAACCTCCTGTAAGGTTGCTCCGATAACGCCTGTGATTTTACCACGGCGTATCCGAACGTAAACGTTCGTTTGTTCACGAATATCGTCCAAACAGACTTTTTTTGACCGTTTGCCCTACAGAATCGACCCGTTGGGGAAAATATCTTGACGTTTGGACGCTTCTCGTGCTTCAGAAACTGACTACAAAGCTACATCTGCATGAAAGGGTTCTGCATAAGCTCGCGTGCCACGGTGGTCGAATCGCCATGGCCGGTTAGGCAAACGGTATCGGGCGGGAGAAGCCGGGCGAGCTTGGAGAGCGAGCGCAGAATCGCCGCCTCGTCTCCGCCGGAAAGGTCGGTACGGCCGTGACCGCCGGGAAAGAGCGTGTCCCCCACGAAAGCGATATTTCCCTGCTCTGTTGCGGCAAATAGAACGATGCCGCCCGGCGTATGCCCGGGCGCCTCGATAACCTGCAGGCAAATGGCGCCCAGTTCAATGGTATCGCCCTCGGCAAGCAGCCGCGTCGGCTCGCCCGGATCGGGAGTCTCGATGCCCCACATCGCTCGCTGCTCCTCGATATTCATATGCGGCACAGCTACGTCCTTGCCGCACAGCTCGTACAGGGCTTCAGCGCCAACGGCGGCGCGAACTCCAGCGACACCACCAACATGATCGGCATGGCCGTGTGTACAAACGGAACCGAGCACATGCACGCCAGGGTGTTCGACTCGGATATGCGCAACGAGGCTCTCGCCTTCCCAAGCGGGATCGATAATCACGCACTCATTGTCCGAAATAACAGCATAGCTATTGGTCTGAATGGGACCGTTTGCGAGCGTCTCAATCTCGACCGATCCCTTGGGAGTTAAATCCAAGGGCACAGCACTCATGTCCCTCTCCTCTCTATAGAACTCGAGGCATCAAACGATGCCTCGAGTGTAGCGAATATCGATAATGTGGCACGTTCGTCGCGACTAAACGCGGCGCTTGAGCTGGGCTCCACCCTCGCCGGGCATCAGGCGGCGAGCATCGTAGACCGAATCGACGCTGCTGATGGAAGCCAGCAGCGGATCCAGACCACTCGCGTCCGAGATCTCGACCATAAAGCGCAGGGTTGCAATACCCTCGCGGTTGGTCGACGTGGCGGCAGAAAGGATATTGCCGCCCGCATCGCCAATGGCAATGGTGACATCCTTGAGAAGGCCCATGCGGTCCAGGCACTCGACCACGATCTCGACCTGGAAGAGGGTGTCGGCAGCGCCGTCCCACTCCACTTCGATCATGCGCTCGGGATGCTCCATAAGACCCTTGACGTTGGGGCAATTGGCGCGATGCACCGAAACGCCACGACCGCGCGTGATGAAGCCGACGATGTCGTCGCCCGTCACCGGATTGCAGCAATGCGCCAAACGGACCAGCAGACCGCTGTTGCTCTCGCCCTTGACGATAATGCCGTTGCTGGCGCTCTTGCCGCGCTTTTGCGGCTTGCGGTTGGAGCCGCGGGCAGGCTGCTTCACGACCTCGGCGATAGCCTCGGCCTTGGTGAGCTGTTCCTCGGGCTTGGGGTCCAAGATTTGCTCGACTTTGTTACCCACGGCGCGCGGGGCAACCTTACCGGCGCCAACGGCGGCAAACAGGTCCTCGAGCTGCTTGTAATTAAACTGCTCCGCCACGGCGTTGAGCGCACGCGTGGATCGCGGCGTAGAGATGCCATACCCGCGCTTGCGCAGGTCCTTGGCCAGTATATCGCGGCCGGCAGCAGCGTCATCGTCTTTGGTCGCGGCGGCGAAGTAACGGCGGATCTTTGACTTGGCCGAAGGTGTCTTGACGATCTTGAGCCAATCGCGCGACGGCTTGGAACTCTTGTTGGTCAGGATCTCGACACGATCGCCCGTCTTGATCTCGTGCGTGAGCGGGGCCACCGCACCGTTGATCTTAGCGCCGACGCAGTGGTTGCCCACCTCGGTGTGAACGGCGTAGGCAAAGTCGAGCGGTGTAGAGCCGGCACGAAGCGCCATGACCTCGCCCTTGGGCGTAAAGACAAAAATTTCCTGGTCGAACAAGTCGACCTTCAGTGAGTGCAGGTATTCCTTGGCATCGGTGATCTCGTCAGACGCCGCCCAGTCGAGTGAGTGCTTAAGCCAGTTAATCTGGTCGTCCAGACGCTGGGCATCATTGGTCTTAGACGCAGACGATCCGCCCGACTTCTTGTACAGCCAGTGGGCGGCAATGCCGTACTCGGCCTGCTCGTGCATCTCATAGGTTCGAATCTGAATCTCGAGCGGGCGGGCCGTGGGGCCGATAACCGTCGTATGGAGCGACTGGTAGTTATTGACCTTGGGCATGGCGATATAGTCTTTAAAGCGACCGGGCATGGGATGCCACAAGGTATGCACGGCACCAAGCGTGGAATAGCAATCGCGCACCGAATGAGTGATGACGCGCAGCGCCACCAGGTCGTAAATCTCGGAGAACTCCTTGCCCTTGCGCTTCATCTTTTGATAGATGGACCAATAGTGCTTGGAACGACCGTTGATCTGAAAGCCCTCAAGACCAATGCGATTGAGCTCATCGGTGAGCGTCTTGATGGTCTCGGCCAGATAACGCTCGCGAACCTCGCGCGACTCAGCCACCATACGCGCGATGCGCTGGTAGGCATCGGGCTCCAAGTAGAAGAAGGACAGGTCCTCGAGCTCCCACTTGATAGAGCTCATGCCCAGGCGGTCGGCCAGAGGCGCGTATACGTCCATAGTCTCGCGCGCCTTAAACAGACGGCGGTCCTCGCGCAGGGCGGCAAGCGTGCGCATGTTATGCAGGCGGTCGGCGAGCTTGACGATGATGACGCGAATGTCCTTGGACATGGCAAGGAACATCTTGCGCAGCGTGAGGGCCTGCTTCTCGTCCATGCTGTCGACTTCGATGTTGGTAAGCTTGGTCACGCCGTCGACGAGTTCTGCCACGGTTTCGCCAAACAGGCCGGAAACATCGGTAAGCGAGGTCTCGGTATCCTCGACGGTATCGTGCAGCAGCGCGGCGCACACCACATCGCAGTCCATCTTGAGGTCGGCCAGAATGATGGCTACCTCGACGGGATGGTTAATGTACATCTCGCCCGAGCGGCGCTTTTGGTTGCAGTGCTTCTCGGCGGCAAAGCAGTAGGCCTGCTCCACCTTGGAGAAGTCATCCTCATTCATATATTTGAGGCACAGGCGCTCCAGCTTGTCGTAGCTGTCCGCCATAATCTCGGGCGGCAGTTCATCGGCATGCTTATAGTGCTCCATCTCCGAAAACGGCTGGAGGGTGGAATCATGGGCGATACGGGCTGCGGCATCCATCGAGGTCCCCTTCCCCTAGGCCCGCGGTACGATCGGGCGGTTAACTTTGGCTAGCATATCAGAAGCGCACGAATCGAGTGCCCAGCTCCGAAAAGCCGTGAACTCCATGCGCGAGCGCAAGCCCTCCAAATAGCGAATTGACCTGCTCAATTGCACACGGCCGGGGTTTTCGGCCATCGCGATGCGACGGGTGTCGTCAAACCCCGAAACGCGGCAGAAGCCAAGCTCTTCGAAGATTCCCAGGCCGCTTTCCACCGAGCGCTCGTCGACCGGCGTGCGAGCATCGATGGCAAGGCACATCTGCGCGATGTCGATATCGCTCGCGCTAAAGGAATCGTCCCCGGTCTTGCCGCGGTTGGAGCGCCACATAGTTTGCAGCGCGCGATAGAGCGTGACGAGCTCGTCGCGCTCGGGCGCATAGCAGTCGAGTAGGCGCTCGTTAATGCGGGCGTCGCGCGACGAATAGAGCAGGTGAATCACGGCGGGCTGGCCGTCGCGACCGGCGCGGCCACTCATCTGGTTAAACTCAATCGCGCCAAACGGCATGTGGTAGAGCACGACATGGCGGATATCGGGAAGGTTGACGCCCTCGCCAAAGGCAGAGGTCGAGACGATGCAGCTGAGGCATCCGTCACGAAACGCCTCCTCTACGCGATGGCGGTCGGCGCGCGTAAGGCCCGCGTTGTAAAAGGCGATATGCGACGCGTAGTCGGGCACGCGTTTGCGTAGCGTCTTGGCAAGCGCCACGGACTGATCACGCGAGTTGACGTAGATGACGGTCTTCTCCCCCGTCGCGACGATGGACACCAGGCGGTTTTCGCGGCTCGCAAGATCGCGGTCGTCCTCGAGCTGCAAGTTCTCGCGCACCGTCTCGTCGACCACCGTACGGGTAATCGGCAGCACGCGGGCAAGCTCCGACACGACCGGAGCCGTTGCGGTGGCGGTCGTGGCCAGAACGACCGGATCGCCCAAGGCCTTGAGGATATCGGGCATGTCGAGGTATGCGCTGCGGTCGCCGCCCTTGGCAAGACCGGCATGATGCGCCTCATCGATAACGACAAAACCGATACGTCCAGAACGCGCAAAGCGGTCGCGGTGAATGGACAGGAACTCGGGCGTCGTGAGCACGATGCCGGTACGGCCCGAAGCCAAGCCGGCAAACACGTCATCGCGCGCCGCCTCCACAGTCTCGCCGGTCAGCACGCCTACGCCAATGCCGAGCGCGGCCATCGTCGACGAGAGGTGATAGGCCTGGTCGGCAACGAGCGCGCGCAGCGGATAGACAAAGATGCTCGCACGCCCGCGAAGAACCGCCTCGCGCGCGGCGTGCACATGGAAGATAAGAGACTTGCCGCGCCCCGTTCCCATAACGGCCAGAACACTTTGGTGATCGGCGAGCGCGTCGAGTGCCTCGACCTGAGCGCGGTGCGGCTGGTTCGAGCCGATAAAGCTATGGATAAGCGAGCGCGTCAGCTCGGTATAGGAAAGCTGAGCGAGCGTTTGGCGCTTGCGGGACTCCAGACGAAGACCGGCGTCCGCAGGCTCCACGCCGCGGCGAAGCTCACATGCCGGGTCGTCAACGCTGGGCGCCGTGGTATCGCGGACCAAGACATCCTTAATCATGAGCTTGGGCTTTACGCGACCTTGCCAATGCTCGGCCACCGCCTCGAACACCAAGTCGACGGCGCTGTCGCAATTGATAAGCCTGTCGATCTGCGGCACACGAAACATGATTGCCGGCACACTCGCGGCGCCATCGGTCGCCACAAAGCGCATGTGCTCGCCGGTTTTGCCCACCACGGCGCGGTCACACATCGTCACGCCCTCGGCGGCCAGAAGCGGCACCTTATTGCCCTGGCCAAACGGCTCAAGACGGGAAATCTGCTCTATAGTCTCAATATTCAGCTCGGAAAGGTCGACCGTGGCGGCAACCTCGTCGATGTCTTCGAAGTCCTCGGCGGGAATCTCCGATAGCACGGCGGAAAGGCGACGACGGAACTCGTCGAGCTTGGATGTCTCGATGGTCACACCTACCGCACCGGCATGCCCGCCGCGACGAATCAACAGGTCGGAGCAACGCTCGACGGCATCGAACAAGTTGACTTTGCCCACCGAGCGGCCCGATCCGCGTGCAACGCCGTCCTCGATCGAGAAGAGCAGCGCCGGCACGTGGTAGCGATTGGTCAGGCGGCTCGCCACGATGCCCTTGACGCCCTCGTGCCAGCCCTCGCCGCCCACGACGATTGCGCGCCCGCCGTCATAAGTCTCCTCGACCTTCGCCATGGCATCGCGCGTAAGCTCGGCCTCGATCTCGCGGCGTTGGCGATTGATTTCCTCGAGCTCGGCTGCCAGTGCACTTGCTTCAATAGGATCACGGGCAAGCAGCAGGTCGAGCGCCAGCTTGGGATCAGCCATGCGGCCGGCAGCATTCAGACGAGGGATGAGCGAAAACGACAGGCCGTCGGCCGTAATGGTAGAAAGGTCGGCCTTGGCAAGTGCGGCAAGCGCGATGTAGCCGGGACGGGCCGTCACGCGCATCTGCTGGATGCCCTCGGCGACCAGTGCGCGATTCTCGGGCGTGAGCGGCATCATGTCGGACACGGTGCCCAGCGCCGCGACCTCTATCAGCGAACGCCAATACGACGGCTTGCCCAAACGCTCGCCCAGGACCTGCACCAGCTTGAGTGCCACGCCGGCACCGGCAAGCTCGCGCGAGGGGCCCTCGTCCTCGAGCTTGGGGTCGGTCAGGGGCACGCCCTGCGGCACCTGGTCGGAGGGCTCGTGATGGTCCGTGACCACCAAATCGATCCCCAGGCTCTCCAGATAGGAGACTTCTTCCTTGGCGGCAATACCGTTATCGACGGTCACGATCAGGTTGGGTTGGGCGAGCTCGTTGACGCGGTCGAGCGCCGCACGCGACAGACCGTAGCCCTCGTCAAAGCGATGCGGAATAAACGGCGTGACATCGGCGCCAAACGTGCGCAGTGCCTCGGTCAACAGGCAGGTCGACGTAATACCGTCAACGTCAAAATCGCCAAAGACCGCAATGTGCTCGTGGTTGCAAATAGCACGCTCGACGCGGTCGGCAACGACCGACATGCCCGGGATAATGAGTGGGTCGGCCCAGTCGCGATCGAGCGAAGGCGTCAAAAACAGCTGACCTTCTTCGATGGATGTAATGCCGTGCGCGACCATAATACGCGCCACCAGCCCGGGAATGCCCAGGCCAGCCGAAAGCTCCTTTTCGAGCTCGGGGTTTTGCTGAGCGACCGCCCAGCGATGCGTCGTCTTAAGCGATGACATAGGCGCCCACCCCCGATAGGGGCAGGTCGCCGCGATACCTCTCACGGTTCATAGCGATGAGTCCTCTGTGTATGCCCGCTTCGGCAGGCAGATCTGTTGAACGGATTTATTATACCGTGCAGAGCAGACGCAAATCGCCGCAGCACGCCGCGGTTTCGGTAAACGATGCCGGTAATAGCCTCGAAATATTCGAGCGTTTCTGACGCACGGACGCATGCGAGCGTCTAGCATATCCATTCAAAACGGGTTCACGGGCAAAGGGAGTCACAAGCGCATATGAAGCAATGGGTTGGACTGGGCAAGTTTCTCGCGGGGCACATGCAGGTCATCGTTCCGATTTGCGTGGCACTCGGCGTGCTCTTTCCCCAACAGATTGGCGTACTCAAGCCCATCGTTCCCACCTTGTTTGCCTTTATGACGTTTCAGGGTGCGCTCAGCAACACCTTTCACCAGGTAACCGAGGTGTTCCGCCGTCCGTTGCACCTAGTCTTGGCGCTGCTCGTCTCGGCGGTGCTTATTCCCATCGCGGCGTATGCCATGGGGTCACTCTTCTTTGGCTCCAACCCCAACCTTGTCTGCGGCATTGTGCTCGAATACAGCGTGCCCGTGGCCGTCACCGCTTTTATGTGGATCAGCATGTTCGGCGGCAACGGCCCGCTCGCGCTCACCATCATCCTGACGTCCTCGGTCATCTCACCTGTGACGATTCCGCTTACGCTCAAGCTCCTGCTGGGCGCCACCGTCTCGATCGACGTGCCGAGCATGATGCAGAACATGGCCTTTATGATCGCCATCCCCGCTGTGCTCGGTATTGCCATCAATGAACTCACGCGCGGCTGGGGCCACGAGAAACTCTCTCCCGTGCTCTCGCCCGCCTGCAAGTTCATGATGATGGGCGTCATCGCGTCCAACTCCACCGCTATGAGCGAGTACGTGCTGCACATAAACGCGGTGCGCCTGGAAGTCGCCCTCTTTATTTTGGTCTTCGCCATCAGCGGCTTTGTCGTCGGTTTTCTGGTCGCACGTGCGCTGCATCTGCCATATAGCGAGACGACTACCATGTGCTTTACCTGCGGCATGCGCAACATCTCTTCGGGTGCCGTCATCGCCACGCAGTACTTTCCGGGCGAGGTCGTGTTCCCCGTCATGTGCGGCACGCTGTTTCAGCAGGTGCTGGCCTCGATTATCGGGCATCTCTTTGAGTGCCTAACCTGCGAGGAGCGCACCAAACAGCGCAAGCGGGTCGAAGCCGGCCGCGACGCCATGGCGCGCTAGGCTGTCCGCATTACGCGGGTGTTAGTCTTGCTATACGAGCGTTTCCAGATGCGCACGCAGACGCTCAGCATCGATATCGAGCGTCGTCTCGGCATTGACTTGGGCCAAACGATAGCCGACAAAGTAGGGCGAAACCACCCAACGCGGCAGCGCCTTGGCAATGGTCCGACCGCCCAGGTGATAGAAGAACAAGTTGTACGACTCTGCGCGACCACCGTGGTGCTCGTTTAGGATATAGCGCAGAGCTACCTGGATCGCATCGGCAAAGAGATCCGCCTCGGCTTGGTCTCGTGCGTCATCGCTGGCGGCGATTCCCTGCGGGGCTGAAACGTTGATCTCAAAGAACCCCATGATCGGTTCGGTTGAGATATTGACCGAGATTCTCCCCTGTTGCCAGACATTGATGCCTTCGAAATTGGCAGAAGTCAGCGAAGTGTAGCCGTCTTCCTGCTCCAAACCCACAATCTGCATGTGCGGATGAACGAGACTACCGCCCGAGAGCGGACCCTTGTTCTTGTACATGAGAACGCTGCGATACTGCTGTGAATCGATCATCTGCTGCCAGCAACCCAGGGCAAACCGCATCACATGGTGGAGTTCATCCGGCTCATAGATCACCAGGTCGGGATCGTGATCGGCCGACTCGATCAGCACGGTTTGACGGGTGGCGCGCAGGGTCTTGAACTTATTCTCGAGCCAGATGCAGTCACCATCGCGCCGGATGATATCGGCAAGTTCCTCGGTATCGCAAAAGGGACACGCGGTGCCAGGGCGCCGGTTGTCGTCGGGCTTACCGTTCGCCTGCTGAACGTCAAATACCAGCGCCACGGGTTACGCCTCCAGCGGCACGATCTTGGTGCCATGGAGCTCGGAGACGCTCAATGCCGCCGCCACGGTATCGCGGTTGGCCGTAGAAATGCCGCCGCCGGGAAGGATGGTCAGGCGGTCGCCCGCATACTCGACAAGACGCGACAGGTGCTCCAGGTTGTCCTCGATCGGCGTTCCGGCAGCACCACCATGCGTCAGGATGCGCGTGATGCCGCAGTCGGCGAGTGTGTCAATGGCGTCCAGCTGAGCCTCGGGCGAGAGCTGGTCAAAGGCCATGTGGAAGGTGATATCGATGGCCCCGCGCTTGCACTCCTCGGTCGCGCAGCCCGTAGCCATCACGAGGGCGCCGAGGGTGAGCTCGTCGAGCGCCCAGCCGCCGGCACAGGGCTTGCAGCAGCCAAAGACCAGGCCGTCAACGCCGGCGCTCACGGCAAGACCCAAGTCCATCTCCATCATGCGCAGCTCGTCCTGGTTGTAGTGAAAGTCACCGCCACGCGGGCGAATCATGCACATCACTCGCGCGTCATGCTCGTGAGCATAGCTGACCGTAGTGCTGATAACGCCGGCCGAGGGCGTGGTACCACCGACGGCAAGGTTGTCGCACAACTCGATGCGCTTAGCACCGGCATCGATAGCCGCCGGCACACGCTCAAAGTTCTCGGCACAAAACTCGTACAGCATAGATAGCCCCCAGGAGACATTTCGATTTCCACACGGCATTGTCGCACGTTAAATAGCAACCCGCACGATGGAACAAAACCTTGACAAGGAGTGTCCCAAAGTGCCGGCACATAAGGAACGTCCCCAGGTGCCACCTTGAGCGATGGGTACTCATTTAAGTACGTCCCCAATGAGTACCCGCAGGGGACAGACAGACCGGACTCCCTATACGACAACTGTTGACATCATATACTATGTGTCATATAGTAGGTGTTACACAGTATACTACGAAAGGAGGTGTGCGGATGGAGGCACAGATGAAGCGCGGCTTCCTCGAGGCCTGCGTGCTCGCGGCCGTCTCGGGCGAGGAATCCTACGGCTATCAGATCGTGAAGGACGTGCCCGCGAGTATGGGGCTCACGGAATCCACGCTCTATCCGTTGCTCAAGCGCCTGGAGAAGGCGGGCTGCATCACCGCGCGCTCCGCCGAGCACAACGGGCGGCTGCGGAGGTACTACCGCATCACGGACGCCGGGCGCGAGCGTATCGCCGAGTTCCTCGCCGAATGGCCATCCGTGCAGGAGATCTACCGTTACGTGGAGGGGGCGCACCATGACGCGCGATGAGTTCTTGAACCGGCTGGGCGAGCTTCTGGCCTGCCTGCCGGCAGATCAGGTAAAGGAAACGCAGGAGTTCTACGCGGAGGCCATCGCCGACCGTATGGAGGACGGCATGACGGAGGCCGAGGCTGTGGCCGCCATGGGCACGCCCGGTGAGGTCGCCGAGGCAACGCTCGACGAACTGCCCGCCGTGCCGCGCGCGATCGCGAGGACCAAGCGCAAGAGCACGGCACTTCTATGGGCGCTCGCCATCGTGGGCTCTCCGGTATGGATTCCGCTGCTGCTCGCGTTCGTCGCCGTTGCCGCTGCAGTCTACATCTGTATTTGGGTTCTTGCGCTCTGCGTGTGGATCGTGGCCGCGGCATTCGGGGGCGCGGGCCTGGTAGGGCTCCTGTTCGCCGTGGACGGCATCATTATCGGGCATGTTCCGTACGTTTTGGCCTCGATGGGAATGGGATTCGCTTCCATCGGTGTGGCGCTCCTCACGGGAGCCGGCGCCTGGACGGCGTCCAAGCAGATCGCGCGCCTCTCTGCCCTTTGGGCGAAGAAAGCCGTTTCGCCCTTCTGGAAAGATCGAGGCAATAAGAGCCGCATGGGCGCCGAAGCGGCGCCGCTCACGGCATAGGAAGGAGTGCAAACATGTCCAGCGTAAAAAGGATTTACCTTGCCGTAGCGGGTGGGCTTGTTGCCACGGGGCTCGTCCTGGCTGCTATCGGATTTGTGGCCTCCGGCTTTAACCTCGCTGTGCTCAACACGCAGATCGACCTGCGCGATGACACCATCATTCTGGGTGGTGTTGAAATAGACGACCCGACAGGGCTTCCACTCATCGAGCAGCTTGCCGAGGTCGGCGAGATCCATATTGGATCTGCAACGACTGGTTCGTCTTCTCCTCGCAAATGATCGAGCTCGTAGCAGCCGTCCCCCCCCTTCGGGCGCACCACGACGGGCATGAGCACGCCGCGCTCGGAGCCTTTTTGCGAGACCTTCCGTCACGCTCTTCCTGCGTGGTGAACCGGTCATCGACCGACGAGAGGCTGATGGGAATCTCTCGACTTCGGGCCAATCCCGCTCACCGATCTGGTCTTCCTTCGTGATGCGCACATAAGCGAGCAGACACCGCGCAGTGCTTCAGCGCGGCCGCACTTCCACGTCTATGACGGAGGTGCCCGGCGGCGTCTTGGCAATCCCCTTGTTTGCAGGCGTTAGCGCGTGGGGATCGCCCACTCGGGGGTCGAGGCCGCCGAGGACGGCGGCGAACCTCGCGGTGTCATTCGACATCGCGAGGTTCCCGGACCATGACCACCTGGCCTCGTACCGCGGCATAGCCCCAAGGGTGAGGAGCTTCGGCACGTCGATCAGGGCGCCCGCGCAGCGTCGGCCGGTCCGCCGTTCGGCAGAACGGCGGAAGTCCCTAGCCGCCCAGGTAAGCCTTGCGGACGTTGTCGTCGTGCAGGAGCTCTTGGCCGGTGCCGGTCATGGTGATCTTGCCGGTCTCGAGCACGTAGCCGCGCGTGGCGATTGAAAGCGCCATCTGGGCGTTCTGCTCGACCAGAAGCACCGTGGTACCGGCCTTGTGCAGGTCCTCGACAATCTGGAAGATCTGCTCAATCAGAATCGGCGCCAGACCCATGGAAGGCTCATCGAGCATGAGCAGCTTGGGGTTGCTCATAAGGGCGCGCCCCATAACGAGCATCTGCTGTTCGCCGCCCGAAAGGGTGCCGGCGACCTGGCGACGGCGCTCCTTAAGGCGCGGGAACTGCTCGTAGACACGCTCAAGGCCCGGAGCAACCGTGGACTTGGGCTGCGTGTAGGCGCCCATCTCCAGGTTCTCCTCGACCGTCATCTGCAAAAAGGCGCGACGCCCCTCGGGGACCTGGGCCAGGCCCTTGCCCACCAGCTTGTCGGCAGGCGTATGGGTAATGTCCTCGCCCATAAACTTGATGGAGCCGGTCTTGGAACGCAGCAGGCCCGAGACAGTCTTAAGCGTTGTGGATTTACCGGCGCCGTTGGCACCGATCAAGGCCACGATTTCGCCCTCGTTGACGTTAAAGGAGATGTCCTTGATGGCGTGGATGGCGCCGTACCAGACGTTGATGTTGTAGACGGAAAGCATCGGCTCTGCCATTTAGTTCTCCCCCTTATCCTGCTTGCCCAGATACGCCTCGATAACGGCGTCGTTGTTCTGGATCTCCTCGGCCGTGCCCTTGGCGATGACCTTACCAAAGTTAAGCACGCAGATACCCTCGCATATATTCATGACGAGCGACATATCATGCTCGATAAGCATGATGGCGATGCCAAAGGTGTCGCGAATCTTGACGATGTTCTCCATGAGCTCCGCGGTCTCGGACGGGTTCATGCCGGCGGCAGGCTCGTCGAGCAGCAGCAGCTTGGGGTTGGTGGCAAGCGCGCGGACGATCTCCAGACGACGCTGGGCGCCATAAGGCAGCGAGCCAGCCTGCTCGTTTGCCAGGTGCTCCATATCAAAGATGGACAGCAGCTCCATGGCGCGCTCGTGGGCGGCCTTCTCGTGCTTCCAGTACGTCGGCAGGCGCAGTACGCCCTCAAAGCCGGAATAACGCTCCTGGTTGTGCAGGCCGACCTTAACGTTATCCTCCACCGTCATGGTGTTGAACAGGCGAATGTTCTGGAAGGTACGGGCGATGCCCATACGGTTGACCTGGTAGACCGACTTGCCCGAGGTGTCCTCGCCGTCGAGCAGGATGGTGCCGTGCGTGGGCTGGTACACCTTGGTGAGCAGGTTGAAGACCGTGGTCTTGCCGGCACCGTTGGGGCCGATCAGACCGGCGATCTCGGTCTTGCCGATAGTCAGGCTAAAGTCGTCGACCGCCTTAAGGCCACCGAACTCAATACCCAGGTGGATGCACTCGAGCGCCGGGCGCTCGCCCAGGTCGCGGTCGGGAACGATGGCGCCAGAAGGATACGGGACCATCTTGCCCTTGTTGAACTCAAACTTACTGGGCATCGGCTGCCACCTCCTTCTTAGAAGTAAAGCGGTCCTTGATGCGGCCGAAGAACGCTTTAAGCTGCGGGTTGTTGGTAAAGATCATGACCAGGATCAGCACGATGGCGTAGATGAGCATACGGTAATCCGAGAACTGACGGAGCAGCTCGGGAAGCACCGTGAGCAACGCCGCCGCGATGACGGAGCCGCGCATATTGCCCAGACCACCCAGGACCACGAACACCAGGATGAGGATGGACGTGTTGAAGTCGAACTTGGTGGCGGAGAGCTGCGAGAAGTTACCGCCGAAGAGGGCTCCGGCAGCACCGGCGAGGGCGGCGGAAACCACGAAGGCGATCATGCGGTACTCGGTGACGGAGATGCCTACGGACTCGGCTGCAATCTTGTTATCGCGCACGGCCATAATGGCACGGCCGGTACGGCTGCGAACCAGGTTGAGCACGATCACGAGTGCGACCATGACCAGGATGGCGCCGGCAAGGAAGGTCGAATAGGTCGACACGCCCGATGCGCCCTGGGCACCCTTGATGATGGCGGTGCCGTCCTCGAGCAGGTGCAGGTCGTCGATCGTGGAGTTACCCGTGATGTTAAAGATCACATGCAGGCCGCGGGAGTCGACGCCCACGATAAGGCAGGTGACGATCTCTTTGATGATCTCGCCAAAAGCCAGGGTCACGATGGCCAGGTAGTCACCGCTCAGGCGAAGGACCGGGATGCCAATCAAAAAGCCCAAGATGGCAGCGGCGATAGCGCCGACCACAATGCTGATGATCAGACGCATCGGGTCGGACGGAACGGCGCTCTCGAGCGCGACGGCGGTAACGATGCCCGTGTAGGCACCGACACTCATAAAGCCCGCATGGCCCAGCGACAGGTCGCCCGCGATGCCGACGACGAGGTTGAGGGAAATGGCCATAACGATGTAGGCCGTGATGGGAACCAGCTGGCCGGCGATCATGCGCGGGATCATATGGTTAGACTGCATAAAGAACACGATGGCAAATGCCACGATGCACATGGCATACGTAACAAAGTCGTGACGCGTCTGCTTGTCTTTAAGAAACTTCATAACGCTCACCTACACCTTCTCGGGGACGTACTTGCCCAAGAGGCCGGCAGGCTTGACGAGCAGGACGATGATCAAAACACCAAAGACGATGGAGTTGGCAAGACTCGTGGAAATGTATGCCTGCGCCATCGCCTCGATGATGCCGATGAGGATGCCACCGACAAAGGCACCGGGGATGGAGCCGATGCCGCCGAAAACGGCAGCGTCGAAGGCCTTGATGCCAGGCATGGCGCCCGTGGTGGGCTGCAGGACCGGCGAGTAGGAGCACAGGAGCACACCGGCGATGGCGGCAAGGGCGGAACCGATGGCGAACGTCATCGAGATGGTGCGGTTGACGTTGATGCCCATGAGCTGAGCGGCGGCCTTGTCCTCGGACACGGCGCGCATGGCTTTGCCCATCTTGGTCTTACCTGTAAAGAACATCAGACCGGCCATGATAACCAGGCAGGCGACGATGGTGACGAGCGAGACGGCGCTTACGTTGAACTTGGCCAAGAACTCCGGCACCTGGAAGGTGACGAGCGAAGTGAAGTTCTTGGGTGTGGCGCCCCACAGAAGCTGCGCGGCGTTCTGCAGGAAGTAAGACACGCCGATGGCCGTGATCAGAACGGCCAGAGGACCCGCCTGGCGCAGCGGCTTGTATGCCAGACCCTCGATGAGAACACCGAGAACCGTGCAGACCACACAAGAGAGAACTACAGATGCCCAGCCCGGGAGGCCGAGATACGACGTGGCACAGAACGAGACATAGGCACCGACCATGATGACGTCGCCGTGAGCGAAGTTGAGCATCTTGGCGATACCGTAGACCATGGTGTAGCCCAACGCGATGATGGCGTAGACGCTGCCCATGGACAGGCCATTGACCAGGTATTGGATAAAGACCGTCATGTTCCACATCCCCCTTTCGAATAGGTTTCCAGTTGATGTATGAAACAGGGACGTTACACTGTCCCTAGATACCAAGCAAGCAGGGAAGGCCAAAACCTCCCCTGCTTGGGATCAAAACCGCTCTATATAAGGCGGCCTATTAGGCCTGTACGTACTTGCCGTCGGTAATGACGTACGCCGTCGGGTCCTTCTGGACCTGACCCTTGTCGTTCCAGGAGAGCTTGCCAGTCAGGCCGTCAACGGTAATGTTGCGCATGGCCTCGGGCAGCTTCTCGGCAACCTCGGTGGGGTCGGCGTCGACGCCCAGGCCGGCCTCCTTGAGAGCCTCGACCACAGCATGCACGCCGTCGTAGGCGTCGGCGGCAAACTGGTCGGGGGTATCGCCGTACTTATCCTTGTAAGCGTTGACGAAGTCGGCGTTCTTCTCGTCGTCGGCGGAGAACGGGGTCATGAGTAGCAGACCCTCGGCAAGAGAGGTGTCGAAGCCCTCAACGCCCAGGATGCCGTCCATGCCGTCGCAGCCCATCATCTTGACGTCGTAGCCCATGTCCTTGGCGTTCTTGAGCAGGACGGACGCCGGCGTGTAGTAGATCGGCGCAAAGATCATGGTGGCGCCTGCCTGCTTGGCCTTGGTCAGCTGGTTGGTAAAGCTCGTGGCGGAGTCGTCCTTAAAGGTCTCCTCGTCGACAATCTCAAGCTTAGACTTAGCGGCCTGGGCCTTAAAGGAATCTGCGATGCCCGAAGAATAGGCGTCGCCGGAGTTATAGAACAGCACGAACTTCTCGTTCGCATACTTCTCTGCCAGGAACTTGGCAGCGTTGACACCTTGGTTGGGGTCGGTAAAGCAAACCTGGAAGACGCAATCCTTGCCCTTGGTAACGTCCTCGGAGGACGCGGACGGGGTGATCATGAACGTCTCGGGGTCGTTGCCGCACTCGGCGGCAACGGCGACCGACGCACCCGTGGTGGTCGGACCGACGAGGGCCTGCATGCCCCAGTCGAGCAGGGTGTTGAAGGCGTTGACGGCCTTCTCGCCGTCAGCCTGGTCGTCCTCGGCCTTGCTGGCAAGCGGCAGCTCCTTAGTCGAGAAATCCTTGCAGCCAAGCTCGACAGCCTGTGTAACGGACTTGCCGTAGGACGCGTTGGCGCCGGTCAGCGGGCCGATGGTACCGATCTTAAACGAAGCGTCGCTCGAAGCGGAACCGCTGTCGCCGCCGTTGGAGGAGCAACCAGCTAGAATGGACATCGCCCCCAGACCTGCTGCGCTCGCGATAACGCTCCTGCGATTCATAACAGGGTTCAATGACTTACCGGTGAGGCTCGACATGCGGCTCTCCTCTCAAATCTCGTCGGGTTTCGATTACCCGACAGGCCATCCTTCGCCGTGTTCAGCGTTCGCAAAATACTAGACGCTTTAGTTAAGGAAAGTGGCGATTATTTCAACTTTTCTTTTGATTTGTTCATTTATCCATATTTCTGCGTATTTCTATTACTTTATGCAGTAAAGCCACTTTATTGTGTAAAAGCAATGTTTCCGTTCTGTTACAGGCATCCCCGCCCTGAATAAAACAGCCTCACCGGTCGTGCTTTATGCGCACTTAGGCGGCAATGTACTTGCCGTCCTGGATCACATAGGCTGTAGCGGGCTTTTCGACCTGGCCCTCGTCATTCCACGTCAGCTCGCCTGTCAGGCCCTCGATCTTGATCTTGCGCATGGCGCGGGCAAGGTCTCCGGCAATGTCGGCACCGTCGGCCGTAATGTCAATCCCCGCCTTATCGATAGCCTCGGCAATCGCGTGAACGCAGTCATAGGCGTCGGCGGCAAACTGGTTGGGCGTCTCGTCGTAGGCGTCCTTATAGGCCTTGACGAAGTCGGCGTTCTTCTCATCGTCGGCTGAAAACGGGGTCATGAGCAGTACGCCCTCGGCAAGAGAGGTATCGAAGCCTTCCACAGAGAGCAGGCCGTCCATGCCGTCGGTACCCATGAGCGTCATGTCGTAGCCCATGTCCTTGGCGTTCTTGAGCAAAACGGACGCCGGCGTGTAGTAGATCGGCGCAAAGATGAGCGTGGCGCCGGCCTCCTTGGCCTTGGTGAGCTGGTTGGTAAAGCTCGTGGAAGAGTCGTCCTTAAAGGTCTCGGTATCGACGATGTCGAGCTTGGACGCCTTGGCCTGCTCGGCAAAAGCGTCGGCAACGCCCGAGCTATACGTATCGCCGGAGTTGTAGAACAGGGCGATCTTGGCATCCGTGTACTTCTCGGCCAAGAACTTCGCGGCGCTGGCGCCCATGGTGGGATCGGTGAAGCAAACCTGAAAAACCGTTGTCTTATCCTTGGTAACGTCGAGCGACGAGGCCGAAGGCGTGACCATGAGCATATCGTCGGCGATCTCGCCCGAGACGGCGACGGCAGCACCAGTCGTGACGGGGCCGACGAGCGCCTGCATGCCCCAGTCGCACAGGGTATTGAAGGCGTTGATAGCCTTCTCGCCGTCGGCGACATCGTCCTCGGACTTAAGCGAGAGCTTGAGGTCCTTGGTCGAGAAATCCTTGGCGGCGAGCTTGGCGCCCTTCTCGGCCGAGACGCCATAGGTTGCCGCGGCGCCGGTCAGAGGGCCGATAACGCCGATCTTGAAGGTCTTGCCGTCATCGGCGGAGCCGCCGTCCGAGCCACCCGACGAACAACCAGCGAGTGCCGCGGTGCTGCCGAGCGCCGCGGCGCCGGCGAGAAAGTTCCTACGGCTGAGCGTGCTGTTGATGTTGAACATGGTGTCCCCCTTTTCGCTGGCCGCAGTGCGGCCGTCTTGCGGTACGGGGCAAACCTTATGGCGCAAACGTTGACAGTTTGTTACGGAAGATCGTTTGTAGCGAGCATGTTTCCAATATTTCCGCAGCGTTTCGGGGGTGCCGTTTTGTGCGACTCCTGTTGCCTGGCGAGCACGCGCCCTCGGTTCACGCTAGAATGCACTCAACCTTTAAGCGGATAATCCATCCATAAGATGCACGAAGGAGCTATCTATGAGCGAACCCCTGCGCACCGTGAACGTCGGCCTCATCGGTCTGGGAACCGTCGGCGGCGGCGTGGCCCGTCTGATTAAGAGCCACCACGATGAGTACCTGGCCGCCTACGGCATCGACCTTAAGCTGACCCGCGCCTGCGCGCTTGCCTGGGAGCAGGCCGAGGCAGCCGGTATTGAGCGTGAGGCCTTTACGAGTGACTGGCACGACGTCGTCACCGACCCCGCCGTCGACATCGTCGTCGAGCTGATCGGCGGCGAGCACCCCGCGACCGAGATCTTCACCACCGCCTTCGAGAACGGCAAGCACGTCGTCTCTGCCAACAAGGCCCTGTTGGGCCGTCATGTCGAGACGCTCGCCGAGAAGGCACGCGCGTGCGGCGTGCAGATTAAGTGCGAGGCCAGCTGCGGCGGTGGCATCCCCATTGTCAGCACGCTCGAGCACGACCTGGTGGGCAACAAGATCCTGACCATCGCAGGCATTCTCAACGGTACCACCAACTATATCCTGTCGCGCATGGACGCCGAGGGCGCCGATTACGCCGACGTGCTTGCCGACGCGCAGGCCAAGGGCTATGCCGAGGCCGACCCGTCCGCCGACGTCGACGGCTTCGATGCCGCCAGCAAGACGGCAATCCTCGCCTCCATCGGTTTTGGCACCCGCGTTACCACCGACGATGTGTACCAGCAGGGTATCCGTACCATCGGCGCCGAGGACATCGCCCAGGCCCGCGAGCTCGGCTACACCATTAAGCTGCTCGGCATCGCACGCAACACCGACGCCGGCGTCGACGTCCGCGTGCATCCCACGCTCATCCCGGCAGACCATATGCTCGCCAAGGTCAACGGCGCCATGAACGCCGTCTACGTGGTGGGTGACGCCGTGGGCGAAACCATGTTCTACGGTGCCGGCGCAGGCTCCTTCCCCACCGCGAGCGCCGTCGTGGGCGATATCCTGTCGCTCTCCGAGCAGATCAGCCGCGGCGTGGCTCCGCTGCCCGAGATTGAGCCCTATGGTCACAACCTCGCCTTTAAGCCTATGGACGAGCTCCAGACCAAGTACTATGTGCGCCTGAAGGTCGCCGACCGCGTGGGCGCCCTGTCCGAGACGGTCGACATCTTTGCCAAGCACAACATCTCGATCTCGCTCATCAACCAGGTCGAGGACGGCAAGTCAGGCGTCAGCGATGCCTGCTCGGTCATCTTCCTGACGCACCGCGCGCTCGAGAAGGACGTCCAGGCTGCCGCCGCCGAGCTTGCCAGCGTCGACTGCGTGGCCGAGGTCGCCAACGTCCTGCGCATCGAGGACGTTGAGGCTTGGATCGAAGGCGTCATGGCCAACTAGCCCAACACTCGCTTAACAATACGCGCCTCGGGGGCTCCCGTCCTATGTGGGACGGGAGCCCTTTTCAATCCGGCTTCTAAGCACAGCGGCAAAGCGGCATTTGCACGAGCCGTTCATCGGTAGCGCGGGTTACCGTTCACCGATATGCAAACGCGGCCGATTCCGGCTATCGCTACGCTGTGCTGCGAATGTCCGCCCGCGATGAGAGGAAGCACCATGTTGCTCGAGGGCAAGAAAGCAATCATCACCGGAGGCACGCGCGGTATCGGCTATGCCATCGCCTGCCGTTTTATCGAGGAAGGCGCTGCCGTCACCGTCTTTGGCTCGCGCCAGGAGACTGCCGACGCGGCCGTTGAGAAGCTAGTAGCCGCCTATCCCGAGGCCAAGGTCTGGGGCCGCTCCTGCGACCTCACCTCGCTCGAGGCCGTGACCGAGGCCTTTACCCAGGCTGCAGCCGACATGGGCGGCCTTGACACGGTCGTCAACAACGCCGGCATCTCCCAGCGCTCGCCCCTTTTGGATTACACGGCCGAAGAGTTTGCAAAGGTCATGGACCTCAATGTCGTCGCCGTCTTTAACGGTCATCAGGCGGCCGCCAAGATCATGGCCGAAGCCGGCCACGGCGGCACCATCACCACCACGAGTTCGATGGTCGCCAAGTACGGTCAGCCCTCCGGCGTCGGCTATCCCACGTCCAAGTTTGCCGTCAACGGCATGGTCCAGTCGCTCTCGCGCGAGCTCGCCCCCATGGGCATTCGCGTCAACGCCGTCGCACCCGGCGTGACCAAGACCGACATGGTCGCCAACCTGCCCGAAGAGGTCATCAAGCCCATCATCGCCACCATTCCGCTGGGCCGCATGGGCGAGCCCGAGGATGTCGCCAACGCCTTCGTTTTCTTGGCGAGCGACATGTCCGCCTACGTCACAGGCGCCGTGCTCCCCGTCGACGGAGCTGCCCGCTCCTAAGAGGCCACGAGCTTCGGCCACAAACCTCAACATAGCTCAACCAAAGAAGGCGCGCTGCCCGCATCAACTGCAGGCAGCGCGCCTTCTTCTGTTATGAAAGGGAAACTATGTCCCAGTATTTCGGACCAGAACGGGGCACGGTTTCCCCCAGGACCTCCTTGCGGAAACTGCATCCCACTCTGAGCGCCCATTCCGGGACACAGCTTCCCAACGGCCCCCGTTTCGGAAACCACATCCCGTTCCGAGCCTTCAAAGCGGGACGCGGCTTCCCCGAGAAAGTATCGACTACTTACCGTCGTCGTCTTCGGCTTCTTCGCGCGCATAGAGCTCCAGCATGCGACGGCGGTATTCGCGCACAGCGAGCTTGGCGCGCTCCAGGCGGCGGCGCTCACGCGGAGTCAGCTCGGACGGGTCGACCTCGTCTCCATAGGTCTTATCGGCAAGCAGGTGCGCCGCGTCCACGATGCGGGCATCGATGTGGCCGCTCGCTGCCTCGGCGGAAAGACGCTCGGCAATCGTATCGAGCGTAGGCAGGCCCTCGAATACGCGACCATGGCCATGCGAGGTCAGCAGCTCGTGCTCGCGCGCGAGCAAGCTCGCTAGGTCGTGGTGGGCGCGCAAGATGTCGAGCGCATCGGATGGATGCTCGGCAACCTCTGCCACGGCGGCGACCGGCGCAGCATCCACCACGCGGTAGAAGAGCTGCGCGAGCAGCGGCATCAAGAACACCGTGATGGCGCCGGCGGCAACCATAACCGACGCGATGTCTTGCGACAGCGCACCCGCGTTGACGGCAACGCTCGTCACGGCAACGATGATCGGCAGCGCCGTGGTGCAGTACAGGGCAACGGTAATGCGACCGTACGCCGACACATCGCGCGTCGCAGGACAAATGCTCATAGAGATAAGAATGGGCACCGCGCGAATGATCAACAACGCCACGATAAAGCCCGCGAGCAAGCCCGGGCGCGACGCCACGGCCGTCAGGTCGATCTTTGCGCCCGACACGGTAAAGAACACCGGAATCAAAAAGCCGTAGGCCAGGCCGTCAAGCTTGGTCTCGAGCGTATGGTTGCCCTCGGGGATGATATAGCGCAAGACAAAGCCGGCGGCAAAAGAACCCAACACGATGTCGAGATCAAAGACGGCCGAGAACGCCACGAGTGTGACCAGGATGAGCACCGTCAGGCGCACGAAGGTCTGTGACGTGGTATCGGCGCGTTCCTCGACAAACGCAAAGAAGCGGCTGCCGACGCGCTTGGAGCGGCTTGGGACCACGGCCAGCAACACGCAAACCACCGCAAACAAGCCAAGGATTACAAGCGTTTGAATGCCAGTGCGGGCAGACAGCAGCACCGACATAGCAAGCACGGGCCCAAGTTCGCCCCAGGTGCCATACGCGAGAATCGAGTCGCCCACGCGTGTGCCGGCGAGCGAACGCTCACGCATGATGGGCACGAGCGTGCCGAGCGCCGTCGAAGTGAGGGCAAGCGTCACGGCGATACCGTCGAAATGGCTGACCGAGAACCACGGGGTAAAGCGCACGGCGAGCCAGGCGATACCAAGCGTGACGACCCACGTCGCCAAACCGTAGCGTCCCTCGACGCCCGTGATGCTCTTGGGGTCGATCTCAAAGCCGGCAAGCAGGAACAAAAAGGCCAGACCGAGCTCGGACACGAGCGAGACCTCGGCATCTACATGGATGACGCCGAGCATATGGGGTCCCAGCACCGCGCCGAGCACGAGCAAAAAGACCGTCTCGGGAACGGGTTTTCCAGGAATCGCCGAGGCGATAAAAGGACTCGCAAAGGCCACGAGTGCGATGATGGCGAGCGAAACGAATGCCATGTGATGCCTTTCTCTTGTTTGCGCTTCACTGTAGCACCCTCGCCGTCCTCAACGCGCCGCGAGCTGTCGTATCATAGTGAGGTTTACAAACATGTGGCTCAAGGCGACTGCGAGGCTTGCCCCGTAAACCGACCGCTGCCGCATACCGTACCGTACGCCCAACCGATCAGGAAGGCAGGAACCAATGGTCTCTCGTATCTACGTGGAGAAGAAACCCGGGTTCGACGTCGAGGCTCAGCAGCTCAAGGGCGAGCTGACCGAGATTCTCGGCATCAAGGGCATCGAGGCCCTGAGGATCATCAACCGCTACGACGTCGAGGGCATCGACGAGGAGCTTTTCCGCTCCTGCGTGCCGACCGTCTTTAGCGAGCCCCAGGTCGATGTGACCTACGACGAGCTCCCCGCAAGCGATGGCGCCGTCTTTGCCGTCGAATTCCTGCCTGGCCAGTTTGACCAGCGCGCCGACTCCGCCAGCGAGTGCGTGCAGCTCATCAGCCAGGGCGAGCGCCCCGCCGTGCGCTCCGCCAAGGTCTATATGATCTCGGGCGCTCTGGACGAGGCCGCCATCGAGGCCATCAAGCACTACGTGGTGAACCCCGTCGAGGCGCGCATCGCCTCGCTCGACCTGCCCGAGACGCTGTACATGGAGACCCCTGAGCCCCAGCCCGTCGAAGTGCTCGACGGCTTCCGCGAGCTCGATGAGGCCGGCCTTGCCGCCTTTATTTCCGAGCGCGGTCTTGCCATGGACGAGGCGGACATCGCCTTCTGCCAGCAGTACTTCCGCGATGAGGATCGCGACCCCACCATCACCGAGATCCGCGTGATCGACACCTACTGGTCCGATCACTGCCGCCACACCACCTTCGGCACCGTCCTGGACGACGTGACGATCGACGACGCCGTGGTGCAGCAGGCCTTCGACCGCTACATGGAGATGCGCCACGAGCTCGGTCGCGACGCCAAGCCCGTCTGCCTCATGGACATGGGCACCATCGGCGCCAAGTACCTCAAGAAGACCGGCGTCATGACCGATGTCGACGAGTCCGAGGAGATCAACGCCTGCACCGTCAAGGTGAAGGTCGATGTCGATGGCGAGGACCAGGACTGGCTGTTCCTCTTTAAGAACGAGACCCACAACCACCCGACCGAGATCGAGCCCTTCGGCGGTGCCGCCACCTGCGTGGGCGGTGCCATCCGTGACCCGCTCTCGGGCCGCAGCTATGTGTACCAGGCCATGCGCGTCACCGGCGCCGGCGACCCCACCGTCCCGGTTTCCGAGACGCTCGAGGGCAAGCTGCCGCAGCGCAAGCTCGTAACCACCGCTGCCGCCGGCTACTCCAGCTACGGCAACCAGATCGGCCTTGCCACCGGTCAGGTCAACGAGCTCTATCACCCCGGCTACGTGGCCAAGCGCATGGAGGTTGGCGCTGTCGTGGGCGCTACCCCGGCAAACCACGTGCGTCGCGAGTGCCCCGCCCCCACCGACAAGATCATCCTGCTGGGCGGCCGCACCGGCCGTGACGGCATCGGCGGCGCCACCGGCTCCTCCAAGACCCAGAACACCGAGTCCATCGAGACCTCGGGCGCCGAGGTCCAGAAGGGCAACGCCCCGGTCGAGCGCAAGCTGCAGCGCCTGTTCCGCCGCGGCGACGCCTGCCGTCTGATCAAGCGCTGCAACGACTTTGGCGCCGGCGGCGTCTCGGTTGCCGTGGGCGAGCTTGCCGACGGCCTGTATGTCGACCTCGATACCGTGACCAAGAAGTACGACGGCCTGGACGGCACCGAGCTTGCCATCTCCGAGTCCCAGGAGCGTATGGCCTGCGCCGTCGCCGACGGTGACGTCGAGGAGTTCATGGGCTACGCCGCCGAGGAGAACCTGGAGGCTACCGTTATCGCCGAGGTTACCGCCGAGCCGCGCATGCGCATGGCATGGAACGGCGTCGCCATCGTCGATCTGTCCCGCGAGTTCCTCAACTCCAACGGTGCGCCCAAGCACCAGGTCGCCCACGTCTGTGCCCGCAGCGTGTGGCAGCCCAGCTGGGCCGGCACCACGCTTGCCGAGCGTATGACCTCGCTCGTCACCGACCTCAACGTCGCCTCCAACAAGGGCCTTTCCGAGCGTTTCGACTCCACCATCGGTGCCGCAACCGTGCTTATGCCTTTTGGCGGCAAGACGCAGCTCACCCCGAGCTCGGCCATGGTCGCCAAGTTCCCCGTGGACGGCGAGACCACCACGGCAAGCGCCATGGCATGGGGCTTCAACCCCTACCTGATGGAGGCCGACCAGTTTGCAGGCGCCTATCTGTCCGTGGTCGAGTCCATCGCCAAGCTCGTTGCCGCCGGCTTTGAGCACAAGCGCGCTTACCTCTCCTTCCAAGAGTACTTTGAGCGCCTGCGCACCGAAGCCGAGCGCTGGGGCAAGCCCATGGCAGCCGTCCTGGGCGCCCTTATGGGCCAGGTCGACCTGGGTGCCGGCGCCATCGGCGGCAAGGACTCCATGAGCGGCTCGTTTGAGGACGAGGCCGGCGAGCTCAACGTTCCGCCGACCCTGATCAGCTTCGCTGTCGCCGTGGGCAAGGCGGCCCGCGCCGTCTCCCCCGAGTTCAAGGGCCTGACGCACCGCGTCGTCCGCATCGCCCCCGCCACCTATGGCGAGGATTACCGTCCCGATGCCCAGCAGCTGCTCGCCGCATTTGACGCCGTCGAGGCGCTCACCGCCACCGGCGACGCCCTGGCCGTCTCCACGCCTGGCTACGGCTGCGGCGCCGAGAGCCTCTTTAAGATGTGCGTGGGTAACCAGATCGGCATCGAGCTTGCCGAGGATGTGGACATGGAGAGCCTCTTCACCCCGCTCTACGGCAGCTTTATCGTCGAGCTCGCCGATGACGCCGAGCTGCCCGAAGTCGCCGACGGCGTTGTCGTCGAGCCCCTGGGAACCACCGTTGAGGGTTACGTCATCGATACCGGCTCCGAGGTCATCGAGCTCTCCGAGCTTCAGGAGGCCTGGGAAAGCGGCATCGAGGGCGTCTTTGCCTACCGCAGCGCCGGCGAGACCGCCGAGGTCGAGACCATCGACTTCCGCGCCAAGGACATCCACGTGTACGGCGGCGCCAAGATCGCCCGCCCGCGCGTGATTATCCCGGTGTTCCCCGGCAACAACTGCGAGTACGACAGCGCCCGCGCCTTCCGCGCCGCCGGCGCCGAGGCCGACACCTTCGTGATCAACAACCTCACGCCCGAGGCCGTCGCCGAGAGCACCCACGAGCTTGCCCGCCGCATCCGTGCAAGCCAGATCGTCATGATCCCCGGCGGCTTCTCGGGCGGCGACGAGCCCGACGGCTCCGCCAAGTTCATCACGGCGTTCTTCCGCGCTCCCGAGGTCACCGAGGCAGTTCGCGACCTGCTCAAGGCCCGTGACGGCCTCATGCTGGGCATCTGCAACGGCTTCCAGGCCCTGGTCAAGCTCGGCCTGGTGCCCTACGGCGATATCGTCGACGCCACGCCCGACGCGCCCACGCTGACGTTCAACACCATCGGTCGCCACCAGAGCCGTCTGGTGCGCACCCGCATCTCGTCCAACCTGTCCCCGTGGCTGTCGCAGTGCAGCCTGGACGACCCCTACACCGTCGCCATCAGCCACGGCGAGGGCCGCTTTGTCGCCAATGACGAGGTGCTCGCCCAGCTGATCGCCAACGGCCAGGTCGCCACGCAGTACGTGGGCGAGGACGGCAAGCCGAGCATGGACCTTTCCGTCAACCCCAACGGCTCCGCACTTGCCATCGAGGGCATCACGAGCCCCGACGGCCGCGTCCTGGGCAAGATGGGCCATGCCGAGCGCCGCGGCGACAACCTGTACCGCAACGTACCCGAGCATGTCCCCGGCGATAAGTTCATGCCAATCTTTGAGAGCGGCGTAGCCTACTTCGCTTAAAGCTTTCCCATCGGGTACAATTCCCTCGGGTAACAACACCCGTCACCGGCACGCCCGGTGGCGGGTTCTTTTTTGCTTTGCGCATACAGGAAGGACATCATGGAAAGCCGCAAGCCGTATCTCGCCACCCTACCCGGGCTCATCCTGGGCTGCCTCGTCTGCTGTGCGCTCTGGGGGTCGGCTTTCCCCTGCATCAAGATCGGTTACGGGCTCTTTGGCATCCCCGCGCACGATAGCGCCTCACAGCTGCTCTTTGCGGGCTTGCGCTTCACGCTTGCCGGCGCCCTGGTTATCGTTGGGATGAGTGCGGCCCAACGCCGCCCCCTCATTCCGCAGGCTCGTGACATCAAGCCCATCTTTGTCTTGTCACTCTTCCAGACTATCGGGCAGTACTTCTTTTTCTACCTAGGACTCTCGCGCGCCAGCGCCATGTCGAGTTCCATCATCGAGGCCAGCGCCAACTTCCTCGCAATTCTCTTTGCCGCCTTGGCATTTCACACCGAGAGGCTCAATACGCCCAAGGTGCTTGGCTGTGTGCTGGGCTTTGCAGGCGTCGCGCTCGTCAACCTTTCGGGCGCGGATGGCACCTTTGGCTTTACGCTCGACGGCGAGGGATTTATCTTGGCTTCCACTGTTGCGGGCGCCCTGTCGACCTGCCTCATTGGCATCTTCTCGCGCGAGCATGACGGCGTCTTGCTCGCCGGCTGGCAGTTTCTAGTCGGTGGCGTGGTCCTTACCGCAATCGGGTTTTTGATGGGCGGCACGTTTTCCCCCACCGAAATCGCCCCCGCCATCGCGCTCATCATTTATATGGCGCTCATTTCCGCCGTCGCGTACTCGCTGTGGTCCCGCCTGCTCGCCGTCAACCCCGTCAGCCGCGTTTCGGTCTTTGGCTTTATGAACCCGGTCTTTGGCGTGCTGTTGAGCGCACTGCTGCTCGGCGAGGGCGCTGGCACGAGCCCCGTTACCGTACTTGTTGCCCTGCTGTTGGTCTGCGGCGGCATCATCATCGTCAACAAACCCAAAAAAGCCTAGCGAACCGCCCTTATTTAGTAGAGGAGATTCACATGCTTTAGCTTAATGGAGTACATCGGTGAGCTGAGGGCCGCAACGCACGCCAGCGTTCGCCCTTTTTTTCTAGCGTATCTGGACGCCGGCTTTCTTCTTCTCGCGCTTTACGCGGTAAAGCTCCGCGTCGGCAGCGCGAAGCAAGTCTTGCCAGGTATCGACGCCATCACCAACCCGTGCGTAGCCGATGGACATCCGCAACAGATACGGGACCTCGGCGCGCGCGAGCTCGTCGCTGATTGCCGCGCACAGACACATGATGTCCTGCTCCGCCGTCGCCTTTTGAAGCACCACAAACTCATCGCCGCCATAACGTGCGATAAAGCCACCAGACGCCGAGCAGACCTCTTTGAGCGTAGCAGATATGACCTGGAGGGCATGATCGCCCTCAACATGTCCATACCGGTCGTTAATCTGCTTAAAGCCGTCAGCATCCATCATAAGCAGATACACACCATCGGCCTGGTCAATACCCGAGAACAGCGACAGCATATAGGTCTCAAAACGGTTGCGATTGTTAAGGCCAGTCAACGGGTCGGTCGAGATCAGCTGCTCCTGGCAGATGATGTAGAGCAGCTGAATGCTCAGCGTTATACCGACGCAAAGGCCCGGTACCGAAAACAAAACCTGGAAGGTACCGCCCACCAGAGCGGGAATCGCAAAAAAGGCTAGGGTGTGATAAATGGCCTTCTTTTGCAGGCTTTCGACTTTTTGAGCCTGAATAAAGGCATGCAAGGACGTATATATAACGTAGCAGTAGCTCACGATGGGCTGGATCATATAAGCAAAGCCGCGACGATATACGCCCTGTGCATCGATGTAGAACATAGCGTGCGTCCAGTAACTGGTAAATGCCAGCACGACCACCAATGCGGTTGGCAACGTTAAAAGTACCACCCTGTAGGGCGTGGTCAGGAGCCGTGAGCCCTGCATCGTCTCGGAATAGAAAAACCAAATGAGGCACGCGATGGCGAACAGCGAAAACGAGACCGCGTTGGAAATCCAGTTGGCCGTGATGCCTACAGGAGTGTTCACGCCGTCCGAGAGCGTCCAGATCATATCGAAGAAAATGTAGGCAGCAGACGTGTAGCCCAGCATGCTAAACAAAAGCTGCTGGGTGCTCGAGAACAGGGAGCGGCGGCTTCGTACGGCAAGCCCGATAAGAACAATCATGCATAGCAGAAATATCTCGATCTTGAGTGCCTTAACCACTAGACGCCCTCCCTTCAATATCCAAGTGGTCAGAATCGCCCATTCGTGTCTGGGCAATATACGCCCCTTACTCCGCAGGGGTAAAGGGAATAATAGCAGAGCGCCCGAACGTTACTGCAAGACAGCTCTCGTTCGGGCGCTCTGACGGCGCGAATTGCACACGCCGGCTTGATTGACTCGCGTCGACGATTACTCGCCGTCGATGTCGGTCGCGACGGCCTCCTCAATAGCCTCGACGCCTTCGGCCGACAGATCCTCTTTGCCGTGGCAGAACTTCTTATCGACCCAGCCGGTCAGAATCGGAGCCATGATTGCCGTGATGATGACGGCGGTGGCAATCTGCGCATACGCGGTGGGCGCAAGCTCGGCATAACGCGGAGCGACCTCGGCGAGGGCGACCGGCGTGGTCATGGCCGTGCCGGCAATGGTGGAGCATGCCACAGCCGCCTTACCGTTGCCGCCACACAGGCGCTCGAAGGCAAAGGTAATGGGACCGACGACAAACAGCGTGACAAGGCCCAGCAAGATGCCGGAAATACCGCCGGTGATAAAGCTCGACAGGCTCATGGACGCACCGAGCTGAAATCCGATGACGGCAATCGCGGGATTGGCACCGGGAACCAGCAGGTTCTTGATAAACGGGAACAGGTTGCCCAAAACCATGCCGATAACGAGTGGCAAGATGGAGCCGATAATGGTGCCAATGGGAATGTTGGCGAGGCCGGAAACACCGAGGATGATCATCGTGACGGCGGGGCCGGCCGTAAAGAACAGGATACCGACGGCGCCCTGCTCGGACTCATCGCCGAACTCGCCCATGATGCCCGTATAGAGCGCCATGTTGCAAAACGTGATGCCGCCGATGATAGACACGGAGCTCAGACCTAGGAAGTTGTCGTTAAAGAAATATGCCACACCCAAGCCAAGGGCAGCCGCAACAACAAGCTTAGGAATCAGCACAACGATGCCGGTCTTGATGGCGCCCGGCGTGGACTTAAAGCTGATGCCGGCACCCACAAACAGCAGGATCGCGGCAACGATGGTGTTGGAACCACCGCGGCAGGCGGCGGTAAAGAAGCCGCCGATCTCAAAGACCTGCGGGCAGAAGGTATTGAGCAAAAGGCCAACGATCATCGGGTAGATCATGATGTCACCCGGGATACGCGGGACTTTGAATTTCTTTTGCTCGTTGGCGGTCGCTTCCTGTGCCATGAAACCCCCATTTCCGCTGACGCAGAACAAAAGCCCACGTCATACTTTGCTACAGTAAAGTTTGACCATGGTACCAGAAGAAGCAGACCGGCTCGGTGAGAAATTCGATACGTGTGCCGGGACGCTAAACGTGCTCCGCTCTTATATGAAGCTTAAAACGATATAGAACACGATGCCCGAGACGCAGCACCACAACATCGACTTTGTCTTGATTGCCACCGCCACGACGCCGGCGGCCGCAATCCAGGGAATCAAGCCCTGCCACAAGCCGGCGTCGAAAGCGCCAGGGCTTATCAAATCGTTGGCGACCAGCGCCGCAAAGGCGGCAGGCGGAATATAACCCAAGGCCTCGGTAACGCGGGGCGACAGCGTTCTCCCGCGCAAGGCAAACGCCGGGGCAATGCGGAAAAACGCGATGGCCGCCCATGACGACAGCCATAGAACCAGAAACTCATTAACGGGCATCGCGAGCGCCCCTTCCCTCGGCGAGGACATCGCACGCGAGTGCCGTGACAACGCCGACGAGCACACTTGCCGGCACGGCGATATTCGTCCACCCCAAGAACTTGCATATGGCGACGGACACCGCAGCCAAACCGGCAGCTACGACATTGCCGCGCGACAGTCGCTGCGAAAAGAGTAGGCAGATAAAGAGCGATGTGCAGACAAAACCCGCAATAGCGGTGGGAACATCAACAACGGCGCCGACGATGGCACCCGTCGTACACGAAACGCCCCATGTTGCGATGAGGATCACGTTGAGCACAAAGGACTCGAGCGGACCCCAATCCTCCCCTTTAACCAACTTGGCAAGCGAAATGCCGTATGCCTCCTCGGTAAGTGTCGCGGCAACAGCCAGCGTCTGACGCTTCGAAGCACCCCTCAAATGCGGTGCGATCGATGCCGAGTAAAGCGCAAAGCGCGAGGAGATTGCGGCCACACTTGCGACAATCGATGCCGCAGGCACACCTGCCAGCCACAGGTTGCAGACCATAAACTGCCCGCTGCCCGTCACGAACGTGCTGCTCAGGGCAAAAACCATCCAGGGTTCCATTCCCGTCTGCGCCATAATCATTCCGCACGGCGCGGCTATCGCAACATAGGTAAGCATCACCGGCCAGACGGTTTTAACGATTTTGAGCACCATAACGTTCCTCGTCCCGACAAGATTTCCGAGCCGCATTCAACGACGCGGCAGAACCATCGCCCGATGGCAACCGAGTTCACCTACAATTGCCACCGGATCGAAAGACACAGAAAGACACAACTTTTTAGGAAGTCATTATGACAGCTATCGATCGAACGCGGGCTGCCGCGGCCTTCAAAACCTACACCGATGCCTACGATGCCGCCAATCCGCGTATCGCGCTCAAAATCGAGCATACGTACCACGTTGCCGAGGCATGCGATGCCGTGGCACGCGAACAGGGCTGGTCACCTCAGGACATTGACCTAGCGTGGCTTTGCGGCCTGCTGCACGATATGGGTCGCTTTGAGCAGCTGCGACGCTGGGACACGTTTAAGGATGCCGAGAGCATGAGCCATGCGGCGTTGGGCGTCGAGGTTCTCTTTGGCGAAAACCCTGCAGACGCGCCCGCGACAACAAGTATCCGCGACTTTATCGACGATCCGGTAGAAGACGAGTTGATTCGCGCAAGCATTGCCTATCACAGCGATTTCCGTCTACCCGCGCAGCTCGACGAGCGCACGCGGCGCTTCTGCGATATTGTGCGCGATGGCGACAAGGTCGACATTATGCGCACCATCGCCGACAGCACCGTCGACACCATCCTCAAAGTGGATGAGGACGTGTTTCTTGCCAGCCACTTCTCGGCACCGACGCTGGCTGCCTTTGACGAGCACCGCTGCGTCACGCGCGATGAGCGCGATGAGCCCGCGGACTACTTGGTGGGGCTTATCTGCTTTATGTTTGAGCTCGTCTATCCGGCAAGCCGCGCGCTGACGCGCAAGCAGGGCGATATCTACCGCCTGCTCGACGCACCTTTTGGTATCGTGCGGCCCTTTACCGACCCCGCCACGCAAGCGACCTGGGAACGCCTAAAGAAAGAGATGCGAGTCTGGCTGGCCAGCGCCTAGCGCTCGAGCTGGGCCAGAAGCTCCTCGACAACTTCGACGGCGTCACCGACAACTTTGTACTGCGCAGCGCCGAAGATGGGGGCATCCGGGTCCTCGTTGACAGCGATGATGCACTCCGCGCCGCCGATGCCGGCAAGATGCTGGATAGCGCCCGAAACGCCGATACTCACAAGGAGCTTGGGCGAAACCGACACGCCGGTCTGGCCAATCTGGTGGCGATACTCCAACCAGCCTGCCTCCACAACGGGACGCGTGCAACCAAGCTCGGCACCCAAGGCATCGGCGAGTTTTCGCATCAGGGGCAGATTCTTCTTGGAGCCGATGCCGCGGCCCACCACGACCAGGCGCTCGGCATCGGCAATTGATGCCTGCTGCCCCCACTCCTCGGCGGGAATCGAGATCTCGACACGGGCCTTAACATCATTCGCAAGCGATACCTGGGTAATCGTGCCAGAGCGGCTGTAGTCAAACTTGGGTGCCCCAAAGATGCCGGGGCGCACCGTTGCCATCTGCGGCCGATGATTGGGGCAGATAATGGTGGCCATCAAGTTGCCGCCAAACGCCGGGCGGGTCTGCTGCAGTAGACCCGTCTCCGTATCCATCGAAAGCACCGTACAGTCGGCCGTAAGGCCCGTCTGCAAGCGTACGGCCACACCGGGCGCCAGCTCACGACCAAAGGCGGTCGCGCCGTACAGAATGGCCTCGGGTCTGCGCTCGGCCACCAAATCGCAGATGAGACGAGCATAGATCTCCGCATCGTTTTGGCGCAGTCGCTCGTCGCGGCAGACCACGACCTCGTCGGCACCGGCGCAGACCAGATGTTCCAGGTCCTCAAGCGAGCCCTCGGGGCCCATGCCGGCCAATGCCACCAGACGGCAACCGCGAGCATCGGCAAGCTCGCGCCCCTTACCCATGAGCTCGTAGGCCACCGGAGCCACGACATCGTGATCGTCGGTCTGAACGAATACCCATATGTCTCGATACGCATCGAGGTCAACCGCGCCGGCGGCCTCGTCGCGCTCGATCGAAATGGCATTGACGGGGCAGGCGTCGACGCACCCGCCGCACAAGATACAGCCGTCGGTCACATGGGCGCAGCGGTTGGGGCGCTCGCCCTCCATCACAATGCCACCCGAGGCACAGGCGCGAACGCAGCGGCCACAGCCAACGCACGCCTCGCTATCGATTATCAGTCCGCTCATCTATGCCATCCCCTCGATAATCTTGGCAATCTTTGCCGCCTGCTCGACCGGCGTGCCCTCGATGGCCTCGCACGTTTGGTCGCGGTCGGGCACAAATGAGCGCACGACCTGCGTCGGCGATCCGGTAAGGCCGCAACGCGAAGGGTCAGCATGTACATCGGCAGCACAGACCACCCGCACATCCGCATCTTCGGCCGCGCGAATGCCGGCGATGCTCGGCATGCGCAGCTGGCCGATCTCCTTGGCGGTCGTCATCGCGCACGGCATCTCCAGATAGACCGTCTCCTCGCCGGCATCGCAACCGTGAACGAGCGAAAGCGCACCGCACGTCGTAAAACCTGCGCTCTGCACGCAGCTCACATCGGTCACGCAGGGAATCTCGAAGGCGCCGGCCAGCTCGGGGCCAATCTGGGCGGTATCGCCATCTACCGCCATCTTGCCGCAGATGAGCAGGTCGAAGTCCTCGTCGAGCGCCTCGATACCGCATTTGAGGGCATAGGTGGTCGCCAACGTGTCCGCGCCCGCAAAGGCGCGATCGGTCAGCAGCAGCGCATCATCGGCGCCGCGGGCAATGCAGTCGCGCAGCAGCGATTCGGTTGCAGGGATACCCATCGACACCACCGTCACGCGCACATCCATGCCAAAGCCGATAAAGTCGTCCTTGAGCGCCAGCGCGCATTCGAGGGCACTTGCATCGAAGGGATTAATGACCGCCTGCTTGCCATCACGCACGATGGTATTGGTTTTGGGGTCCATCTTGACCTCGGTGCTTCCCGGTACCGCCTTGACGCACACCACCATATGGAAATCGCTCATCTTCACGCGCCCCCTTTCTGGACGAGTTCATCCAAGAGCTTCTCCGAAAATAGGTTGCCACGACCCAGCTGCCCGGCAGGATCGAGCTGCAGCTTGAGTCGAGCCGATTCGACCATGGCCTCGTGGCCGTACATCGTCTCCAAAAAGCCCGCTTTGATCTTGCCGACGCCGTGCTCGGCAGAGACGGCGCCGCCCATAGCCGTTACCTCCGCAGCCCACCGGGCAAACAGCTCACCACCGCGACGGTAGTCCTGCGCATCGCGCGGCAGGATATTCACATGCAGATGGTTGTTGCCGATATGTCCCCAGGCGGCAGACTCAAGCCCGCTTTCGGCCAGCGTGCGGCGATAGAAGGCAACGACATCGGCCAGGCGCGCGTTGGGTACCGACATATCCGACCCCAGTTTGGTAATGGTGGGGTCGGTGCGGCGACGCTCATCGATGAGCATGTTGACACTCTCGGGGACGGCGTGGCGGAAGAACCGCTGGCATTCGCGATCGACCTCGGTGCGCGCAACCCAGGTCGCGTCATCGCGGCCGCCCGCAAGCTCCAAAACCCATCCCAGGTGGTACAGCTCCTCAGTCGCTTGAGCCTCGTCGTCGCAGTCGAGTTCCACGTAAATACAGACCTTTGCCTCATCGTCGAGTGCCGGCAGCGAGGCAAACGCGGTCGACTGCTCGCGCTGGCGGCGAAGGATATCCAAGGCGCCGGCATCGAAATACTCAATAGCGGCGGCATGGGACAGCACGGGGCGCACGGAATCGGTAAAGGACACTGCCTTGTCCTCGCTGTCGAAAAAGCAGCTCACGCCCCATACGACCGAAGGTGCCGCCTGCAGGGCGATCTCGAGCTCGGTAATGACCCCGAGTGTGCCGCATGCACCGATAAAAAGATCGATGGCGTCCATGTCGTCCGAAACGAAATAACCCGACGCGTTTTTGGTCTTGGGCATGGTATAGCCGGGAAGATCCAGCTCAAGCGCGCGGCCCCCTGCCGTCACGAGCGACAAGTGGCGTGCGTCAGCGTGTGCCCGACCTCGATGAAGCTCGAGCAGGTCGCCGTCCGGCAGTGCCACGTGAAGCCCCGTAACGTGCGGGCGCATGGGGCCATAGGCATAGCTGCGGGCACCGGAGGCATTGCACGCCGCCATGCCACCCAGGCAGGCAGATGCCTCGGTGGGATCGGTGGGAAAGAACTGCTCGGGAGCTGTCTGGAACTCCTCATAGGCCTCAAGCGGTGCCTGATCCCAGCCAGCGGTCGGCAATGCCTTCTTGCCCAGCTGCTTGCGTAACTCAGAAAGCACGACGCCCGGCTCCACGCGCAGCAGAAAACGGCCTTGCTCGTCGCGGCGAAGACCCAGGTAGCGATTCATACGAGAAGTGTTGAGGATGTGGCCGCCGTGGGGCACGGCACCGGCAGCCAGACCGGTCCGAGCACCCTGGACCGTTATCGGAACATGCTCGGCATGGAGCTTTCGCAGAATGGCGCGGACTTCGTCCTCCGTTGTCGGAAACGAGATGCTCGACGCCTCGCCCGATGTGCGAGATTCATCGCGACCATATTCTTCGAACTCGTCGCCGAAGGGTTTGATGGCTGCAGACACGCGAACTCCCCCTTTAGTTAACTACAGTGTTTGCAGGGAGATGTTACCGCATCGTTTCGTCGACGTGACTGAGACCGTCTCCATAATTGGCGAATTTTACGTTTGCGCAATTCGGCGAGCGGCAGCGTTTTCTCGGCAGGCGCTCTATTTAACGCGCTCCTTTCCATCGCTGCCACGCATGCAATTGGCGCCCGAAAAAAGTTGAGATAGTTTTTACCCTCTCTCACCTGCGGCGATGTAAACCCGTCAAGCATTTGGTCAGAAATTGGTCAAGTTACGGCTGATACGGTCGGCATCGACAGCCAAAGCCAATGGAAGGTTTGGCCCAAAAACAGGGAGGTTCCCATGGCATATTACTGGCCCCAGTACGGCGTCGCCATCGAAGTTGGCGACGACCCGTATCTTCTGCCCTTCGACGAGGAGGCATTTCCCGATGCGGCTGTCTATCACGTCACCACCGACGTGATTTGCGATCCCGAATCGTTTTCGGCACTCGCTCACCACATCGCCCACATCCACGACATCAAACTCGACCCAAACTTCGACGAGCTCATCTACTCGCGACGCCTCATGCTCCACATGCTCTTTGGTGCCGATCCGTCCACGTTCGCGCGCGTCTATACCACTAAGGATGCCGCATGAGCGCAAGGAAGCAGTCGAGCCCCCTAGGGTCAAAACATCGAAAAAGGCTCGGCGTTGTCTGCCTGGCCATCGCCTGCGCCCTTATCGCCGTCGGCCTTTACGCCTGGCAGTCAAAGCCTGTCGCCGAGACAGGTGCCTCGGTCACAGCGGCGGAGGGTAAGTCGCGCCAGGAAATCCAGGACGAGCTCGATGCCATCGTCCGCGACAACATGATGACGATCTCGGTCGCACCGGTCGCCCAGCTACAAAAAGGCGGCAAGCTGCGCGTCAACGTGCAAAACGTCCAGGATAACAAGTTTCCCCAGCGTTTCCGCGTGATCCAAAACGACGAGACCATCTATGAATCGGGCGTGGTCGAGACCGGCAAGACCGTTGAGACCTGCCCCGCAGGCGACATCAAAGAAGGTGAGGCGTATATCGAGATTCAAGCGCTCGACGCCAAGACCTACGACGCCCATGGCAATCCCACGCGCATCAAGGTGCGGGTTGCGCAGCCCGAAGACTAGATCTGCCACCCGTTGCGAAAACGCGCACCCACGCCGCTTTCGTCTGACCATCACGGAAACGGTCCGTGACGAATAGAAAGGAACGATTATGGACATCACCGGGAACTTGAGCGGGACCAGGGCGCTCGTCGTGGGCGTGGGGCTGATGCTTGCACTTTCAATGGGTGCCGCGCCGACCCCCGCCCTGGCGGAGGGACGCACTGGAACCACCAGCGTGACTATCAGGACCCAAATCGACAACATCAAGTTCAAAGCCCCGACCGTCATCCCATTTGTCGCCAAGGCCGATGGCACGCTTCAGGGCCCTTCCGAGAATACAACCACCATCGACAATCTTTCGGCCTATGGCATCCACGTTGCCAACATGAAGATCGGCGCCAAGAACTCCTGGAGCATCGTCGCCGACGCCAAGACGGGAACCGCCCAGAACTCCATCGATTTTAAGGTTGGTCCGGACAAGGCACTCCAAGACGCTCACGCCGCGACGCAGGAAGCGGGCCTCGACCTTTCCAAAAATGCATCCTTCGACATGGGCTACCAGGGCATCGCCAATGGTACGGACAAGATTAAGCTCAAGACGAGCGGCAATGTCGCCCGCGTCACGCGAGACATCTTCCATGTGACTGGCGAGGGCGACCAGGTCGCAAGCATTACGTGGACGGTCGAGCCCGGTGCGCACACGGCCTAAGGCGATTGTCCTTGCCGTCATCATCGGCGTTGTAACGTTTACCCCAATCGCCGCCTTTGCCCAACAAGAGCAAGCGCAGGCTGCCACGCAAGTGACTGTCGATCTATCGGAGCTCGAACGCAGTGGCCAACATGAGCCCCTCGCGCAAACGGGCGACACGCAACAGCTCCTGGCAGCAGGAATCGCCGCGGCAGGCGCAAGCGCCATCGGCCTTGGCCTGCGCATCAAACGCAGCCAGTAGCCGCGAAAATCGAGACCGTCCAGAACAGGTAAGGAGAACCCATGGCATCAAAGAACCTTTTGCCCGTTGCCGCGCTCTGCAGTGCGCTTGCCACCGGCATGTCCGTCGCCGCTCTAGCGACACCCGCCGTGGGCGTCCCCTTACCTGCCGTCAACTGTCTCGCCACAAACCAGATGAGCACCATCGCGCGCCAACGCTTCTCGCTTGCGCAGGCAAGCATTTCGACCTCGGGGTGCCTCCGTCGCTGCACGAACAGCTCGATAGTCGTGGATACCGAGCGCTCAAGCACAGCGGACGGTCCCCTAACGGGATGCGTTATCTGCACATGGCGCGCAGCTGCAACTGATGCCGATGGCGATTTCTGCGACGTGGAGCTGCGCTTCGACATCACCCTGTCCGATGACTCGGCGGACGGGGCAACGGTCGCCTTCGACAGCACATTTTTCGAAGACGGAGGAGGTGTATGCCTGGGCTGCGTCCCCTCGAGCGCCGATGGCACGCAGCCCGCCATCTCATTCACCGCATCGCTGAAAATGACCAAGGTGGGCACCGACGCCACAGCGAATGGCGAGATCGCCCTGATGTTCTACGCGAGCGACACAGAAAGCCAGGAGATTCGGGGCAAACAGCGGACCGGATCGCTCAGCCTGACGCGAGGGACAGATCCCGGTCCTGTCGATATCAGTACCAAAACGCAAGATGTGCATCACGTCCTTGTCGATCCGGCGCTCCTCGAGATGGAATGGAGCGGAGTAGGAGCGGTCGGACTCGCCCCCTCGACAGGTGACATCGCAAGCGACTCCAGCGAGAGCAGCGGTGAAATAGCGCCTGGGGACAATGGCGCACCAGGCGGCATAACACCGCCATCGAGCGGTCCTTCAGCCACTTTCAGCGAGCCAAGCGAAACGGCCGCCGCAGTGGGCGGCACGCAAGCTGGCGAAAACTTGGGGTGTCCCATGCCGGCAGACATCGACGAGGGCAATTGTTGCATGATGGTCGCGCTCGACCGCACGGAAACCGTCGACGCCGCGAGCATTGAGGTCACCGTTGCCGATAAGCCCGTCCGCAAAGCGGCCATTATCGCATTCCCTAAAACCGTCGAAGTTGTTTTTCTGCCATCGGGCGAGGTCGTAGCCCCCACCTTGCTCACCTTGCTTGGGGCAAAGGGCACGGCCAACCAAATCGACAACCTCACGGTCGTCGACCCTGCGACCACCGCAAAACTGCACCTGTATGCCGTAACCTCGGATGGAGGCAAAACCGAGGAATTCGACGGTGAGAACCTCCTGAATAACCGGATACTCCATAAAATGGAAGACGTCTCGTATCAAATTGAGCTCGAGGGATTTGACCGAGCTCGAGATGCCGATATCATCGCCGCGGCCATTGAGTCCCCGCAGCGACTCATGACGCTGTGCTTCGATTACAGCCCCTATGTCGTGATGGGAGGCTGAGGCTTGGGCACCAAATGCCGTCGTTAATACCACTTATATAACGTATAGGATGAGGCATGACGCACCCTGCAGCCCATTCTGCTACGATTGCCAGGTTGGCATCAATATGGGAGGGTTCATGCCGGGTTTGGGAACGGTCATCAACGTCGCGCTTTTGATCGCGGGCGGTCTGCTGGGCCTCATGGGCGGGCGCTTCATTACGCCCCGCATCCAAGACACGCTCATGAAGGCGTCGGGGTTGTGCGTTCTGTTTATCGGCCTGGGCGGCACCATGCAAAAGATGCTCGTCATTGACGGGAAAACGCTGGCGACCACCGGCACCACCATGCTTATCGTCTCATTTGCCCTTGGCTCGCTCATCGGCGAGGCCATAAACCTGGAAGCCGGCATCGAAAATCTGGGCGAATGGCTCAAGCGCAAAACCGGCAGCGAAGGCGACAACGAGTTCACCAATGCCTTTGTCTCGACATCGCTGACCGTCTGCATCGGTGCCATGGCTATCGTGGGATCAATCCAAGACGGCCTGCTCGGCGACTGGTCCACGCTTGCCCTCAAGGGCGCGTTGGACTGCATCATCGTCTGCACCATGACGGCTTCGCTCGGCCGCGGCTGCATCTTCTCCGCCCTGCCCGTTGCCGTATTCCAGGGAACGATTACGCTGTTTGCCGGCGCGCTCTCCCCCATCATGACCGCCGCCGCCCTCGACAGTCTATCGCTCGTGGGCTCTATACTCATCTTCTGCGTCGGCGTCAACCTCATCCGTCCTCAGACCTTCCGCACGGCCAATATGCTCCCCTCCGTTGTCATAGCCGTCATCTACGCCCTCCTGTTCTAAATCTATCTACGTAGCGGTATCTCGAACACCTGTTTGATGCTGTGCTATGATATGAGGTCACCGAAGCTGCGTTAGGAGAGGAGAAACGGTGGCCGACCAGGACATCAAGATGCTCATCGAGCGCATTATGGCCGAGGCCCGGACCCATCAGTCTGCTCGCTTCTCAAACGAAGTCTATGCTGACGAGCCGATTCTCAAAACCGGTCGTCAGATGCAGAACTTCCTTCCCGACCAGTACCGCAAAATGCGTGAGATATCGCGTTGGCAAGAAGACCCCAAGGGTGGCGCGGGACGTTGGCTTTCGGAAGCCGAGCTTTTCTACCGCCAAGGCCTGCTGATGGCCGACTTTGAGGACGACTGTCCCTACAACGGCACATTCAAGTCGTACTTTCCCACCTATAACGCCATGAGCGATCGGCAGCTGCGCGGCTATTTTACCTGGCGCACCCAAGTGCGCCGCGGAACCGTCGAGGAAACGTCTACGTCCTTTGCCTTTCTGTATCTCTATGAGCTGATCTGCGGCATTGGCGTAGATGACCCACTCGATGGTTTTAACAAAATCAAGGCCTTTTGGGATGCCTATCGCGCCTTTGAACCCGGCATCGACCGGTTCGCACGCGTGTGGCTGCAGGACTACGCCGTGTTCCACGGACTCGACCCCAAGCTGCTTCGCGACTCTAAAACCGTCATGTTCGATAACGCCCTTATCGAGCTGCGGCGTGCGGCGCGAGACCTTGCGCCCGCGCCAACGCCGTCAGACCTGGCGCCTGCGCGTCGCAAGACCTCCGAGCCTACGCTCCCCCTTCCGCCCGACGAGGCGCGCGAGGAGCGACTCATGGCCGCCATCAACGCCCTCTCCACGTATAACCTCAATAACTCACGGCTCGATCGCAGTCACCATCGCGACCTACGCCACGTGGCATGCGCCGTGTATGTCCGTATGGCGCGCTACTATGACACGCACCGAAAGAGCGGTATCGTGGCGAGCTTGTTTGGGGAGGAGACGGCCATGCCCTATACCATGTTTGCCTCGGCTGTGTTCTTTGCGCCTAATCGCCACGAGGATTGCGAATACCGTCTGGACCCCATCCATATTTACCGTTGTCAAAACGGCTTTTGGGAATGCATGCGAATTCACGGCAGCAGGCAAAAAAGCAGCAAGCTCGGTGAGATGATGCGCGCCTGCGACCAACGGCTGCGCCTGGCCCTAGACCCCACCCACCCCCTAAAGGAGGAGAAGGTCCCCAAATATCTGGCCAAGATCATCGATGACGAGATCGTGGCATGGCTTTCGTGGGACGCCGCGCACCAGCCCGTCAAGATCGATATCGATTTGAGTCAGCTGGGGCACATTCGGAGCGCCGCCGCGCAAACGCGTGAGGCACTTTTGATCGATGAGGAGCGCGAGGACGATGTGTCTGTGGAAGCCGAGGTGACGATTATCGAGCAACCGAACATCCAGTCCGCACCCGGCATGACTGCCGAACCTGGCGAGATGACCATACGGCAAGACGAACCCGACGAGCCGGCTGTCTCCACCGAAGAGTTTGGCGTCGTGGCACCGCTCCTCGTGTCTGTGCCCGCACCCGTAACGCCCGCGCCCACTGACGCCGCGACCGAACTCGCGCCCGCCGCAAATGCCTATCTGCGCGCGCTGCTCGAGCAAAACGCAGCGCAAGCGACATCGGCAGTGGAGAGGTCGGGGCAGAGCGAGGACATGCTCGTCGATACCATCAACGAGGCGCTCTTTGACCTGGTGGGCGACACCGTAATTGAATTTGGCGCGGCAGGACCGCACATTATCGAGGACTACGAAGCAGACGTGAGAGGATACCTAGACCATGAGTGATACCGCACCCGCAGCACCCCGCGTGCCCAAGCGTGTCGCTGCCGTCATTCTCAACTCGCTCAAGGGCGGCGTGGTCCCGCGCATCGGCCTTCCCTACATCACCGTAGGGCGCGAGGTCGAGATCCGCGCCCTGCTCACCGACCTGAGTCTCATCGCCGACGGCGGCGCGAGCTTCCGCTTTCTAGTCGGTCGTTACGGCGCCGGCAAGAGCTTTTTACTCCAGACCATCCGCACGCACGCCATGGGTGAGGGTTTCGTCGTCGCCGATGCCGACCTATCCCCCGAGCGCCGCCTGCAGGGCGGGCAGGGACAGGGCCTTGCCACCTACCGTGAGCTCATCCGCAACATATCGACCAAGACGCGCCCCGAGGGCGGTGCGCTCAACCTTATCCTGGATCGCTGGGTCGCCTCGTGTGCCGATGCCGATGAGTCTGCCGTCAATGCCCAACTGGCCCCGCTCGAGGAAATGGTCCACGGCTTCGACTTCGCCCGCATGCTCCGCCGCTACCGCGCGGCCGTATCCGAGGGCGACGAAGAAGCTATGAGCCGCGTGACCAAATGGATTCGCGGCGAATACCGCACCAAGAGCGAGGCACGCGCCGAGCTGGGCTCCTCGACCATCATCAGCGATGACGACTGGTACGACTACGTTAAGCTCATTGCGCGCTTTTTGGTCTGCAGCGGCTACAAGGGCATGCTGGTGCTCATCGACGAGCTCGTGAATCTGTATAAGATTCCCAACGCCATCACACGCCAATACAACTACGAGAAGATCCTGACCATGTACAACGACACGCTCCAGGGCAAGGCGCAGTACCTGGGCATGATCATGGGCGGCACGCCAACCTCCATCGAAGACCGACGCCGCGGCGTGTTCTCCTACGAGGCCCTACGCAGCCGACTCGCTCAGGGCCGCTTTGCACGCGAGGACCTTAAGGACATGCTCGCGCCCATCATCCGCCTGCAGCCACTCACCTATGAGGAGCTGCTGGTGCTCATCGAAAAACTCATGCAGATCCATGCCGGCTACTTTGGCTGGACGCCCACGCTTACCGAGAACGACTTGGTAGACTTTCTCAAGATTGAGTTCGGCCGCGTGGGAGCCGATACGCATTTGACGCCGCGTGAGGTCATCCGTGACTTTATCGAGCTGCTCGATATCCTGTGTCAGAACCCCGATGCAAATGTGGCCGAGCTGCTGCAAAGCGTCGGCGGCGACGCGCTGGCACCGGCAGCCGCAACAGGCGACACCGGCACCGCAGACGGCGACCGCAACTTCGCCGAATTCACCATCTAACCTGCCAAAAAGGGACAGGTCTATTTTGGCAGCTTTTATCTGGGCAAACGCTGAGGCAGTGATGCGGCAAGCCACTGCTCACCGCGTTAAGAGGTTCGTATTTGAGAGGAGGCCCCGTGAACGCCTTTGACCGCTACGCCCCGTTTATCCAAGACTTCATCTACTCCCACGATTGGGAGAGTCTGCGCTCTATCCAGGTTGCAGCGGCAGACGCCATCTTTAACACGCAAGATAATGTGCTCCTGACGGCATCCACAGCTTCCGGCAAAACCGAGGCAGCCTTCTTTCCCATCCTGACCGAGTTTTGGGAGAACCCGCCCGCGAGCGTGGGCGCCCTCTACATCGGCCCCCTCAAAGCGCTCATCAATGATCAGTTCGTCCGCCTCAACGACCTCTGCGAAGAGGCCGATATCCCTATCTGGCACTGGCATGGCGATGTCTCGCAGTCGCACAAGGCTAAGCTCATCAAAAAACCGAGCGGCATCTTGCAGATTACGCCCGAGTCACTCGAAGCGCTCTTAATCCATAAGCACATGGCGATCCCGCGCATGTTTTGCGACCTGCGCTACGTGGTCATCGATGAGGTCCACTCGCTCATGCGCGGCGACCGTGGCGGGCAAACGCTCTGCCTTATCGAGCGACTCTCGCGCATGGCCGGCGTGCAGCCTCGCCGCATTGGCCTTTCGGCTACCATCGGCGACCCCGAGCGCACGGGCGCTTTTCTCTCACAGGGAACGGGGCGCAACTGTGTTATCCCCCGCTTTGAAGAACCGCGCCGCGTGTGGCGTATCTCCATGGAGCACTTCTACAACTCGGGCCCCCAGGCGCAGCAGCGGGGATTCATGGGCACAGGTCCTCAAGAGGCCGAAGTGCTTGCGTGCGAGCGCATCGAGGCGGCGGCATCCGCGGCACTGCCCGCCGGCGCCCAAGACATGCGTCACAGCGGACAGCCAACACAAGAGGAGCGCCGTCAACGTCGTGAGCGGGCACGGGGCAAGGCCGCTCCCAAGGACCGCCAAGCTTCCTCGGCCCCCGAGGGCGAAGTCGACATCCCCAAAGCACCCGAACAGGCATTACTCAACCCCACCGACACAGCACCAGACAACGCCGACCCCGGCATGGGCTATATCTTCGAACACACCCGCGGCCGCAAGTGCCTGGTCTTTGCCAACTCGCGCGAGGAGGCGGAGGCCGTATGCTCCATGCTACGTAGCTACTGCGAGAGCCGACACGAGCCCGACCGTTTTCTCATCCACCACGGCAATCTTTCGGCATCGCTGCGCGAGACGGCAGAAGAGCTCATGCGCGACGAGGAACAGGCACAGACGACCGTCACCACCTCTACGCTGGAGCTCGGTATCGATATCGGCCGCCTGGAGCGTGCGTTTCAGATCGATGCACCATTTACCGTCAGTTCCTTTTTGCAGCGAATGGGCCGCACGGGACGACGCGATCTTCCGCCCGAGATGTGGTTTGTCATGCGCGAGGAAGAGCCCGAGCCGCGCACGATGATGCCCGAGACCATTCCGTGGAAGCTCCTGCAGGGCATTGCGCTCGTACAACTCTATCGCGAGGAGAAGTGGGTCGAGCCGCCCGAGCTCGATCGACTCCCCTACAGTCTGCTCTATCACCAGACCATGTCGACGCTTGCCAGCACCGGAGAGCTCACGCCGGCAGAGCTTGCCCAGCGCGTGCTCACGCTCAGCTATTTCCATCGCATCTCGGCCGATGACTATCGCGTACTGCTGCGTCACCTCATTAAGATCGACCATATCCAAGTCACCGAGGGTGGCGGGCTCATCGTGGGTCTCGCGGGCGAGCGCATCATCAACAACTTTAAGTTCTACGCCGTGTTCCAGGAAAACGAGGAGTTTACCGTTCGCAGCGAATCGGCCGAGCTGGGCACGATTGTCAACCCGCCACCACCTGGCGAGCGCATCGCCATCGCCGGACACTGCTGGATTGTCGAGGAAGTGGACTGGAAGCGTCACACCGTCTTTGCCACGCAGGTCAAGGGCCGGGTGCCGGCCTACTTTGGCGACTGTCCCGGTGACATCAATACACACGTACTCGAGCGCATGCGCAAGGCGCTCAACGAACACGCCGCGTATCCGTACCTTATGGGTAACGCACGGGCCCGCCTTGCGCAGGCTCGTCATACGGCCGAGATTTCGGGCGCGGAAACTAAACCGCTCATTAACCTGGGCGGCGATACCTGGGTGCTCTTCCCCTGGCTGGGCAGCTACGCCTTTTTGGCCCTCGAGCGCATGCTCAAGATTAAATGTGCCGCGGAGTTGGGCCTTCGCGGACTCGACCCATCACGCCCGTACTTTATGCAGTTTAAGATGAAGGCCGACGAGGAGACGTTCTTTGAGGTGCTCGCCGCCGAGGCCGAGAAGGACTTCGATCCCATCGAGCTCGTCTATCCCGACGAGGTGCCTTATTTTGACCGCTACGACGAGTTTGTTCCCGAAGAGCTCGTGCGCAAGGGCTTTGCCGAAGGCGTGCTCGACATAGAGGGCATGAAGCAGCGTGTCCGCAGCTGGAGCGACCACGCCTAAGACCCGTCTTTTTGGGACGGAGAGACTTACTTGTCGTGAAGGACGGTGCCGAGGAAGTCGGCGTCGAAGGGCACGGCTTCGGCAAAGGCATAATCGCCGTCACTGGCGACGAGCAGGTAGTTTTCCTCGCCGCCGAACTCCGCGTCGCCGCATGGGACCACCCAGGCGTGGGCGAATACCTCGAGTGCCGCGGCAACGCAATCGCGCAGGAACGTCACGCCGCTCCCCCTGTTCGCACTCACGATATTGGCAACATAGATGCCCCCGGGGTTCAGGCTGCCTCGCACCAAACGCAATGCCTCAACCGTCGCCAGCTCGCGTACGGGCTCGGCACCGCCAAAGCAATCGCTCACGACCACGTCGTAGCGACGATGACCCACGCTCGTCACGCCCAGATACGAGCGAGCCTCAGCGGTAATCACTCGCAGGCGATCGCCCACCGTGCGCTCCAGCTCGTCCAGGTAGAACCAACGGCGCGCCAGGCGCGTAATCTCGGCATCGTACTCAATGACGTCCATGCGCAAGCTCTCGTGCGACATCAGTGCAAACTTGGGATAGGCAAACCCGCCGCCGCCCAGCATGAGCATACGGTCGATACCATGCCCGTAAGCATCACGCATTGCGTCCTCAGCCTCAAACACGTCGTCAAACGCGCGATAGTACGCAAAGACGGGCTCCGCCCAACGCTCGCCAACGTAGCTTGCGCTTTGGTAAACGCCGCCTTGCACCAATACACGGACTTCGTCGCCTCCCTCATCGTGCACGCGTTTCACACGCGCCAACCCATGGCGGGTTCGCGCAACCTGCAGACAGGCAGCACGGACAGCGACAGCGGCCGCGCCAAGCGCCGCGGCCCCCAGAGCAACGCCGGCAACGACGCCGGCAGAAACACTCGGCTTGTTCATCTAGAGCTCCTTTTGCAGATAAAGGCCATGGTCATAAAATCCAAGATGACGATAGTACTCACGTGTGCCAATCGCGCTAATCACGTTGATACGCGCATAACCCGCATCCCGGGCAATCTCGCACGCACGTTCTACGAGCAAACGCCCTAACCCGTGATGCTGCGCCGCCTGGCCTTGATCGCCCACGCGCGCCGCCATGCCATACACGTGAACCTCGCGAATCATCGCCTCGTCCGACACCGTCGGCAACTCGTCCGCATGCGCGGCAACAAACGCGCGGTCGGGCAGCGACAGGCGCAAAAAGCCCGCGATTTTGCCCTGCGGTGTCACCCACTGCAAAAAGCGCTCGTGCGTCACCGGCGTCTCGTACGCCACTTCCTCGTCAAGGGTCAACTCGTCCAGGTCGACGCCCGCCGTGCTGATCTCGCGATAGCGAATCTCACGCACCGTCGCACCGTCACCCCAAGCAGCCAAGCGGTTCTCAACGAGCTGGCGCAGGTTGGGTTTCTTGTTGCCCACCATGATGTCATCGGAGCTAAAGTCGCGGATCATGCGGCTGATGCGGCAGAACGCCGGCGTCACCACGATGTCGTCGGCCAACACATCGAGCAGCTCGTCCTCGGTATAGGGGCGCCACTCGCCACGCTCGTAACAGCCCACCAGACGCGAGCCCTCGATGAGCGCGCACGGGTAGACCTTGACCTCGTCGGGCATAAAGGCGCCCTCGGTCATAAAGCGCTCGTAGTCGCACTTGTCCCCATCAGGCGTGGCGCCCAGCAAGTTGAGCATAAAGTGCGCGTGGATCTTAAAGCCAAACAGGCGCGCGAGCGAAAACGCCCGCTCGATCTGCGCCACCGAAATGCGGCGCTCGTTGATATCGAGTAGATGCTGGTCAAGACTCTGAATACCCATCTGAATCTTGGTGCAACCCAGGCGGCGGATGAGCGTGAGGGCCTGCGGCGTTACGGCATCGGGGCGCGTCTCGATAACGAGCCCCACCACGCGATGCTTCGCCGTCTCGTTGATGCGCTGCTGACGCTCAAGCTCCTCCATCGTTGCCGTCTGCCACTCGGCAGCCTCGCCCCATGGCGTACCGGGGCCGTACAGACGGCGCACTGCGCGGTTATAGCCACCAACGACAGCATCCACACGCCCCTGCTCGTCGGCAACGCCGGCAGCAAGCTCAGCCTCGTCTGTCGCAATGCCGGCAGCCCGATAGCGCTCGCGGCGCTCTGTTACCACCGGCGGCAGGGCATCGGCGGGAGCGTCATCGAGCAGGCGCCCTGCCTCGGCACGGCTGATGCCCGGACGCGCCAACATGGGGTTTGCCGCCACGCCGGCGACGGCATCGTCATTGAGCGCACGGAAAAGCTCCGACATAAACCACGTTTGATACCCTTGCGGATAGTCGCTCCAGGTGCCACCGAGCACGATGAGCTCTATCTTGTCGGTCGCATGCCCCATCTGCGAAAGCGCGGTCAGACGAGCGCTCACCTGCAGATACGGGTCAAAGCAGTTTTGCTCCGCACGGGCGCACGCCGGCTCGGCGTGCAGATAGCTTTTAGGCATGCGCAGGTCATTGGGGCAAAACAGGCAATCGCCCGAGCATGGCCAGGGCTTGGTAATGACGGTAATGGTCGCCACGCCCGAAGCCGTGCGACGAGGCTTCATACGCAGCACCTGCAGCAGTCGACGTTCCAGCTCGGTATCGACATTCCACGCAGCCCAACGAGCCGGCTCCTCACGTTTAACCCGCTGGTAGAACGGCAGCAGACGGCGCTTGGCCAAATCGCGTTTGTCGGCACCCTCACGGCGCGCCTCGGCATGTATCAGTTTGACGAGCGCCTTGTCGTCCACGGTCTCGCCGCGACGCAGGGCCTCAAGTATGTTCAAGATAATCTGTTCCATGCCCCCATTGTAAAGGCAAAGGCGCCGGAGCCCGTCACGGCTCCGGCGCCTCCATCAAACAGCGCAGCTATGGTTTATAAGTCTTCGATAACCGCCCGTCACTCTGAATCAAATGACATGTCGCCCGAACCAACCTCAAAACGATACGTGGCGGACTTATCGCCATTATCGAATTCAAGATTCAAAATGGTCTCGCCGTCGTAGTCAAGCGGAAGGAAATCGCTCTCGAAGTCGCCGCTGCCCAAGGTGAGGCTCGCCTTAAAGCCCGTAGAGTTCGGAACCGTCATCTCCACATCACCCGAGCCCACACTCACGTCCATCGACTTCGCGGGCGCCTGGTAGAGATCGAACGTCATGTCGCCCGAACCGACCTCGGCATTCAGGGTGTCGGTCACGGTGCCCGTAAACTCAACGTCTCCCGAATTCAACGTTATAACCAGATCATGGCACGCAATGTCCGCGACCGCCAGGTCGCCCGACCCTACATTCGCCGTAATGCCCACCAGGTTATCCGCAACATCTCGCGGCAGCTCAATGGTAATTGTGCGGTCAATCGCGCGCTTATCATCGTAGTCGAACTGACTGATCTTGAGCGTAGAGCCCTTGACCTCAGCAAGGTTCCGGGTAGCCGCATCAGAAGCAGACGTTCCCTTCGCAACGCGACCGCTTTCGATAACACGCACCGGGCCGCCAGAGACACATTTAACCTCGACCGTCCCCGACGTCACGTCCAAGTCGAGCGATTGGAACGCGTCGGCATCAAACGTTTCGCTCGAAAGCTGCTGAGGCCGAGCGGAATAGTTACCGCTATCCAAGAGATCATCGTCGTCAAACATATCGTCAAAATCAGACAAATCTCCAGATAGAATACCGGTCGTACGCACCATATCGGAATGAGCCAATAGCTGCGAAGCACCAAAGACAAGCCCGATGATAAGCACAAACGCTCCGATGCCAACACCCAAGCGTACCTTGGATTCATGCGAAAGCTTCATCATTCATCACCCTCTTTGGCAATCGGCTCAGCGGTGGCCGCGGCAGCCATGTCAGCGTCAACCGAAGCGGAAACGTTCTTCCCCTTAGTCATAGCGACCGCCGGTGCCGGACCAACCTGAATATCCCCGCGCGCCCAATCACCATCGAGCGCACGCGCCACCCAGTGATAGATGGGAATCGTAAAGAAGATCAGTGCGGCAAAGGGGCCGGCGCCAAACAGGAACATCAGCAAAAAGAACAGCAGCCAGCACACAGCCCAATACGGGAACGACTGGAACGGACCTTTCACCGGAGTCACGCTGGTCGCACCGGCACCCGTCACCTGAGCCGTCGCCGCATTGGCAGCCTGCGCGCTCCAACTCGCCGCCTGCGCCGCCTTGGCCGCGGCATCACTCGCCTGTGTTGCCGCCTCGGTGGCGCGCGCCGCTGCCTCATGGGTGCGGGCACGCTCCGCGGCCTCGGCCTCGCGCTGACGGGCGCGGTCCTCGTTCTCAAATTCGATATCGTCCTCGATCTCGTCACTCGGATTGAGGAGCTCGTCCAAACTCACGCCATAGAGTTTTGCGAGCGAGATCAGGTTCTCGGTATCGGGCGAGCTCTCCGCACGCTCCCATTTACTGACCGCCTGGCGCGACAGTCCCAGCTTTCGCGCCAACCCTTCTTGGCTAAAACCCTTGCTGCGACGAAGGTCGGCGAGCCGCTGCGCAGTTTCTACATTCATGGTTCCTCCTATGTGATGCCAGCCGTGCCGCCGGACCGTTTTTGTTCTTAAGGCGCCTTGCACAGTTAAAAATCTATCCGCCACCGCCAAAAGCATGCCACCTATTCTAGTGAGATTTTTGACAACCGGCGGTTGCGGGTGCATATGAGCTGCGGAAATGTGTCCAAACAAAGCAATGACCCGTAGCTTGGTTGTCCCCGTTGCGGCGTTAACGGTAGTATGGTCGTACTGTTTATTCCGCACCGCCAACGGAGGGAGTCCCGCGCCGTGAACCGCGATTTCGCCTCATCGCTCATCCAGCTCAACAACACGTTCTATCGCGAGCACTCCGCCTCCTTTTCCGATACGCGTCAGGCCCCGTGGCCCGGCTGGGTGCGCACCATGGACATTGCGCTCGAACAGCTCGACGTCGCCACGATCGAGCATCCCGTCCGCGTCTTCGACCTTGCCTGCGGCAACATGCGCTTCGAGAACTTTGCCGCCGGCGGCACGCTGGCTGCCAAAGGCGTGGACGGCACGAGCCCCTCGGCAGACGCCAGCTGCCCCTTCGAGTTCTATGGTGTCGACTCGTGCCAGGACCTGGCCATCGATGCACGCGGCCACGCCCTGCGCATTCCCAACCTGCACTTCCAGGAACTCGACGTACTCGACGCCCTTATGAAGCTCAACCCCGCCGAGACACCCGACGTGCTTTTCGACGCCCCGCTCGCCGACATCTCGGTCTGCTTTGGCTTTATGCACCATGTGCCGTCGTGCGAGTACCGTGTACGCGTACTTGATGCCTTGGTGCGCCAAACGCGCCCGGGTGGCATCATCGCCATCAGTTTTTGGGAGTTTATGAACGACGAGCGCATGGCGCGCAAGGCCGTTCGCGCCGAAGGCCGCGCCGAGCTCACCCCGCCGTTTGAGGGTTACGATTCCGCGCAGTTTGAAGCCGGCGACCACCTCATTGGCTGGCAAAACGACCGTCACGCCTACCGTTATTGCCACCACTTTGATGATCAGCAGATCACCGACCTGGTGCGCGGCGTCCGTACGTTCTACAAGAGCGGCGAGGTCCCCGTGCGCGAGCTTGAGCGTTTCCATGCCGACGGTCGCAGCGGCGAGCTCAACCGCTATGTGATTCTTAAGCGCCTGTAGGCATTGACGACTCGTCGCCGAGCCGCACCGCAACTTTCGGGCACATTGCGCCCACCCTTTTTCAACCCATTGACGGAACGTGCAGCTATGCGTTCCATACTTATGACCAAGGAGCCTCATGGGAGCCGTCCACGTTCGCACGCCTAAGAACTTTGTGCTCGAGGAGCGCCTGGAGCGCTACGCCGATGCGATTGAGACGAACCCCGAGGCCTATGCCGGAGATTGGCGCAAGGCCTGTGCGCCAGCTGGCAGCAAGCCCTTCGAACACCTTCACCTTGATCTTGGCTGTGGCAAGGGAACGTACCTTGTAGAGCGCGCGGCCCACGAGCCAAACACCCTCTTTATCGGCATGGACCAGGAGCCCATCTGCATCGCCTATGCCGCACAGAAAATCTGCGAGCAGGAGCTATCCAACGCACTCGTCCTGCCCCGAGGCGCCGCATCGCTGCCGCAGCTGTTTGCCGCAGGCGAGCTCAATGCCATCACCATTAACTTTCCCACGCCGCAGCCCAAGGCCAAGTACGCCAAAAAACGACTCGTCCATGTCGACCATCTAATGCTCTATCGCTCGCTCTTTGCAGCCGACGCCACCGTCACGCTGCGCACCGACAGCAAGCCATTGCGCGACTACGCCCTGGGGCAGTTTGCCGCGGCCGGCTACGACACGCTTTGGGTAAGTGACGACGTACGCCGCGACCATCCCGAGCATCCCGAGACCGAATATGAATGCCGCACGCGCGAGATGGGCGCCGTCGTCTATGGCATTTGCGCCACACCCGGTGCGCAGCCAACCGACGAACAGCTCACGGCGGGCCGCATGCAGGAGCAAAGCCTTGCCTGCTACCTGCCCGATAACCTCGATGAGCTCACCTACGTGCCTCTCGGCATGGAAGAGGCCGTCGAGAACTTTAGAAACCGTGCCCGGAAAGGCAAGAAGCGCCTGCCTCAGGAACGCTAGCACCGCACGCCCATTTCCTGCATTTTCTCGCGCGCTGCCGCTCCGCGCCGCCGCTACGCCATAATAGTTGGCGGACAATCGCGAGAGAAAGCAAACACATGGCACAGACCACGACAGATACCGCCGCCAGCACCGTCTCCGGCGCCGGCGCCGCCAGCTCATTCTCGGGCGGCACGGGAACCGAAGCCGAGTTTGGCTCGCTCGGCGCGCTCTCCCCCACCTGGTGGGAGCCCGAGGATGGCAGTGAGCCCGAGCCATGGCTCACGCCCGACCAGGCCTTCGAGCGTTTCTTTGAATGGACGAGCGATCGCGGTATTGAACTGTGGGATCACCAAGAAGAGGCCCTCATGGACCTGGCAGCCGGCGATCACGTCATCTTAGGCACACCGACCGGATCGGGTAAATCGCTCGTCGCGCTGGGTATGCTCTTTATGGGCATGGCGCAGGGTAAGCGTTGTTATTACACGGCCCCCATCAAGGCCCTGGTCAGCGAAAAGTTCTTCGACCTTGTGCAGGTGCTCGGCCGCGATAACGTCGGCATGATCACCGGCGACACGCATATCAACACCAAGGCACCCGTCATCTGCTGCACGGCCGAAATCCTTGCTAACGATGCGCTGCGCGAGGGTGAGGACGCCGATGCGGGCTGCGTGGCCATGGATGAGTTCCACTACTTTGCCGACCCCGACCGCGGTTGGGCCTGGCAGGTGCCGCTGCTCACCCTGCCCCACACGCAGTTTATGCTCATGAGCGCCACGCTCGGCGATGTCACTGCCATCGCCGCCTCACTCGAGGAGCACACCGGCGCTGCTTGCGACTTGGTTGTCGACGCCCCGCGTCCTGTTCCGCTGAGCTACGACTATGTGACGACCTCCCTCGAGGGCACCGTCGAGCTCGCCATGCGCCGTGGCGAGGCCCCGCTCTACATCGTGCACTTTAGCCAGGACGCCGCACTTGCGACAGCGCAGTCCCTCGCCAATTTTGGCATCGCCAGCAAGGAACAGCGCGAGGCCATTAAGGAAGCCGCCAAAGGCACGAGCTTCTCCACGGCCTTTGGCAAGATTCTTAAGCGCTTGCTCGGATGCGGCGTCGGCGTGCACCATGCTGGCATGTTGCCGCGCTATCGTCTGCTGGTCGAGCGCTTGGCACAACAGGGCCTGTTGCCCGTCATCTGCGGCACCGATACGCTCGGCGTCGGCATCAACGTACCCATCCACACCGTGGTACTCACCGCGCTCACCAAGTTCGACGGCTACAAGATGCGTCGTCTGCGCGCCCGCGAGTTTCATCAGATTGCCGGTCGCGCCGGCCGCTCGGGCTTCGATACCGAGGGCATGGTGATTGCCGAGGCACCCGAGCACGAGATCGAGAACGCCAAGCTCATGGCCAAAGCGGGCGACGACCCCAAGAAGCTCCGCAAGATTAAAAAGAAGAAGGCCCCCGAGGGCTTTGTCACCTGGAATAAGCAGACCTTTGAGCGCCTGATCGAGACGCAGCCAGAAACGCTCAAGCCGCGCCTGCGCATCACGCACTCCATGGTGATTAGCGTGGTCGAGCAGGGCGGCGATGCGCGAGCCCGCGTGCACGACCTCATCGAGACAAGCCTGCAAACGCCCGAGGAAAAGGCCAAGCTCGAGGTTCGCGCCGACGAAATCTTCGCCACGCTCATCGATTCCGGCGTCGTCGTGCGCGCCGAGGTGCCGCCCGCACCCGATGCCCCGGCTGACGCCGCACCAGACATCGACTATGCGCTGACGGTCGATCTGCCCGAGGACTTCGCGCTCGATCAGCCGCTCTCGCCGTTCTTGCTTGCCGCGTTGGAGCTGCTCGATCCCGAGAGCGAGACCTATACCATGGACTTAATCTCAATGGTCGAGGCAACGCTCGAGGATCCCAAGCAGGTGCTGCGCGCACAGGAGCGCGCAGCACGCGATCGCGCTATGGCCGAGATGAAGGCCGACGGCATCGAATATGAGGAGCGTCTGGAGCGCATTCAAGACGTCACGTACGAAAAGCCGCTCGAGAATTTGCTCGACGCCGCTTTTGACAAGTACTGCCAGGAAGTACCCTGGGCAAACGACTATCAGCTCTCTCCCAAGAGCGTTCTGCGCGATATGCTGGAAAGCGCGAGCGATTTTAAGGGCTACATTCAAAAGCTCGGCATCGCCCGCTCCGAGGGTATTTTGCTGCGCTACCTGGCAGAGGCCTACCGTTCGCTCGACCGCACCGTACCCATCGAGAAGCGCGACGAGCGCCTGCGCGACATTATCTCGTGGCTGGGCTTTGTGGTGCGCTCGGTGGACTCGAGCCTGGTGGACGAGTGGGAGAACGCCGGCAACCCCGCTGCACTCGACGCCGCACCGCCACAGGGCATCGACGAGGTCGTTGCGGACCGTCGCGGCTGCACGCTGTTGGTGCGCAACGCACTCTTCCGCCGCGTGACCCTTGCCGCCCGCGAGCATGTTCGCGACCTGGGCGAGCTCGACGACGACTGGGGCATGAGCGAAATTCGCTGGCAAAAAGCACTCGACGCTTACCACGAGCAGCACGAGGAAATCCTCACCGACGGAGATGCCCGCAGCGCCGCGATGTTTTCCATCGACGAGTCCGATGAGAAGACCGCGCACGTATGGCATGTGCACCAGATCTTTGCCGACGAGGATGGCGACCACGACTTTGGCATCATGGGCGATGTCGATCTGGACGCCACGCAAGACGGTGGCGAGGTCATCTTCAAGAACTACCGTGTCGGCTTTATCGAAGATTTGATCGAGGACTAGTCGTACATACTGGAACGAAATGAAACGGGGCCGTTGGCAATATCGCCAGCGGCCCGCTTTTGCACTATACGCTATGCCTTACTCGGCATCCTCGACCTCATACGAATCCGCCTCGGCGGGCTCATCGTTTGTCTCTGGCGCAGCCCCGCGTGCCTCGTCAAACGCTGCCTTCATGGTCTTGTTACCCCACGTGAGCTTGCGAATGGTAAGATCGTCGGCTTTCTTGTTGGCCAGGCGCAGATTGTTCTCGGAGGACAGCAACGCTTCCTTGGTTTTCTGCAGATGACTAATCGTCTTGTCAATCTCATCGATCGCCGTTTGGAACTTGCGGCTCGCGATCTCGTAGTTGCGACCGAAATCGTTCTTGAACTTTTCCATCTTGGCTTCGAAGTTCGTGACGTCGATATTCTGCTGTTTGTACTCCGCTAGCTCCTGCTTATAGCGCAGCGAACCCATGGCGGCGTTGCGAAGAAGTGTAATCATGGGAATGAAAAACTGTGGGCGAATCACGTACATCTTCTCGTAGCGATAGCTCACGTCGACTATCCCTGCGTTATAGAGCTCGCTCTCGGGCTCGAGTAGCGTGCAGAGCACCGCGTACTCACAGCCTTTCTGGCGACGATCGTGATCGAGCTTCTTAAAGAAGTCCTCGTTTTTGTGCTTGGTCGCAGTCTCGTCGTTCTCGTTTTTCATCTCGAACATAATCGAAATGACCTCGTTGCCGCTCGCGTCGCACTCGCGGAAGATAAAGTCGCCCTTGGTGCCCTCGGACGCATCGTTGTCTTTCTCGAAGTACGCGTTAGGAAACGCCGTCATGCGCAGACGGTTAAACTCGGTCTCGCAGTGCTGCTCGAGCGACTCGCCCACCATCTTGGTGGACAGGCGGACCTTCATGTCCTTAAGGCGCTCAATCTCTTCATCCTTGTAGCGAATCAGGTCATCGCTCGCGCGCTTGGCCTGCGCAAGCTCGAGCTCGTGTGCCGCCTTGGCCTGTTCCTCGCGAGAATCGCGCACCGCCAGCTCGCTCGTCAGCTTGGCACGTGCCTCATCGCGCTCTCGCTCCACCGCGGCGACCGCCTCCGACAGGTTCATTTTTGCCATCAGTTCCTGCTCGCGCAACTGGGCACGCAGACCCTCGGCCTCTTGCTCAGATTGTGCCTTTGCGGCGGAAAACTTCTCCTGTACCGTCGCGCGGTAGTCAGCAAGCGCGCGCTCAGCTTCACCGCGAGCAGCATCGAGCTCGCGCTGCGACTCTGCCGCGGCAGCGGCAAGCGCCATCTCCTGGGCCTTGTCCGCCGCGGCAAGCCTGGCCTGCAGCTCGGCAATCTGAGCATCACGTGCAGCCAAATCGTTTTGAGCAGCATTGCGCGCCACCGACTCGACGAGCTTGGCTTCGTCATCTTTGCGCTCCAGCTGCGCACGCAAATTGTCGATTTCTCGCTGAAGCTCGGCGTTTTCCTTTTGAGCATCGGCACGGGCCTCAACCGCCGCGCGCTGACTTGCGCTCTCGCGCTCTGTGGCAGCGCCCTCGAGCTTGGCGCGCAGCTCGGCAAGCTCAGCGTCGCGCTTGGCAACCTCTTGTGCCAGCTTCTGCTCCGCGGCGTTCTTCTGCTCGACAAGTTGAGCGTTGCGCTGAGAATCTGCCTTTTGCAAGGCAGCCGTCGAACGCGAGCGCTCAAGCTCCAGCGCCTGCTCGCCCTCGCGCTGGACTGCCTTCACACGCTCATCCAGGTCGCGCGAAAACTCGGCATTGCGCACTTGCTTGACGATGTCCGCATAGCCAGACGCATCGACCTTAAAAACTTCGCCACAATGCGGGCACTTGATCTCGTTCATAGCAGCTCCTCGATGGACGCAAATTTCAACCGCTTACACTCTACCGCGCCGCACGGACAAAAAAGACGCCGCCGCCATAATAGCAACAGCGCCAGAACCACCACAAAGGTGCCTGTCCCCTTTGTGGCGGTTTGTGTGACGGTTCGAGAATTACAGTCCAAAGAAGCTCAAGATCTGGTCTCGGCTTACGGGCTTGTACTCGTTGGCGTCGAGGCCCACATCGTAGCGATAAATGGGGCGCTCGCGATCGCAGTTGCGCGCGTTGGTGCGGTCTCCCCTGCTGTGGATATGCCCGTGCAGCATGATGGCGCCACGCGCCTTGCCATTCCAGCTGAGCATGGGGTAATGGCTCAACACCAGGCGATGGCCCTTGGCATAGCCGGGAGCAATCTCCAGGTAATCACGCACGTCTTCCCAGATTTGGGGCGCAGCTGGATCTTCCCAGTCACCGTCATGGTTGCCACGGATGAGCGTTACGTTCTGACATTCGATGCGCTCGCGCAGGCGCACAGCATCCGCCAGGGGCAAACGATAGGTAAAGTCTCCCAAGATATAGAGACGGTCGTCCGCCGCCACGCACTCATTCACGGCATCGATGACCTTGCGGTTCATCTCCTCGACCGAGCCAAATGGCCGGTCCATGTCGTGCAGGATATTCGTGTCGCCCAGGTGCAGGTCGGCGGTAAACCACATCATCGTCTCTGTCCTCATTTCGCAACGTGTTCAACTCGTGCTAAGTATACAGACGCAGCGATGCGGCGGTTATCCAAAGAGCCCGCCGAACAGTCCGCGGCGGCGCTTGTCTTGCTTTTTCGAAGCGTCACCCTGAGTTTTCTTGTCCTGCCGCTTCTTACGGTCCTGCTCCAGCTCATCATCGTCGAGCAGCATATCCCACTCAAACGGGTCATCCGTCAGATCGAACAGGCCATCGTCATCAAACATGGCAGCCTCCCTTACCGACTAGCGAGCATCCACCACGTAGAGGCCAACGCGCACCTGGTGCCACGGGCTACGCTCGGGGGCAACCTGCTGCACGCGCGCCTCAAATACACCCTCGTGTCCATAATGCATCATCACGGATAGCGGGCCGACCCCGTTTCCCGGAACATAGCCGAGCTTGGTGTTGCCGTAATAGATCGCAACCGCCTCAGGGTCATGGGGATTATCGCGCTCGGCACACAGCGTCAGCTTATCGCCGACCTTAAGATCGCCCAGGACCAAGGCACCGTCGGCATACTGAAATCCTGCGATATGAAACGACAAAAGAACACGTGAAGGCTCGTACATGGCAGCTCCTCTAACGGCCGGATAAACCGGCGCTTAACCTTACTGAGAAGTTTACGGGCCCGTGCGGACACGAATTCACCCGCTCGCGCCTTTCACCCAGTTGCCGCAACGCTTGCGAGACAGAGCGCTTGCAGATAAGATAGAGGCACGGATGGCACCCGTTGCAGCGGGTCTTGCCAACTCCGGTGCACGTTTACATCGTGAGAAGTGGCCGTCTTCGCTTACGCGGGGGCGGCTATTTCATTCGGCCGATAAACAGGCCGAGTTCGATAGCCGCGATTAACAACGCCAGTAACGAAATAACATCGCTTACGTTCATACCAATTCCCTTCTAAAGGGAGTTGGCCCATCCGTACCCCATGGCAGTAGTCTAACGTAAATGGCAGGTAATAGGAACACTTGTTCGTATTACCTGCCATTTCCTAATGCACAAACATGCGCACGAATTTGTGCTTCCAGCTTGCGTAGGGCGCATACCGAAACGGCACGTCCAGCCAGGTTGCCTTGTTCACGATGCTCTTCTTGTGGCTAAACGCATCGAAGCTCTCGCGGCCATGGTACTGCCCCATGCCGCTCGCGCCCATGCCGCCAAAGCCCATATGGCTCGTAGCCAGATGCATGATGGTGTCGTTAACACAGCCGCCGCCAAAGGGCACGTAGCGCACAAAGCGCTGCTGGACCTCGCGGTCCTGGCTAAAGATATACAGGGCCAGCGGCGTCGGACGATCCGTAATAAACGTTTCGGCCTCGTCTAAGTTCTCAAACGTCAGTACCGGCAAGATGGGGCCGAAGATCTCCTCCTGCATCACGGCGTCATCGGGGGCCACGCCATCCAAAATCGTCGGCTCGATCTTGAGCGAAGCCTCGCGCGTGACACCTCCAAGCACGACCTTATCGGGATCGATCAGCCCACGCACGCGCGCAAAATGTTTGGCGTTGACGATATGCCCGTAATCCTCGTTATCGAGCGGGTGCTCGCCAAACATGCGACGGACCTCTTCCTTGATGAGGCCCAGCAGCTCGTCGTGCACGCTCGTATCGACCAGCAGGTAGTCGGGCGCCACGCAGGTCTGCCCCACGTTGAGCCATTTACCAAAGGCGATACGCCGTGCCGCAACCTTCAAGTTTGCCGTCGCATCCACGATGCAGGGACTCTTTCCGCCCAGCTCAAGCGTCACGGGCGCAAGGTTTTTACTTGCGCGCTCCATGACGAGTTTGCCGACCGGAACGCTACCGGTAAAGAAAATCTTGTCCCAGCACTCATCGAGCAACGCTTCGTTCTCGGCGCGCCCGCCCTCGACAACCGTCACCAGACGCGGATCAAATGCCTCTTCACAGATTTGCTTGAGCACCGCGCTCGATGCCGGAGCATATGCACTCGGCTTGATGACGACGGTATTGCCTGCGGCAAGGGCGCCAGCGAGCGGCTCGAGCGTCAGCAAAAACGGGTAGTTCCAGGGCGCCATGATGAGCGTGACGCCATAGGGCACGGCTTGCGTTTTGCACACACTCACGGCGTTGGCAAGATCGCACGGACGCAGGCGCGGACGACTCCATCGAACCACGTGAGCAATCTGATGACGAATCTCGGAAAGCGACGTGCCGATCTCGCACATATATGCCTCGTCATGCGACTTTCCCAAATCGGTCTTGAGCGCATGGGCAATATCGGCCTCGTGCGCCCGGACCGCATCGCGTAAACTCACGAGCGCGCGACGTCGAGCATCGACATCAAACGTAGCGTGCGTCTTAAAGTAGGTGCGCTGATCGCCGACGATGCGCGCAATTTCCCCGGTGTTCATGGACCCTCCTAGTTCTCGCCCTCAAACATACCACCTGCAACGACTTCGTACATATGCTCGAGCTCCAAGCGGTCCATCAAAAGCGGAACGGGGTACAGGGGATTGGCCTCGGCATCGGCATGCGCCGCCATCTCAGGAATGTCGGAGCGGCGAATACCTGAGACATATTTGGGGATTCCCAGGGCCCCGTTCATGCGGTCGACCCAATCGATAAAGGCCTCGGCCGCAAGACTATCCTGTGCGGTAGCCGGCGCAATGCCCGCCATGCGAGCGAGGTCGGCAAGCTTGGGGGCGGCGGCGTCACCATAAGCGCGAAGCATGTGCGGCAGGATGATCGCGTTGGCCAAACCGTGCGGAATTCCGTATCGGCCGCCCAGACTGTGCGCGATGGCATGCACATATCCGACATAGGAGCGGGTAAACGCAACACCCGCCTTATACGCCGCCGAAAGCATATTGCGACGTGCACGCATGTTGTCGCCATGCTCATAGGCCTCGAGCAAATTGTCGTGGATGAGCTGAACCGCCTGTCGCGCCATCTTGCGCGTATAGGGCGTGGTGCTTCGCCCGATAAAGGCCTCGACAGCATGCGTCAGGGCGTCCATGCCCGTCTGCCCCGTAATGGAGGCGGGCAGGCCGCGCGTAAACTCGGGGTCGTGCACCGCAAGGCGCGGGATAAGCACAAAGTCGTTAATGGGGTACTTGTAGTGCGTCTCATCATCGGTAATTACCGCCGCAAGCGTAACCTCGCTTCCCGTGCCTGCCGTGGTGGGAACGGCGATGAGCAGCGGCAGGCGACGATGAATCCGCAGCAGCCCGCGCATCTTGTTGATGGGCTTGTTTGGCTGCGCGATGCGTGCTCCCACGCCCTTGGCACAGTCCATGGCCGAGCCACCGCCAAAGCCGATAATGGCCTGGCAGGCGCTCTCTCGATACAGGGACGCCGCTTCCTCCACGTTTGAGACCGTGGGGTTCATACGCGTTTCGGCATAGACCGTAACGCCAATCCCCTGAGCCGTAAGCGCACGCTCGAGTGATGCCGTGAGCCCCAAACGTGCAATACCAGGGTCTGTCACGATAAGGACCTTCTGGATCGAGCGCTTTTGAAGCACCGCGGGCACATCCTCGGCATGCTCCAAAATGCGCGGCTCGGTATAGGGCAGGATCGGCAATGCAATGCGAAAAACCGTCTGATATGTTCGGCACCAGGCACGACTGGCTAGATGCATAAAGGAAACTCCCTTATTTGTTGATAGGTCAACATTTGCTCGACCGATTGTACTCAGCGGAGATCGCAGACGGCCCGCCAATCGTTAATCAATCAACATCTTCATATCTCAAAATTGTTTTATTAAAAATCATTCCTAATAGGCTTCACATTTGGTCGCATTTATGGATAATAGAACTCGTCAAGACGCACGTCCGGAGAGGGCCCTTACGGGACCGGACGAGCGCGCAATCGCCATCGATCGAAAGGATCGAATCATGAAGTTTGTTTGCCCCGTTTGCGGTTATGTGGAAGAGTTCGACGGCGACCAGCTGCCCGAGGATTTTAAGTGCCCCCAGTGCGGCGTTCCCGGTTCTCGTTTCCTGAAGCAGGAGGAGGGCCAGCTCGAGTGGGCTGCCGAGCACGTCGTGGGCGTCGCCAAGATGGAGGGCGTCTCCGAGGACATCGTTGCCGACCTGCGCGCTAACTTTGAGGGCGAGTGCTCTGAAGTCGGTATGTACCTGGCCATGGCTCGTGTCGCTCATCGCGAGGGCTATCCCGAGATCGGCCTGTACTGGGAGAAGGCTGCCCACGAGGAGGCGGAGCATGCCGCCAAGTTCGCTGAGCTCCTGGGCGAGGTCGTGACCGACTCCACCAAGAAGAACCTCGAGATGCGCGTTGAGGCCGAGAACGGCGCCACCGCCGGCAAGACCGATCTTGCTAAGCGCGCCAAGGCCGTTGGCCTCGATGCCATCCATGACACCGTGCACGAGATGGCTCGCGACGAGGCCCGCCACGGCAAGGCTTTCGCCGGCCTGCTCAAGCGCTACTTTGGCTAAGCCAACCGCCTGAGACATAACCTCTAGCTCGATGAGGCCCGGACCGCATGGTTCGGGCCTTTTTCGTGGGCTTATTGCAGCTGCTCTTGAAGAGCGATGAGCGACTGAGGGCTCAGGTCGTCGTATTGTATGAGGACGCGAGATGGAGCGTTCTTAGTCGATGCCCGATCACCCGTCCACAGGCAATCGGCGATGTTGACATAGGAAATACGAGCGTCAGCAAGAGCCTTCGCGAAACTCTTCCCCGCTCCGTCCTCGGACAGGGCAACGGTGCAGTAAAGGCCCGCGTCCGCATGCTCGATCGAAACCTCCCCTGCCGGAAACGCTTTCCGCACAAGCGCCGCCAGGCCATCACGCGCCTCGCGAGCACGAACGCGCACGCGGTTCACATGTCGCTCGTAATCACCCGATTCCAGCAAACGAGCCAAAGCGACCTGGTCAACAGAACTCACCGACGAGGCGTAAAAACCAAGGTTGCGCCTAAACCGCTCCATTAGCTCGTCGGGCAGCACCATGTACGCTAGACGCAACGCCGATGACAGGCTCTTCGAAAACGTGTTGGTGTAGATAACCGACTGGGCGGCATCGATCGACGCGAGCGCGGGAATCGGTTTGCCGGCAAGGCGAAACTCACAATCAAAGTCATCTTCGATGAGATACCGACCCGCTCGCTCGGCGGCCCAGCTGAGCAGCGCGTAGCGACGCGCAATGCTCGTCACAAGGCCGGTCGGATACTGATGGGACGGCATCAGATGAAGGACATCGGTCCCGCTTTTCTGCAGAGTGCTCAAGACCACGCCCTCATCATCCAACGGGATATGTCGAACTTTGCAGCCCATGGCCTGATAGATGCGCGTCAGGCGCAAATAGCCCGGATCCTCAACGGCATACACCTTGTCGGCTCCAAGCAACTGAACCAACATGGTATCGAGCAGCTGGGCGCCCGCACCGATAACGATGTTGTCGGGGTCGACATTCATACCCCTTGTCCCGCGCAGGTGGTGAGCAATTGCGCGTCGTAGCCGAGCGGTGCCCTGTGCCGGCGCAGTCGAAAAGATTTCGCGTTCGTCTTCGGATGCCAGCGTCGCCCGCAGCGCGCTTTGCCAAAGCCGCGCCGCCTCCAAAGCGGAAGGAGAAAGCGCATCAAATCGCTCGACCTGTCCGTTGATATCATGTGCGCTGGGGCCCGCGGAGACGGCATCTCGGTCGATGCCCTCCGCAGCCGAAGGCAAAACCGGTGCATCCGGAAGCTCGCAAGCGTAGTAGCCCCGACGCGGCATTGAGCAAATATAGCCCTCGGCAAGTAACTGGTTATATGCATTCTCGATGGTAATGACACTGATTCCCAGATGACTGGCAAAGGCGCGCTTAGACGGAAGATGTTCCCCCGCCGCAATGCGTCCAGCTACGATATCATCTCGAATTTGCTGGTAAACATACTCATAGAGCGATGCTTCGCCGCGTTTTTCCAAATTGTAGTCAAGCATGTGTTTGCCACCTGACCTTATCGCGCTGTTCAATCTGGTATTAGTCTGACCTTGTAATTATCTCGAAAACTGAGTATTTCGCCATACCCAGCTCCCCGATAGGATGTTCCGTCAAGCAATGCACATGCCAACCAAGGGAGCAACCATGGCAGAACAGACCAGCAAGGCCGATCGCGTCAAACTCAACCGCGAGCTCGCGCAGATGCTCAAGGGCGGCGTCATCATGGACGTCACCACGCCCGAGCAGGCACGCATCGCCGAGGAGGCAGGCGCCTGCGCCGTCATGGCTCTCGAGCGCATCCCGGCCGACATCCGTGCCGCAGGCGGCGTCTCGCGTATGAGCGATCCCAAGATGATCAAGGGCATCCAAGAGGCCGTCTCCATCCCCGTCATGGCCAAGTGCCGCATCGGTCACATTGTCGAGGCGCAGATCCTGCAGGCCATCGAGATCGATTACATCGACGAGTCCGAGGTTCTCTCCCCCGCCGATGACGTTTATCACATCGACAAGACCCAGTTTGACGTGCCGTTTGTCTGCGGCGCCCGCGATCTGGGCGAGGCGTTGCGCCGTGTTGCCGAGGGCGCCACGATGATTCGCACCAAGGGCGAGCCGGGCACGGGCGACGTCGTCCAAGCCGTGCGCCACATGCGCAAGATCCAAAAGCAGATCCGTGACGTTGTCGCTCTGCGCGATGATGAGCTCTTTGAGGCAGCCAAACAGCTGCAGGTTCCGGTCGAACTGGTCCGCGAGGTCCATGCCACGGGCAAGCTTCCCGTCGTGAACTTTGCCGCCGGCGGCGTAGCGACCCCCGCCGACGCCGCGTTGATGATGCAGCTGGGTGCCGAGGGCGTCTTTGTCGGCTCGGGTATCTTTAAGAGCGGCGACCCCGCTAAGCGCGCCGCCGCCATCGTCAAGGCCGTGGCAAACTTCACCGATGCCAAACTCATCGCCGGGCTTTCGGAGGACCTGGGCGAGGCCATGGTGGGCATCAACGCCGACGAGATCGAGATCATCATGGAGGAGCGCGGGCGCTAGTCCAGCAGAAAGGATCGCACATGAGCGATTATGCAGACCAAACGGTCGCCGTGCTGGCGGTCCAAGGCGCTTTTGCCGAGCACGAGGCAAGACTATCTGAGCTGGGCGCGCACTGTATTGAGCTGAGGCAGGCGGCCGATTTGCAGCAGAACTTTGACCGCCTGGTCCTCCCCGGCGGCGAGTCCACCGTTCAGGGCAAGCTACTTGCCGAACTCGGTATGCTCGAGGGGCTTCGCATCCGCATTGTTGAAGGCATGCCTGTATTGGGGACTTGCGCCGGCTTGATTCTGCTGGCGCGCGACCTTGCCGCCCACGACGATAAGGGGACGCCGCGCCTGGCAACCATGGATGTGCTCGTTGAGCGTAATGCCTATGGCAGACAGCTCGGCAGCTTTCGCACCAAGGGGCGGGTAGACGGTATCGACGGTGAAGTGCCGCTGACGTTTATCCGTGCACCCCGCATCGTCAAGGTGCACGGCAATGCCAAGGCCCTGTCCGAAGTCGATGGCCGCATCGTCGCCGCCCGTCAAGACAACCAGCTCGGCGTCACCTTCCACCCCGAGCTCGACGACGACGCCCGCCTCCACGAGCTCTTCCTCCAAATGTAGGCAAAAACGAACGAGCGTAGATTTCCACTCTCATGCTATGCAGTCGTTGGGGACGTTCTTAAACGACTAGTCCAACAAGAACATCCCCAATGACTACATTGCGATAGACGACCACGTTTGCCCAGATAAAACCGACCAAAATAAACTTGTCCCCCTTTTGGTAGGTTTGGATCAAGGCAACGCCGATATTTTGGTACCGACAGCGAAAACCCGCCAGAGCGAGGGAGGCCCTTTTGGGGCGAGATGACGCCATAGGTTGAGCATAAGTCAGCGAGCGAGTCGCATTTGTGACAAGGTGGCGTGAAACGAAAGGGCGCTGACCTTCTGGTCGCGCCCTTGAAGTTGAACGTCAGATTGTCCAAATGCGGCCCGCGCAGCGTCGGCCCGTTACGGCGTTTGGTAAAACGCCGTAACTAAAAACGGTTGCCGCGGAAGCCGCCACCGTTGCGGCCACCGCGATCGCCGCCACGGCCACCGCGGTCGTTACCACGGTTGCCGCCAAAGCCGCCACGGTTGCCGCCGCGGTCGCCATAGCCACCACGGTTGCCGCCAAAGCCGCCGCGACCGCCACGGTCGCCGCCACGGTCACCAAAGCCGCCGCGGCCACCGCGATCGCCACCGCGACCGCCACGGTCGCCGCGATCGCCAAAGCCGCCGCGACCGCCACGGTCGCCGCCACGGCCACCGCGGTCGTCACGGCCGCCGCGAGGACCGCGGTCCTCGTCCAGGCCCATGGCGACGAGCGGAGCGATAACCTTATCGAGAGCGGCCATCAGCTCGGTAGCCTCCTCGTAAGAAAGCTCGGGCAGGAGCTTCTCCTTCTTGTTGGCAAGCTCGACCAGGCCCTCAGCGGCATCCTCGGCAGCGAAGACGACGATCTTGCGCATATCGCCCTCGGCGTCGTCGATGCGGCCGACCAGATCGGCAGCCTCGGCCTCGGCCATCAGGCCATCGAGCTCACGAAGGCGCATACCCAGCAGGTCGGACATTTCCTTCTGCTCCATCTTGGGCTTGAGGTCAAGAAGCTTGATGGCGCGCTCGATGTTCGCCATGCGCTCGGCCTTGGCCTCCTCCTCCTTGGAAATAGCAAAGCGACGGCTACGCAGCAGGCGGGCGGCCTTCTGCATCTTGTCCATCAGCTCTTCGTCATCGTAATCAACGGCGGCCTCGACAACCTCGGCCTCCTCCTCGGCGGAAACCTCGTCAGCAGCCTCAACCTCGGCAGCTTCGGTCTCCACGGTCTCGACTGCCTCGACCTCGGCAGCCATGGTCTCGTTCTCGGTCTCGTTCATGATCTCCTCGTTCTCAGACATGAGACTCCTTCTTGGCCCTCTCGGGCATCATCGCCCCATTCGCGGGGCCCGTCGCGCACTCTTTGCGCTTTAAACATTCATGCCTCTCGGCAAAACGTCCATTAGTTTATGGTGTCGCCATCCAATCTAGCTGCAGAATCTATGTGCACACATTAATGCGACATGTGCGACTCGCGACGAGCGTACACCAGCGACGTCGCGAACCCAACCACGGCAATTACAGCCGCCACACGCACGGCAGCTGCAAATCCAATCGCCTGGGCAACGTCCGTCGCAGCGCCAGCGACACCGGCAGTCGCCGCAGAACTCGAGAGCAGGCCGATAAACAGCGACGGGCCAAACGATGCGGCAATCATGTTCCACGTGTTGAGCAATGCCGTTCCGTGAGGATGCTCAGCGGCAGGCAGCGTCTCCAAGCCGGCCGTTTGCGAGGGGCTCAGCACCAAACCGACTCCGGCATACACCACAACGGTCAGCGCCACGACGACGCCGATGTTCATGCTTGCCGCCGTCATCGAGATGGCAGTCTGCCCCACGGCAATCAGGGCAAAGCCGACCGGCAGCAGCGGCCATGCGCCACGGGCGTCCATCACGCGTCCGCCCACAATCGAGGTCACGGCGTTGCAGGCAATCGCCGGCAAAATGAGCAAGCCCGCAACAAGTGCGGTCATTCTGTATGCGCCCTCAAAATAGAGCGGCAACAAAACGCTCATCGAGAACGTCGTCATCATCGACACCACCACAAGCAGGCACGCAGGCCAAAAGCGAACGCTCACCATGGGACGCACGTTAAGCACCGGATGTTCGAGCTTGAGCTGACGGGCGGCAAACAGGCCGAGCAGCACAATGGCGGTGAAGAGCGCCACGATACTGGCAATCAGATTGGTCGAGAACTCGCCTACGGAATACACAAATGCCGTAATGCCGGCCGCGAGCAAAACAACCGACAGAATATCAAGCGTAGTGTTCGAGCGCTCTCCAACATTCTGAACAAGCTTTGCGCCCGCCACAGCGACCACAATGCCGCCCACCAGCGGCACTACGAACACCGCCCTCCAGCCAAACAACGTACACATAAGACCGCTGATCACGGGTCCAAACGCCGGCCCCAGCGTAATGCAGGCACCGCCCAGGCTCAGATACAGGCCGAGCTTCTCGCGCGGAGCGCATGACAGCACCACGTTCATCATGAGCGGGAACAAGATGCCCGATCCCGCAGCCTGCAAAATACGACTTGGCAGCAAAACGCTAAACGACGAAGCGACCAGGCACAGGACTTCGCCGGCGACCATGCATCCGCATGCGAAAAACAGCAGCTTGCGCGTCGAGAAACGGCCGGACAGGAAGGCCATGATGGCCGTAAAGATCGACGTCACGATCATGTAGCCCGAAACGAGCCACTGCGCCGTGGTGGCACTCACCGAAAAGGCCGCCATAATGTCGTGCAACGCCACGTTAATGATGTTCTCGTTAAACGCGGCGACAAAGGCTGCAATATACATTACGACGAGAAGCGCCGCAGTGCCCGATGGCGTTACTCTAACTTGTTGCTGAGATTTGCTCCCCATGCATTTCCTTCCTCTTGGAACGACAGTCGCATCGCCCCAGAGGAACAGTCCAGGGCGAAAAATGAGCCCTAGACTTACGCCAGACGCCGTACACGACGAGTCTGGCAACATGGTCCAACGTCGAAAGATTGTAACGCGGACGCGTAGCTTTCCTTCCGCGCTATTATTAAAAGTCCACGAAAGCATAAGACATGAGGAGCCCGCCATGATTAAGCCCATCATGAAATCCGAGTTCTTTTTGCGTCTGCCTTCCGAAGACGCGGGACCCGACGATGCCGCGACCGGGCAGGATCTCCTAGATACACTCCACGAGCATGAGCGCGAGTGCGTGGGCCTCGCCGCCAACATGATCGGCGTGCGCAAACGCATCATCTGCGTAAAGGACGGCAACAGGACGCTCCTGATGTACAATCCTCAAATTCTTGAGCAGGTCAATGCCTATCAGACAAGCGAAGGATGCCTCTCGCTAATCGGCGAGCGTCCCTGCACCCGCTATCGCCGCATTAAGGTTGAGTATTTGGACGAGAACTTTGTCCGCCGCATCAAAAACTTCTCGGGCTACACCGCCGAGATCATCCAGCACGAAATCGACCACTGCAACGGAATCGTTATTTAGTTCCACCGATTCAAGAAAGCTCCCTGCAGCCAAGCAACTGCAGGGAGCTTTCGATTGTATAGAGCCTCTATCCCTTAGCTTTGACGGTAATGATCGAAGAAGTCGGCGAGGTCTTCGAGCGACTCTTTGAGCACTTCCATGCGCGGCAGGTACACGATGCGGAAGTGATCGGGCTCGGCCCAGTTAAAGCCGCCGCCGCGCGTGATCAGAATCTTCTTCTCGTGCAGCAGGTCGAGGGCAAACTGCTCGTCATCGGTGATGTTGAACTTCTTAACATCCATCTTGGGGAAGATATAGAACGCCGCGCGCGGCTTGACCACCGAGATGCCATCGATCTTGTTGAGTGCCTCATACACAAAGTTGCGCTGCTCGTAGACACGACCGCCGGGACGGATGTAGTCGTTGACCGACTGATGGCCACCGAGCGCCGTCTGGACGATCGACTGGGCCGGCACGTTGGAGCACAGGCGCATGTTAGAGAGCATGTTGATACCCATAATGAAGTCGCTCATGCAGCGCTGGTTGCCCGAAAGCACCATCCAGCCAATACGATAGCCCGCGATCATGTGCGACTTGGAAAGGCCGCTAAAGGTAACGCAGGGCAGATCGGGAGCGAGCGAGGCAATCGAGACGTGCTCGTAGCCGTCCATGCACAGACGGTCGTAGATCTCATCGGCAAAGATCATCAGCTGATGCCTGCGCGCAACCTCGACGATGCCCTCGAGCACCTCGCGCGGGTAGACCGAGCCCGTGGGGTTGTTGGGGTTGATGATGACGAGGGCCTTGGTCGCGCTCGTGATCTTGGACTCCATATCCTCCAGGTCGGGATACCAATCCGCCTGCTCATCGCATAGATAGTGCACGGGATGACCGCCGGCGAGGGTTGCGCACGCCGTCCAGAGCGGATAGTCGGGGCTGGGGATCAAAATCTCGTCGCCATTGTCGAGCAGAGCGTTCATCGAAAGCTGAATGAGTTCGGACACGCCGTTGCCCGTGTAGATATGCTCCATCTGAACATTGGGCAGGCCCTTGATCTGCGAATACTGCATGATCGCCTTGCGCGCAGAGAACAGGCCGCGCGAATTGGAATAGCCTTCGCAGTCGGGCAGCTGCTGGCGCATGTCCTTGATAACCTCGTCGGGCGTGCGAAAACCGAAGGGCGCCGGGTTGCCGATATTGAGCTTGAGGATGCGCTCGCCCTCGTCCTCCATACGGGCAGCCTCGTCGACGACGGGACCGCGCACGTCATACAGGACGTTATCGAGCTTGGTGGATTTAGAAAAAGTACGCATGGTGGTGCTCCTTGGAATTTGAGCTGAGAGACTAGGTTCGGATTTGGCAACGTTATGGGACGAGGACGTCTCGACTTGATCGGCGTCACTGGCGAGCAGCCAGGAAACATCGACCTCCAAAATACGGGCGAGCAGCTCTGCCACATCGCGCCGCGGGATCGTCTTGCCGCTCACATATTGGCTCATCTGACTCTTGCCGAGTTTTTTGCCGAGCATCTCCGATGCGCGGATTACATCCGACTGGCGAACGTCGCGATCGGACATGGTCTGTCGCAGGCGATCGCTAAACGTCTCTTGGGCCATTAGAACCTCCTTGCTGGCAAAGTTCAATTTATAGAACACAAATTGAACCTGAGTTCAATTTAGGCAGCAGTATAGCGCGGCGCATTATCCGAAAGTTCAATTTCATAAGAAAATGTACCGAACCCCGAGAATTGTCCCAAAGTAGACAACAGGTACGCGCTTTTAGAGATATTCAAGGAAACGAGCCGCCGCAAGCGAAACGTCAGCGGTGCGGTATATGGCGTTGATCTGCCGATGAGGATGTCCCTCGAGCGGGCGCACGGCAACATCGAACTGGCAGCGGCGCAAGATGAGCGCCGGAAGAATGCTCACGCCCAGACCGTCCTCGACCATGGCCATAATCGCATAATCATCCCAGGTCGACAGCTTAGAGCGTACCGCCAGGCCCGCGCGGCGAATCAGCGGCGTAATCTCATCATCTGTGCCGCGTTCCAGCAGAATAAACTGCTCGTTGGCCAAATCGGCAAGAGAGACGACCTCCGCCGCGGCAAGCAAAGAGCCTGTTGGCACTACCGCCATTAACTCGTCTCGCACCAACGGCCGCGACGCCATGCCGGCGCCGCGTGGTTCGCGCGGAATAAAGCCCAGGTCGCAGCGACCTTCCGCCACCCATTGCTCAATCTCGGAGTAATCACCCATCAGCAGCTCGTAATCGATGTCCGGGTGATCGGCGCGAAAGCGCGCAATCACCGGCGGCAGCACGTGGGTCGCCACGCTCGAAAATGTACCGATGCAGATTTTGCCGCGCATGAGCCCATGCATCTCATCCACCCGTCGCTGCAAGCGAGTGAATTCCTCGCATAACGCCTCAACAGCCGGCATAACTTGCCGCCCGTCGGCAGAAAGCACTACGCCCTCGCGGCTTCTATCAAGCACTTTAAAGCCCCAGTCGGCCTCAAGATCGGCCACCATACGGCTCACGCCCGACTGCGAATAGCTCAGCCGCTCGGCGGCGCGCGTAAAACTGCCGGCGCGCACGGTCTCGAGTAGGACCTGCATCTTTTGAACATTCGTTTCCACGGCACCCCTCCACATATGCATGAGCTTTTGTCATGCTATCTATGAATTATATACGCTTTTCTTCTATAGCCAGTTCACCCATAGTGAACATGCTCGGATATAGAGGGGATTTCAGCGCATGAACAACGGACTGTTTGCGTACTTAGCAGCATTGCTATTGTTTGGCTCCAACGGCATCATCGCCGCTGCCATCGCGCTGCCGAGCTCCGATATCGTGCTACTGCGCACGTTTTTGGGCGCACTCTCGCTTGTCACCATCCTCGCCGTCACCCAACGCCATAAGCTGCAGGCGCCATCCCGCCCCCGCGAAGCCGCAGCCCTCCTCCTCTCGGGAGCCGCGCTGGGCGCCAGCTGGATTTTTCTGTTCCGCGCCTACCAGACGATTGGCGTCGGCGTATCCTCGCTGCTGTACTACTGCGGCCCCATCATCGTCATGGCGCTCTCCCCGCTCATCTTTGGCGAAAAGCTGACCGGCAGCAAAATCGCCGGCTTTATCGCCGTCGCCTGCGGTGCTTTTCTCATTGCGGCACAAGGTCTAGGCGGCAATATGCCCATTGCGGGTATCGCTTGCGGCATCGCCTCGGCCTTCTGCTATGCATTGATGGTCATCGCCAGCAAGGGTGCGCCGCACATCGAGGGCCTCGAGAACTCCGCGCTCCAGGTGAGCGCCGCCTTTTTGACCGCGCTGGTCCTTACGCTCCTCACGCAGGGCGCCCCCTCATTCCTGTCCGCCGGCGTCGCCGCCAGTATTGATTGGCGCGCCGTCGTCATGCTCGGCGTCGTCAACACCGGCATCGGCTGCCTGCTCTACTTTAGCGCCGTCGCCAAACTGCCCGTCCAGACCGTCGCCGTCGTCGGCTACCTCGAGCCGCTTTCGGCGGTCGTGTTCTCGGCCGTCCTTTTGGGCGAAGCCATAACACCGGTCCGTCTGATGGGCGCCGTGCTTATCATCGGCGGCGCGATCTTTTGCGAACTCGCCGGCAAACGCGCAAACGCCAAGGCTGGCATCGCCCAGGCAGCACGTGCTTAAAGCCCCTGCTTTGAAATGCTACCTGCGTACATAAATAATCCTCAGCTGGGGATTATTGTCTAAAATAACCTGATGTGCCAAACTGCTCTTGTATGTATAAAGACGGCATAAAGGTTATCTGTCCTAGACGGATAACCGGATGTCCAAGGGAGTCCACGTGGCACATAACAAACTGGAGGCAAGCCCCCAAGATCAGCGTGGTCAAGGCGGGCATGGAGCCATTCCCCTCTCCGCTGGCATGCTGCTCGTTACGCTCGGCGTCGTCTACGGCGACATCGGCACGAGCCCCATGTACACCATGAAATCAATCGTCGCCAACAACGGCGGCATCGGTACCGTCAGCGAGGACATGATCTTAGGAGCGCTTTCGCTCGTCATCTGGACCATGACGCTCGTGACCACGGTCAAGTACGTGGTTATCGCCATGAAGGCCGATAACCACAACGAGGGCGGCATCTTCGCCCTGTTTAGCTTGGTGCGCAAAGTTGCGCCGTGGCTGATCCTTCCCGCCATGATCGGCGGCGCGGCGCTGCTCGCCGACGGCATCCTCACCCCCGCCGTCACGGTTACCACGGCCATCGAGGGCTTGCGCACTATCGAGTGGGGCCATGCGCTTTTGGGTGACGGCCAGACCAACGTCATCATCATCACCATCATCATTATCTGCGGCCTGTTTGCCATGCAGCGCGCCGGCACCTCGTCGATCGGCAAGCTGTTCGGCCCGCTCATGACGCTGTGGTTCCTGTTCTTGGCTGGCGCCGGCCTGTTCAACATGCTCGGCAACCTGTCCATCCTACGCGCGCTCAACCCCATCCGCGGCATCATGTTCCTGTTCTCGCCCATCAACCACTCGGGCATCATGGTGCTCGGCTTCGTCTTCCTGTCGACGACCGGCGCCGAGGCGCTCTATTCGGACATGGGTCACGTGGGCAAGGCTAACATTTACGCATCCTGGCCGTTCGTAAAGGCAGCCCTCATCCTTAACTATCTGGGTCAGGGCGCTTGGCTGCTCGCCAACAATTCCAATCCCCAGATGCTCGCGATGGATATCGTCAACCCGTTCTATATGATGCTCCCCGAGCCCCTGCGCCCCTTTGCCATCGTGCTTTCGGCCGTGGCGGCCATCATCGCCTCGCAGGCGCTCATCACCGGCTCGTTCTCGTTGGTTTCGGAGGCAACGCGCCTCAACCTTATGCCGCATCTGCGCATCCACTACCCCAGCGACACCAAGGGCCAACTCTATATTCCGCTCGTCAACAACATCATGTGGGTCGGCTGTATCTTCATCGTGCTGCTGTTCCAAAACTCCGAGCGCATGGAGAGCGCCTACGGCCTCGCCATTACCGTGACCATGCTCATGACCACCACGCTGCTGACGAGCTATATCGCCGGCATTCTCAAGCGCAAGCTGGGCGCCTGCGTCTTTGCCCTACTTTTTGGCGCCATTGAGCTGTGCTTCTTCGCCTCGTGCCTCACCATGTTCTTTGACGGCGGCTACGTCATGATCTTCTTGGCCTCGCTGCTGTTTGGCCTTATGTACGTGTGGCGCCGCGGCACCGCCATCGAGCGCACGCAGACGATCCTGCTGCCCGTCTCCAAGTACATTGACCAGCTCGACCGCCTGCGCAACGACGAGACCTACCCCGTGCTCGCCGACAATCTGGTGTTCCTCACCAACAGCCCCGATCCGCTTACACTCGACCGCGACGTGCTCTATTCCATCCTGGACAAACATCCCAAGCGCGCTAAGGCATACTGGTTCATCAACGTACACGTTACCGATGAGCCCTATACGCACGAGTATTCCGTCGAGACCTTTGGCACGGATTTTTTGTTCCGCGTGCGCCTGGACCTGGGTTTTAAGGTCAACCAGCGCATCAACGCCTATCTGCGTCAGATCGTCGGTGACCTGATGGCCTCGGGTGAGCTGCCGCCGCAGCATCACACCTACTCCATCTACGAGACACGCGGCAACGTGGGCGACTTCCGCTTTTGCATGCTGCGCAAGATGCTTGCTCCCGAAACGGACATCAACCGCAACGACCACCGCGTGATGGCCATCAAGTATGCCGTCCGCCGCGCCTGCGGAAGCCCGGCACGCTGGTACGGTCTTGAGAACTCGGCCATCATCATCGAGTACGTACCGCTGTTTGCCCGCATGCGCCCGGCCGTTAAGCTCGTGCGCACCCAGGTGCCGCTCGAGGTTCAGATCGAAGAGGCCGAGGAAATGGAAGTCGATATCTTCTCGGACGACCTGGTCAACGGCAACGAAGCCGGTAGGAACATGAACGTCGACCCCACCGAGTTGCTCGAGAGCGTCGCAGATACGCCCGAACAGCAACAGCTCGACGGCCGCGAGAACGACCAGCTCAACGACGCCAACTTCTAGCGACGTCACAAATCAACGACAGCGGCCCTGCATCTCACGGGAGACGCAGGGCCGCTTTGCATTGCAGTAAAGCTAACGGCTACGAACGACGCGGCTCGGGAACCACGAGCCTATCGGGGCTCGCGCCCTCGGCATCCATCAGGCTCACGTAGCGAATCGACGGATCCCCATACATCGCGTAGTAATAATTGCCCGTGCGCGCGCTAAAGCATCCGGTATAGATAGTCTTCTCGAACTTGCCATCGCCCATCCTGGACGCCCCCTCAATCATCACCACGCCCTCGAGTGAACGGAACATGCGGATGACGTTTTCGGTCTCGCTCTCCTTTTGCGGGTAATTGGCATTGAGGTACGCCGCCTTTACAAAACGACTCGGCGAATAGCAGTCACCCGGAATACCGCGCATGCCGGCACCCGCGCCATAGGGCTTGAGCTCGGCGCCACGCCATGTCGCCGTCTGCGGAAAATCGCTTGTGGCCGTGATATAGGTGCGCAGGTTTTCCATGTGCCACGGGAAGGTGGGCTGATTGGCAAGGGTGTCGACGGGATCGTCGTATACATGCAGGCCGTCAGCCATCATCTCGACCACGATGCTACGCTGGCTGTCGCCGATAATCCAATGGAGCAGCGACACGCCCAGCCCCTCTCCTGCAGATTTAGCAACAATCACCGTATCGCGCAGCGCAGCCTCGACCTCGTCGACCGTCGAGAACGTCGCTGCCACCCACAGGGGAAACTCATAGGCCGCGATATTGGTCTTGCCGTCGACAGGGTCCTCGGCATACTCGGCATAACCCGGGAAATTGAGACCCGCCACGGCGAGGCCCGCATCGTTACCGCAATCGAAAAACATGGGATAGTTCTTGTAATCGATGCACATGCCGATCACCGCGTGTGCCGCTGTCGCGTCGTCGATAAACGAATACGGAATGTGAAACCCGCGCGGCATCACGCGAACCTGTTGGCCGTAGTCAAAGCTCCAGTCGAGGTTGCGGCCCAGATACATGTGGCCAGAATTATCGGTAAATCGAATACTCGTGCACATAGCGCCTCCTAGCCTTACGTTCTTGCTAAGGTTATTGTCTCCAAACAAAAAGGCGCTAAACACAAAAGCCCGGACATGACAACAATGTCACGCCCGGACTATTCAAGCAGGATAAACTCAACCAAGTTAACCCCGCAGGTCGTCTAAGGGGTCAAAGTGCCGTAGATTGCCACGAAAGAGGAGCGAAGCGTACTTAAGGTACACGAGCGACGATTGAGCGGCAAGGTGCGGTGCTTTGGTCCCCTTAGACCAACTTTCCTAGACAGTGATCAATCATGTGCTGAATCATTTGTGCCTCGAAGCCCACAAAGTCCTGCTTGCGCTCGCGCATCTTGCCGTCGACGATCACGTCATAAGCAACCTTGCACTTGATATAGCGCGTGGACTTGGTGACCTCCTCGTGCGTCAGGCAGCTCTCTTCCATCTTGCTGGCGCCCAGGCCAAACACCAGACGGGGGTTGTAGAGCACGTGGGGCTCGCCGGCGTCGTCCAGGTAGACGCAGACCTTCTTGGTAACGCCAATCTGGTTAGCGGCAAGGCAGCCGGCATCGTCGAGCGACTTGATGGTATCGATCAGGTCCTGAGCAACCGACTCGTCCTCGACGGTCGCAACCTCGCAACGCTGGGACAGGATAGCCTCGTCGTGGCAAAGCTCTTTAATCATACGTTCCTCCATAGGGGTCGTTGTAACCGCTTAAGTATACGGTACCCATACATTTTCATGCGAAAAATACCGTCCGTATGCTACAAAGCGCCGAACATCAACATGCGAGGAACAACAGCGTCGTAAAGGGGCTATAGTGGAAGTGTTCGTGTCAATCGGCCTAAACTCGGGGCCGAACAAGGAAAGGGTATGCATGGACGAACTTTTTCACGTCAGTGAGCGCAAGTCCACAATCGGGACCGAACTTCGCGCTGGACTGACAACATTCCTGGCGATGGCCTACATCATCGCCGTCAACCCCGCGGTGCTCTCGGGCGCCGGCATCGATGCGGGAGCGCTCGCCTGCGCCACCTGCCTGGGCGCCGGCATCATGACCATCTGCATGGGCATCTTCGCCAACCGCCCGCTCGCCTGCGCGTCGGGCTTAGGCGTCAACGCGATGATCGCTGGAATCGCCACCACCGTCTGCGGCGGTGACTGGCACGTGGCCATGAGCGTCATCTTCCTTGAGGGCATCGTCATCTTGCTGCTCGTGCTTTGTGGCCTGCGCGAGGCCATCATGGACGCCATCCCGGTTGTCCTGCGTCACGCCATCTCGGTGGGTCTGGGCCTGTTCATCGCCATGATTGGCCTGTGCGATGCCGGCATTATCACCGCTGGCGCCGGTACACTCGTCGGTCTGGGCGACATCACCTCCCCCACCTTCATCGTCGGCATTATCTCCATCCTGGTGACAGTCGCCCTCGCCTGCCGCAACGTCCCCGGCTCACTGCTCATCGGCATCGTCGTCGCCGTCATCGCCGGTATCCCCCTAGGTGTGACCCAGGCTCCGACCGGTATCATCGCCCCGCTCGACTTCTCGAGCATCGGTGGCCCCATCGCCGACGCCGGCGGCGTGCCCGCCATCGTCAAGGTCCTTACCGACCCCGCGCTCCTCGTCATCTCGTTCTCGCTGCTCATGAGTGACTTCTTCGACACCATGGGCACCGCGATGGCCGTGGCCAAGCAGGGCGAGTTCCTCACCGACGACGGCAACGTCGAGAATATCAAGGAGATCCTGATCGTCGACTCCGCCGCCGCTGCTGTGGGCGGTTTCATGGGCGTCTCCTCCATCACCACCTTCGTCGAGTCCACCTCTGGCGCTGCCGACGGTGGCCGCACGGGACTCACCTCCGTCACCACCGGCGTGTTGTTCATTCTCGCCGCGTTCTTCTCCCCCATCGTCACCATCGTTTCCAGCGCCGCCACCTGCGGTGCCCTGGTCTACGTCGGCTACCTCATGATGAGCGAGGCCTCCGAGATCGACTGGTCCGACGTGTCGCAGGGTTTCCCGGCGTTCATGATTGTCGCCGGCGTGCCCTTCACCTACTCCATCTCTGCCGGCATTGGCCTGGGCTTTATCGCCTACGTGATCGTCGCGCTCTTTAAGGGCGAGGCCTCCAAGATCAAGCCGCTCATGTGGATCGCAGCTCTCGCCTTCCTCGTCTACTTCTTCGTAGCGTAACGGCATAGTCTGCTAAAGCAGAACACCAAAGCGCAGAGTCGCATCGAGCGGCTCCGCGCTTTTCTTTTAAAGCCAGGCAACGCACGGGCGCGCGATGTATTGCTTCCCGAGTTTTGGACATTTTGCCCTCCAAACGGCACTACCGATGACTACATCCTGCAGATATGCTGAATGCAGTCGCATAGGCCCTATGAGGATGGGAGTAACCATGGCCGCCTTGTTCACGACCCCCAAGCGCAATGACAAAACCTCTGGAGCCCATTTTGTCGAGCCCGACGTGCGCCGTCGCACGCTGCTCGCACACGGCAGTTGGCGTCGCGTGACGCGCCGCATCGTTGTAGGCGCCGTATGCGCGCTTACGGTGAGCTCGCTGCTCATGCCGAGCGTCTCGCTCGCGGCCGAGCGGGTCAACGTCGGCGACACCTGGTATGAAGCTGGCGCCGCGGTAGGCGACGAGGCGGGCACCTGGTCCTGGAACGGCGCCGACGACATGAAGCTCAACGGCTATAACGGCGGTGCAATCGAGGCCGAGGGCAAGCTCAATGTCAATTACTCGGGCAACAACACCGTCGCCAACGACAGGGGCAGTGGCATCCGGGTCACGGATGGCGCGAACGAAAACGCCGAGCTCAACATCAAAGGCGACGCGTCCAGCACGCTCAACGTGACATCTTCTGGCGACGCCATCTGGTCCGAAGGCGACATCAACATCGACGGAGCTGGCACCGTCAACGCCACAAGCGCTGAGGGCGACGCCATTGATGCCAAGGGCGATCTCACCATCAAGGGCTCGGGTAACGTCAACGCCACGGGTGATTCGGAAGGCATCAGGGCCGATGACAACATCACGATCGACAATAGCGGAACCGTCACCGCCAAGGCCACCGAGGATCAGGGTATCGATGCTCACGAGAACCTCACCATCAAGGGCGGCGGCAAGGTAGAGGCAAGCTCTGCCGAGGACAATGCGATTTGGGCCAGTGGCAACATCGAGATTGCGGGCGGCAGCCAGGTCAAGGCAAACTCCAAGGAAGACTATGCCGTTAAGGCCATAGGCGGCCTCACGGTCACGAACGCATCCCTTAACGCAACCGGCGTTGGTTACGGCGTCTATGCCTACAAGGACATTACACTCGATGGCGCAACCGTGACGGTCCGTGCAAGTGCAGGGAACGATGAAGCCAGCGCCCTCTTCACCGACGAGGACGACATCGTCATCAAGAACGGCTCGATCGTGGATGCGTTCGCAGAAGGCCAGTTCTCGACCGCAATCTCCACCAGAAACTACAACCCCAACGAAGCGGGTGGTCACATCTACATTAGTGACTCCGTTGTCAAGGCTATAGCCCGCTATGTCGAGTCCAGTAGCGACGGCCCCGACTGCTACAGTGCAGACCTGGATGGCGAGATCACCCCTGAGCGCAGGGGCGTGAACATCGGCATCTTTGCTCAGACCAGCGAGGGCATTATGCCCGCGACCATCTCCATCGTCCGCAGCAAGGTCACGGCCGAGGGAGACACGGCAGCGATTTTCGCCCTTGCCATGAGTGCGGACGGCAAGGCGATCGGCACCATCGAAATCGAAGGCGCCAGCATCCTGACGCCTGAAGGCGGCAAGGTCATTGACTATCGCTCCAAAGAAGAGCTCAGTGACGGCACCGTCTACGAGGCAGGCCAAGTCATTGGCACAGGCGATGCCGTGATTGATTCCCCCTACGACGATGCTGTCGCCAAGAGAGCCGTCATCGCACCGTCCGAGGAGACCAAGCCCGAGGAGAAGCCCGGCGAGACCAAGCCCGAGGGTTCCAAGTCCGAGGGCACAAAGACGACCAAGACCGTTGCAGTTGCAGCCACGGGAGCCAAGACCACCGGCAAGCTCGCGGCAACCGGCGACGCCTCGAGCGCAGCCATCGTGGCAGCCGCCCTTGCGGGAACAGCCACCATCGCCGCAGGCGCCGTGGTTAGCCGCAAGCGCTCATAGACGCCTTTGATGCACGGGACGGCACCCATGAAAGCGCCTAGCCCGAGCACCGTTTAACGACGCCATCGCCGAACTCCCCTCCGGCGGTGGCGTTTTCCGTTTGCGCCCGCACGACGCGCGCGCGAATGTTCTTGATGCTGCCCAACCGGTATACGCTGACGTGCGACAATTGGGACTGCCAACATCACAACACTGAGAGAAGCCTGCCTTGGAAGCGCAAAAGCAGATAACCGTTCATTCGGAACACACGGAAGGTGCGCCCGTCATCTACCTCCCCGTGGTCATGGGCGACGGCGGCGAGGTCTACAACCGTTGTCTTGAGCTCAACTGCCCACCGTTCACCCTTGTCGCTATTGGCGGGCTCGATTGGAATCGTGAGTTGAGCCCCTGGGGATGCGACGGAACCGTGCGCGATGCCGAGCCTTTCGGCGGCCAAGCTGCCGGTTTTCTTGATGAGCTGCTGAATCAGATAATTCCCCAGGTCGAATCGCCGCTTCCCCAGCCGCCCACCTGGCGTGGCATTGCCGGCTATTCGCTGGCGGGCCTCTTTTCGCTTTGGGCCCTCTGGCAAACCGATGCCTTTGACCGCGCCGCGAGCGCATCGGGGTCGCTATGGTTTCCCGACTTTGTCGATCGCGCCAGCACGGCGCCATTTGCCGGCAGCCCGCAAGCCGTCTACCTGTCACTCGGCAAAAAGGAAACCAAGACGCCCAACCGCATGATGCGACACGTCCTCGACGACACACGCGCCATGGAAGCGTTGCTCGTCGAGCGCGGCATTCCAACAACGCTGGAGCTCAACCCCGGCAACCACTTTGCCCAAACCGACTTGCGCATGGCCCGCGGCATCCACTGGATACTGACGCATTAAAAATGGTGCCCACGCGCATATACGCATGGGCACCATATCTTGTTTTAGTTGAACGCAGCTGTTACTCAGCAGCTTCCTCAAGCTCGGAGACATCAAACTCAAAGTCATTACCCGGTAGGATGGCATTGAGCACGATACCCACCAGCGAGCCCACGGCAAGACCGGAAAGCGAAATCGTCACGCCGCCCAGCTCCAGCACGATGGCACCGGCGGTGCTGTACGCAATGCCAAGCGAAAGCACGAGTACCAGAGCGGTCACCAGCACGTTGCGGTTGTTCTGAAAATCGACCTGGTTTTCGATAAGGTTGCGGACGCCCACGGCGCTGATCATGCCGTAGAGCACAAGCGACACGCCGCCGATTACACACGCCGGCATGGCCGCAATGACAGCCGCGAACTTGGGGCAGAACGAAAGTACGATGGCGCAGCAGGCGGCAATGCGAATCACGCGCGGGTCAAACACACGCGTAAGCGCAAGCACGCCGGTGTTCTCACCATACGTAGTGTTGGCCGGAGCACCAAAGAGCGAAGCCAGAATCGTGGCAAGGCCATCGCCGAGCAGCGTGCGATGCAGGCCGGGGTCGGCAATGTAGTTGCGCTCGCAGGTGGAGCCAATAGCGGAGATATCACCGATATGCTCGATCATAGTCGCGAAGGCCAGCGGCATGATGGTGATGATAGCCGTCGTGGCAAGGCCGCTATCGAACTGCGGTCCAACGAGCGCAAACACCGTGTTGTCCCACACAACGGGCAGACCAACCCAGGGGGCGGCTGCGACGCCCGAAAAATCGACCTCGCCCAGCGCAGCGGCAACGGCATAGCTCACCACGACGCCCAGCAGGATCGGCACGATCTTGACCATACCGCGGCCCCAGATGTTGCATATGACGATCACGGCCACGGCGACAACGGCAACAAGCCAGTTGGTCTGGCAGTTGGCAATAGCGGAACTTGCCAGGATCAAGCCGATGGAAATGACGATGGGGCCGGTCACCACCGGCGGGAAGAAGCGCATGACGCGCTTGGCGCCAAACGCGCGGAACAGAGCCGCAAGCACCGGATAGAGCAGGCCGGCACAAGCTACGCCCAGGCAGGCGTAGGGCAAAAGCTCGGCCTCGCCGTTGGGCGCAATCGCGGCATAACCGGCAATAAAGGCAAACGATGAGCCCAAAAATGCCGGCACCCTACCGCGCGACAGGAAATGGAAGAGCAGTGTGCCCAAGCCGGCAAACAGCAGCGTTGCCGATACCGAGAGGCCGGTGAGCACGGGCACCAGCACCGTGGCGCCAAACATGGCAAACAGGTGCTGCAGGCCGAGCAAAAACATGCGCGGGCGGCCGAGCGACGATGCATCGTAGATGGCATCGGTGACGGCGGGCGTCGAAGACTGGGACATGGAAGTCCTTTCGAATGGAAGGGCGATCAGGCATATCGGATAACCTGCCCGAACGATACGATCCGAAACATTGTACGTGATATATGCCGCCCCGCACGCACCGTCCCCGCAAACGGTACTGCTACTTCCAAACGCACTCGGCAATGCGTTTGACCAGCGCGATCTTTGCCCATTGCTCGTCCTCGGTCAACTTGTTGCCAATCTCGCAACTAGCAAAACCGCACTGGGGCGACAGATACAGGTTCTCGAGCGGAACATACTTTGCAGCCTCGTGAATACGCTCGACGATGGCATCCTCGTCCTCAAGCTCAGCGGCCTTGGTGGTCACTAGGCCCAACACGACCTTCTTGCCGGGGGCAACGTACTTGAGCGGCTCAAAACCGCCGGCGCGCGGCGTGTCGAACTCCAGATAGAAAGCGTCGACGCCCTCATGCGCAAACAGGTACGGCGCGATGGGATCGTAGCCGCCTTCAAAAGCGTAGGTGGAGTGGTAGTTGCCGCGGCATACATGCGTGTTGATGACCAGATCGTCGGGCTTGTCCTCGATGGCGGCGTTGTTGAGCGCCACGCCCAGCTCGCTTACCTTTTGCAGGTCGACCGGGCTCATGCCGGTTTTGGCGACAAAATCAGTATCGCAGTAGATGCCCCAGGTGCAGTCATCAAACTGGATGTTGCGGCAGCCTGCTGCGTACAGGTCGGCGATCACCGTGCGATAAGCGGCTGCAATGGCGTCGGCAAGTTCCTCATCGGTCTTGTAGACGGCGCGCAGACTCTCCTGCTGTCCATCGCAGCGGTCGAGCGTAACCTCCGAGAACGTCTGGATCGGCGCCGGAATGGTTTGACGCGCGACCTGGCCCTCCCCCTCAAGCGCCTTGACAAACTTAAAATGCTCGACAAACGGGTGGTTCTCGCCGCTAATGGGACCGGTAACCACGGCGGTGTCGGCCGTCGTCTCCTCGTCATGGAACATATAACCCGTGCGTGAGGTGCGGCGCTCAATGCCGTTAAGGCCCCACATAAAATCGAGATGCCAGTAGCTGCGGCGGAACTCGCCATCGGTGATCACCTGCAGGCCGGCGGCCTTCTGCTTGGCCACCAAATCGCGAATGGCATCGTCCTCGACGGCCTTAAGGCCGGAAGCGTCGAGTTTACCCGCGACATAGACGGCACGGGCGTCCTTTACAGCCTGCGGACGAAGAAAGCTGCCGACGATATCGGCGCGAAACGGCGCGTTCGGTTGAATCGAAGTGCTCATAGATATCTCCCTTTGCATTGGTTGCTTTACTGGGACAGAGTATGAGCGCTCATATGGCCATCGTAAAATATACGTTTATAACAGTTTGATATAGATGATTCCTATATCAGTCTGGAATGCCATAAAGAAATTTGACCCGCGCGGAGCACAGCAGCCTAGATATGCTGACGAATCGCGTCGATATAGGCCTGCCCATAGCGCGTGAGCGTCGTATTTTTGCGCGTGATAATGCCGATCTCCATGTATTCGTCCACATCGAGCGGAATCGAGATAATGCCCGGCCCGTTGAGCTCGTGGCTGATCACGCCCGAACACACCGTGTAACCGTTAAGGCCCATAGCTAGGTTGAACAACGTTGCACGGTCACGCACGCGGATATTCTTACGACGTTCAAAGGTCGAGGTCAGTTCCTCGGAATAGTAAAACGAGTTATAGCTGCCCTGCTCATAGGACAGGAACGGGTAGTCCTCGAGATCTTCGAGCGTCACGCTGGCATGGTCCGCCAGTGGATGGTCGGCGCACACGAAGACATGCGGCGTAGCGCAGAAAAGCACCTCGAATACGAGCTCGTTGGCGGCAAGCATGCGCTCGATAACCTCGCGGTTATGCTCGGATAAGTACAGGATGCCCAGTTCGCTTTTCATATGCGCGACATCCTCGATAATCTCGTGAGTCTGCTCCTCGCGCAGGGTGAAGTCGTAACGCGCGGCATCGAACTCGCGGATCACGTCAACAAACGCGTTAACGGCAAAGGAATAATGCTGGCAGCTCACGCTAAAGTGCGGCACCTGCTCGGATGTGCCCTTGTACTTGCCCTCGAGCAGGTCGGCCTGGTCGAGCACCTGGCGCGCGTAGCCCAAGAAGGTCTCGCCTTCCTCGGACACAATGACGCCCTTGTTGGTGCGCTCAAAGATGTGTACACCCATCTCGTTTTCGAGATCGCGAATTGACGCGGTAATCGAAGGCTGCGACACAAAGAGCCGGCGCGAGGCCTCGGTGATGCTGCCGCATTCGGCAACTTTGACGACATATCTGAGCTGCTGGAGCTTCATGGCTTTCTCCCTAGACGTTCGTGACGTCGAAACCCGTCGCGTCCATCTGACGCATAAACGACGGCATCTCCCCCGTCGCGGCGCAGGCGGCAATCTGATGCAGAGCCCCGGCAACCGCATCATCTGCCGCAGCGCCGATATGCCAGCGCGCGGCAGCCGTGACGGCCTCGTTGGCATTGGCGACTGCAACGGAATTGGGAACGGCATCGATCATGGGCAAATCGTTATCGGAATCGCCGAATACGGCCACCTCGTCGGGCGTCAGGCCCAAAGCGCGCGCCAGCTCCAGCGCAGCACAGCCCTTGTCCCAGCCGGTCGGAAGAACGTCGAACAGGCGCACGCGGTTGTTGGGAAACACGAGCGAGAGCTCCGGCACCTCGGCGGCAACACGCTCGCGCAGCTCGGCGAGCTCCTCGCGCGAACGGGCACTCCAGATATTCGCCTTGTATACCGGGGCATCGTCAACGACAGGGCGACAGGGGGCCTCTTCGCCCTTGAGCCACGCGTTGCCGCCTGACTCCATGGCGCGACGCACACGCTCGGGATCGCTTGTCACGCAATAGGCGTCGTTGTCCCAAAAGTCATCACCCAGACGGTAGACCTTCAAATAGGTATCGTCGGTCTCTTGCTCCAGGTAGTCGGCCAGGCGCATAAGGGCATCGTTATCAGTTGCGCGCGAGGCAACCGCCTCGCCATCGACAAACATCACCTGGCCGTTGCAAAACGCACCGGTCGAGAAGCACTCGGAGCAATTGCGGAACATCCAGCTCATCGCGGACGGCTGGCGACCCGAAACCGGGCCAAAATGCAGGCCCGCCGCCTGCATGGCATGAATGCCCTCGATGGCGCAGTCGCTGGCGCCATCGTGTCCAGCAGGAATCAGCGTATCGTCCATATCGGTCAGCACAAGTTTGATCATAAGGTCCCCTCGGTCATTCTTAATCCCGTCTATTGTACCGACCTGCCAAAAAGGGACAGGTTTATTTTGGCAGGTTTTATCTGGGAAAACGCAAAGCCCCAGTTGTTACCTGCCAAAATAAACCTGTCCCTTTTTGGCAGGTACGCTAGTATAGGGAACAACAGATTCGATGCGGGAGTGCCGGCGGTGCAAACCACAAGGCTGAGAGGGCAATGGGCCCAATCCTTTGAACCTGTCAGTTAATGCTGGCGTAGGGAGCATGCCGCCTTTACAGGGGCGCTGTCTATGCACAGCGCCCCTTTTCTATGCCAAGGAGGCATGTGCAGTGATTGATTCGGAACAGCTTAAGCAAAATGTGGTTAAGGCCGTGGATGAGATTCGTGCCACCAATCCGATGGCCGGCTCCATCACCAACACGGTGACGATCGACTTTGTCGCCAACGCACAGCTCGCCGTGGGCGGTTCGGCCGCCATGGTCTATCTGCCAGACGAGGGCGAGGCACTCGTTGCCGGCGGCGGTGCCATCTATCTCAATATGGGCACGCTCTTCCCCATCTACGAGCAGACGATTCCCCGCGCGGCCAAGGCGGCACACGACGCCGGCAAGCCCTGGGTGCTCGACCCAGTAGGCCTGGGCATCGGCAGCCTGCGCACCAAACTGGTAAGCGAACTCAAGCAGTACAAGCCCGCCATCGTGCGCGGCAACGCCTCCGAGATTATCGCGCTCGCCGGCCTGTGGGGTCTTGAGGGCGAGGCGGCTGATCTGAGCCGCGTGCGCGGTGTCGATACCACCGACACGGTCGACGCCGCCCGCGATGCCGCCGTGGCGCTCGCCCGCTACACCGGCGGCGCCGTAGTGGTCTCGGGCGAAGTCGACCTGATCACCGACGGCACGACCGTAGCCAAATCCCACGGCGGCAGCCCGCTCATGTCCAAGATCACCGGCTGCGGTTGCTCGCAGGGCGGCGTCCTGGCCGTCTACGCCTGTGCCACCGACCCGTTTACGGCAGCCATCTGCGGCACCGCGGTCTACAACGTTGCCGGCACGCGTGCCGCCGCCGTCGCCGATGCCCCGGCAAGCTTTAAGGTCGCCTTTATCGACGAGCTCTACCGCGCGACCGCCCAGGATATTGCCGACAACCGACTCGAGCTCGAGGAGGCATAAGCCATGTCCGAACCCGCAACCAATGCCGGCATGAACACGCTCGTCGCCGTAGGCATCGCCCCATGCGGCACCGGCGACGAGCTGTCCGCCGAGGTCGCCGAGGTCGTGCGCGTCATTCGCGAGAGCGGCCTTCCCAACCGCACCACCTCGATGTTCACCGAGATCGAGGGCGACTGGGACGAGGTCATGCAGGTCGTGCGCGACGCGACCTTTGTGTTGGCGAGCAAGGGCATCCGCACCGAAGTCGTGCTCAAAGCCGATATTCGACCCGGATTTACCGACACCATGACCGGCAAGCTCGAGCGTATGGAAGCACAGATCAAGAAGCAGGAGGAAGCACGATGAGCATCCGCGACAACCTTGATATCTCGGCCTATCTGGTACTCGGCCCCGAAAACACGCTGGGACGTCCCGTGGGCGATGTAGTGGCCCAGGCGCTCGATGCCGGCTTTACCTGCATCCAGGTGCGCTCCAAGGTGGCAAGCGCCCGCGAGATTATTGCGCTGACCGGTGACGCCGCGCAGGCCATCGCACGCGCCGGCAAGACCGGTCAGGTCGCCTTGCTGATTGACGACCGTCTGGACTGCGTACTCGCTGCGCGCGAGCAGGGCATCGCTGTCGACGGCGTGCACGTGGGTCAGAGCGATATTCCCGTCGAGGTCTGTCGCAAGCTGCTGGGCCCCGATGCCATCGTGGGCCTTTCGGCCCGTTGCGAGGAGATGCTCGAGTACGTCAAGACCGCCGACATGAGTTTGGTCGACTACCTTGGCATCGGCCCGCTCCACGAGACCGAGACCAAGCGCGACTGCGGACGCGCGGCCGACGGCTCTATCATCACCAAGAGCTTTGAGGACCTGGCCGCACTCCACGCGGCAAGCCCCGTGCCCATCGTGGTGGGCGGCGGCGTCAAGACGGCCGACCTGCCGCAGCTCAAGGCAACCGGCGTCGACGGCTTCTTTGTGGTGAGCGCCGTCTGCGGCGCCGACGACCCCCACGCCGCGGCCAAGGAGCTCGTCGATACTTGGCAGCAGGCATAAACACAGGCCGAGCAGCTGCTCCGCAGCCTCATATCTTCAAGAGCGGAAAGCGCATCCCGGTTCGAACGTCCATTCCGGGATGCGCTTTCCGTATGCGACCCTTACCCCGCCAGATACGCTTCCAACGCCGGCAAAGTCGCCTCCGCATCGTGGCGGCCGACCTGGTAGATGCGCTCGAGCTCATCCGGTTCGCGGCACAGCGGCGGCACCTTCACCGATTCGCTCGGCCGCACCACAAAGACCTCGCTGGCAGCCTCGCAACGTGCCAGGTCATCGAGCGTGGCATTGTAGACCTCATGCCGATGCTCAAGCGCTGCAACAAACTCCGGGTAGTGACGGAACACGCGCCGCAGCATGGGCATCACGCTGTTAGGCTGCTTCACAAAGCCCGCCGGCTGCGTGAGCACCACGATATTGCGGTCATACCCCTGCGCAAACAGCCATGCGCTGGGGATAGAATCAGCCACGCCACCATCCAGATACTTATGCCCGCCAATAGCAACGGGACGCGTCGCCACAGGAATAGCAGACGACGCCCGGATCCACTCGATATCGCGCTCGTCGCCATACGGCAAATCGTGATAGACAGCCTTGCCCGTCTCGATATCGGTACACACGCACGTAAATCGCATGGGGCAGGCGCGATACGCTTCCAAGTCGATGGGATCGCGCTCGATAGGCACCTCATGATAGGCAAAATCGGCATTGAACATGTCACCGGTTCGCAGCCAGCTTGTCACGCTCGCATAGCGCTTGTCGGCACAATAGGCCTTGTTGTAGCGAATGGCGCGCCCAATCTGCCGCGATTTAAAGTTGTAGCCAAACGCCGCGCCCGCCGAGACACCCACCATATGGTCGCAGGTCAAGCCGCGCTCCATCCATACGTCGAGCACGCCCGCCGTATACATACCGCGGTAGCCGCCCCCCTCGAGCGCAAGCCCCACCGTGTGCGTCGTATCCGGCTGTGCCATGCGACCATCTCCGTTCCTGCGTTTTAAACCGGGACAAGTATACCCGTCAACATATATCGTCTCAGTCGCATTTTCATCGAACATCGCATCGTCGCGCTACCGCCTGTCGAATAATAGCCGTCCACAGCATGTGCACCCATATCCCCGCACTCGAGGAAAGCGGCTTTATGGTGACGCTCGACAAGCACATTTGGCAGATTGCGCCCACCGACCGCGATCAAGGCCGCAGCGCGCAGATCGTGTCATCGATGCTCGAGATGGCGCAGTCGCTCCATCTGCCCATTGTAATCGAAGGCGTCGAGACAGATGAGCAGGCGAACATGCTACGCCACATGGGTGCCCGCTACGCTCAGGGCTTCCTCTACTACCGCCCCATGCCGGCGAAGGATTTTGAGGCATTGCTCGATGGTGGCAATAACAACTGATACGCTCGCGCGCAAAACGCCACCGTCGAAGGGGGCATTTGTCTCCATTAGCTAACTTATTACCCCAATTCAAACCGAATTGGGGATATGATACAAACCGTTGTTCCGCCCAAGGAGGTTATCCATCATGAACGAGTCATATCGCCTGGGTGAGCAATCGATTATTGCCTATCTTCAGCGACTTGCGAATGGCATCTCGACCGCCGAACTCGATGTTGCCGCGCTGCCTGCTGAGCTGCGCGCCGTTGGCGAGCAACTGCAAAAGACGCATGCCATCCTGCAACAAGAGCGCCGGCTGCTTGAGAGCAACGCCTATATCGACCCGCTCACCAACTTGGGCAACCGCGGCGGACTCGACCGTCACGTCGAGCAACTCTGGCACAAAGGTGACCCCTTCACCTGCGCCTATATTGACATCGACCATCTCAAACATTGCAATGATAGGTTTGGCCACGCCGAAGGCAATCGCTATATTCTGAGCATCTGCCGCACGCTCTCCGAAACCATGGAGCACGATGAGATGCTGTTCCGCATCGGTGGAGACGAGTTTGTGCTCATCTCGCTCTCCGCAAACGAGACCGAACTCGAGCAGCGCTTGGAGCGGGTACGTGCCGGGCTGATCGAGGCGAGCTCAAGTGGCAAGGCGCCCATGATCGCCAGCTTTAGCTTTGGCTGCTCGCGCGTCGATCCACTTGCCGGCGACACGCGTCGCCAGATGACGATGGATGCCGATCGCAAGATGTATCGCTATAAGCTTATGCATCGTGTACAGCAACCGAAAGACAATGACGCACCACAACGCCCAATCGTCGATCAGCTTCCCCGCAACGACCGGGTGTTCCAAGCGATCTCCATGAGCTCCGAGACGCGCTATCCGTTCATCCTTAACCTCGATACGGGAGAATCGCAATGGTCGGTTAACGCCGTGCGCGATTTTGACCTGCCCTCCCAGCACCCTTTTAACTCACTCGACATGTGGCTCGCCCGCGTTCATCCCGAGGACCGCGACAACGTACGCGCCGAGCTCGACATGGTGATAAACGGCACGTGGCACTTCCACTACATGCAGTATCGCGTAATGGATGCCACCGGAAAATACGTGCTTTGCGACTGCACGGGTTACCGCTTGGACGGCACCGATACCGAGCCCAGCATGTATGTGGGCACTATCATCAACCGAAGCTTGGCAGATACGACCGACTCGGTAACGGGCCTGGGCGATGTCCACGCGCTGGTCAACGCTATTGGAGAGATGCGCCGCGTGGCGCGCGAGGCAGGCTTTATTGCCATTAAGGTCGACGATATCGCCGAAGTCAATGCCCGCTTTGGATTCGATGCAGGCGACCGCGTGCTCGCCGAAAGTGCCGCCTGCCTCATGGATTGTTCGCGCGGCAAGGGTCGCCTGTTCCGCTCGACGGAACCAATGTTCGTGGCGCTTTTCGATGAGCTCGGCCCCGAGGCAATCGACGAGCTCGCAAACGAAATCGAACGATTCCTGGGTTCTCCCGTGCTCATCGGCTCGCTTGAATATCAGCCGCCCATTCGCGTGGCCACGCTCCATCTGAACAGCGTTGACCGACAGCCCGTTTCCATTTTGAACGAGCTCAAAGCGTTGCTCGGGAAAGCCGTGCAGGTTCCAGGTACCAAACTGGATTAGCACCGCGCCCGCACCGCCTCCCCCATCGTGCGATAATCCTCTGCAGAAGTCACCAACAGCAGAGGGAGTTTGTGATGAAGGTTCTTTTGGTCAATGGCGGTCCCAAGGCAAACGGCAACACCGCCCGCGCACTCGCCGAAGTCGCCGAGCAACTCAACGCCGAGGGTATCGATACCGAGGTGTTCCAGCTGGGCGCCAAGCCCATTCGCGACTGCATTGGCTGTGGCCAGTGCGGCAAGCTCGATTGCCGCTGCACCTTTGACGACGACGTGGTGAACGAGCTGATCGCTGCCGCCGAGCAGGCAGATGGCTTTGTCTTTGGCTCCCCCGTCTACTATGCGCATCCCAGCGGACGCATCCTCTCGGCTCTCGACCGCGCATTCTATGCTGGCAGCAAGGCCTTTGCGCACAAGCCGGGTGCCGCGGTCGCCGTCGCCCGCCGTGGCGGCACGTCGACCACCTTCGATGTACTCAACAAGTACTTCACTATCAACCAGATGCCCGTGGTGGCCTCCACGTACTGGAACAACGTCTTTGGTGCCATGCCGGGCGAGGCCACCCAGGACGCCGAGGGCCTGGCCACCATGCGAAACATCGGCAAAAACATGGCCTGGCTCCTGCGCTGTATCGAGGCAGGACAGGCCGCCGGTATCAACGCACCCGAGGCAGATCGAGCAACGACCAACTTCATTCGATAGAGCGGCGGAGCATGAATATCCAGATTTTTGGAACCAAAAAGTCTTTCGATACCAAGAAGGCCCAGCGCTATTTTAAGGAGCGCCGCATTAAGGTGCAGTTTATTGACCTTAGGGAAAAGGAGATGAGCAAGGGCGAGCTCACGAGCGTGATGCAGGCGGTCGGCGGCATCGACAAGCTGCTCAACCCCAAGGCCAAGGACGAGGAGACGCTCGCGCTCATCCAGCACCTTACCCCTAGCCAGCGCTTCGACAAACTGCTCGAAAACCAGCAGGTTCTAGCCGAACCCATCGTGCGCAACGGCAAAAAGGCCACCGTCGGTTATTGCCCCGATGTATGGGGAGCCTGGGAGTAGCCTGTGTTATTTGCCGGCGCGTGGGTATAAGAGCAGGCGTTTGGCATAAGATTCAACTGTAAGCCATGTCTAACAAAGGAGGGCACATGCCCAACAAACCCGTGAAGATCATCATGCTTACCGGATACCTCGGTGCCGGCAAGACCACGCTGCTCAACCACATCCTCGCTAACGACGGCGGCATCCGCGCCGCCGTGATCGTCAACGATATCGGCGAGATCAATGTCGACGCCAGTCTTATCGCCGACGGCGGCCTTTCCGAGACCGACGACCTCATCCCGCTCACCAACGGCTGCATCTGCTGCACGCTTTCGGACGACCTGGCCAACCAGCTGCAGGGCATTGCCGATTCGGGCAAGTTCGACTACATCATCATCGAGGCATCGGGTATTTGCGAGCCTATCCCCATCGCCTACACCATCTCGAGCTTCTGCGACGAGGCCAAGGTGGGCGGCGAGCCCAAGCTCGCGCTCGACAACATCGTGGCCGTGGTCGACTGCGCCCGCATGTACGACGAGTTCAACGGCGGTCGCGACCTGCTGGCTGAGGATATCGACGAGGACGACATCGAAAGCCTGCTCATCCAGCAAATCGAGTTCTGCTCCACGCTGATCCTTAACAAGACCGATACCGTGACGCCCGAGCAGATCGCCGAGCTCAAGGCCATCGTGCGCAGCCTGCAGAAGGACGCCGTGATCGTCGAGGCCCAAAACGGCGAGGTCCCCATGGAGGAGCTGCTCGATACCGACCGCTTCGACTTTATGCGCGCCTACAACTCCGCCGCCTGGATCGAGGCCATGGAGCATCCCGAGGAGCACGACGACCCCGAAGTGCTCGAGTACGACATCGAGACCTTTGTGTACTCGCGCCGCAAGCCGTTTGACCTGCAGAAGTTCACTGATTTTGTTGAGCAGGAGTGGCCCGACGAGGTCATCCGCGTCAAGGGTCCGCTGTGGCAGACCGGCGATCCGGACATGTGCTACATGTTTGAGCAGGCCGGCCACCAGATGCGCCTGATGGAGAACGGCCTGTTCGTTGACTCCGCGCCCGAGGGCGAGAAGCAGAAGATCATCGACGAGAACCCCGAGATCATGCAAATTTGGGACGACGAGACGGGCGACCGCATGACGAGCCTGTGCATCATCGGCCGTCACATGGACAAGGACGCGCTCATCGCCTCCCTCGATGCCTGCCTGACCGACTGGCACCGCGCCTAGGTTTATCCAAGCGGGCATTTTTCCGCCTATGTAACTGCCAAACCACCACGAAGGTGCCCTTCGTGGTGGTTTTTCGTTCTGAGCCAAGGAGATTCATGTTCAACATTGTGCTGTATGCGCCCGAGATTCCGGCCAATACGGGCAATATCGGCCGCACCTGCGTGGTTACCGGCACCCGCCTGCATCTGGTGGAGCCGCTGGGGTTTTCGCTCGACGACAAGACGGTACGTCGCGCCGGCCTGGGCTACTGGCAAAACTTGGACGTGACGACCTATGCCGGCTGGGAGGACTTCCTTGCGCGCAATGACCTCTCCCCTGCCGACGAACGCCTGCATCTGCTGACCAAAAAGGCACGCCGCACCTATGCGCAGAGTACCTACCGCGATGGCGACTACTTGGTCTTTGGCAGCGAGAGCTCGGGCATTCCCGAGCCGCTGCTTGCCGCGGCGCCCGAGCGCTGCGAGCGCATCCCCATGCTGCGCGATTGCGACTCACTCGATAACGCCGAGACTTGGGAAGCTCACGAGGAATCGCTCGGGCATACCGAGGACAGCCACGAGGCCATCCTGCAGCAGGATATCTGCGGCAACTTCGTTAACCCCGACGACTACCGCATCAGCGCGCTCAACCTCTCCAACAGCGCCGCCATCGTCCTCTACGAGGCCCTACGCCAGGCAGGCTTTCCGGGAATGTGACAAAGGGACTATCATTTTGCCACATTCGAGCGCCACGTCGATGGCACACACGCCTAATTGATGCTCTAGATAAAGGCCCTCACTTTTAATCAGAATTAACTAAAGTAAAATGAAGTTAAACGGCGGTGTGAAAGGAGAGCCTTGTGAAATACCTCGAAAACCCGTTTACCCCTAGTTTTGGTGAGGTTCCTGCCCATCTCGCTGGCAGACAACAGATTATTCGGGATTTGGACCGTGCCTTCTTGAGCCAGCGCAGGCGCCCAGAATTGACCTCGATCTTCTCGGGCGCGCGTGGAACCGGTAAAACCGCTCTCATGTCGTCGCTCGCGACAAGGGCGGAATCCCACGGCTGGATAGCCGTAAAGACGACCGCGCTCCCGGGAATGCTTGAGGAAATCGAGCTCGGGACGAAACGTGCCGCAGCCCATCTCATCGACTCGTCCACCCACTTCGAAGTCACCGGCCTCGGAATTGCACCGCTCGGCAGCATCGAGGTCAATCGCGTTCACGATGCCTCAACCTGGCGTTATCGCATGAGCGACATCATCGACCAGCTCAACGAGGCGGGCACCGGTCTGCTCGTCACGGTTGACGAGGTGGACCCGACACTCGACGAGATGATTCAGCTTGCAGCGACGTATCAGCACTTTGTGACCGATGGGAAACGCGTCGCCCTGCTCATGGCGGGACTTCCCAACAACGTCTCGACGTTGCTGAACCACAAGACGGTCTCGTTCCTTCGCCGCGCCCAACAATATCATCTGGGTCGCATTGCCGACTATGACGTACGCGAGGCCTTGATTCGCACAATTCAGGAAAACGATCGCCTGGCAGATGCTGAGGGAATCGATAGAGCCGTTCGCTCGATCTCTGGTTTTCCCTTCCTATTGCAACTCGTAGGCTACCGTGCCTGGGATCTCACAAGCGATTCGAAGGAAATCTCGTCACGCGACTTTGACCTGGGAATCAAAATCGCGCGTGACGAGATGGACGACCGAATCCTTGCGGCAACCTATCGGGAACTCACTGCAGAGGACAAGCGATTCCTCATCGCCATGCTCGATGACGAGGAAGAGTCCACCACCGCTGACCTTGTCGAGCGCCTTAAGCGTTCGCCGCAGCAGGTCTCCCGCTACCGACGCCGCATGATAGATGCCGGCATCATTGGAGAACGCGGGCGCGGAATCGTCGCTTTTGAATTGCCATTCTTCCGCGACTATCTCGCCGCTCAGTGCGTGAAATAGGCATCAATGAGGCAAAGGGGCTGTCCCTTTGCCTCATTGTCTATAGGTAGCGACCGGTAATGCTCTTGGAGCAGGCCGCGATGTCGCCTGGCGTACCGGCGCAGACGATTTGCCCGCCGGCGCCACCACCGCCCGGGCCCATGTCGATCACGTAATCGGCGTTACGGATAAGGTCGAGATCGTGCTCGATCACGATAACCGTGGCGCCCTTGGCAACGAGACCGTCAAACACGTTCAGCAACACCTGAACATCGAGCGGATGCAGGCCGATCGTGGGCTCGTCGAATACGAATACGGCATCATCCTGCACGCGACCCATCTCGCTCGCAAGCTTAAGACGCTGCGCCTCGCCGCCCGAGAGCGCCGGTGTGGGCTCACCGAGTGTGAGATAGCCCAGGCCCAGGTCGTGCAAGGTCTGCAAGCGCGCCTGAACCTTCTTGAGTCCCACCGTGGCGTCGAGGGCCTCGTCCACACTCATGTCCATGAGCTGCGGCAACGTAAGCAGACTCCCGTCCTTGCCCTCGCGATGGATATGCGAAGCCGCGTCTGCATAACGCGAGCCGCGACATGCCGGGCAGACGATCTCGACGTCGGGCAAAAACTGCACGTCGAGCGATATCGAGCCCGTGCCGTCACACGTAGGGCAGCGCAAGGCGCCAGTGTTGTAACTGAAGGCGCCCGCCTTGTAGCCGGCTGCCTTGGCTTCGGGCGTACGGGCGAAGGCGCGACGCAGCTCATCATGGATGTCGGCATAAGTCGCCACCGTCGAGCGCACGTTGGCGCCGATGGGAGTGGCGTCAATCAGGTTGGCGCGGGCAATGCCTTCGGCATCGACCCAGCGCACGTGTCTTGGCAGACGCTCGCCATCTGCCTGCGCCTTGAGTGCCGGAATGAGCGTCTCAAGCACCAGCGTCGTCTTGCCCGAACCCGAAACGCCCGTCACCGCAACGAGACGGCCGCGCGGGATATCGACTTCGAGCGGTTTGACGGTATGGATGGTATCGGTTGCCATACGGATGTGGCCCTGGTCGAACATTTCCACGTCAGTCACCTGCGGACGCAAGCGCTTGGGCTCGGCGCGCAAAAACGGGGCGATGCGGCTGCCCTGCGATTGCTCGACCTCGTCTACCGTGCCAGCGGCAATCACATTACCACCACCCGCTCCGGCAACGGGGCCCATCTCGACCAGATAGTCGGCTTCCACCAGTACGCGCGTATCGTGGTCGACAACAACCACGGTGTTGCCGTCATCCACCAGATCGCGCATCACGCCCACCAAGCCGTCGACATTGGCGGGATGCAAGCCGATCGAAGGCTCGTCCAGCACATAGAGCACGCCCGTCGATCGGTTGCGCACCACGCGGGCGAGTTGCACGCGTTGGCGCTCACCCGTGGAGAGCGTGGCACCAGCGCGGTCGAGTGAAAGGTAATCGAGACCCAAGTCGACCAGGCGACGGGCCGCGCCCAAAAATGAATCGCAGATATCCATCGCCATGGGCCGCATCTCGACCGGCAAGGATGAGGGCACCCCGCGCACCCACTCGACCGCGTCACCAAGCGTCATGGCCCCGGCCTGTGCCAGATTGATACCGCGCACCTGAGGCTGGCGCGCAGCCTCGGAGAGACGCGTGCCGCTGCAGTCGCGGCATGGGCCCTCGCGCAAAAAGCGCGCAACGCGTTTGAGGCCCTTGTCGTCCTTAACCTTGGCGAGCGCATTCTCGACGGTATAGACGGCGTTGTAATAGGTGAAGTCGAGCGGCGTGGCGCCCTCGCCGTTTTTGGGAACGTAGAGAATGTGCTTCTTGACCGCCGGGCCGTGGAACACGATATCGCGCTCTTGAGGCGTGAGCTGGTTAAACGGTACGTCGGTGCGTACGCCCATCTCGCCTGCCACCTGCTTCATCAGATCCCACATGAGCGTACCCCAGGGAAGCACTGCACCCTCGTTGATGGTCTTTGACTCGTCGGGCACCAGGCTCGCTTCGTCCACCTCGCGCATGACACCGGTGCCGCCGCAGGTAGGGCACGCACCACCGCTATTGAAAGCCAAATCCTCGGCACTCGGCGCGTAGAACTCGCGGCCGCATATCGGACACGTGAGCGACAGGCCCGCAGCCACGTTAAGGCTCGGCTCCACGCGCGCCCCGCAGTGCGGGCACACGTGATGGGCGCAGCGGCTAAAGAGCAGACGCAGGCTGTTGTTGAGCTCGGTCATGGTGCCAAAAGTGGAACGCACGCCCGGCACGCTGGGGCGCTGATGCAATGCGAGCGCCGCCGGCACGTGCAAGACCTCATCCACCTGGGCGTGTTCGGCCTGTGTCAGGCGACGTCGAGTATAGGTGCTGAGTGCTTCCAAGTAGCGACGCGAACCCTCGGCATAAAGAACCCCCAGCGCCAGCGAACTCTTGCCCGAACCCGACACGCCGGCAATACCCACGAGCTTTCCCAGCGGGATATCGATATCGACGTCCTTAAGGTTATGGACGCGCGCGCCACGCACCTCGATAGCACTTGGTTGTTGCGACACCGTCATCGCTCCCCTTCTGCCCGCCCGCGCCAGTCTTCGCGGGTCAAACACGTAAAGCACTCGGTGCGTACATCGCCCATAAGCTCGCAGAGTACGTCGCGCTCAACGTGATGCGGCGCGAATCCGCACTTTTGCTGAACGCGTAACGACTTGTTATTGCCCTCGTAGTATCCGCACCAAAGCGCCTTGCAGCCAAGCGTTTCGAACGCATAGCGCTGCATGGCTCGTACTGCTTCGGGGGCAAAGCCTCGGCCCCAGAACGGCTTGGCGATCCAATAGCCCACTTCGAGTTCAAGACCGTCATCTCGACGGTTTGACTCACAGCGAGACGGCATGAGGCCGATGCTACCCACGGGCTCATCTGTCGCAGCCAGGCAAACGGCAAAGGTATGGGGTGCCGCAAAGACTGTCCGAATGATCTCCCTGCTTTCCTCAATGCTTCGATGGGGCGGCCAGCCCGCAGCCGGTCCCACGTCCGGGTCGCTCGCATATGTAAACAGGCTCGCCGCATCCGTCTCGCGCCACGGACGAAGCGTCAAACGCTCAGTATGAATCGCCATAATTTAGCCTCTCAAATATCGATGTGACAAAGGGGCTGCCCCTTCGTCACATCACTCGTGCCATAAAACGCAATCGCGAATATACGTGCCCAGCATAGGCACGGTAAACCGGACGAGGCCGTATCCGGCAGCCTCGATGACGCGCTCGCGAATCAGGCTTGCGCGATATTTGCTCGCCCAACTCTGAGTACGGTCGCAGCGCTCAATGATATCCGCCATACGCGTCGGTTTACCCTCGTCAGCAGCCATGGCCTCGATAAAGAGGCGTTGCGGACTGCGCAATCCATAATACAGGGGCGCGTCGACCGCTTCGTAGAACTCGGAGACGGCATCCGCATGGCCATTCTCGACATCGCACCTTTCAATGACCTGAGAGCCACGCCGGACGGCAGAGCGCCACATGTAATAGCCCACCAACTGAACCATATAGGGATGCCCCATGCTCTTGTGTGCCGCAAGGTCCGCCGTCTCCGCGTCAACGTAAAGACCAGCGTCTTTGACCGTCTGGATATATGAATCGCGCACCTTGGGCAAAGATATCGCCCCCAGCGTACGCTGCTGGGCACGCCGCAAAAACGTTACGCTCGGCTCTTCGAGCAGATCGTCAACCATGCTGGGTAAGCCGGCGAGCACCAGCGCAAGACCGCGCTGATCGCTATCGGACAAGCCCGTGGCATCCTGGTCTCCGAGCACCTGCTGATAGAGAACGGCAAGAGCCGCCAGCTCCTCGATAGACGCAGACTGCGCCTCGTCAATCGCAAACAGTATGCCCTTGCCTGGACCGAGCTTCTTGAGGCGCTCGTTGACCAGCCCTCGTAACGTCTCGCCCTTTGCTCGCGCCGCCTCGACCGACATCCGGCCAAACGACGGCCCGAACTCCATTGACGTCACAACGGGTTTATTCGAGCGAAGCGCGTCGGCTAAGCGGTCGCATAAGCCAAGCGAAGCGGAATCGGAGATAACCGCCCATCCGCGCTCGCTGGCTAGACGTTGCAGCTCCCGCAGGAGAACCGTTTTGCCGCAGCCGCGGTTTCCCGTAATGAGCATGAGCCTACCCGGCGCTCCGGCGCCGTTATCGAGCCCTTCCTCGAAATCTTCGACGACCGACTCGCGACCGATGAGCATCGGAGGCCGCTTGCCAGCCGTGGGCTTAAAGGGATTTGGATTCATGTCGGCCTCCTCGGATTGGCAAACCCTGGTAATAGTTATACCAACTTATACCGAGTTATACCAATAGCATGTGACAAAGGGGTTGTCCCTTTGTCACATGTGGCCGAAAAACTCCGCGTCTGCTGCACGCCAGGGGCGGAAGGTGGCGGGATCGACCTTTACATGTGCCGCGGCGGGTACGTCGTACCATTTGACCGTGTAACCGGCGCCGTGAGAGCAAAAGACCGAGTCGGGCGTGTTGGGCAGATCGGCCTCGGGCTCATAGGCGGCAGCCTCTATAACGCGCTCGGCATCATGGCAAGCCGCATAGCCGGCAAACTCCAGGTACAGATGTCCGCGACCGCTCGTGTAGGCAGCCACCTCCAGCGCGTAATCCTGCACCTCGGATGCCGGCACGCGACCCATAAGCTTCGCCCGGTCTCCCGCCATCGTCGGCGGCTCGTACTCGGCACCCATGCGTGTGGCATCCGAGAGCGCCCGGCCCACGCACTCCCCCGGCACCTCAACCTCAAAGTGGTACCACGGCTCCAACAGCACCGCCGCGCCGGCCTCACGCGCCTGCATCAAACCCTGACGAATCGCGCGGTACGTGGCCTGGCGAAAATCGCCGCCCTCGGTGTGTTTGGCATGCGCACGGCCGCCCGTGAGCGTAATGCGCACATCGGTGATGGGCGAGCCGGTCAGCACGCCCAGGTGATCGCGCTCCATGGCGTTGGTGAGTGCCAAACGCTGCCAGTTAAGATCGAGCTCGTCGGTCGAGGTCACGGTGCCAGACTGCACGCCCGAACCCGCTGCCAACGGCTCCAGGCGCAGATGCACCTCGGCATAGTGGCGCAGTGGCTCAAAGTGGCCCACGCCCTCGACCGGCTGCGAAATAGTCTCCTTATAGAGAATGCCGCCAGACTCAAACGCAACCGAAAGGCCAAAGCGATCGGCCAACATCCGCTGCACGACCTCGAGTTGCACGGCGCCCATCAACTGCAAATGAATCTGCTCAAGATGCGTATTCCAGCTTACGCCGAGCATGGGATCTTCGTCCGCCAGCTCAGTCAACGCTTTGAACACCGCATGGACATCGTGTTCGCCCGGAAGCACCGTATAGGTGAGAACTGGCGCAATGACGGGCGCATCGCCCGCGGGCTCCGCACCCAGGGCGTCCCCTGGGCGAACGTGCGCAAGACCCGTCACGGCACAAATACCGCCAGCGGCAACTTCTTGGGCAAGCTCATACTTCTCGCCGTTATAGATGCGTACCTGATCGACCTTCTGCTCCCATGCCTCGGCACCGGAACGTCCGCCAATCACCTGCTTGGCATGCAGCGTGCCGCCCGTCACCTTGACCCAGGTAAGACGCTCACCGCGATCCCCGCGGCTGACACGATAGACGCGCGCGGCAAACTCCGGGAGCCACGCCTGTTCACGCATCAGCGCGCATATGCCATCCAGCAGCTCGTCCACACCTTGGTCCTTAAGCGCCGAGCCGGCAAAGCAGGGAAAGAGCTTGCGCTCGGCAACCATGCGCGACAGCGTCGCGACGGAAAGCTCACCCGTCTCGAGAAACTCCTCGAGCGCCGCCTCGTCCAACGCAGCAGCGTCCTCCTGAACGGCGCCGCCCGCCAGCAGTTCGTTGGCATCCAGGCAGCCTTCGGAAAGACGCTGCCCGAGCTGTGCCAGCAAAACATCGCGGCCGGGATTCTCCAAATCGATTTTGTTGATAAAGATGAACGTCGGGATGTCATAGCGCGCAAGCAGGCGCCACAGGGTTTCGGTATGCCCCTGCACGCCATCGTTGGCACCCACAACCAAAATCGCGTAGTCCAGGGCGCGCAACGTGCGCTCAGCCTCGGCCGAAAAATCGACGTGGCCGGGCGCATCCACGAGCATGACGTGGGTATCACCGTGGTCGAGCACGGCCTGCGACGAGAAAATCGTAATGCCACGCTCGCGCTCGATCTCGTTCGTATCCAGATGCGAATCGCCATCGTCCACGCGGCCGCACTTGCGAATGCGACCCGCGTTGAACAGCATGGCCTCGGCCAACGTGGTCTTGCCGGCATCGACATGCGCCAAGATTCCAACGACCGCTTGCTTCGACATGGCTCTCCTCTTATTACGAGCCCATCGCACGCGGCAACGGGCGTTCACGCTCCACACTGGATGATACAATTTACGGGCCGGCGGGCGAAGCGGGCCCTATCCCCCGACCGAGCTCATCGCCCCGCGTTGCCGCGCGGCGATTTTCGTAGGTTCGCGCCTTGCGAAAGCCGGCTTGCAAAACAGCGCAGCGAACGAAAATGACCCCACCCGGGGCCATTTTCGTTCGCGCGAATTATTGATACGCGCCCTCACTCTTACGCCTCGCGCAGCCAATCGAACGCGACACGCGCCGTGCCGTCCGACACATACACGACGCCGGCGCGCTCAAATCCGGCCTTGATGCTCGCGCCCTGCATGGGCAGGTTGTCCTGATGTGTGTCGATACGCAGGTGGTCGGCGCGCTCCTTGGCAAAAGCAAACATCGCAGCCGCGATACCGTGCACGGTGCCATCGGATGCCACACGGTGCAGCACGGCGTACGGAGTGTCGCTACGCCATTGACCGTCCTCAATTACGTCATAGCACTCGTCCGGGCCCGGTAAAAAGGCAAACGTCGCCACCACGCGGCCGTCGGCTTCGTACACATAGCTGCCACCGGCAGCGATATCGGCAGCCAGCTGCTCGGCAGAAGGCGTGCCCTCGGGCCACTGCGTGGCGTTGCCATGCGCGCGCATAAAGGCGCGGGCCGCGTCATAGATAGCCATGACGGCAGGAATGTCGGTATCGAGGGTTTTTCTGATCATCACGCGGCGACCTCACGTTTATTGGTATCACTTTGATTGGGCAATGATACCAGCGTTTGGAGAGGGGCACGAAGCAGATGGGGAGCAAAAAGCGAGCCGCTTGGTCAAAAGCCAAAAGCGAGTTTTTGGGCGCTGCCACGGGCGGCGATATGAGCGACCTGTTTGCACACGAGGACGAGCGTCGCGACGCCCTGAACGCCGAGCGCGATGAAGCTTGGCGCTACAAGTCGTGCGAACGCAAAAACCGTTACGACACGCGCGCCGAGGCCGAGGCCGTTATGGCCGACTGCGAAAACCGCGGGCGGCGTGGTTTGGCCTGCTACAAATGCGAATACTGCGGTGGCTGGCACCTGACGTCGCACCCTTGGAAATAGGCGCCGCATCGGCACGGCGCTAGCGAAGCCCCGGTAATCACACGCAAGCTACGGGCGCGGCGGCACCAAGACATCGTAGCGAACGGCCTTGCCCGCAAGTTGATAGCTCGGCTTAAGGCCGGCAAGCAGCGGGCCCTTCACCGGCCGCTTGATAACGACCTTGCGCGGATGCACAGCAAGCGCTGCCTGGACCAGCAATTCCTCGTCGGCGCATGGCTGCTCCAGATGATGTAGGAGCTGGAACTTCTTTTTGACCGCCGCACTTTTGGTACGCTCAGGAAACATGGGGTCCAGATACACCACATCGGGAGCGGCGAGCTCGCCCTGCCCGATCAGCTCAGCTGTATGGCGAAGGCCGGCAATACTGTCCTCGCCCGCATGCAAGCGCATGCGGGCCACGGCAGTCGCAAGCACCGGATCATCTGCCGCGCGATCCAGGGCATCCTTGAGGAGCGCCGCGATCACGCAATCCTGCTCATACAGATCGACGGTAAAGCCCGCGGCCGCTAACAGCAGCGAATCCTCGCCAAAGCCCGCCGTGGCGTCAATCGCCCATGGTTGCTCAATGCCTTTTGTGCGCGCAGCCTTCACCAGCAGCTCTTGCTGCAAACGGCCCTGCTTGAGCCGTGGAAGCATGCGGCCAAAATCGGCACGCAGCTCCATTGTGCCGTCGGTGAGCGTGAGGCCCTCGGACGTCCCGGTCAGCTCAAGCCCCGCGGCCCGAGCAATAGAAAAGGGATCGACGACGCCCATGGGTACTCCTTAACAAGCAAAACGAATACGCGAGCGCCGTTTGTGTCGGCACCCAACCGTTCGCTATTGTCCCACATGCGACATGGTCCACAGCATCGCAATGCAAAGCACCGCCATCAATCCCGTGCACACGGCAGCGATCACAGAATCACCCATGCGCCTTCCCAACGACCGCGGCTCACGCACTTGCCCTGCTCCGTACATCATGACTCCTCCTTGAGACCAACTCCTTGTTACGGCCTCATCATCTCAGCGCCGCACATGAGCTGCCATCGATTTGGCTTACGTCCAGCTTTCCTTTTTGAAAGGTTGGGTTGGGCCGCGCGGGCTCAAAGCGCTTTCAGGCGCATGCATCGCCGCGTTGAACTACAATGTGCTTCACCATATGTACAGCACATGGGCTACGCCAGACCGGCCGTACCCGTATCGAAAGGACCAGCCATGAGCAACGCCTGCAAATTACTCAAAATCTTATCGTTCTTCTTCTTTGTCGTCGGCATTCTGAGCGCAGGCATGGGTGCCACAGCGCTCTTTGCGGGCAGCGCGGCAGGCGATATCACAAGTGCCATAATCGTCTCTTGCGTCGTCGTCATCGTATTGGGCATCGTCGAAATTGTGACCGCCGTCTTTGGCATCCGCGCGGCAAATAATCCCGCCAAGGCTGGCGTTGTTTGGATTTGGTCCATCGTCTGCTTGGCATGCTCGGCCATCAGCCTGCTTCTCTCCCTGCCCCTCTTGGGCGGGACCGGCTCAAGCATCCCCGATTTTACCGGCCTGATTATCAGCATTATCTACTTTGTACTCGCCAGCCGCGTCAAAAAAGAGGGCATGGACCGTTTGAGCTAAGTTACATCCGTGTCAATCGCTCAGCGACTCTGGTATATACGCCAATAAATAGGGCCGATCGCGTAGCAACGCGGTCGGCCCTTTACGTTTGCCCACATAAAACCTACTAAAATAAACCTGTCCCTTTTTGGCAGGTTGTTAGCTGTGGCGGTACTCGGCGATGATGAAGTCGATATCGGTCTGGAGCGTGTCCAAATTTGCCAGGCGCTCTTTGTCGGCAGAGCGCGTGCGGTAGTAGTACGGCGTCATCTGGAACACCGCCTCGATGTCGGCCTGGGTCTGAAGCGTAATATTCGCAGATACCCGCTGCGTTCCGACCAGTTTAAGCTCGGTGACCTGCGGCAGCTTCTCATCGTTAAGGTACGGCGTGTCGTAGAGCACCTCTTTGAGCCCAAAGAGATGACGAGCACCCGGTACCACGGTATAGAGTGAGCCCTCTGGCGCCAGTACGCGGGCAAACTCACGCTCGTTAAAGGGAGCAAAGAGCTCGGTCACCATATCGAAGGCGCCATCGGCCACGGGGATGTCCTTCATGTTGGCCACGAAGTAGGTCGCATCGCCGCGCTTGGCGGCAAGGCGCACCATCTCTTTGCCCAGGTCGAAACCGTAAGCATCCACGCCCGGCACCGCGCCCATGGCGCTGGTGTAGTAGCCCTCGCCGCAGCAAATATCAAGCAGCGTCATGGGGCCGTTCGTAGACGCAGCGCGCCCAGTCGTCCGCTCGTGCACCAGTTCGACCATCGCATCGCGCAACGGCGCGTAGTATCCACGGTTCAGAAAGTCACGGCGGCTGCGCGCCTGCGACTTGGGATCGCCCATGGAGTCGCCACTCTTGGACGAGCGCAATAGATATAGATAGCCCTCGCGCGCACGGTCAAACCGGTGTCCGCCCGCGCACACAGCACCGCGCTCGTCGTCCACCAACGGTTCATGGCAAACGGGACACAACAACATGGCAACTCCTTAGCGCGAACAACACAACGCCCACCATTGCCGCACGCCTTCCACACCTAGTCATTGGGGACGTTCTTAAATGATTAGTCGTTTAAGAACGTCCCCAATGACTAGTCGATTAGGAGTATCATCATCTGCGCAAATAAGCACGAAAGAGCATATTAGAGATTGAGAGCGTATGGCAGACACCGCATCTAAGCACATTGACATGATCACCGGCTCGCTGTGGCGCAATATTCCCCTGTTCGCCTTCCCCGTGGCCGCCACGAGCATCTTAGAGCAGCTATCGAACCTCATCGCCACGGTCATCATCGGTAATTTCTCGGGCGACCAGGGAACCCTCGCCATGGCGGCGGTCGGCTCCAATGTTCCGCTTACCAGTCTTATGCTCAACCTGTTTATTGGCATGTCGCTTGGCTCCAACGTGGTCATCGCCAACGCTATCGGCCGCAACGATCAGAACATGGTCAAACGCGCCGTCCATACCTCGATTTTAATGGCGCTCGTAGGCTTTGTCGTCATCGCTCTGGGCGAGATCTTTGCCGAGCCCATGCTCGCCGCGCTCAACGTTCCCGCCGAAACCATGCCGCTCGCCTCGCTCTACCTGCGCGTCTTTTTGCTCAGCCTGCCCTCAATCTTGCTCTACAACTTTGAGGCCGCGATCTTCCGCTCCGTCGGCATCACCCGCATGCCGCTGCAGGCGCTTGCCGTGTCCACCGTCCTCAACATTGGCCTGGACCTCATCTTTGTCCCCGTACTCCACTGGGGCGTCGCAGGCGTCGCCATCGCCACCGCCATCGCCTACACCGTCAGCGCCGCTACACTCTTTATCCGCCTGCTCAAGACCGACTCCGTCGTCCGCGTCACCCCGCGTGACTTGGCTATCGACCCCGTCGCCCTCAAGCGCATCGTCAAGATCGGCCTGCCCGCCGGCATCCAAAGCGCCGTCTTTGCCGTCGCCAACATCATCATCCAGTCCGCCATCAACAGTCTGGGCACCGAGGTCATGGCGGCATCGAGCGCCGCCATGAGCCTGGAATACGTGTGCTATAACCTGCTCAACAGCTTTAGCCAAGCTTGCACCACCTTTGTGGGACAAAACCACGGTGCCCGCCAGATCGACCGCTGCACCAAAACGCTTAAGGTCTGCCTGGTCGAAGGCGGTATCGTTGCGCTCACCACGATCATCGTTATTGTCGGCCTGGGGCGCGAGATTCTGTCGCTCTTTAACAGCGACCCCAACATCGTCTCGATCGGCTATATCCGCGTGTGTTCGATCTTCCCGGCGTACGCTTTTAGCATGTTCTACGAAAACATGTCCGGCTACCTGCGCGGCTTTGGCATCTCGCTCATGCCCGCCCTCATCACCATGATCTGCGTCTGCGGCATCCGCTTCTATTGGGTATTCTGCGTGTTCCCACACTTCCGCACCTTTGCGAACATCATGATGGTCTACCCCATCAGCCTGGGCACCACGGCGTTCTTTATGGTCGTGGCGGTATTGCTCTGCCACCCGGCACGCACCTACCGTCTAGCACAAGCCAAAGCGACAGCCCGCTAATCACCACTCTCAACGCCACGCCAATCATTAATTGACAATATGCGAGCTCATATAGTCGATAAAGTGCCTCGTGGCGACAGGCATGGTGTCCCAGCTGCGCCAGGCTGCAACCACGTCACGCGAAGGAGCATGCACGATGGGTCGTACGCGAATATCGGCCCGCATGCCCTCGACGGTACGGCGATACAGCATACTCACGCCTAGGCCCTCCTCCACCATCGCCATGATGGTGTAGTCGTCGGTCACCTCGCTCGTCACGTGCGGTGACAGCCCATGCGCCGCAAATGCATCGAGCACCAGGCTCTGTTCGCCCTCATCCAGCAGCACAAACGGCTCGGACGCTAGGTCGGCGAGTGTCACCTTTTCCTTTGCCGCCAGCGGATGCGCGGCCGGCAACAATGCTACCAACTCGTCATGATAGACCACGCGCTTCTCGAGCCCCGCGGTAAATCCGCGTGCCGTAAAGCAAAAGTCAACCACGCCATCGTGCACCCACTGGGCGTTGCGCGTGTAATCGCCCTGCTTGAGCGTAAAGTGAACGCCCGGGTGCAGGGCCCCAAAGTCGCGGATCACGCGCGGCAGCACGGTACGACTCACGTTGGTAAACGTCGCAATGCGAATGTCAGTCGACGAAAGCCCCAGCAACTCCTGACGCTTGCCCTCAAGCTCGGCCTCGGCAGTTACAATCTGGCGCAGATACGGCAGATACTGTTTGCCGTCGCGCGTAAGCGATACGCCCTGCTTACCGCGCTCGATAATCGTGGTGCCCAGCTCGCGCTCGAGCGCCTTGACGGCCTGGCTCACCGCGCTTTGCGTATAGCCCAGCTCGTCGGCCGCGCCCTTCAGACTGCCGCAATCGACCACCATACATACAATCTGATATCGCGATGCCATCGTGCCTCCACATCGATGTAGCCGTAAAACGTTTTGCCAGCGCTTTTTCTAGCAACATTAGTATTTCTTAATCATACTGAAGATACATTCGCTTTACTACATCCACATCTGGGAGCAGAATCCTTTTTGCGAAACCGTTCTGTAGCAAAAGGAGTCCCATGGATCGCAAAAAAGCAATCGCGCTCTCATTTTCCGTTCCCGTCGCATGGGGCTTTTCGTACCCCCTCATGAAGATCGGCATGGACAGCATGAACGCCACGAGCATCGTTGCGCTGCGCTGCATCATCGCCTTTGTGGCCTGCCTGCTGCTCTTCCACAAGCGCGCTTTCCGCATCAATCGCGACCTTATGGTTCGCGCCGCCATCATCGGCGCCATCATGGCAACCGAGCTCACCTGCATGTGCCTGGGCTCCAGCCTTACTTCCGCCTCCACCGCCGGCTTTTTGCAGAGCCTGACGGTCGTGATCGTGCCGTTTGCCAACGCCGCCCTGCTGCGTCGCGCCCCCGAGCGCAAGGTGCTCGTCGGCACCGCCATCGTCACCTGCGGTATGCTGCTGCTCTCGGGCGCCGACTTTACCAGCCTGAATCCCGGCGCGATCATCATGTTGCTCTCAGCCTTTATCTATGCCAGCCACATTATCGTAGCCAAGCGCTTTGTCGAAGAAGTCGACCCACTGGCCTTGGGTGTTTGGCAGCTGGGCTTCGGAGGCTTGTTCTCGGGTATCGCCGCATTCACCTTTGGCGGTTTCACGCTTCCCGGCACGCCGAGCGAGATTGTCGTTGTCGTCGCGCTCGCACTCATCTGCTCTGCCTATGGCTTTATCACCCAAACGCTCGTGCAGCCCCACGTGCCCGCCGAGACCACCGGCTTTGCCTTCTCGCTCGAGCCGGTCTGCTCCGCCGTCTTCTCGTTCTTCCTGGTCGGCGAGGTCCTGAGCCCCATCGCCTTCTTTGGCGCCGCCCTCATCCTCACCGGCGTCATGGTGGCAACCGTCGAGCTTCCGCGCCTACGCGCGCATGAACAGGCTCGTATGGCAGGAACGCCCGAGCGCGTCTCGTAGACCCCACTCTTCATACAGCCGCGGCATAAAGGCAACCGGTGCGCCTTTACAATAGATACCAACAGAGTATCTGCCATAAAGGAGCCCCATGGACACCGCAACCCGCGACCGCAACATAGCAACCTGGTTGGGCGATGCGCCGCAGCCGGTACGTGACACTACGAACCAGCTGCTCGAGCGCATCGCCCTTTTGCGTGCCGAGCAGACCATCTACCCGGCACAAGACGACATCCTCAATGCCCTCGCCTACACGCCGGCCGACCAGGTCAAGGTAGTCATCTTGGGCCAAGACCCCTATCACGGACCCAACCAGGCCATGGGACTGTCGTTCTCGGTGCCTGCGACGCAAACCAAGTTGCCGCCGAGCCTGCGCAACATCTATAAGGAACTCAACGCCGATCTGGGCTGCCCCATTCCCGCCACGGGAGACCTAACCCCATGGGCACAGCAGGGCGTCTTGCTCCTCAACACGACGCTCACCGTGCGTGAGCATGCCGCGAATTCGCACGCCAAGCTGGGCTGGAGCACGCTCACCGACTACGTTATCGAACGCTGCTGCCAGCTGCCCCAGCCGGTCGTCTTTTTGGCATGGGGCCGCTTTGCCCAGCAAATGGTTGAGGGCAAGCTCGACGCGATCGGCGCGGGCAAGGCAACCGGCAAGTTCTGCCTGGCTTCTACGCACCCCTCGCCGCTTTCGGCCAACCGTGCCACGGCAGAACTCCCCGCCTTTATAGGGTCGCGCCCCTTCTCCGCAGCCAATCGGCTACTCGAACAGCACGGCTCGACCCCCGTCAACTGGACTTGCCTCGGCTAAAAATCGATACATCAAAAACGCGCCGGCAGCTTTCCATCGGGCGCGTTTCCTATTCGGGCCAAATAAATTGTGTGCGGCCGGCCTCGCCGCCATCGACCAGCAGGCTCTGCCCGGTCATAAACCGGTTGGTCACGCCCACAAAGTAGATCCACTCGGCGATCTCCTGGGCGGTGGCCCAGCGTTTAAGCGGCGTGAGCTCCATAATCTGGCTCCACAGGTGTTCGTCTTCCATCACGCAACGGTTGAGCGGCGTTATAACGCCGCCCGGGTCCACACTGTTGGCGATGGCCTGCGGTGCCAGGCGGTTTGCAAGGTTCTTGGTGTAGGCGATAACGCCGCCCTTGCTGGCAGCATAGGCGGGAAACTCCGATCCCGTATGCCCGCTCGCCGACCCCACATTGACCACGGATTTGATAGCCGGCGCAGGCTTGGCAGCAAGCCCCTCCCCCACAAAGGCATAGTACTCGGTCACGTTGATGGTGCCACACAGGTTGGCGGCGATGTCGTCGGCCGAATCCTGCGTACCGGCAACGTTCACGATTACCTGAGGCTCAAGGTCGCTTGGAAACGAGTCCGGCTCGCGGACATCAACGATCAGATGGCGGTAGCGCTCGTGTTCGATCGCCGGCGACAGCAGGTCAAAGCCCACGACCTCGTGGCCCTCATCCAAAAAGCGCTGCACGCACGCGGCTCCGATACCGCCCGAAGCGCCCGTGATCAAAACCCGCATACTTGCTCCTTAGGCGGTTGCGTGGCGCTCGAGGTACTCGGAACCCACATTCTCGCGCTCCCAGCCGCGCACGACCTTGTAGCCCACGGGGCTCAGGAAGACCTCGCACAGCAGCTCGGCAACAGCGCCGGTCAGCGAGCACATGAGGACCTGCACCCAGGTCCAACCAAAGAACGTGTGGCTCACCACGATGGCAAAGACCAGGTTGTCGATAAACTGGCCAACACCCGTGGACACATAGGAGCGGAAGGCAAAGCTCGCAAAGTTATTCTTTTTGAGCATACGGCCGAGCGACTGGTTGAGCGTGGAGTTAACCACGGCAGAAACGAGCATTGCCAGCGAAGAGCCCAGCACCACGTACCAGGTGCCGCCGATGGTGACGTTAAGGGCGGTGTTGACCTCGATCATGCCCGTGTCGTAGTAGGCGCCCCACATGCCGGGCGTGAGCGAACATGCCCAAAAGCACAGGCTCACGGCCAGGTTGACCAGCAGCGCGAGGATAGAGATTTTGATGGATGCCTTGGCGCCAAAGCGCTTGCAGATCATGTCCTGGCACAAAAACGAAACCCAGCTCACCACAAAGCCGCAATCGAGTGCCAGATACGGCAGGCTGATAAGCTCTTTGTTGGCCAGCAGGTTCATCATGATGACGCTCACGAAAAACAGCGAAACCGTTGCCGCGGGAATGCTCCGCAACAGGACCTTGTAGTCCTCCATGACCTTCTTGATCATTATGTACTCCTTTGGTTTTAGGTTTAACGAGCAGGATATCGGACCCGAACTGCTCGGACGCCCCGGTCTTGAGACGACGGTGGGTATGATAGCCGCTCACACGGCATCAGGCAAGCAAACGGCGCGGCAGCCCCGCAGGGCCACCGCGCCGATGCGTTAAAAGGCTACGTTGCCAAACTCAGACAGGATAAGGTCGGGGTTGTGGTCGGTTGCCCAATCCACGTTCCACGGACTCGTGAACAGCAGCAGCTTACCGCCGCGCATGTCCTCGACGCGAAGGGTGTCGCGCGTGAGCGAAAGGCCCGGGATATCGATGGTGTCGGGGTCGTTCTGGATCCAGCGGATGTCCGTATAGGGCAGTGGCTGGCGACGAACCTCAACACGGTACTCGGCCTTGAGGCGGCGCTCGAGCACCTCAAACTGCAGCACGCCGACCACGCCCACAATGACGCTTTCCATGCCGGCGCCCAGCTCGCGGAAGATCTGGATGGCGCCCTCCTGGGCAAGCTCCTCCATGCCCTTTACGAACTGCTTGCGCTTGAGCGTGTCGACCTGCGTAATGCGGGCAAACATCTCGGGGGCAAACGTCGGGATCTGCGGATACTGCACGTGACGCTTGCCGGAGCACACGGTGTCGCCGATGCTAAAGATACCCGGATCGAACAGGCCCACGATATCGCCCGCGTACGCCTCGTCCACGATGGCGCGGTCGTCGGCCATCATCGACGTGCCCGTGGCAAGCTTGAGCTTGCGGTTACCCTGCACGTGGAAGGCGTCCATGCCGCGCTCGAACTTGCCCGAGCAAATGCGCACAAAGGCGATGCGGTCACGGTGGTTCTTGTCCATGTTGGCCTGGATCTTAAACACAAAGCCGCTAAAGTCGTCGCGGCAGGGATCGACCGGCTCGCTGGTGAGCGTATCGATATAGGCGCGCGGCGTCGGGGCCAGGCGCAGGAACTCCTTGAGGAAGGGCTCCACACCAAAGTTGGTGAGCGCCGAGCCAAAGAACGCCGGGCTCAGCTTGCCGCAGGCCACAGCATCCAAGTCGAGCTCGTCGCCGGCGCCATCGAGCAGCTCGATGTCGTCCATCAGGTTCTTATGGTTCTCTTCGCCAATAAGCTCGTCCATGGAAGGATCGCCCAGCTCGGCCTCGACCTCGACGACCTTCTTGGTGGCGTTGGCGTGGCCGTCGCCCTCAAAGGCAATGACGCGACGGGTCTGACGGTCGAACACGCCGCGGAAGTTGCGGCCGCTGCCGATCGGCCAGTTCATGGGATACGTATTGATACCCAGGACGTTCTCGATCTCTTCCATGAGCTCAAACGGATCGCGAGCCTCGTGGTCGAGCTTATTCACAAAGGTGAAGATGGGAATATGGCGCAGCGTACAGACCTTAAAGAGCTTTTTGGTCTGGGCCTCGACGCCCTTAGCGCCGTCGATGACCATGACTGCGGCGTCGGCGGCCATAAGGGTTCGGTAGGTATCCTCCGAGAAGTCCTGGTGGCCGGGGGTATCGAGGATGTTGACGCAGGCGCCATTATAGGTGAACTGCAGCACCGAGGAGGTAACGGAAATGCCGCGCTCCTTCTCGATGTCCATCCAGTCCGAGACGGCGTGCTTGGCCGAGCTCTTGCCCTTGACCGAACCGGCAGTCTGGATGCTGCCGGTATAGAGCAGCAGCTTCTCGGTAAGCGTGGTCTTACCGGCGTCCGGGTGGCTGATGATCGCGAATGTGCGGCGCGACGAGATTTCATCCGACAGGCTTGCCATGCGGATCCTTTCTTGCATTGAGTGCATTACGTCGATGTAACCGCCCTATTGTAGCCGCGAAATCCCGCTCTAGGGCGCCTATCAGGACAAATTCATCAGTCAGAGCGTGAACGGCTAGTTATCGGAAGTATTCTGCAGCAGACTGTCTCAATCTGTAACAGCAGGCGACCCAAAACGGATCCAGGTGTTACAGATTGAGACAAACGAACTTGTCCGCCGGCACAATCTCAATCTGTAACACCTGACCGCCCAAATTGGGTCTAGCTGTTACAAATCGAGATAAACGGAAAGGCAGGCAGCCAATGTCTCGTTCTGTAACATCTAGCCGCGCAAATCGACTCTTACTGTTACAGATTGAGACAAATAGGCAGGCGGGAAAATAACATCTCAATCTGTAACAGCTGGCGACCAAAAACGGACCCAGATGTTACAGATTGAGATTGTTTTGGAGCAAGCGCGGCGCCGATGGTCTATTCCACATTTAGCTCTTGCATAACTGTGCATAGTGTATATATACTGTGCTTACCGGTTATATACACGTGTAGCCCAACAGCTAAGGAGCCGCTGTGGACATCATCCTATCCAATTCGAGCGATAAGCCCATCTACGAACAGATATCCTCGCAGGTCAAAGCTCAAATCCTTTCGGGCACGCTCACTGCGGGAGCCAAACTCCCCAGCATCCGTGCGCTCGCGAGCGATCTTGGCGTGAGCGTCATCACCACCAAGCGCGCCTACGCCGACCTAGAGCAACTCGGGTTTATCTGCACCGTGCAGGGCAAGGGCTGCTTTGTCGCCGAGGGCAACCAGGAACTCTTGCGCGAAAACCAGCTCTGCCATATCGAAGAGCTACTTGCGAAAGCGGCGAGCCAAGCCGAAACCCTGGGCGTCACGCGCGACAAACTGCACGAGATGCTCGACCTGGTAGCCCCCGAAACCATGCAGTAGCCATCTGAAAGAAAGGCTATACCATGCAAAACCTTTTAGAACTCAAAGGCATCTCACGCCGTGTGAGCGACCGCTTTTCACTACGCGACGTCACGCTCGCTGTGGAGCCCGGCCAGATCGTTGGCTTTGTAGGCGCAAACGGCGCCGGCAAGACAACGACCATTCGCGCCGCGCTCGGGCTTATAAAGCTCGATGCCGGCGAGGTGCACCTGTTTGGGCAGCGCTGTGGCGCCGACGCGCCCGATGAATCGCAACGCCATCTACGCTCCCGCGTCGGTCTTGTCCTGGACACGTGCCCCTTCCCCTCCACGCTCAGGGTGGGCCAGATCGAGTCGCTCGTAGGCCCGACGTACCCCACATGGGACCGCGAAACGTTCGCCGGATTCATCAACCGATTTGGCCTCGATCCCAAGACAAAGGTCAAGGACCTCTCCCGCGGCATGGGCATGAAACTGCAGCTTGCCTGTGCACTCAGCCACAATGCCAAGCTGCTCGTTTTGGACGAAGCCACCGCGGGCCTCGATCCCATGGCACGCGAGGAGCTGCTCGATGAGCTGCTTGCCTTTGTCGCCGACGGCCAGCACAGCGTGCTGCTCTCGAGCCACATTACGTCCGACCTCGATCGTGCCGCCGACCGCATCATCTGCATCGATAACGGATCGATTGTGTTTGATCTGCCGCGCGAGGACATTACCGACCGCGCCGGCATCGCCCACTGCACCCAAGCACAGGCCGCCGAGCTTATGGCTTGCGTCGAAGGTGCCCGTGCCGCCCACCACGCCTATAGCGTGGACGTGCTCGTGCCCAACCGTCGCGAAACGCTCGAGGCCTTCCCCGAGATTCCCTGCGATCGGGCAACCATTGACGACTATCTGCGCCTCATGCTGAAAGGGGCTTCGAAATGAAACGCGCCTTTATGTCCGAGCTCGCTATCGTTCGCACGCTCGTCCCGAGCATCGCGGGCGTCGGCCTGTTCATATTCGTCGTGCTGACGCTCGTCAACGCGTCGGATGGCGATTCCGGTATGAGCGCCGGCGCCTGCGCCGTCAGTGCCATGTCGCCCATCATAGTCATGAACTCGCTGGCCGGTTTCGACAATCAAAACGGTTGGGAGCGCTACCGGGCAACGCTGCCCTTCTCGCGCAAAGACATCATCCGCGCACGCTACCTGAGCGTTATTGTCTTCTCCGCCCTCATGGCATGTGCAGCTACGCTTTTGAGCATCGCCTCCATCCCGCTCTTCAATGGCGCGGGCATTCCTTCGACGGGACAGACGGTCTTTGAAATCGCAATCGCCTCGGCAGCATCGATGCTCATCTCCCTCATGATGGTGTTTTTGGCACAGCCGCTGTTCTTTCGATTTGGACACATGGAGGCGCTGCGCCTATCCGTTGGCCTGTTTGCCATGCTCGGATGCCTTGCCATGGCCACGCTGAGCTCCTCCAACCCCATCAGCAACTGGCTCATGTCGATTGCCGGAGCGAATCCCGATCCCGCCGTTCTGGGCTGTCTGTGTGCAGGCATCGCCGCACTTACCCTCGCGCTATGTGCAATCAGCTGCGCAGTCAGCACCAAGGTCTATCGGGCACGCGACCTGTAATCGACAGCCAAAGGGCTTGGGCTGCACGCCACCTCATTTACTAGATAAGACGAAGCAACAACAACGCCGCCGCCCTTCGAAGCATGCCGTTTAGATCTTGGAAACCAAAGAGAAGTCGACAGCATATCGACAATTCGAGCCTTCACCAAATGGCTCCCCGGAACATAACCCCCGTCTCGCCGCGGCCATATCAAACCTTCATGGTGGGGCGGTATCCTCATGTCCATAAAACTCGCAGGATAAACCCATTATCCAAGGAGGCACCGCACCCGTGTCGTGGGTTGTCGCAGCATTTGCGTCAGCATTCTTTGCCGGCATCACATCCATCTTGGCCAAATGCGGCATCAAGCAGACCGACTCCGATGTCGCGACGGCCATTCGCACCTGCGTGGTGCTCGTTTTCGCCTGGGCAATGGCGGGCATTTCTGGATCCATTGGAACCATTGGCAGCATCGAACCCAGATCCTGGCTCTTTCTCGTCCTCTCGGGACTCGCTACCGGTGCTTCGTGGATCTGTTACTTTAAGGCGTTGAGCATCGGAAATGTCAATAAGGTCGTACCGGTCGACAAGATGAGCACCGTGCTCGCCGCGCTGGTCGCCATCGCGCTTTTTGACGAGACGAGCAACCTTGCGGTTAAGCTCGTGGGAACCGCTGCCATCACCCTCGGCACGTTTTTAATGATCGAGAAGAAGCAGTCCGCCGAACCCGAGCAGCAGCAAGACCGAACCTGGCTCGCTTACGCCCTCGGCGCCGCCGTGTTCGCGGCACTCACCTCCGTCCTCGCCAAGATCGGCATCGAAGGCGTCGAGTCAAACCTGGCCACGGCAATCCGCACCTGCGTGGTACTGGTTATGGCATGGGCAATCGTGGCAGCCAAGGGAAAACTGGAGCAGGTCGCGCACGTTGACCGGCGCGAACTCACATTTCTCGCAACATCGGGCATCGCGACTGGAGCATCGTGGCTGCTCTATTACTATGCCATCGCTGCAGGCCAGGTGAGTGTCGTGGTGCAGATCGACAAACTATCGATTGTCGTATCGGTGCTATTTGCGCGCCTGGCATTCAACGAAAAACTCTCCCGCCGCAGCGCCATCGGTCTCGCCCTCATCGTACTGGGCACCGCCGCGCTTGCAATTTGGAAGTAGCGCCGATACCGAACGAAATCCAGTCCACCCGCAAATCCGTGACACAGCGCCCGCACCGGACTTGAGATGTTTGTACTGACTGCGCGCTACCGTGCTACTTGCGCAGCGGCTTGGGCAGCGGGATGCCGGCGGCGATGACGGCCGCGATAATCATGCAGACGATACCCTTGAGTGGGAAACACATAAGCAGCAGGCCCACAACCATGACAGGCTGGCGCATGACGGCGCCCATCGTCGATGCCGTGCAGACGGCGACGCAAAAGACCGGATCTGCGCCGGTGAGGATGGCAAGGCCATAGCCCAGGCTTACGCCCGAGAAGATAACGGGGAAGAAGTGGCCGCCGCGCCAACCAAGGTTGATGAGGGCGGGCGTCAGCATGGCCTTAACAAGACCGGTCGCGATAAGCACGCCGGCAGGAATGGTCAGATAGGTTTCCATGAGCACGTCGGCCTGGGTCTCGCCAGCAAACATGGTGTAGGGCAGGACCGTGCCGCAGATAGCAAGCGCCAAACCGGCTAGCATGGCCTTGACGACAGGACGCTCCCCTATTGCATGTGACAGTGCTTCGCTCGCATGCTCGGAGACAAAGTACAGCCAACCGCATACGGTGCCGACCAACGCCAGCGGAATGAGCCAGACAAGTTCCAGATTGCCCACCTCGGCGGACTCGAACCTGGGCATGCCCATGCCGCCGCCCACAAGCTGGCCAAGCAGCAGGTAGGTGCCCAGACCGCCGGCAATCGCGATGCCGTAGACCACCGTCTTTTGCGCCTTGGGCAACTTGATGGTGATCTCGCCGGACGCGGACTCATCGTCGGCGTCTTCGCCCTGGCCATCGGCGCTACCGGCAAGCGGTGCCACAAAGCCAAAGACGGGCGCGGTAAAGAGCGCCGTCAGGGCAGCCTGGGTACCCAGCAGCGTAAGCTCCCTAAACTCGGCGCCAAAGCGACGCATGCGGTCGCCGACCCAGCTGCACAGACCAGCGATAACGCCGGTCAGGCCGGCCTCCGGTCCAATGCTTCCGCCAAACAGCAGCGGCAGCAATGCCGCGAGCGAAAGCTTGCCCAGTTTGTCGTACGGGTAGCGCCCGTCTTGCTTAACCTTAGCCATCACCTGGTTGAGGTCATCGGTCTTGGTGCCTGTCATCTTTTCGTACAGACCGATTAACAGGCCGCCCAGCAGGCAGACGAAAAACGGGTACGGCAAAAAGCCAAACGGGCCGCTGGCGAGTTCGGGCGACGCCGCGCCCAGCATGTGGGGGATCTCGGTCCACAGATAGTCGATACCGTGCTCCATCGCAAAAAAGAACAGCCAGACCGCGGCACCTGCGAACGCACCGGTCACGGCAACGCTAACTAAAAACAGCGCGCGGTTTGTGGGTTTGGCAAGGTTGTCCATCGGGTCCTCCCGCGGTCAAAGTCGACATAATTACGTTTTATTGTAGAGCGAGCGTTGCCCAGACAAGCCAACCATCTGCGCCACAAACGGCACCATTGGGAGTCATAGTGGGGCAGGCTCAAGACTTATCCGTTGATAATCGAGACAATCTCGCGCAAATCGTCGGCAAAGTAGATGCCTTGCTGGCGCCTCGGGCTCGAAAGCCCCTTATCAATCATGTGCCCGAGCAGCGCCTTGAGGTCGTTGTAGTAACCGTCAAGGTTATACAGGATGCACGGAGCACTCAGGTGCCCCAACGACACCGCGGACATGACCTCGGCAATCTCCTCGAGCGTGCCCGTGCCGCCCGGAAATGCGATGAACGCATCACCGAGCTCGATCATCTTGTCCTTACGCTCGGCCATATCGCTCGTCACGATGAGGTCATCGATGCCGTCGTGCTGAAACTCGGCCTCTATAAAAAAGCTCGGCTCAACACCCGTCACGTGTCCACCTGCCTCGAGTACGCTATCGGCGAGCGCGCCCATCAGGCCCGATTTGGACCCGCCGTATACCAGCGCGCGCCCGTTGGAGCCAATCCAGTTGCCCAGCTCTTGCACCGCAGGCAGAAATGCTGGGTCGTTACCAACGCTGGCGCCCAGGTATACCGTGATATTCATATTCAGTCCCCCTCGTCATGACGCGCAGCGCCCGTTCTAGCGCTGGCGTCGACGATACTCGCGCACACGACGCGAAAGATCGGCGAGCTCGTCGCGATCGAGCTCTTCCAAATGCTCCAGATCGTCCATAAAGCGCGCCATGGTGTCCTTTTGGCGCATCTTGATGAGCGTATTGCAGTAGTTCACCGCCACGCCCGTGAGCATGGCAATGTAGAAGATGCTGATAACGCTCAGGACAACGGTAATCGCGCGGGCGACCGGCGTTTCGGCCGGGATATCGCCAAAGCCGATGGTCGAGACCGTCTCAAAGCTAAACCAGAGACCATCGCCAAACGTAAGGGTCGTGGGCTCGGACAACCAGACGGCCGTCGAGCACAGCAGATAGAAGATGAGGAACAGGCCCGTGATACGCACGAAACCGGCCTGGCGCAAAACATCAGCAAGCGTCCTGAGCTTTTTCATCGCGACCCCTTTTCTCAGACGTCCAATCACATTCGCTCGGTATTGTCCCACGCCTCTCCCGCAAACGAAACTAGTCATTGGGGACGTTCTTAAATGACTAGTCAAACAAGAACGTCCCCAATGACTAGTCGTTTAAGAACGTCCCCAATGACTACCAGCTGCCGCCTGGGCAGGCTGGGCTGGTATCCTTATGCGGTAATGTCTCGATTCGTTAGGATTGCATGTGAGAGCTGCCACTGTCCTTCGTTCAGTTATATGTCGCGCCCTGGCCATTGTGCTCGCCGCGCTTGCCGTGCTGAGTTCTATCGCGCCTGTCCAGGCTTTTGCCGCTGACTCTAGCCAGCCAGTCAAGACGGTCCGCGTTGGTTGGCTCGTCAACAACGAGGGCTTCCAGGACGGCACCCCCGGCGAGCGTCTATCGGGATGGGGTTACGAGTACCTCCAGACCCTGTCGTACTACACGCCCGGCTGGCGGTACGAATACGTCTCCGGCACCTTCACCGAGCTTATGGACATGCTCGAGGCAGGCGAAATCGACCTCATGCCCAACATCTCCTATTCGGCAGAACGCGAGCAGAAGCTGCTCTTTTCCTCGAACCCCGAGGGCACCGAGCGCTACTACATCTACGCCAAGCCCGATCGCGACGACCTGGCCAAGGGTGACCTCCAAGCGCTCCAGGGCCTTACCATCGGTTGCAACTCCGGTGTTATGCAAACCTTCGTTGGCCAGCAGTGGCTCGCCAACGAAGGAATCACCTGCACATACAGGGAGTATGACGGAGGCTCCATGCTCTTTGACGCACTCGCAAACGACGAAGTCGACGCCGTCATCATGAACGACACCATCTCGTCACCCGATGCGTCGCCCATGTTCTACGTTGGCTCGAGTGACTACTATTTTGCCGTCCCCAAAAGCCGCCCCGACCTGATGAACGATATCAATGCCGCCATGACGGCAATCGCCCGCGTCAACCCACGTTATAACGACGAGGTCAAGGCGAATTACTCGGCCCAAAACAGCGGCTCATCATCGCTCACCGGCCCCGAGCGCTCCTGGCTCAAAGCAAACGACAACACCATCACGATCGGCTATCTTAAAAACAAACTCCCCTACTGCACGCAAAATGACGACGGCGAAATGGAAGGGTCGCTCGCCTCGCTTGCGACGACGCTACACGATAAATTTGGCATTACGGTCAAAACCGTCGCCTTTGATAGCTACAAGATGATGTCAAAGGCCCTGTCAAAGGGAAGCATAGACGTTGCGCTGCCGGTATACCGAGATTACTGGTTTGCCGAGCAAACAGGCGTTGTGCAGTCGATATCGTTGGGGACCATATCCCTCACCGCCATCTACACCGGCAGCAACCTGAACAAAGACCTTCAGAACATCGCCTGTACCAAATCATCGTTTGTCAACAAAAATGCACTTGAAAGCCTGTTCCCCACAGCGACCGTAACCGAATACCAATCCGACGATGAAGCGTTCGACGCCCTCAGGAAGGGAACGGCGCACTGCATCGTCGCTCCCAGTTCACGCGTAAAAACCATCGGTGACCGTTACGATCTCGAGGACTGCGAGACGGTCGAGCTCCCTGACACCTGTGAGCTCTCGTGCTGGATTTCGCGCGGAAAGCCCGAGCTGCTGGGAATCATCAACAAGGGCATCATCAATGCCGGAGAATCGCTCTCCGCAAGCAATTTCTCCTCCACGTCGTACACGGCCCAGGAATCCAACACGCTTCAATTCCTTTATCGCAACCGCACCGCCATTGCAGCTACCCTCATCGGTATGTTGTCGGTCGGCATCGTCCTGCTCATCTGGGCGCTCGTGCGCGCTCGAACCGAGCGCAAAAAAGCCGATGCTGCCAACGCCGCTAAGACGGCATTCCTCACGCGCATGAGCCACGACATCCGAACGCCGCTCAACGGTATCCTGGGCCTTATCGAGATCGAGGAATTGAAGGAAGGCGATATCCAGGTCGCCCGCGAGAGCCGTGCCAAGGCGCGCGTTGCCGCCAATCACCTGCTCTCGCTGATCAACGACATCCTCGAGATGGGCAAAATCGAAGACCGCAAGCTAACACTGGAGCATACGCCTTTTAACCTCAAAGAGCTCTGTGATAATACGCTGGTGCTGTGCAAGCTCCGCGCGTCCAGTAACGGCATCACCATGCAGGACAATAGTCTGCCGTACGCCACGGGGCCATACATGATCGGCAGTCCCACCCATATCCGACAGATCATGATCAACCTATTAGACAACAGCATTAAGTACAACAAGCACGGCGGCTCCGTCACCTTTAGCTCAAAGACCAAGCCACTCGATAACGGGCGCGCGCTCTTTTGCTTTAGCGTTTCGGATACCGGCATTGGCATGACTCCCAAGTTTTTAAAGCATATCTATGAGCCGTTTGCCCAAGAAGGTGACGATGCGCGCAGCAAGTTCCAAGGAACCGGCATGGGCATGCCAATCGTCAAGTCGCTTATTGAACTGATGGGCGGTACGATTGAGATTTCGAGTGAGGTTGGCGTGGGGAGTACGTTCAACGTCCAGATTCCGCTCGATATCGACAAGAACCCTCAGGCGCGGGCAGATACGGTCGAGAGGGTGCTCGACTGCTCGCTCGCCGACATGAACGTGTTGCTCGCCGAAGACAACGAATTGAATGCCGAGATTGCCCAGACGCTGCTAGAATCCGAGGGCGTCGTGGTCACCTGCGCCGCCAATGGCAACGAAGTCGTCGATCTGTACCTGTCACATCCCGCCGGCAGCTTCGATGCGATTCTGATGGACATCATGATGCCGGGCATGGACGGCTATGAGGCAACCCGCGCGATTCGTCTGAGCGAGAAGGTCGATGCAGCCGATATCCCCATCATCGCGCTCACCGCCAACGCCTTTGCCGAGGACGCCAAGGCGGCACACGATGCCGGCATGAACGCCCATCTGTCCAAACCGCTCGACTTTAACAAGCTCAAAAACATACTCGCCCGCATCAAGAAAAACGGATCCGTTTCGCTATAGTTTGTGCTCAATCACCACGCACGACCAGAAAGGAAACCAACGATGTTTAGGCCCTTACGTCGAAAGAAACGCGCCATCACTGACGAGGAAGCGCGCGAACTGCTCGCTACCTGCAAGCGCGGCGTCTTTGCCGTCAACGGCGACGATGGCTACCCGTACGCCATTCCCGTCAACTACTTCTTTGACGCCGAGCACGACAAGATTTATTTCCATGGCGCCAAGGCTGGCCACAAGGTCGACGCACTCAAGCGCGATGACAAGGTCTGCTTTACCGTTTACGGCAACGAGTGGTACAAGGACGGTGACTGGGCTCCCTACGTTATGAGTACCGTAGTCTTTGGCCGTTGTCGCCTGGCGAATGACACCCCCGCGTTTATCGAGGATAAAGTTCGCCAGCTCGCGCTTAAGTACTACCCTTCTGCCGAAGAAGTCGAAGAGGAAATCGCCAAGGACATTAAGGGCGTCCAGCTCTACGAGATTACGATTGAGCATCTTTGCGGCAAGCAGATTCAAGAAAAATAAACCTCCGCAGCAGGTCTGCGCCCAATGGTTACAGACGTTTTACCATGCGGGACCTTCCAGCCGGCTTGGCAGAAGGCCCCGCATGCAGTGCTCACTTACCGTGCATTAAAAACGTAGCGGTCCAAGCGGTCGCACGCTTCCCTTACGCGCGAAAGCGGCAGCGCCAAATTCACGCGAATGTGGCAGGGCCCGTGGAACGGGCGGCCGTCCTGATACCCCACGCCCACGCGCGCCCCCTCGTCGAGCAACCACTGAATATCGCGGCCATGCTCGCGGCACCACTCGGTGCAGTCCAGAAACACCATGTACGTGCCCTGCGGACGCGAATAGGACACGCCCTCAAAATGCTCGTCCACGTAATCGCAGAAGTACTCGATATTGCTGGCAAGCACCTGGTTGAGCTCGTCCACCCACTCGTAGCCCTGCGGCTGGTAGGCACCGATAAGCGCATGCATGGAGAGGACGTTCATCTCGTTGTAGTGGGTCTTGTTGGACACGGCGCACACGCGGTCGCGCAGCGTCTCGTTGTAGATGATGTGGTAGCTGCCGACCAGGCCCGCCAGGTTGAACGTCTTGCTGGGCGCGTAGAGGGCAACCGTGCGCATGCGAGCATCCTCGCTCACCGACTGCGTCGGGATGTGCTTGTGTCCCGGCAGGATGATATCGGACCAAATCTCGTCCGAGATCACCACGCAATCGTGCTGGCGATAGATGTCCATGGCGCGCTCGATCTCGTCGCGCTCCCATACGCGGCCGCAGGGATTGTGCGGCGAGCAGAACACCGCAGCATGGATGTAGTTTTGGGCGAGCTTGCGCTCCATGTCCTCAAAGTCCATGCGCCACACGCCCTGGTCGTCGAGCTTAAGCGGGCTGTGGACAATACGATAGCCCGCGGCCTCGATGGACTTGGTAAAGCCGATGTAGGTAGGGCTGTGGACTAGCACCGCATCACCTGGCTGGACATACGCGCGTAGCGTCGACACGACACCGCCCAGCACGCCGTTTTCGTAGCCGATATGCTCCGGCGCCAGGCCTTCGACGCCATTACGGCGGCTCTGCCATTCGATGATGCGGTCGAAGTACTCGGGGCGCGGGTTAAAGTAGCCAAACATGGGATGCTGGGCACGCTGAATGATATGTTCCTGGACCGTGGGCACCGTGGCGAAGTTCATGTCCGCCACCCACATGGGAATGCGATCGAAGCACTCGTCGGGTGCGTTTGGAGCCATGTCGGGGATCTCGCCCCAGGAGTCAACGGCGATGGAGTCCATGCCGTGGCGGTCGATAAGCGAGCTAAAGTCGTATTTCATGCTGAGCTCCCGTGCAAAGTTGATTGTTTTGGTAGACGTTATTGTCCACCAGCGTGGGCGGCTTTGGCGCGGGGTTTGGCGCTTAATTTGACGGGCGCGGACGAATGGCTGGTTAGTCTTGCGCGTCGTTGACGGCGACTACGGTTAGCTGGGTTTCGTCGACCGTAAACGATATGTCGAGCCCGGCGAAGGCCAGATGATAGACGCGGTTTGGCTCGTGCTTGCTGCCCGCGCGGCGTGGATCTTGGCGAAGGACCTCGGCCAAGCCGGGGAGCTTTGCGGGGAGGACCATATCCTGCAGCGTCTGAGGGAACTCGATGTCGAGCTCTTGCCACGGAGCATCCTCGATCCAGCCTCCGGTCGCATCCGGGTGGCAGTCCGCAAACGGAATGTAGGGCTTAATGTCGTAGATGGGCGTACCGTCGCGCAGGTCGGCCCCCAGCACATGGATGATGGGCCCATCGTCGGTGAGCTCGACGCGATCGAGCTTGACGCAGGTGAGCCCGATGGGATTAGGGCGAAACGGGCTGCGTGTGGCAAACACGCCCAAACGCTCGGCTCCACCCAGACGCGGCGGGCGCACGGTTTTCGACCATTTTGCGTTGGTGCCGGACCTGTCCTGCGTTTTGGCATCGGCAGCTATGTCCTTAGCCGTGCCACCGGGCGTTCCGTTTTCGAAGCGCCACAGCAGCCATAGGTGAGAGAAGGAGTCCAGACCCTCAACCGCTGCGTTGGAAGCAAATTCCGGCTCAAAAACGATGCGCCCCTGCAGATGAGGCGCCAAAAAGCTGTTGCGCGGAATGCCGAACTTCTGCGGCAGATCGGTATGTATGTGTGCAATAGGTTCCATGCCGGTCATTGTACGGCATGAAGGTGTGAGGCGTTGTGCGCAATTCTTCGCCGCGGTCCCCCGTCGTGCAACCAACGGTTGCTTGGAAGGGCGCCTGCCGCCGCGTATGCTTAAGCCATCAACCAGCAGAAAGGAGCCGCTATGGCCTTTGCAGAAAAGCTCATCGCTGTCCGTCGCGCCCATCGCCTTACCCAAGAGCAGCTCGCCGCCAAGCTCTTCGTTACACGCCAAGCCGTCAGCCGTTGGGAGCGCGGCGAGGTCACACCGGGCATCGACATGATGAAGCTCGTCGCCGCCGTGACCGGCGAGCCTCTGTCTCATCTGCTTGAAATGCCCGAGCACTATTGCCAGAGCTGCGGCATGATACTCACGCCCGACGACTGCGGCACCGATGCCACGGGCGCCACGACCGACCATTACTGCAAGTGGTGCTACGACCACGGCAAGTACACCTACGACACCACCATGGAGGCGATGATCGAGGACTGCGCCCCGCGCCTGGCGCAAAACACCGGTATGTCGCTCGACGATGCCGTCTCGCTCATGGGCGCCGTGTTGCCGCAACTGGAGCGCTGGCGCACCGTGCAGGAAAACGAGGAGCGCTACGGCGCCGAGGCGCGGGCGCGCTATGGCGATGAGGCTATCGATGCAGCAAACGAAACGTTACTGGACATAGATCCTCAGACATGGAACGACATGAAGGAACTTGAACGCGCTATTCTGGGCCAGCTCTCAATTGCCATGGGCATTGGCGACCCAGAGAGCAACGAGGCTCGCAAGCTTGTCGCGATGCATCGTCGCTGGATTGCTCTCAACTGGGGATGCGAGCCCCAGAACGAAGCGTACCTGGGCCTCGCCCACGGTTATCTTGCCGACCAGCGCTTTGTTGGCTACTACGACAAACCCTGCGGCACCGGAGCCACGGCGTTTTTGGTACAGGCCATCGAGTCGTCGCTGGCCCGCGCATAGATTGCGGCGGCTTTGGGTATTTCAATCAAAACCGCAACCGATTGGAGACCTATGGCTACTAATCATGAGCTCGTGCTCTACGTTATGACCGGCTGCCCGTATTGCATAAAGGTCAAGCGCTTTTTGGCCGATAACGGCGTGACCATTCCCGAACGCAATATCTCGACCGATACCGAAGCCGAGCAGACACTCATCGCCGTCGGCGGAAAACGCCAGGTTCCCTGCCTGTTCATCGACGGCAAGCCACTCTACGAGTCGAGCGACATCATCGCGTGGGTACAGGAGAACCTGCTCTAGTGCAACATAGCCATTGGGGACGTTCTTAAATGACTAGTCGTTAAAGAACGTCCCCAATGGCTAACTAGCCGTAGAAGCGGGCTATGGGCGCAAGTGGCTGCTCGCGAAAGACGCGCTCGACGGCGGCGCGGTATTCGTCGACCTTTTTGGTCTTACGTACGAGCTTGTGGACGGTAGTGGGGTCGGCGAAAGCGCACTTGGCGTAGAACCACCACTCCTTCATACGAAAGACCGCGTTACCGCCAATCTCTTCTGCATAGGCCGCAAACAGTGTGTCGTGGAAACGCTGCACTTCGGCTGCCGTGGCAGCAAGGCCGCCGTTGACCATGCGAGCCAGAGCGGGATTCGCGAGCAGGCCACGCCCCAACATCACATGGCGCGTGCCGGGATAGGCCTCCACCAGCGCGTCCATATCCTCAAGATCAAAAATATCGCCGTTGTAGGCGACCGGGAACGGCGCACGCTCCAGCGTCTCGCCATAAAACTCTTTGCGCGGCGAGCCCGCATAACGGTCCTTCTGCACGCGCGGATGCACGATCAGCTCTGCCAGCGGCATGCGGCAATATAGATCGAGTACGCGCTCGTATTCGTCGTCGCTTTCCAGCCCCAGCCTGGTTTTTACCGATACCGGCAACGGCGAGCGCTCGCACACATCACACAAGAACACCTCGAGCTCATCCAAGTTGCGCAAAAAGCCCGATCCTTTGCCCTTGGCAACAACCGTCCCCGAGGGGCAGCCAAGGTTGAGATTGACCTCGCGGTAGCCCATGTCGGCGAGCACCTGTGCCGCCCACACAAACTCGTCCGCGTTCTTGGACATCAACTGAGGCACCACGTTAAGCCCTTGGTTGTTAGCCGGATCGACTTCCTTAAACGCCTTGCCGCCAAAGCGGTTGCCCACCCGCGGCGGCGGCAAAAACGGCGTGTAATAACAATCGAGCGCGCCAAAGCACTCCGCATGCACGCAACGGAACACATGCCCGGTAATCCCCTCCATGGGGGCCAACGATAGAATCATCAACATCTACTCTCAGATCAACGAACGTGACAAAGGAATCGCCCCTTTGTCACATGCATTATGCCTTGTCCTTGAGGCGGCCCACAAGGCGGAGGCGGTTACTTGACGCCAACCAGCCAACCAGTCGTCGCTGTGCAACGAAGGTGAATGGCGCCCACGATCAAGCGAGCACCAACAGCATGCTGTTGACCGCTATGTCTGAACAACAGACACCCTCCACTCATCTATACTCAAGAGCGTGTGCGCATCGCCCAAAAACGATGAGAGTCGAGGCCCCCATGCAGCAGCTCACCGAACAAGAAAAGAGACGCATCCAGCGGTACTGCACATACCCCAAGATCGCAGCGACCGCACTCGTCATGTCGTTCGCAGCATGCCTGTTGATGTTGCCGCTCCAAATGATCAACGATATCGCGTTCCACCAAAAGGAATTCCAACCCGCGGGCATATATACCGCCATCGCACTCACCGTAATCGAACTCGCCATCTTTTGCTATTGCGCTCTTGCGCCGCGCTTTGGAATGCAGGGCAAACAGTGGAAGGAGCTGCAGAGCAAGCTTGCGGTAGCCCAAACCAACAAAGACCGCTCCGCGGAGGTCGCCGGCGTACTTGCCACGCAAGCTGCCGGCCGCCTGCTCAAGAACAGCGACAACGATCTCGCGCGCAATCTGGGCGGTGCCGCCGAGGTCGCCAGCGCCGTGGGGGCAGTCACCACGGCGGCAGACGTGCTGGCCGAGACCTCGAGCAATGCCGAGGCCATGGCAAACGCATACGGTGTGACGATTCCAAGCGTCAAGAAGCAGATCATAGCTCTCGCGGTGTTGCCCGCCATTGTGCTGCTTGGCGTCTACATCCCTCAGTTTGTCCAGGGAAATAACGAGCTTCAGGTAAGAAAGGCTGCAGCCGCCGAGCAGCTCGCCATCGCGCAGGATGCCTTGGAGCCCGTGTGCGAACGCGTCGCCGCAGACGACCCGTACGAGTCGTATCACGACTACGGCTACCGCATTATCGGCTATCTGCGCGATAATGACCTCGGCGCTCAAGCAGTCTATGTCTACCTTTCTTTTGATGCAGACGGCATGCTCACGGACGTCGATTACACCAGTCAGATCGACCCCGAGGCAAGCCCTGCAGACAACCTCGCCCGCGCCGAGCAGGATATCGCGACGCTCTGCGCCCCGCTCAACGGGTTGGACATTTCCGTTGCCGCACCGGACCTCCTCACGCCATGCAGCCTGTCGGATGATTTTAAACAGGCATTTTTAGCCGGATCCCTATATGAAGAAATCAGCATCAAGACGGAGGACGAATCTATCAAGTCGTACTACACCTTTGACACCGAGCCCAAGGAAGAGTTCGACGAATACACCCATCCGGAAATTAGGCTCATGCTCTCTGCAAAGAAGAACTAAAGGCTTACGCTCTAATTGCCGCTCGCAAACATCGTCTATATCTCGAGGTCTAATACTTTTCCAAGAAGTGAACGACCGTTTTTGGACCCCCGAAGCATCGACATTTTTAGACGTCAAACCCGCAGGATTTGGCTGGCAAAACCGCAGGAAATTGCATCTCAAAAGTGTCGACGGGTGGCGCGCGCAGACGTGGTGTAAGAGCGTCCCGAGGTCCGTCGCTGCAAGTC
>CAJMLB010000001.1:0-166516 GCA_905214145.1 uncultured bacterium | reverse complement strand
CGGTCCCGTTCCGAACCCGGAAGCTAAGCCCCATCGCGCCGAGAGTACTGCGGGGCCAGCCCGTGGGAGGCCAGGGCGCCGCTGACCGGTGGACGGCACCGAGCCGTCGGATGACTTGAAGAAGGGGGAGGCCTCGCGGCCTCCCCCTTTTTTGCGTTTGATAGAGAGCTGTAATACAAGAACTTGCCTTCGTTTAGCTTGTCTTACTGTTTGGCTGTATTTTGAGTCCTTCTTTTCTATTTGCGCGATAATAACTCCCATTGGCGTAAGGGAGGACTTGATGTTTACCGTTTTTGTCTTGGGCAATATTGCTTCGGGTAAGTCGACTGCCTGCCGCTATTTCGAATCTCGTGGCGCTATGCTTATCGATCTGGATGAGCTTGCAAAATCGCTGTATGTGCCGGGCTCTGATATCGTTAACGCTCTTGCGGATGAATTCGGTTGGGACATTTTGGATGAGATAGGCGGCATTCGCCGCAGCATCCTCGCTTCTCGAGCTTTCGCTTCTCCTGATTCGGTCACACGGCTCAATGGCATCGTGCATCCCGTTCTGATTGAACAGCTTTCGCTTAGGATTCTCGATCCGGTTTGTTGTACGGTTTCATCTCCCCGTTATCCCTTTGCGGTGGTCGAGGTTTCTGCTCCGACTGGTTTTGAGGATGCATTTGGCTTGGCTGATGAAATTCTGGTCATTAGCGCCCCTTTGTCAGTTCGTCGCGAGCGCGCTATTCAACGTGGCATGGAGCCATCCGATTTCGATGCTCGTTCTGCTTGCCAGCCCGAAGAGTCTGCGCTCTGCAATCTCGCTACAACGGTGATTGATAATGCCGCTGGCGATAATTCGCTCTTTGAGCAGCTTGACTCATGGCTTGCATGCCACGGGTTTATAGATACTGCGGACAAGGAGGAGGCCGATGCCTAAGGCACGTTTCTTTACGTGGTATCGCGTGGCGCCACTTGCCGTTGTGTTCGTCTTCGGCCTTATTTCGCTCGTCTACTCGTGTGCTCCTGCCGCTTTCTTTAAGCCACTGTATCCGATTGACTACGAGGCATATGTAAAGCAATCCAGTATTTCGCATAATCTGGATCCGTATCTGGTGTGCGCTGTCATTAAGTCGGAATCGAATTGGGATCCCGAGGCCGAATCGAATCAGGGTGCTCAGGGATTGATGCAGCTGATGCCTGTGACTGCTCAGGATATGATCGCCAAGGGTCTTGTCGACGGTGGGGAGTATTCGGCCGACAACCTTAACGATCCGGCTACGAATATCGAGTTTGGCTGTGCGTACCTCTCGTATCTCTTAACGTATTTCAACGGGTCGACGGATAGCGCTATTGCCGCCTATAACGCCGGCATGGGCAATGTCGACGGATGGGCGCAGCAAAGTACGTCGCTGCACAATGCAATCACCTTTCCCGAGACGCAGGCGTATCTGATTCGCGTCAATAATGCCTGGGTTCGCTATAAGACCCTCTATCCCGATCGGTTCGTATAGGACTATGCCTGCCGCCTGCGTATACTGCAGATATATGAGTTAGGAGTATCCATGGCGGAATTTGAAGTAGAACGCGTTGGCGGTGAACTTAAGCGCTTTGGCGTTGAGGGCGCTGAGGTGCCGTTTGAAGTCGTTTCTCCCTATGAGCCTGCAGGTTCTCAGCCTAAGGCCATTGAGTCGCTTGTGCAGGGTGTGAGGGACGGAGATCGCTATCAGGTTTTGCTGGGCGTGACTGGTTCGGGCAAGACCTTCACGATGGCTAAGACTATTGAGGCCCTGGGGAAGCCGACGCTGGTCATGGCTCCCAATAAAACGCTCGCCGCTCAGCTTGCGAGCGAGCTCAAAGAGTTCTTTCCCAACAACGCTGTGGTCTACTTTGTCTCGTACTACGACTACTATCAGCCCGAGGCGTATGTGCCGCAAAGCGATACATATATCGAGAAAGACTCCTCGATTAACGAAGAGGTCGAGATGCTGCGCCATCAGGCGACCGCATCGCTGCTATCGCGACGCGATGTGATCGTTGTCGCATCGGTCTCGTGTATCTATGGCATTGGCTCTCCTGAGGACTATGCGGGTCTGGCTCCAAACGTCGACAAGAAGGTGCCGCTCGAGCGCGATGACTTTATCCATGCGCTTATCGACATTCAATATGATCGCAATGACTATGACCTGGCGCGCGGCACGTTCCGCGTGCGCGGTGATGTCGTCGACGTGTATCCGCCTTATGCCGAGCATCCGTTGCGGTTTGAGTTCTTTGGTGACGAGGTTGAACTGATAGCCGAGATCGATGAGGTCACCGGTGAGATGCTGCGTGAGTACGAAGCAATTCCCGTGTGGCCGGCCTCGCATTACGTGACCGAGAAGCCAAAGGTCAAGGCCGCTCTGAAATCAATCAGTGAAGAGTGCGAGAAGCGTGTGGCCGAGCTCAAGGCGACTGATAAGTTGCTCGAGGCACAGCGTCTGCAGCAGCGTACCGACTATGATCTCGAGATGCTCGAAACGATGGGCTTTTGCAACGGCATCGAGAACTACTCGCGTCATCTGGACGGGCGTAAGCCGGGTGAGCCGCCGTTTACCTTGATTGACTACTTTCCCAAGGACATGCTCTGCATCATCGACGAGAGCCATGTGACGGTGCCGCAGATTCGCGGTATGCACGAAGGCGACCGATCGCGTAAAGTGACCCTGGTGGAGCATGGTTTTCGCCTGCCCTCGGCGCTCGACAACCGTCCGCTTCGCTTCGATGAGTTTGAGGCAAGGATACCCCAGTTTATCTATGTTTCGGCCACACCGGGCGACTACGAGCTGCGGGTGAGCCAAAACGACGTGGAGCAGATTATTCGTCCGACCGGTCTGCTCGACCCCAAGATCGATGTGCGTCCGGTTCGTGGGCAGATTGACGATCTTGAGGACGAGATTCGCGAGCGCGTTGCCCGCAAGGAGCGCGTACTGGTGACCACGCTCACCAAGCGCATGGCCGAGGATCTGACCGACCATCTGCTTGATGCCGGCATTAAGGTCAATTACATGCACTCCGATACAGCGACGATGGACCGTGTCGAGATCCTGCGAACGCTGCGCGAGGGAAAGATTGATGTTCTCGTTGGCATCAACCTGCTTCGCGAGGGCTTGGATCTCCCCGAGGTCTCACTGGTGGCAATTCTCGATGCCGATAAGGAAGGCTTCTTGCGCAACCGCCGTTCGCTGATTCAGACGATTGGCCGCGCGGCCCGTAACGCCGATGGCGAAGTCATCATGTATGCAGACGTTGTGACCGATTCGATGAAAGAGGCCATCGAGGAGACGCAGCGCCGTCGCGAGATTCAGATGGCATATAACGAAGAGCATGGCATTGTGCCCAAGACGGTGCGCAAGGCCATCAACGACATCTCAAGTTTTATTGCCGAGGCCGAAAAAACCGTGGGTTCCAAGGGACGCTCGAAGGGCGACTCTCTTGGCCATGGCGCATTCTATACGCCCGATGAGTTGGGCGAGGGTGGCGTGCCGGAAACGGTGGCGCCCGAGCAGACACTTGCGGAGCAGTTGGAAGAACTGCCGCATGACGAGCTCGTGCGGATCGTCGAAACCATGGAAGAGGATATGCGTAACGCTTCTGCCGCCATGGACTTTGAGGAGGCGGCGCGCCTGCGCGATGCCGTCGTTCAGATTCGGGCGATGCTCGAGGGTGCGTCTGAGGACGAGACGATCGAGCGCTTACGTTCGCAGGCTCGCAAGGGTTCCACGTTCGCATCGGGCAGAAAACGCCAGGGTGCACGGTTTAAGAAATAGCGAACATGCCCCGAGTTCCCTGCGGAGCTCGGGGCATGCGTCTTTTGCGCGCTGGAATTCGTGCGTTAGAGGTCTGCGATCAGGGCTTCGGCACAACGGATGCCGTCGGTGGCGGCGCTCATGATGCCGCCGGCATATCCAGCTCCCTCACCGCAAGGGTAGAGGCCCGGGGTCGACACGGCATGGCATGTTCGGTCTCGGGTGACGGTGACCGGTGAGCTCGAGCGAGTCTCCACGCCGGTAAGGACAGCATCGGAGCGGTCGTAGCCTCGTAGCTTTTTTCCAAGTAGGGGAAGTCCCAGGCGGAGCGACTCGACGATATGCTGCGGCAGGGCTTCGTCAATTGCCGTCCAGGTCACACCGAGCGGATAGGTGGGCTTTACCTTTCCGGGCGCCTTGCTGGCGCGTCCTGCGAGGAAATCTCCGACGAGCTGTGCCGGTGCGTTCCAGTTGGAACCGCCCAGGCGGTAGGCGGCCGCCTCGCAGGCGCGCTGGAGCTCGATGCCGGCGAGTGGGTCATCGTTGGGAAGGTCCTCAGGCGTGACGTTAACGAGCAGGGCGGCATTTGCGTTGCGTCCGTCGCGGGCATTGAGACTGGCGCCGTTGACGCACAAGTGGCCCTGCTCGGAAGAGGCGGCGACAACCTGCCCGCCGGGACACATGCAAAACGAGAACACGCTGCGGCCGTTGGGAAGATGGGCGACGAGCTTGTAGGGGGCTGCTCCGAGGGCAGGATGTCCCGCCGAGGCTCCGAATTGGGCTCGGTCGATGTCGCGCTGCGGATGCTCGATGCGAACGCCCATGGCAAAGGTCTTTTGTGCGAGGACCACGTTGTGGTCCTTAAGGAGCTCAAAAATATCGCGAGCAGAATGCCCGCAGGCGAGGATGAGGTGCTTTGTCTCGATTGGCTCGCAAGCGGTGTCTTGGGACGATTGGACATCAATACCGGTGATGGCGCCAGACGCGTCGATGCGAATGTCGACGAGCTTCGTTCGATAACGGACGACACCTCCGAGCTGCTCGATGCGCTGGGATATAGCGGTGACGACCGTGGGAAGGATGTCGGAGCCAATGTGCGGCTTGGCATCCCACAGAATATCGCGGGGCGCACCCGCCTCGACGAAGGTTTCGAGGATAAGGCGATGGGCGGGATTTTTGGTTCCCGTATTGAGCTTGCCGTCCGAGAAGGTCCCCGCGCCGCCCAGGCCAAACTGGATATTGCTCTCGGGGTCGAGGATGCGCTCCTTTAGAAAGAGGTCGATCGCCTGCGAGCGGCGAAATGCCGGGTCGCCGCGCTCGATGAGCAAGGGCTTAAGACCTGCTTCGGCGAGCGTAAGCGCAGCGAAAAGGCCGGCGCATCCGGCGCCGACAACGACAGGGCGTTCTTGAGGTGCGTCGGAGGCGGGGGAGGGGAATGAAGGCTCATCGTCTTCTATCGCGCGTACGCGCGAGCGGTCACGCTCGGCAACGCTGTCGACCGCTTCTCGCTCGAGGTGGGGACTAGTCAGCTCAACACGAAAGCTCAGGATAAAATGGACGTCTCGTTTTTTGCGAGCGTCGATTGACTTGCGGTGGAGCTCGATGGACTTGATCTCGGAGTCCTTGCAACGTAGGACGCGCTTGGCGACTCGCTTGCCAACAATGAGACAGGCATTTTCATCGTCGGCTTCATCGAGCGACGCGTTGGCTTGGGTGATTTCGATCATCGAGGTCTCCTTAGAGGCAAGAAAGAGGCCGTCCGGTATCCCAGACGGCCCGAATGCGTTTTTGATTATAGACTGCGCGGCTACAGGCTGCTTGCAGCGCGAATGCCCGAGATCCAGGCCCACGCAAGGTTAAAGCCTCCGCAATCGGCGTCGATGTCGAGCGCTTCACCGCAGACGTAAAGCGGGGCGTCGACAACGCTGCGCGCGCGTAGGCTGGGTGTTGAGATGCTCTCGACAGATACGCCACCACGCGTGACCTGCGCTGAGCGCTCCTCGGCTGTTCCCTTGACGAGCAACTTAAAGTGCTTGAGGATCGAGACCAGGTGGATGACATCGTTGGAGCCTGGATGGCACTGCTCGAACGCTGTGCAGACGACGCGGGAGAGTTGCGGGGCGAGCATGCCGTCGAGCCAACGGGGATCGCGGGGCGAAAAGCCGCCGAGCAGCTCAACGCGCCGGTTGAGCGTATCGAGCAACTCGTCTTTGGAGAGGTCGGGGAAAACGTCGAGCAGGATCGTATCGCCGTGCTGGATACGACGAGAGAGGTTGAAGACAGCGACGCCCGAGATACCGAAGGTTCGAAACAGCACTTCACCGTCTTCGTGCCAGAGCTCATTATGATTGCGGGCGAGCGTCAAGCGGGCGCGGACGCGCAGGCCATCCAACGTCTTGAGCGCCGCCCGATCGCCAAAGACCGTTGCCGATACGGGGCAGAGGATGGGGCGCAGCGAAGTGAGGGGGAGGCGAAACGTATCGGCGATACCGGTGGGGTTGCCGCCCGTGGCGATAATTACGGCATGTGCCTGCAGGGCCACGTTCTTGCGAGGGGCATCGGCGAGCGCTTTCCGAAGCGAGCGGAGCTCCGATTTTCGGTCGTCGTGCTTTTTTGCCTTGAGCGCCCGCGCTGGACGGTCTATTTGGAGTGCCCAGCCTTCGGAAGCTTTGTGCGCCGAGGCAACGTAGGCTCCGCAGATTAAGGTGATACCTAGGCGGTCGCAAACGTTGAGAAGCGCGTCGCGCACCGATTCGGCGCGAAGGGAGCGCGGGTACAGCCGGCCTTCCTCGGAGGTTGTCATGATACCCAGCGAGGAGAAGAAACCCATAAGCTCTTGTTCGGGCTGGGGGCCCATGACGGATGTGACGAATGCTGGGTGGTTATACCGCTGAGGATCGATCGATTCGTTGGAGAGGTTGCAGCGGCCGTTACCGGTCGCAAGGAGCTTAAGGCCGCAGGCGACATCGCGCTCAACGATGCAGACGCTTTTGCCAACGCGTGCGGCCGTAATGGCGGCGGCGAGGCCTGAAGCCCCGCCGCCGATTACCAGGACGTCATAGAAGGCGCTCGCGTTCACTTAGGCCTCGTCGGTCTCGTGCGGGGTAATAGCCTCGACGGCAGAGACTGCCTTGGGCAACATGCCATCGGGCAGCGCGGTCTCGACCTCGCCCTTATCGCAGGCCTCGGCGAGTGCCGGATTAATGGGAAGCTGCCCCAAGATGTCGAGGTTATAGCGCTCTGCGACCTCGGGGAGCTTGCTCTTGCCAAAGACCTCGATCTTCTTGCCGCAGTCGGGGCACTCAATATAGCTCATGTTCTCGACAATGCCCAGAATGGGGACGTTCATCTTCTCGGCCATGTTGACCGCCTTGGCGACGATCATCGAGACCAGATCCTGCGGGCTCGTGACGATGACGATGCCGTCGACGGGCAGCGACTGGAAGACGGTGAGCGCGACGTCGCCTGTTCCCGGAGGCATGTCGACCAGCAGGTAGTCGATGGGGCCCCACGAGGTCTCGCTCCAGAACTGCCTAATGGCGCCTGCGATGACCGGACCGCGCCAAAGGACGGGGTCGGTCTCGTTTTGGAGCAGCAGGTTGGAGCTCATGACCTTGACGCCGTGCTCGGAGATTTCGGGCAGCATAAGGTTGCCAAGGGCATGGACGTGGCGTCCACTCATACCGAACATCTTGGGGATAGAGGGACCGGTGATGTCGGCATCGAGGACGCCGACCTTGTGGCCGTGACGGGCAAGCTCGGTGGCGATGGCACCGGTGACAAATGACTTGCCGACACCGCCCTTGCCGGAAAGCACGGCGATGACGCGCTTGACCTCGGACAGCGTGTTCTCCTCAAATTGCGACGGCGACGTTTGTCCGCCGGCGGCCTGTGCGTGTTCGCAACCCATGTATGACTCCTTTGTATATGCTGGGGCCGGGGCCCCGCGATGTGACACGAGCGTCATTGTACCCTCGTTTGCGAGCGGGAGTCATTTGCGATGCGTTTGGGCCGAGCGTGCTTGCAATACGATGGGCCCAAGCGAATGGGCGGGCTTACTGAACTTTGCTGGCGAACTCGAGGTATTGCATGCGCTGCAGCTTGTCGATCGTCGAGGCGTAGGGGCTGTCTTCCGATTCCAAGTCGTAGCGCAGCCCGTCGGCACCGAGATAGCCGGCGACATTGATGGTGGGCACATCTGACCTTGTCGCAAGCAGGGCCTTTTGGTAATTGGTGAGCGGGGCGCCGATCTTATTAAGGGTAATGGCTGCAATCTCGTTTGCCCCGACGGTGTCGTAGACGTTGAGCTCGGTATTGCCGGCGATCTCATAGTTAGCCCAGACGAGATATGTCGACTGATAGATACGGAAAGCGTGGCTTGCCGTATCTTCCTGAGGGTACAGCTCGTCGTTGAGAGTCGTTGCGGCGCTCGGCTGATGGTCGCCAAAAAAGACAAGAACAACCGGTCTGCCGATGTTGCGGAGCTCGTTGATAAAGTACTCGAGGTCCCGGTCGGATGCGTTGATGCAGGTGAGATAGGTGTTGAGCGCGCTGTTGGCGCCTTCGCTGGCTCCCTCGACCCAATAGTTTGTCAGCTCTTCGGCGGGAACGGTGCCATAGTCGTAGCCGCCGTGATTTTGCATCGTGACGTCAAAGATGAACTGCGGCGCTTCGTCGGTTCTAAGCAGGTCGAGTATCTTGTCGTAGGTGGCGTAGTCGCATACGCCGGCATGGTAATAGGGCGCACCTTCGAAATCGCCGATTGAAAGAAAGTCTCCAAAGCCCAGCTGCTGATAGATTTTATCTCGATGGTAGTTGACGGGGTTTTGCGGGTGCATAGCGGTAGTGGTATACCCAAGCTCTTTAAGGTCCTTTGCCAGGCTGTTTACGCCATTCATCTGATACAGCTGATAGGGGATCTTGCCTAATCCGACAAAGGCCGTTGTCGCTCCGGTCAAAAATTCGAATTCGGAGTTCGCCGTTCCGCCACCGGCGACCGAAGCGAGCATGGTGCCGCGAACAAGTGTGTCGGGAAGCGAGTTGTAGAATGCGGGGCCGAAGTACCCGGCCGCCTGGAGCTGCTCAAAGCACGAAAGGTCGCTAAAACTCTCGTTCATGACGGCAACAATCGTCGGCTTGATTTCATTGAACTGGGCAACGGCCGCCGCGCGCTGTTCGCTCGAGCCATATGTGCTGTCGTAGACGGCGGCGAGCTCCTGCTCGATGCTCTGCGCCTCATCGGGCGTATAGTCTTCGGGCTTCTCAATGGGCAACTCGTTGACCATTTCGGTGAACGAAGTGATAAAACCCTGAGACGCATGCGTGGTGATGGGCTGCCAACGGTCAAATCCAAAATCCAGCGCCTGCTCCAAGTCGATGTTGGAAAAGCCTGAGAGCCCCACAACGGTCACTAGCAGAAAAGCACAGAGGTTAGCGGCGATAGCGGGGAAGACATGGGTGGGCGTACGGAGCTTTCGCGGTCGGATGAGCGAAAGAAGCCCCAGGGAAATCTCCAGCAGGGCGAGAGAGGTTACGATTCCGGCGGTAAAGGTAAACTCGTATCCCTCGCTCACTTCCATTGCGGTGCCAAGGGCCAAGATATCGCTTGGCAGGATGGCTTCGCCTTTAAACGTTATGACGAAGTGCTCGGCAATGCCAAGGACGCAACAGACGACGGGCACGAGGACCATGACGCCTCCATGACGCTGTCCCAGCAAATAAAGGGAGAGCAGAACCGTCGCGAGCAACCCGACGGAAAACCCGAATGAGTTGGCGGGAATGCGATAGAACGTTTCGTTGCAGGCAATTTCGATTGAAACGAACGAGAGCGCTGAAACAGCGGCGATGACAAGGATGTCGCGGCAAATACAGGCAACCGTTCCCGTCGCAAGGTCGGTTTGGTCGATAAGTCCCGAAACCAAGGGCTCGACAAGAAGCATGACGGCGGCAGCACCGAGCGCCGAATAAGAAAGGACCCATAGGGAGCTGCCCTCATTTACGAGCGATTGATTCGTAATCCATGCAGCTACCACGCCGAGCGGGATGAGGAGCGTCGCGCACCAAAAGACGCGGGCAATGGGTGGCTTTTCGTTGCGTTTGATTGAAAAATACACGCGCACGACGACGGCGGCCACGATAAGGACGGCGATGAATATGGGCAGATTGGCCATGTCGCTCGAAGTGATTTCAAGGGGGATATCTTCGGTCATGGACGTTCCTCTGGTACAGCAAATTAAGTTCAGTATTAGATTACTGTAACCTTTCCACGGCATTTCGAGAAACAAAGCGCCCGATACGCAAAGCTAAAGGTCTGCGAATCTTGTATTACGAACATCTGTGCGCGTCGAGTGCGCTAAACTCATCGGCAGTATGATTCGATGCAATAGGAGGCAAGGAGCTTCCATGTCTGATTCCTCTATCGTTATTCGCGGCGCTCGTGAGCACAACCTCCGTGATATCGATGTTTCCATTCCGCGTGACCAACTCGTGGTCATTACCGGTCTTTCTGGCTCGGGCAAGAGTTCGCTGGCATTCGACACTATCTATGCCGAGGGCCAGCGTCGATACGTCGAGAGCCTTTCGAGTTATGCGCGCCAGTTCTTGGGCCAGATGGACAAACCCGACTTGGATTCAATCGACGGCCTTTCGCCGGCGGTGTCGATCGACCAAAAGACGACATCTAAAAACCCTCGCTCGACGGTTGGCACCGTAACCGAGATTTATGACTATCTGCGTCTGCTGTTCGCCCGTGTGGGCACCCCGCACTGTCCCGAATGCGGCCGCGTCATTGAGCGCCAGACGACCGACCAGGTCGCCGATAAGGTCCTGGCGGCGGGGGAGGGCCGCCGCGCGTTTGTGCTGGCACCGGTGGTGCGCGGGCGAAAAGGCGAGTACACCAAGCTGTTTGAGGACCTTCGCGCCGAGGGCTTTAGCCGCGTGCGTGTCGACGGCGAGGTTCGCTCGCTTGATGCCCCTATCGATTTGGATAAGAAATTCAAGCACGATATCGAGGTCGTGGTCGACCGCATCGTGATTCGCGAGAACTCGCTGGGCCGTATTGCCGAGTCCGTTGAACAGGCGACTGCGCTGGCGCACGGCAATGTGAACGTATACTTGCTGCCCGACCGCGACGCTCCCGAGGGGACCGAAGGCGAGTTGCTGGAGTATTCGCTGGCGTTAGCGTGCCCGGAGCATGGACACTCCATCGATGACCTGCAGCCGCGTGATTTCTCGTTCAACGCGCCCTATGGCGCGTGCCCCGAGTGCGATGGCCTGGGCTTTAAGAAGACGGTCGATGCCGAGGCCCTAATCGAAGACCCCTCGAAGTCGATCGCCGACGGGGTCTTTGGCAGCCTGTTTGGCAACTCTAACTACTATCCGCAGATTTTCGCTGCGGTCTGCAAACACTTTAAGGTGAGCGTCGATACGCCGTGGGAGGATCTGCCTCCGCGAGTGCGCCGTGCATTTTTGGATGGCATGGGCGACAAGAAGATTTCGGTGGACTATCAAAAGCTCGACGGTCGTCGCAGCCAGTGGGACACCAAGTTTTCGGGCGTGCGCAATATCCTGTACGAGCGCTATACCGAGACGACCAACGAGAACACTAAGGCGCGCCTGGAGAAGTACATTCGCGAGGAGCCGTGTTCGAGCTGCCATGGTGCTCGCCTGCGCCCCGAGATGCTCGCCGTCACCGTGGGCGGCAAGTCCATTTATGAGGTTTGTTGCCTGTCGTGCCGCGAGTCGCTCGAGTTTTTTGAGGACCTTGAGCTCACCGAGCGTCAACAATTCATCGGCGGTCGTATCGTCAAGGAAATCCTGGAACGCTTGCGTTTTCTGGTTGATGTCGGCCTTGATTATCTGACGCTCGATCGTGCTTCGGCGACGCTTTCCGGCGGTGAGGCGCAGCGCATTCGCCTGGCTACGCAGATCGGTGCGGGCCTCATGGGCGTTCTCTATATTCTGGACGAGCCTTCGATTGGTCTTCACCAGCGCGACAACGAGCGGCTGATTAAGACACTCGAGCGCCTGCGCGATATCGGCAACACCGTTATCGTCGTTGAACACGATGAGGACACGATTCGCGCTGCCGACTATGTGATCGATATGGGGCCAGGCGCGGGCGTCAACGGCGGGCACGTGGTCGCCGCGGGAACGCCTGCCGATATCATGGCGTGCCCCGATTCCATGACGGGTGCTTATTTGACCGGCAAGCGGATGATCCGCGTGCCAGACGAGCGCCGCAAGCCCGGCCGCGGCTGCCTTAAGATCACGGGCGCCCGCGCCAACAACCTCAAAAACGTTACCGCCAAGATTGAGTTCGGTACGCTCACAGTCGTTACCGGTGTTTCGGGATCGGGCAAGAGCTCCCTGGTCACCGATACGATTGCGCCCGCGCTTACGAATGCCATCCACCGTTCGACGCGTCCCGTGGGTCCGTACAAGAAGATTGAGGGCATCGAGTGCATCGATAAGGTGATCGACATTGACCAGTCGCCGATCGGTCGCACGCCGCGTTCGAACCCTGCGACCTATATTGGCCTGTGGGATGATCTGCGCGCGCTGTTTGCGAGCACGCCGGAGTCGAAGGCGCGTGGCTACTCGCCGGGACGCTTCTCCTTTAATGTGAGCGGCGGACGCTGCGAGGCGTGCAAGGGCGACGGCCAGATCAAGATTGAGATGCACTTTCTTCCCGATATTTATGTTCCCTGCGAGGCTTGTGGCGGCAAGCGCTATAACCGCGAGACGCTCGAGGTTACCTATCGTGGCAAGACTATCTCGGACGTACTTGACATGAGCGTGGCCGAGGCACTGGCTTTCTTTGGGAATATTCCGCAGATCAAGCGAAAGCTTCAAACCCTGTATGACGTCGGCCTAGGTTATGTGAGCTTGGGCCAGCCCGCCACGACGCTCTCGGGTGGTGAGGCGCAGCGCGTAAAGCTCGCCAAGGAGCTTCATCGCCGTCAGACGGGTAAGACGTTCTATATTTTGGACGAGCCTACGACCGGTCTTCATTTTGAGGACGTTCGCCAGTTACTTGATGTGTTGCAGCGTCTAGTCGATGCGGGCAATACGGTGTTGGTGATCGAGCACAACCTCGATGTCATCAAGGTCGCCGACCGTCTGATCGATATGGGTCCCGAGGGTGGCAACGGTGGCGGAACTGTCGTGGTCTCGGGTACGCCAGAGCAGGTTGCGGCATGCCCGCAGAGCTATACCGGCAAGTTCTTGGCGCCGTTGCTCAAACGCGATAAGGAGCGTCAAGCGCAACTCGATGCCTAATACATAGGTGTTTTTGAAACATGAGCGCCGCCGATTCCTTGCGATTCGGTGGCGCTCTCTTTGTCGAGATAGCGTATGCCGCGCAAATGGACATATACTTAAAAATTGCGTTCTTATATGAGGGAAAGGATATGCCATGCCGAAGGCCGTGAAGACGCCAAAGACCAACGCCATGCGTGAGCTGGAAAGCGCCGGCATCCCCTATGTTCTCCATACGTACGAAGACGATGACGACGAATCGTCGGGGCTGGGCGTCGCGATTTCCGAGCAGCTTGGCGAGGAGCCCGGTCAGGGATTTAAGACCCTGGTCTGCACGACGCCGTCCAACGACCATGTCGTGTGCTGCATTCCCGTTGCCGACGAGCTCGACCTCAAGGCCGCCGCGCGCGCCGCAGGCGAAAAGTCGCTGACCATGATGCATGTCAAAGATTTGCTTGCCGCGACGGGGTATGTCCGCGGCGGTTGCAGTCCGGTCGGTATGAAAAAACGCTTCCGGACTCTGATCGATGAGACATGCGTCCTTTGGGATACCATTTTTATCTCGGGTGGCAAGCGCGGCTATCAGCTTGAGCTTGCTCCCGATGACTTAGTTGCATTTTGCGGGGCGACGGTTGCCCCGATCACGAGAGAGGACTGAGCGATGCCGCAGGAAGAATCAAAGCGCGGAGCTCACTTTGCAAAAGGGTCGGCTCCTCAGACGCCCGCGCCCGAGGCCGCTTCGTTCGATAACGAGATTCGAAACGCCTGGTCCGCTGCCGCTGACCCGGGCGAGACGGCCGTGTACTTGCGTGCCGCCGGTGCCGGCACGGCACTTCCCCGTACGGTTCTTTCTTCGGCTCGTCCCGATGAGACGGCTGTCTTTTTGGCCGCCGCTCAATCGAGCGCCAGCGTGATGCCGATCGCCTCCGAGGCTCCTCGTGAGCCGCGTCCCGATGAGACGGCGGTGTTTTTGATGGCAGCCCAGGGAAAGAGCACACCGCAGAGCGCTCCTGCCGCTCATTCCGCCAAGCCCACGGCTCATGATGATGGCGAACCGCTTCTTTCGGATGACGAATGGTCGCCGCTTGGTTCGACCGATCCCGTCGAGGGCGTGGCCATCGACGGTGATGACGACTGGGACCCTCTGTCGTTTTCTGCCCGAACCGTCGCCGCCAATGAAGTTGACACGGTGTTTGGCGACCATGCCATATTCGATGATGATGCCGTATCCGGTAACAACATGCCGAACAGCGATGACGCCGCACCTGCTGATGACGCCGTTTTGGTTGACGATCCCTTTGCGATGACCGGCTCCTTTGCCGTCGTGGACGATTTGCCGCCACAAGATGAGGTTTATGAGGACTCTCAGGACGACGTAGACGATATGGGTTCGTCGGACTACTCCACGGTTGGTCGTTCTGCTGGCCTTATGACCGTGCTGACCATCGTGTCGCGTGTCACCGGGTTTATCCGCACGTGGGCCATGGCGGCCGCCATCGGTATGTCGCTGCTCTCGTCCTCCTATCAGGTTGCCAACAACCTGCCCAACATGCTCTACGAGCTCGTGATGGGCGGCATGCTCGTTACGGCGTTTTTGCCGGTGTATATGGGTGTGAGGCGCGAGCAGGGTCGCGAGGCATCGAACGAGTATGTCGGCAACCTGCTTGGTATTCTGCTTCTGCTGCTGGGCGGTATCTCGCTGCTGGGCACCGTGTTTGCTCCCGGCTTTATTTGGACGCAGTCGTTCCTTTCGGGCGATGGCGGCAGCATGGATACCGCTGCGTTCATGTTCCGCTTCTTTGCTATTCAAATTCTGTTTTATGGCTTGGGCTCGGTGTTCTCGGGCGTTCTCAACGCACACCGCGACTATTTCTGGTCGACGTTTGCCCCGGTTCTCAACAATGTCATCGTCATCGCCAGCTTTATGGGCTTTGCTCCCGTGTCTGCACAATTTGGCGAGCAGGCCGGTATTATCTTGATCGCAGTTGGTACGACCCTCGGCGTCTTTGTCCAGATGGCCTGCCAGATTCCCGCGCTTGGCAAGCATGGCGTGCATCCTCATATCCATATCGACTTTAAGGATCCCGCGCTGCGACAGACGATCGCGCTTGGTATCCCGACGCTGCTCGCCACGGTGTGCATGTTTGTCTCGACCTCCATTACCAATGCCGCCGCGCTGGTGGTGCAGCCCGAGACCGGCCCTTCCGTCATCGCATATGCGCGCCTGTGGTACACATTGCCCTATGCGCTGATCGCCGCCTCGCTTTCGACGGCACTCTATACCGAACTCTCTCACGATGCGCAGGAGAAGGATTACGACAGCGTCCGCACGGGCATTTCGCGCGGTGTCGCCCAGATGCTCTTCTTCCTGATTCCGTTTGCGATGTATCTGATCGTCTTCGCCCGTCCGCTCAACATGATCTACTGCGCCGGCAAGTTCGATGAATCCGGTGTGGCGCTGGTGTCGGAGTTCCTTATCTATCTGGCACTTTCCCTGCCGCTCTACGGCGTGGTCGTGCTGATGCAGAAGAGCTTCTCGGCCCTGCTCGATATGAAACCTTATAGCCGCTATTGCCTGTACTCCGCTATCGGCCAGGCCGGTTCTGTGCTGCTGTTTGGCGTGGTGCTGGGCTACGGTATGCCGGCAATTGCGCTTTCGTACGTCGTTGACTACGTGGTCTTGGTCGGATGCTCACTGTGGTGGCTGCGCCGTCGTCTGCATGGCCTTCAGGTCAAGTCTATCCTGCATGGCGGTTTCTTCGGCCTACTGTTCGGTGGCTTGGGCGCTGCCGCGGGCGCCGGCGTCATGTGGGCACTTGAGCACTTTGTCGGAGCGCTTGGCAGCTCGATCCTCATTACCCTGGGCTACGTTTGTGTTGCAGGCGTCGTCTCGCTCGCTGTAACTTTTGGTCTTGCCTTCGTCTTTAAGATGCCCGAGGTCTCGGCGCTGCTTCGTCGCAAGTAGGTGCGCGTGGCAGGTCACGACAACATTCCAACACTTGCCGAGCAGGTTTCGCGCGTTCCCACGCAACCCGGCTGCTACCTTTGGAAAGATGCCAAGGGTGATGTCATCTATGTGGGCAAGGCAAAAAACCTGCGTGCCCGTATGCGTCAATACGTGACGCTGCAGGACGAGCGTCAAAAGATCCCGCTCATGATGCAGCTGGTGGCGAGCTTCGACTATATCGTGGTGGAGACCGAGCACGAGGCATTGGTGCTCGAGCGCAATCTGATTGGCCAGTACCATCCGTACTTTAACGTCGATCTCAAAGACGATAAAAGCTATCCCTTTATCGCCATTACCAAGAGCGACTTGTTTCCGGCTATTAAATACACGCGAGAGCGTCATAAACCGGGAACGCGCTATTTTGGCCCCTATACCGATAGCCGTGCGGCGCGTGAGACCATCGATACGCTACGCAAGGTTATTCCTATTTGCTCGGCATCCTGTGCGGAATGGCGCCGCTGCCGCCGCATCGTCGAATCTCATAAGGGCGAAGAAGACATCGTCAATATGATTTGCGCGCAAAACGGGCGTCCCTGCTTTGACTACCATGTCGGGCGCGGGCCGGGCGCATGCATCGGCGCGATTTCCCCTGCCGACTATGCCAAGAACGTCAAACGTGTCGAACGTTTCTTGTCGGGCCATCGCAAGGATGTCGTTGACGAGCTTACGTCCGAGATGACGGAGGCAGCCGAGACGCTCGATTTTGAGCGTGCGGCGCGCGTCAAGCGTCGCCTGGAAGTCATTAGGGGCCTGGACGATCGCCAACAGGTCGTTTTTCCATCGAGCGTCGATATCGACGTCATCGGCTTCTATCGCGAAGAGACTATCTCTGCCGCCTGTGTCTTTGTCGTTCGCGAGGGCCGAACGGTTCGAACTTGTGAGTTCATCCTCGATAAAGGCCTGGATGTCGACGAGGAAGAGCTTCAATCGGGCTTTCTTAAGCGCTATTACGACGAGACGGCTGATATTCCAGCCGAGATCAATCTCTCTGTCGAGCTTGAGGACGCCGAAGCGTTGGGGGAGTGGCTTGCGGGCAAGCGCGAACGCTCTTGCCATCTCCATAGGCCGCAGCGCGGCGAAAAGCACCGCCTGCTCGATATGGCTTCCAAAAATGCGCGCCATGCCCTCATGCGCTACATGATGCGCACGGGGTATGCTGACGATCGCACTAATCAGGCGCTCCTGGAGCTCGAAAGCGCGCTGGCGCTGCCTGCGCCGCCGTTGCGCATCGAGTGCTTCGATATCTCGACGTTGCACGGCACCTTTACCGTCGCTTCGATGGTGGTATTTACCAACGGCCGTGCCGACAAGGGCCAGTATCGTCGCTTTAAAATTCAGGCCGAATTGGACGAGGCGAACGACTTCGTATCGATGTCCGAGGTTCTGGGGCGTCGCTATGCTCCCGAGCGCATGGCGGACGAGCGCTTTGGCTCGCGCCCCGATTTGCTCGTTGTCGATGGCGGCAAACCGCAATTGACCGCTGCAATTAAGCAACTTGAGGCGCTTGGCCTCGATATACCAGTTTGTGGCTTGGCAAAGGCCGATGAGGAAGTTTTCGTGCCGTGGGACGAGACCCCCGTCGTGCTGCCGACCGGCTCCGCTTCGCTTTATCTGATCAAGCAGGTTCGCGATGAATCCCACCGATTTGCGATTACGTTCCATCGCGAGTTGCGCGATAAGGCTATGACGGTTTCGGTGCTTGACGACGTTCCGGGCGTGGGACCCACCAGAAAACGTGCCATTATGCGCCATTTTGGCTCGATGAAGCGTTTGCGCGCGGCAAGCGAGCAGGAGATTGCGGAAGTTCGAGGCGTTCCGGCCGATGTCGCCAAAGCGGTCCACGAGGCACTTGTTGCATGGAATGCCGAGCGCGCCCAAGCATCGGCCAGCCGTTCCGAAAACTAAACGCGCTTCTAAACAACTGATATACATGATTGGCTGATTTTCAATCATTTATTTCGCGGCGATTACCTGCTGATTTCGGGTTTTATTAACGCTAAAACGTTTGACTAGCCATGGCGAATAACCCTGCTATCCTGCGGGTTGACGAAGACTGATATCTCACCTCGTCGATACATACTGTCTGTCGAATCGTTTGTCAATGAATTCGGTGAACGGTAGTAAATACCGTTCAAGCGTATGTATGTATCGGTCGCCGAGCGCGGCACCCAAGTTGGGTTTGTCGGTAGGTAAGGTATATATCGTCCGCAAGTTGCGCGGGGGCAAGTCTAGGTGCTCCCGGGTAAGATTCTCTATTGATAGGAGAAGACATGGCCATCATCAACAAGGGTATGTCCAGGCGTTCGTTCCTCGGCCTCACCGGCAGCGTCGCTGCTGTCGCAGGGCTTGGTCTCACCGGCTGCGGTGGCAGCTCTAGCGACGAGGGTTCCGCTTCCGGTTCCACCGATTCCGCCAACCGTGGCGGCGGCGTGATCACCGCTGGTTCCGCTTACGCTCCGTCCAGCTTCGACCCCGCCAGCACCGGCTCCGCTGTGGGCCTGGGTGCTAACTGGCACGTCGTCGAGGGCCTCTACGGCATCGATTACCACGACTACAGCACCTTCAACGAGCTCGCCACCGACGACCCCAAGTCTGTGGACGACACCACTTTCGAGGTTACCATCCGCAAGGGCGCCAAGTTCTCCGATGGCACCGAGGTCACCGCTGACGATGTCGTTGCCTCCTACACCGCTTGCGCCGCTTCCGCTACCTATGCTCCGTTCTTCCAGCCCTTCGAGTCCATCGAGGCTAAGGACGCCAGCACCGTGACGGTCAAGACCAAGGTCCCCAACTTCTCTCTGCTCAAGGATCGTCTTGCCATCATCCGCGTTACCCCGGCCACCCAGACCGAGGAGGATCGCGCCAAGCAGCCGATCGGCTCCGGCCCCTGGATGTACGACTCTATCTCCGATACCGAGATCACCCTGGTTCCCAACCCCGAGTACAACGGTGAGTATGCTGCCGAGGATAAGAAGATCCAGTACAGCATCCTGACCGACCCCACCGCTCGCGTTACCGCTCAGCAGGAGGGCTCCACGCTCGTTATGGAGCTCGTTACCGCTGACGCCGTCGACCAGCTCGAGAGCGCCGGCTGCAAGATCGATAACGTTCAGGGTTTCGGCACCCGCTTCATCATGTTCAACGTCGCCAAGGAGCCTTGGAACAACGTCAAGGTCCGTCAGGCTGTCATGTATGCGCTCGACACCGAGAAGATGGTCAGCAACACCTTTGCCGGCCTTGCCACCGCTGCCAGCTGCTACCTGCCCAAGAGCTTCACCAATTATCATGAGGCTTCCACGGTGTACAAGACCGACGCCAAGAAGGCTAAGAAGCTCATCGAGGAGTCCGGCATCACCCCGGGTGCCATCACCCTGCGCACCACCGACAACGAGCAGATCAAGGGCATGGCCGCCCAGGTCAAGAACGACCTCGACGCTCTCGGCTTTGAGGTGACCATCCAGACCGATACCTCGCCGGCCACCTACGCTGCCATCGACGGCGGCGAGGCCTACGATATCCTCCTTGCCCCTGGCGATCCTTCCTGCTTCGGCGCTGACCCCGACCTGCTGCTCAACTGGTGGTATGGCGACAACGTCTGGATGCAGACCCGTTGCCCGTGGAAGGAGTCCGCTGAGTGGCAGAAGCTTCACGGTCTCATGGACGAGGCTCTTGCCGCCGAGGGCGACGAGCAGCAGAAGAAGTGGAACGAGTGCTTCGACATCATCGCCGACAACGCCGTTCTGTACCCCGTTGTCCACGTCAAGACCGTCTCCGCTTCCTGGGACGATCCGTCCACCGCGCCCAACGGCGAGGCTCTCGACGGCTTCAAGGGCATCGGCACGACGAGCATGTCCTTCAGGGGCGTTGCGACCGTCAAGGCGTAAGACTCGCTTGAGTCTGTATGCAGGATGTCGGCCGTTGGGACCGTATCCTCATAGTTGAAACAAAGACCCGGGCGGCAACGATGTCGCTCGGGTCTTGTAATGAGTATCCGTACTCATATACCAGTTGGTCCTACCGACAAAAGAAAGGGGAGAGAACGTGAACAACTTGCTACGTTTGATTGGAAGGCGTCTTGTGGCGCTGCCGATCATGGCATTGGGCGTCACCGTCCTGGTGTTCTTCCTTATGTCGTTCTCCAAGACCGACCCCGCCTACACGGCGTTGGGTGACGGTGCCTCGCCCGAGGCGGTTGCCGAGTACCATGAGAAGTATGGTCTGGACGACCCCTGGCCTGTGCGCTACGTGCGCTATATGGGCGATTTGATTCATGGCGACATGGGTACCTACGGCGCTGCCCGCAACTCCGTTGCCAAGCGCATCTCCACGGCCCTGCCCGTCACGATGCAGCTGACCTTCATCGGTCTTGCCATCGGTGCGGTCGTTTCGTTTTTGCTCGGCGTCATCGCGGCACTGTATCGCGACAAATGGCCGGACCAAGTGATCCGCGTCTTTTCCATCGCCGGCTTGGCAACCCCGTCGTTCTGGCTTGCCGTTCTGTTGATCCTGCTGTTCTCTTCCTACCTTAAGGTGCTCCCGGCATCGGGTGCTCTGCCTCACTTCACCACGAATCCGGTTGGCTATCTGGGACGTATGATCATGCCCGCTATCGCCTTGGCATTTCCGCTGACGGGCCAGATGACTCGTATCGTGCGTACCGCCATGGTCGAGGAGCTCGACAAGGACTATGTCCGTATGGCTCGTGGCGCCGGCGTTCCCGAGAAGGTCGTCGTCGGCATCAACGTTCTTCGCAATGCGCTGATCACCCCGGTCACCACCCTCGGTCTTAAGATCGGCTACCTCATGGGCGGCGCCGTCGTCATCGAGGTTATCTTCAACCTCCCCGGCATGGGCACTGCGATTCTGCAGGGCGTTCAGGGCAACGAGGCGAACCTGGTTCAGGGCGTCGTTATCGTCGTTGCTCTTGCCTTCATCATCATCAACATCGTGGTTGACATGCTCTACCTGCTCATCAACCCGCGCATCAGGACGGTGTAGATTATGGTAAAGATTCGAGAGAAGCAAACCGAGCAGCTCGAGAAGGCTGCCTCCAAGGGGCTCAAGCTCGGTGGCTGGAAGAAGATGACGCTGTCTTCTAAGATTGCCGCCGTCGTGCTGGTGCTGGTCGCCCTGACTGCGATTTTGGCGCCCCTTCTTGCCCCCTATAGCCCGGTCGAGATCTTTACGGCTCGCCAGGCTCCCGGCAACGGATTTATCTTCGGTACCGACGATAAGGGTCGCGACATTCTGTCGCGCATGCTCTACGGCGGACGTTACTCGCTGATTATCGGCTTTGGTGCTACCGCCATGGCTTTGGTCTGTGGTTCCGTTGTCGGCGCTCTTGCAGCGGTTTCGCGCAAGTCTATCTCTGAGGCGATCATGCGTATCCTGGACATCATCATGTCCATCCCGGGTATCGCCCTCGCAGCCGTTTTCGTTTCCATCCTGGGCAATTCCGTGCCGTCGATCATCTTTGCGATCGGCTTTATGTACACCCCGCAGATCGCCCGTATCGTGCGCGCCAACATCGTGTCCGAGTACGGTGAGGACTATGTCCGCGCGGTCATCGTGTCCGGCGCCAAGGCTCCGTGGATTCTGATCAAGCATGTTCTGCGTAACTGCATCGCTCCGATTATGGTCTTCACCGTTACCCTGGTCGCCGACGCCATTATCTTCGAGGCCTCGCTGACCTTCATCGGCGCCGGCATCCAGGAGCCCACCGCTACCTGGGGCAACATTCTCGCCGACGCACGCGGTGGCGTGCTCGCTGGCCGTTGGTGGCAGGCACTGTTCCCGGGCCTGGCCATCATGATCACCTGCCTGGCGCTCAACATCCTCTCCGAGGGCATTACCGACGCCATGGCCGCTGCTCCCTCCGCCGCCCTGGATCCGACCGATTCCTCCAAGCGCCGCGAGGCCGACCTGCTGGTTTCCGACCCCGTTCGTGCCTACAAGGAGCAGGCTCAGTCCCTGTCCGCCCGTCTTGGCGCACTGCGCGATGTCGAGCTCAAGCGTAACGACCGCCATGTGCCCGATGAGTCCGTTGAGCCGATCCTTTCGGTCCGCGATTTCTGCATCCAGTTTGAGCACCACGGTGATATCAACGTCGTCGACCACGTTAACTTTGACGTCCGTCACGGCCAGACCATGGGCCTGGTAGGCGAGTCCGGCTGCGGTAAGTCCATCACCACGCTGGCCATCATGGGCCTGACCGACGATGACGAGCATCTTTCCGGCGAGGTTCTCTGGGAGGGCCGCGACCTGCTCAAGATGAGCAAGAAGGAGTGGTTCGGCCTGCGCGGTACCGATATCGCCATGGTCTATCAGGACGCCCTGTCCTCGCTCAACCCCTCCATGCTCATCTCTGCCCAGATGAAGCAGCTCACCAAGCGCGGCGGCACCCGTAGCGCCGAGGAACTCCTGGAGCTCGTGGGCCTCGACCCCAAGCGTACGCTCGAGAGCTATCCGCACGAGCTTTCCGGTGGTCAGCGTCAGCGCGTTCTGATCGCTATGGCCCTTACCCGCGACCCCAAGCTGGTTATCTGCGACGAGCCCACGACCGCTCTGGACGTTACGGTCCAGAAGCAGGTCATCAAGCTGCTCAACGACCTTCAGGCCAAGCTCGGCTTTGCCATGATCTTCGTTTCGCACGACCTGGCGCTGGTCGCCGAGGTCGCCCACAACATCACGGTTATGTACGCCGGCCAGGTTATTGAGCAGGCGCCCACCAAGGAGCTGCTCACCAACCCGATTCACGAGTACACCCGCGGCCTTCTGGGTTCCGTCCTGTCCATCGAGAGCGGTTCGGGCCGCCTGCACCAGGTGCCCGGCGCCGTTCCGAGCCCGCGCGATTTCCCCAAGGGCGATCGCTTCGCGCCCCGCTCGAGCCATCCGCGCATTGGCCTGGACACCCGTCCGGTCTTCAAGCGCGTGCCCGGCACCGAGCACTTCTATTCCGAGCTCCCCGACGAGGTGCTCAAGGCAAATGGTTTGACCCCTCACGCGGAGGTGATGTAGATGAGCGAGACCGCAGTCAACGGCGTCGAGCCGATCATCTTCCTTGATGACGTCCACGTCACCTTTAGGACCCGTACCGGCTCGATTCTGCACCCCAACCTGGTTCACGCCGTCCAGGGTGTAACGATTAAGCTCATGCCCGGACAGACCATCGGCATCGTCGGCGAGTCCGGTTGCGGAAAGTCCACCACGGCTAACGTCATGTGCGGCCTGCAGGCCCCCACGAGCGGCAAGGTCTACTTTAAGGGCAAGGACGTCACCAAGCGTACCGCCGAGGACCGTCGCCACATGGGTCGCGTCATCTCGGTCGTGTTCCAGAACCCGGCCACGGCGCTCAACCCCCGCATGGTCGTTCGCGAGCAACTGCTCGACCCCATGCGCGTCCACAACCTGGGTACCGAGGCCGAGCAGGAGAAGCGCGTCAAGGAGCTCTTGGAGCTCACCGGTCTGCCCTCCTCCGCCGCCGAGGTTCTTCCCGGCCAGCTTTCGGGCGGCCAGCGCCAGCGCGTCGCAATTGCCCGTGCCCTGTCGCTGAACCCCGATGCCATCATCGCCGACGAGCCCACCTCGGCTCTGGACGTTTCGGTCCGCGCGCAGATTCTCAACCTGCTGACCGACCTTAAGAAGGAACTCGGCCTGGCTATGGTGTTCATCAGCCATGACATCCAGACGGTCCGCTATATTTCCGACGACATCATCGTCATGAATGGCGGCAAGATCGTCGAGCAGGGCGAGGCCAAGCAGGTTTTCCAGCATCCTCGAGACCCCTACACTAAGATGCTGCTCGGCGCTGCGCCGTCGCTGCTGCATCCCAAGCTCGGCGAGTAACTTCGCTTTCCCTCCCGTGCGCCCGGTTCCCTTGCCGGGCGCACCTCCGTTGCGATTTCGAAAGGTTGGGTTCACGAGCCATGCCAAGTGCTCAGGAGCTACAACATCAATTTGGTGAATATCGAGGCGCTATGTCCCGTCCATCAGATTTCGATCTCTTTTGGAAGGATCGCATGGCCGAGGCTGACGCCGTCGGGCTTGACTATGCGATCGAGGCGGCATCGGTCACCGATGCCGTGACCTGCCAGCTTTTCGATCTCTGGTATACCGGCATGTGCGGCGCTCGCCTGCACGCCAAGTACCTTAAACCTGTCTCGGACGAGCCCGTGCCATTGGTACTTCAGTTCCATGGGTATCCGGGTGCAAGCCGCAGCTGGTTTGAGCAGGCGTCGTTTGCGGGCATGGGCATGGCACTCATCGCCCTCGACTGCCCCGGCCAAGGAGGTCCCTCCGAGGACATTGGTGGATTTGAGGGCACGACGGTCGCGGGCCATATCGTCGCCGGTATCGACGGCGACTCGGCCAACCTCTACTATGTCCGCTTGCACCAAGATATCCGCATTCTTTGCCGTATTGTTCGTGAGCTCGAGGGCATCGATCTTGCCCGTGTATTTGTGAACGGCGCATCGCAGGGCGGCGGTTTGGGCATTGCGACCTGTGCGCTTAACAGCGAGCTTATCAATCGCGCCGCCATCCTCTATCCCTTCCTGTCGGATTTCCGCCTGGTCTGGGATTTGGATGCCGACGACATTGCCTACGAGGGTCTGCGCTATTGGTCTCGCTGGTTTGACGAGGACTCGACTCGTATTGACGAGGCCTATGCCAAGCTGGCGTACTTCGATTCCAAGAACTTTGCCCCCATAGTCAAATGCCCCGTGCTGTTTGGCACGGGCACAGCCGATATCGTCTGTCCTCCGGCGACGCAGTTTGCAGTCTACAACAACCTGACCTGTGAAAAGCGTCATGAGTTCTTTGAAGGCTTCGGTCACGAGGAGATTCAGGATTTTGACGATCTGATCATTCCATTTTTCTGCAAGGGAGGGGAGGCTCATGTCTAAGTGCGAGAGCAATATCGATGAGCTGATTGTCCCCGAGCTTGCGGGAATTGCTGGGACGGTTTCGTCAAGGCTCTCTGATTTCCGGGATTGGCGCGGCGATGCTTCTGCGGATGTTTCCGAGTTGGAGACAGCCGCTTCGGACCTTGAGGTTTGCGGGCTGACCGTTACGGCGATTGATTTCGCCAATCCGTGCGCGCGCTACTCCGAGGTTTCCTTTGAGCTCGGCGGGTATGTCGTGCACGGCCGTTTGATTGAGCCCTCTGGTTGCGCCCGAAGATCCGAGCTTGTTCCGCTGTGTCTGATGTTCCATGACATCGACCGACCCGTGCGGGGATGGCATCACATGACGCGGTTTGACGCCATGGGATATGCCGTGCTTGCGCTGGACGATGAGACTATTGGATCCAGCGATCTGCAGCAGGGGATTACCTCGCCTGCTTTTGTCGAGCGTGTCCGTTGGGGCTGCGCGTTGGCGAAGGTTGCGCGCAACCTTGATGGCATGGATCCCGACCGCATCTTTGCATGGGGCGAGGGCCTTGGCGGCGGTGTCGCGCTGGCGGTTTCTGCTCTGGACGAGCGGGGCCTTGCCTGCACGGCGCTTGCCAATCCGCTTCCCAGCGGTCTCGAGACGCTGTCGCCTCGGGTTCGTGGCTCGGTGCTCATGGGCACATCGCTCATGGATACCGTGAGTGATCCCAAGGGCCAGTTTGCCGTATTCAACGGTCTTGAGTGTGACCGGAGGCATATCATCTATGCCAAATACGCTCACGAGCGCATCAATGCGTTCGAAAACGAAGTCGTCGACTTCTTTAACCAAACGTTCTATTCGTGTTCTTTGGCCTAGACGGCCTGGACACCGCCAACAAGAGTGGGCGGCATAGGGCTGCCCGCCAGACAACTAAGGAGATTCTTGTGGCAACTCAGAAATTCACCGGCGTTATCCCTCCCGTCGTTGTTCCCGATACCGAAGACCACCAGCTCGACGTTGCCTCCTTTGAGCGCAGCATCAACCGCATGATCGATGCCGGCGTCGATGGCCTGTTCTTCCTGGGCTCCTCGGGCGAGGTCGTCTTCTCCACCGACGAGCGCCGTCGCCAGATTGTCGCAGAGGCCGTCCGTATCGTCGACCACCGCGTTCCCGTTCTGGTCGGCATCATCGACACCGAGACCGAGCGCATGATCGAGCACGGCAAGGTCGCTCAGGAGCTGGGCGCCGATGCGCTCGTCGCCACCTGCCCGTTCTATGCCCTGCAGGGCATGACCGAGGTCGAGGAGCACTTCCGCATCCTTCACGAGGAACTCGACCTGCCCATCTTCGCCTACGACATCCCCGTGTGCGTCCACACCAAGCTCCCCTGGAAGCTCCTTGCTAAGCTCGGCGCCGAGGGCGTCCTGGCTGGCGTCAAGGATTCCTCGGGCGATGACATCTCGTTCCGCTACCTCATTCAGGAGAACGAGAAGAACGGCCATCCGATGAGCATCCTTACCGGCCATGAGGTCGTCGTCGACGGTGCCTATCTCGGTGGCGCCGACGGTTCCGTTCCGGGCCTCGCCAACGTTGAGCCCGAGGGCTACGTTCGTCAGTGGAAGGCCGCTCAGACTGGTGACTGGGCTACCGTCAAGGCCGAGCAGGATCGCCTCAATGAGATTTCGCACATCTGGGATGTCACCTCGGGCGTCCAGGGCTATGCCGGTGGCGTCGGCGCCTTCAAGACCGCTATGAACCTCATGGGCATCTTCGACAGCCCGACCATGCCGCGCCCGGTGAAGGCCATGACCGGTGAGAACGTCGAGGCGATTCGCAAGGTCCTCCAGGACAACGGTCTCCTTTAAAGCTTTCCCAGGCACCCGACCTCGCCGTTCAACCGTGCGGCCATGACCCATTAGGCCAATGGCCGCACGGTTTCTCGGCGATCTCGGGCACCTGGAAAACCTTTACCGCGCTGTGACGGCTAGCCTGACGGCGCATTTCCTGTAGTTGTTTTGTCTCCGAAGGAGAACGACATGGAGAACAAGTACGTCTGCTCTGTCGATATCGGCGGAACTAAGATCGCGACTGCCATCATGGAGTACCCGGCTGACGGCGGTGTGCCCCATCCCGTTTTTGAGGCTGAGGTTCCCACCGAGGCCCAGGAGGGTGGCGAAGCGGTCTTCCAGCGCATCGAGGCGTCTATCAAGGCAGCTCTTGAGGCAAATCCCGATGTCGAGGTCCTCGGAGTTGGCATCGGCGCTGCCGGTGTCGTCGACCCCAAGACGGGCGCCATCGCGTATGCCAATGAGATTATGCCCGGCTGGTCCGGCGTTCAGTTGGGGCCGCGTCTGCGCGAGGACCTCGGCCTTCCCGTTGCCGTTGTAGGCGACGTGCAGGCTCATGCTCTGGGCGAGGCCCACTGGGGCGTCGGCAAGGGCAAGTTCTCCGTCTTGTGTTTGGGCATCGGTACGGGCATCGGCGGCGCATATGTCGAGAACGGCCGCGTGATGCAGGGCTTCCATGGTGCTGCCGGCCATATGGGCCACATCGAGTGCTCGGCTGCCGCCGGCATTCCCTGCGCCTGCGGGCGTTCCGGCCATCTGGAGTCGGTTGCTTCCGGAACATCAATCGGGCGCATGTACGATGAGCGTTTTGGCCGCGTCGACCCCAGCCGTCCTTCGGTCGGCCGTGACGTGAACGACCTGTGCCGCGCAGGCGACGCAAAGGCGACCGAGGTCATTCATGACGCCGGCTTTGCGCTGGGCGCCAGCCTGGGCTCGCTCGCTAACATCCTGGACCCTGAGGTCATCGTGCTTTCGGGCGGCGTGATTCACCAAGGTCCCGATTGGCGTTCACAGACGTGGAAGGACTCGGTGCACGAGGGCTATGCCAGCCAGGCGCTCGACCCGCTTCAGGACACGCCGATTCTCATCGGCTCTCTGGAGGGCGACGCGCCGCTCATCGGTGCCGCCGAACACCTTCTTGCATCGTTGAAGTAAACATAACTACCAAGTGCGCCTTCTGAGGTGCCGCAGATTGACGTGAAAGAGGAGCGAAGCGTACTTCGGTACGCGAGCGACGGTTTGAACGTCAAGGTGCGGTGTCTCAGAAGGCTGTTTTGAGAAAGGTTGAGTCGAACATGACCGTTGATCCTTTGATCCAGTCCCTGAAGGGCAAGCTCGTCGTGAGCGTTCAGGCGTATATGGGCGAGCCGCTTCGTACGCCCGAGACCATGGCTCAAATGTCTCGCGCTTGCGAGCTTGGCGGCGCCGCCGCCATTCGCTGCCAGGGCCTTGCCGACATTGCCGCCATTAAGGGTCGCTGTGAGGTTCCCGTCATCGGTCTGTGGAAGGACGGGCACGAGGGCGTTTACATCACGCCGACGCTGCGTCACGCTCGTGCCTGCGTTGCTGCGGGTGCCGATATCGTGGCGATCGACGCCACCGATCGTCCGCGTCCCGATGGCAAGTCGGTCGAGGATACCTTCCGCCCGCTGCACGAGGAGGGTGTGCTCCTGATGGCGGATTGTGCCACCATCGAGGACATTCGCCGTGCGGTTGATATGGGCTTCGACCTGGTATCCACCACACTCTCTCACGGTGTCGCCGCCATCGACTGCACCATGGCCGATGGCCCCGACCTGCCGCTCCTGCGTCAGGCGACCGAGGAATTTCCCGGCCTTCCCATCATTTGCGAGGGTCGCGTGCATACGCCCGAGGAGGCTCGCGCTGCAATCGACGCCGGCGCGTGGGCCGTTGTCGTCGGCACCGCTATCACGCACCCCACGAGTATTACAAGTTGGTTCAAGGCTGCGCTTGAGGCGTAAGACGGGCCTTGTATCCGCTTGGGGCGGTATACTCAATAAAGGCAATTGATCGCGCGGGATCCGCTGGCCGGGTCCCGCGCTTATTTTAGGAGGCACACATGCAAAAGGGAGATGCCATGGATGCGGCGGAGCGCTCGGAGCGTATCCCCGATATCGTTATCATCACCGGAATGTCCGGCTCGGGCCGAACGCAAGCCATGCATGTGTTTGAGGACATGGGCTATTTTTGTATCGACAACCTGCCCCCACGCCTGATTGCCCAGCTTGCTGAGCTCGTTGGCATCAATACGGGCGTGGGCAGGCACCTTGCCGTTACCTGCGACCTGCGTAGCCAGGGCTTGTTCGATGAACTGCTCGATGCTGTTGCCGCACTGGAAGAGCGCGAGATGAGCTGCGACATTGTGTTTCTCGAGGCGTCTGACGAGGTGCTGATTCGCCGGTATAGCGAAAACCGTCGTCGCCATCCCATTGCAAAGCCGGGGGAGACCACGGCCGACGCTATTCAGCGTGAACGTCTGCAGCTGCAGGGCGTTCGCGATCGAGCCGATATGATTATCGACACGAGCCGCTTGCGCACTTCTGCCTTGCGCAACAAGCTGCGCATGGCTTTTTCCGAGCTGTCCGACCAGCAGCTTATGGATGTCCACGTGTTCTCGTTTGGCTTTAAGCATGGCATGCCCATCGAGGCGGATATCATGATCGATGTTCGCTTCTTGCCCAATCCTTTCTACGATCCCGAGATGCGCACCATGACCGGTCTCGATAAGAAGGTCTCCGATTTTGTCTTGGACCACCCCAAGACCCAGGAGTTCTGGAAGGCCTGGACTCAGCTGCTCGATACGGTCATGCCGGGTTATATCGCAGAGGGCAAGCCGCAGCTTTCCATTGCTATCGGCTGCACAGGCGGACAGCACCGTAGCGTCGCCATTGCCGAGGCCACGGCCCGCTACCTGGAGGGTGCTCAGTATCATGTGAGCATCTCCCACCGTGACCTGTCGCGTGCCAACACGAAGGCATAGGTTTACATGTCGTTTACCGCTGAGGTGCGTGACGAGCTTGCGCGCTGCGAACCAGAATGCGAATACTGCGATTTGTCGACGCTTGCTGCGCTAACGCGTGTGAGCGGCACGCTTTCGCTGGCGGGCTCGGGACGGTACCGCTTGACGGTCGCGACCGAGACGGGTGCTGTGGCGCGCACGATGATTGCGCTGACGCATCGTATCCTTAAGCTCAAGACCGAATTCACGGTTCGTAAGTCGGTCCTGCACAAGGTACGAAACTATCTCATCACCTTGCCCGATCAGCCCGATTTGGATAAGGCTCTGGTGCTGCTGGGCATTCTCGACCGTAGGGGAGGGCTCGTCGCGGGTGTGCCGCGCCACATCGTCGCCCGTCCTTGCTGCAGGCTCGCCTATATTCGCGGTGCGCTGATTGCCGGAGGCTTTGTTGCCGACCCGCGTGGCGATTTTCATTTGGAGATCGCGGTTCAGGGCGAGGAGTATGCAAAGGGACTTTGCGACCTTCTGGAGCAGATTGGAGTTCACGCCCGCGTCAATGCGCGTCGCGGCTCGTATGCCGTGTACATCAAGAGTGCCGAGGAGATTAAACGTCTGTTACAGCTGATTGGCGCCAAGCGCAGCGTTGCCGAGATTGAAGAGGCCCGCGCGGTTAAGCTGGTGAAGAACGACGTGAATCGTCGCGTGAACGCAGAGCTTGCCAACCAGACCAGAAGTGCCGGTGCCGCCCAACATCAGCTTGCGCTCATCGATGAGCTTGATCGGCGCGGTTTGCGCGAAACGCTGCCGGACGCTCTGGCAGTTTTTTGTGACTTACGCGAGCGTTACCCCGATCTCTCACTGCGAGATTTGGGGGAAATGGCCGACCCTCCTTTGTCGAAGTCGGCCTTGTATCACCGTGTTTTGCGCCTTGAAAAGCTCATTGAAGCAAGCGGGTAGTTTAACGCAATAGCTTTTATGGTGGTTTAACTGCTGTTTTATACGTTAAAGCGTTTTAACGCAAATTTGATTTTCAATTTCGAGCATTCTCGTGAAATTCAAGCCAAAAAAAAGGTATATTAGGCGAGTGGTTAGTTTGTGGGCCTCAACGGCAGGCGCTGTAGCTTGCGGGGGCCTTACGAAAGGAGACACAATGGCAGTAAAGGTTGCTATTAACGGCTTCGGTCGCATCGGTCGTCTGGCCTTCCGCCAGATGTTCGGTCATGAGGGCTCCGAGATCGTCGCTATCAACGACCTCACCTCTCCCGATATGCTCGCTTACCTGCTGAAGTACGACTCCACGCAGGGCAACTATGCTCGCGATCACGAGGTCGTCGCTGGCGAGGATTCCATCACCGTTGACGGCAAGGAGATCAAGATCTACAAGGAGGCCGACGCCAACAACCTGCCTTGGGGCGACCTCGACGTCGACGTCGTTCTCGAGTGCACCGGCTTCTACACCAGCAAGGCTAAGGCTCAGGCTCACATCAACGCTGGCGCCAAGAAGGTCGTCATCTCCGCTCCGGCCGGCAGCGATCTGCCCACCATCGTGTACAACGTCAACCATGAGACGCTGACCGCTGAGGACAACATCATCTCCGCTGCTTCCTGCACCACCAACTGCCTCGCCCCGATGGCCAAGGGCCTGAACGACTTCGCTCCCATCGTCTCCGGCATCATGACCACCATCCACGCCTTCACCGGCGACCAGATGCCGCTCGACGGCCCGCAGCGCAAGGGCAACTTCCGTCGCTCCCGCGCCTGCTCCGAGAACATCGTCCCGAACACCACGGGCGCTGCCAAGGCCATCGGCCTGGTTCTCCCCGAGCTCAACGGCAAGCTCATCGGTGCCGCCCAGCGCGTCCCGACGCCGACCGGCTCGCTGACCAACCTCTACGCCGTCGTTGACAAGAAGGTCACCGTCGACGAGGTCAACGCTGCCATGAAGGCCTACGCCGAGACCATCCCCGATACCTTCGCCTACAACGAGGACCAGATCGTCTCCCGCGACATCGTCGGCGAGACCCACGGCTCCATCTTCGACGCCACTCAGACCATGTGCTCTGATCTCGGCAACGGCCAGACCCTCGTTCAGGTCACCTCTTGGTACGACAACGAGAACTCCTACACCTCTCAGATGGTCCGCACCATCAAGTACTTCGAGAAGTTCGTTGCTTAATTTAGCTTTTAGCGAATAGCTCGTTGAGCGTCTAAAGAAGGGCGCGGCCTCATAGGGCTTACACCCTAGGGTCGCGCCCTTTTTATAGGAAATCGTCTGCCGTAATGGGAGGCAGACACGTACGAAAGGTAGAAGCAAACATGGCCTTTACCAAGAAGACCGTCCGCGACATCGATGTCGACGGCAAGCGCGTTCTCGTCCGCGTTGACTTCAACGTGCCTATCAAGGATGGCGTCGTTGGCGACACCACCCGTATCAAGGCTGCCCTGCCCACCATCAACTACCTCGTTGAGCACAACGCTCGCGTCATCCTCATGAGCCACCTCGGCCGTCCTGAGGGCACTGGCTTCCAGCCCGAGCTTTCCCTCGAGCCTGTCGCCAAGAAGCTCGCTGAGCTCTCTGGCCTTGACGTTGCTTTTGTTGCCGACACGTATGGCGAGAAGGCCGCCGAGGCTGTCGCCGCCGTCGAGCCGGGCAAGGTCCTCGTTCTCGAGAACGTCCGTTTTGACAAGCGTGAGAAGAAGAACGATCCCGAGATCGCCAAGAAGCTCGCTTCCTATGGTGACGTCTTCGTTCTCGATGCCTTCGGCACCGCACACCGCGCCCAGGGTTCCGTCGTGGGCCCCGCCGCTTACCTGCCTGCCGTCGCCGGCTTCCTGCTCGAGAAGGAGGTCGACACGCTGACCGGCATCTTCGCCGAGCCCGAGCGCCCCTTCGTCGCCATCGTCGGCGGTTCCAAGGTTTCCTCCAAGATCGGCGTTCTCGATCACCTCATCGACTCCGCTGATACCCTGATCATCGGTGGCGGCATGGCCTACACCTTCTTCCTGGCTCAGGGCCTGTCCGTCGGTCAGTCCCTCAAGGAAGAGGACTGGGTCGAGCGCGCCGGTGAGATGCTCAAGAAGGCCGAGGAGAAGGGCGTCAAGATCCTGCTCCCCATCGACAACCGCGTTGCTGATCACTTTGGCGAGGATGCTGTCCCCGAGGTTGTCGCTTCCGACGCTATCCCCGACGACCGTGAGGGTATGGACATCGGCCCCAAGACCGAGGAGCTCTACGCCGAGGCTGTCAAGGGTGCCAAGACTGTGTTCTGGAATGGCCCCATGGGCGTCTTCGAGTTCGATAACTTCGCTCACGGCACCCAGGCTATCGCCGAGGCTGTCGCCGAGGCTGATTGCACCTCGATCATCGGTGGTGGCGACTCTGTCGCAGCCGTCAACAAGTTCAACCTGGCCGACAAGATGAGCTGGATCTCTACCGGTGGTGGCGCTTCCATGGAGCTCGTCGAGGGTAAGGCCCTGCCCGGAGTGGAGGCGCTTCTCGATGCCTAATCGCACCCTTCTTATCGCTGGTAACTGGAAGATGAACAACGACGTCGCCGAGGCCGCCAAGCTCGCCGACGAGCTGGCTCAGGCTCTGCCCGAGGTTCCGGCTGGCGTCGAGGTGCTCGTCTGCCCTCCGACCATCGACATCACCACGGTTCATGACCGTATTCAGGCTGCCCCCATCGCCCTCGGTGCACAGAACGTGTACTGGGAGGCCAAGGGTGCCTTCACCGGTGAGTCTTCTTGCGACATGCTCAAGTCCGCTGGCTGCACCTACTGCATCATCGGTCACTCCGAGCGTCGTGATTACTTCCACGAGACCGACGAGGATCAGAACAAGAAGGCCAAGGCCCTCGTTGCCGCCGGTCTTGTTCCCGTCTTCTGCTGCGGCGAGTCCCTCGAGGTCCGCGAGGCTGGCACCTATGTCGAGCACGTCGTGAACCAGGTCAAGGCTGGCCTTGCTGGTCTTGAGATCACCTGCCCCAAGCAGGTCGTCGTCGCCTACGAGCCCATCTGGGCTATCGGCACCGGCAAGACCGCTACCGCCGAGGACGCTCAGGAGGTCTGCGGCGCTATCCGTGAGACCCTCAAGGAGATGTTCGGCGAGGAGCTCGCCGACGGTATCCGCGTCCTGTACGGTGGTTCCGCTAAGCCCGGCAACATTGCCGAGCTCGTCGCCAAGCCCGACGTCGACGGCGCCCTCGTGGGCGGCGCTTCGCTCAAGGCTGCCGACTTCGCCTCTATGGTCGTCAAGGCAGGCGAGTAGGACATATGGCACAGCGTCATCTTCCTGCACTCCTGATCATCATGGATGGCTGCGGCCTTGCTCCGGCTGATGGCGAGAACGCCGTCGCCGCTGCCAAGACGCCCTTCCTTGATAGCCTGTACGAGAAGTATCCTCACACCACGCTCGGTGCTTCGGGCGAGGACGTGGGCCTTCCCGACGGCCAGATGGGCAACTCCGAGGTGGGTCACCTCAACATCGGTGCCGGCCGCATCGTGTTCCAGGAGCTTTCGCGCATCAACAACGCCATCAAGGACGGCTCCATCGCCAAGAACGAGGTCTTCGTCAAGGCTATGGACGACGTCAAGGCCGAAGGCAAGACCCTGCACCTCATGGGCCTTATGAGCCCTGGCGGTGTTCATTCTCACATGAACCACGTCGAGGCTCTGGTCAAGATGGCTGCCCAGCATGGCGTCAAGACCGTTCGCGTCCACGCCTTCATGGATGGCCGCGACGTCGACCCGCAGTCCGGTGCCGGCTACATGAGCGAGTTCTGCGCTTTCCTGGCTAAGATCTCCGAGGAGACCGGTTGCGACGCTCGCGTTGCCACCGTTTCGGGCCGCTATTGGGCCATGGACCGCGACAACCGCTGGGAGCGCATCCAGCGTGCCTACGACGTCATGGTCAACGCGTCCGATGCCGATACCGACCCCGTTGCCGGTATCAAGGCCTACTACGAGAAGGATCCGCGCGGCGACGAGTTCGTCGAGCCCTTCGCTGCCCACAACGAGGGCATTCACGAGGGCGACGCGGCCATCTTCTTCAACTTCCGTCCCGACCGCGCTCGTCAGATGACTCGCGTGTTCACGGACAAGGAGTTCGACGGCTTTGAGCGCGAGCAGATTAAGCTTTCGCACTTTGTGACGATGACCGAGTACGACCCGACGTTTGACGTCGAGGTCGCCTTCCCCAAGACATTCCCCAAGAACGTTCTGGCCGACGTTATCGCCGCCAATGGCCTGAAGCAGCTGCACACCGCCGAGACCGAGAAGTACGCCCATGTGACGTTCTTCCTCAACGGCGGCATCGAGGAGCCCAAGGAGGGCGAGGAGCGCGTGCTCGTCGCTTCCCCCAAGGTTGCTACCTACGATCTGCAGCCCGAGATGAGCGCTCCCGAGGTTACCGAGAAGCTCGTCGCCGCTATTAACGAGGATCGCGCTGATTTCTACATCGTGAACTTCGCGAACTGCGACATGGTTGGTCACACCGGCGTGTTCGACGCCGCCGTTAAGGCCGTCGAGGCTGTTGACGATGCTCTGTCCAAGGTTGTCCCGGCGATTCTCGCTAAGGGCGGCTTTGCGCTGATTACCGCCGACCATGGCAACGCCGATCACATGTTTGACGTTGCTTCCGACGGTTCCAAGCATCCGTTTACGGCTCACACCACCAACCGCGTGCCGTTCATCATCGTTGATGATAAGGCCAAGCTCACCGGTATCGAGGACGGCCGTCTTTCCGATATCGCTCCGACTATGCTCACCATGGCTGGTATTGAGCCTTCCGCCGAGATGACGGGTCGCGTGCTCGCCACCGAGGCCTAATAGAAAACAAATACCGTTTTCTAGTAAGGGGGTTGTCCACAACCGGACGACCCCCTTTTTGGTATTTCTGCCATTTCTACCCCGTCCCTAAATGGCAGGTGGGGGAGTGTTGGAGGTTGTGGTACAGTACTGGAGTTTGAATTGTTCTATTAAGGAGCTTATCTATGGGTCCGTTTCAGATTCTTCTGTTTGTCGTTTGGGCTATCTCTGCCGTGGCGCTGACGATTCTCGTTCTGATGCATTCCGGTAAGGGCACCGGCGTTTCGGATATGATCGCTAGCTCGCTGTATAACTCCAGCTCTGCCACGGGCGTCATGGAGCAGAACCTCGATCGCCTGACGGTAATTATGGCCGTCGTTTTTGCCGTGTGTGTCGTTCTGTGCATGTTTTTCTTCCCGCAGGGCATCGTCGGCTACTAAGCATCGGCGTATATACGTTTGTAAGGGGTCCCGCATGTGCGGGGCCCTTTTTGTTTACAGACTTGTAACAGAGCCAAAATATCCCCACATACTTCGCCCAACTAAAGAAATTCTCGACCGTTAACCGGAATCAGCGCCAAATTGTGCATAAAATGCGCTACTGTATTGCAAAACGTTGGCCCGCATTGCATAACCAGCCATAACAGCGGACCGCGTTTGAATGGTTCGATTGGGCTGTCTCGACAACAGCGGACCGCGTTTGAATGGTTCGATTGGGCTGTCTCGACGTTGCCCGGCCGAATTCACTTTGTCCTATCTCATAAGGAGGATGGCATGGCTGATTCTATGTTCCACCAGCCCGTTATGGGTCGTCGCGCCTTTGTTGGCGGCACCCTCGCTGCGAGCTCCATGGCTTTTCTTGCCGCATGCGGCAAGAAGGGCGGCGACGCTTCCGGTTCTGAGTCCGGTTCGACGCTGAACTTCTACATCAACAACCCGGTCTGCATCGACCCCTACAACGTCCAGGAGGATCAGGGCACTCAGGTCGAGTACCAGCTCTTCGACGCTCTGACGGAGTACGACCCCGAGAAGGGCGAGATCGTTCCGCTGGCTTGCGAGTCCTTTGAGGCTAACGACGACGCCACCGAGTTCACCTTCAAGATCAAGAAGGCTAAGTTCCACAACGGTGACGACGTTACCTCCAAGTCCTTCAAGCTCGGTTGGGAGCGTCTAGTCAACACCAAGTCGGCCATCGCCACCGAGTATGGTCCTTCCGAGGTCTCCTATCACCTTTCCATGGTTGAGGGCTATGACGATCTGCTTGCCGGCAACGCTACCGAGCTCAGCGGTGTTACTTGCCCCGACGATGAGACCCTCGTCGTCAAGCTGTCTTCCGCTTACGCCGACTTCCCCTTCGTCGCCTCTCACCCGGCTCTGTCCCCGGTTCCCGAGTGCGCCGAGTCCGATGTCAAGAGCTTCTACCTTGCCCCGGTCGGTAACGGCCCGTTCATGATGGACGGTAAGTGGGAGGATGGCCAGGAGATCAACCTCAAGAAGTTTGACGATTACTATGGCGACAAGGCCAAGATCGATGGCATCCACTTCCAGGTCATCAAGGACATGGAGACCGCTTACAAGGAGTTCCAGGCCGGTAACCTCGATGTCTGCGACGTTCCCGTTGCTCAGATCGATGCCGCCAAGAAGGACCGTGGCGAGTCCAAGGACGGTTACACCATGGGTGACGGCGAGCATATGCTGCTCGGTGCCGAGCCTTCCACGTACTATCTGACCTGCAACACCACGGCCGAGCCGTTCAATAACGCCGACCTGCGCAAGGGCATCTCCCTGGCCATCAACCGTGAGGCCATCTGCAAGACCATCTTCAAGGGTACCCGTACCCCCGCCGACGGTATTGTTCCTCCGGGAATCGCCGGCTACAAGGAGGGCGCATGGGAGTTCTGCGCCTATGACGTCGACAAGGCTAACGAGTACCTCGACAAGGTCGCTCCCGCTGGCGCTAACGGCGATCGTGGCATTAGCGTGACCCTTTCCTACAACCAGGACGGTGGTCACAAGGAGATCATGGAGTCCATCATCGGCGACCTCGCCAAGGTTGGCGTTACCGCTGTCTCCGATACCCCTGAGTGGTCTGCCCTGCTCGAGCAGTATCAGAACTTCAACTATCAGTTCGGCCGTCTGGGTTGGATTGCCGACTACCCGATCATGGACAACTTCCTGTACCCGCTGTTCCACTCCGACTCCCTCGGTGGCGACAACCGCTCCGGTTACAGCAACCCCGAGTTCGATGCCAAGGTCGACGAGGCCCGCACCACGGTTGATGACGAGGAGCGCATCGCCAAGATGCGGGAGGCCGACGCCATGGTCGCTGCTGACTGCCCGGTTATCCCGGTGATGTTCTACACGCACACCATCGCTGGCTCTGACCGCGTCAAGCATCTCTATGTTGATCCGCAGAAGCACGCCGATCTGGGTACCGCCGAGCTCGCCTAAGGGTTTTGCAGCTTCCGTGAGGGTCAAGTATTTACGTAGACCTCATGGGAAACATACAGTTCTCCCTAACCTGGGGTAAACTGGCTGATGGTAATTTTGGGATGCCGGTCTGGCGATCGGCATCCCATTTAGGTTAATCCCTAGATAGGGGAGTGGTATGGGTAAGTACATCGTTAAACGTGTGCTTCAGTTCATCCCGGTGTTTTTGGGCGTTACGCTGATTCTGTTCGCCCTCCAGAATATCGTGCCGGGAGATCCGATCAAGCTGATCGGTGGAGACAAGGCTCTGTCCCCCGAGGTGGAGCTTCAGCTTCGCGTTCGCTATCACCTGGTCCAGACGGACGAGGACGGCAACGCGATCCTTGACGAGAACGGCGATCCCGTTCAGACGTCGCTTGTAGACCGTTATCTGTATTACATGAACGGTCTGCTTCATGGCGATCTGGGCAATTCGTACCAGCGCAAGCTGCCGGTTACGGAAATCTTTGCCCAAAAGTATCCGTATACGGTCAAACTTGCCGCGTGCGCCATCGTGCTCGAGGCAATCATGGGTATCGGTGCGGGTATCATTTCGGCGGTTAAGCGTTATTCCTTCTGGGATATTTTGGTAACGCTCACCACGTCGATTCTCGTTGCCGTCCCGGCCTTCTGGCTCGGTATGTTGCTGCAGCTGTTCTTTGGCGTCATTCTCAAGGACGCCACGGGCGGTGCATTCTCCATGCCGATCTCGGGTGCCGGCGGTTCCAGCTCTCAGTATCAGGATTGGATGCACTATGTGCTTCCGACCATTACGCTGGCTTCGGTTTCGACCGCTTATGCCGCCCGCATTATGCGCTCGCAGCTGCTTGACGTCATGAACCAGGATTACATCCGTACGGCAAAGGCCAAGGGTCTCTCCAATCGCGCGATCATTATCAAGCATGCGCTTAAGAATGCACTCATCCCCGTCGTTACCTATATTGGTGTCGACTTCGGCGGCATGCTTTCGGGTGCCATCCTGACCGAGACGGTCTTTAACTGGCCCGGCATCGGCTTCGAGGTCTACCGCGCCATTAGCATGCGCGACTGGCCCATCGTTATGGGCGGCGTTACGCTCATTGTTGTCGTCGTTATGGTGATCAACCTGCTCGTCGACATTAGCTATGCATTCCTCGACCCGCGCATCCGCCTTGGCGGTCCGTCGGATAAGGCCTAAGGGAGGTACGTCTCATGCAGGAAACTGATTCTCAGTCTCAGGAGCAGGCTACCGCCACCAAGGCCGCATCTGCTCCCGCCAAGTCCCGCACGCTGTGGGGCGACGCTTTTAAGCGTCTTCGTAAGAACAAGCTCGCCGTTATCGGTGTCTGCTGGATCATCATCGTTGTTGTGGTCGCCCTGACCGCCGATCTGTGGGCTAAGCCCTGGCTCGGCTCTCCTACGGCTTCTGACTCGACCACCATGGCCGAGACGTCGCTGCTGGCTCCGTGTGCCGAGCACCCGTTTGGCACCGACTCTCTTGGTCGTGACATTCTCGTCCGTGTTATCTACGGTGCACGCGTTTCGCTTTCCGTCGGTATTATGGCCACCGCCATCTCCACGGTGATCGGTCTGGTCATGGGCGCCCTGGCCGGTTTCTATGGCGGCATCTGGGATACGATCATCATGCGCTGTGCGGACATCTTCCTGGCGTTCCCGTACGTGCTGTTCGTTGTTGCCATGATTGCCGTTATCGGTCGTGGTCTTCAGAATGTCTTTATCGCCATCGGCATTCTCGGCTGGCCTTCGATTGCGCGCGTCTTCCGATCCGCGATCCTGACGGTCAAAGAGAACGACTATGTTGACGCCGCTCGCGCTATGGGTGCATCCGATGCGCGTATCGTTATGCGCCATATCTTCCCGAACTCCGTTGCTTCTATCGTGGTCTATGCGACCATGAACATTGGTGGCGCTATTCTGACCGAGTCTGCCCTGTCCTTCCTCGGCATGGGCGTTATCCCGCCTACGCCTTCGTGGGGCTCCATGATTCAGGACGGTCAGCAGTATCTTCTGACTGCTCCCTGGATGATGATCATGCCCGGTCTGGCAATTCTCTCGACGGTGCTCGCCTTCACCCTGCTGGGTGACGGTTTGCGCGACGCCCTCGACGTCAAGATGAAGGACGCATAAGGATGAAGAAGAACAAGAACTATGTGGACCTGAAGGACCAGCCGGTTCCCGAGGGCCAGCATCTGCTCGAGGTCGATGACCTTAAGATGTATTTCCACACCGAAGATGGCGTTGTTCGCGCTGTCGACGGTGTCTCCTACACGCTCGATCGCGGCGAAACCCTGGGCGTCGTCGGTGAGTCCGGCTCCGGTAAGTCCGTGACCGCCATGACCATCATGGGCCTCATCTCGATGCCTCCGGGAAAGATCGAGGGCGGTGACGTTCGCTATCGCGGCCGCTCCATCCTCGAAATGACCGAGGAAGAGATGCAGCACATTCGCGGCAACGATATCGCGATGATCTTCCAGGATCCTATGACCTCCTTGAACCCGGTCTATAAGATCGGCAGGCAGGTGGGCGAGGGTCTTCGTCTGCACCGTGGCTACTCCAAGCAGGAGGCGCTCAAGCGCGCCACCGAGCTTTTGGACCTCGTGGGTATCCCCGAGCCCGAGAAGCGCGTCAATGAGTATCCGCACCAGTTCTCCGGCGGTATGCGTCAGCGCGTCATGATCGCTATGGCTCTTGCCTGCGATCCCGATATCCTGATTGCCGACGAGCCCACGACGGCTCTGGATGTTACCATTCAGGCTCAGATTATCGAGCTCATGCAGGAGATGCAGGAGAAGAACGGCAACGCCATTATTATGATTACCCATGACCTGGGCGTCGTCGCCGATATGGCCGATAAGATTATGGTTATGTACGCCGGCCGTCCCGTCGAGTTCGGTACTGCTGAGGAAATCTTCTACGAGAGCCGCCATCCCTACACCTGGGGTCTTATTCGCTCCATCCCGGAGCAGGCCATCGATGAGAAGAAGCCGCTGACGCCGATTCACGGCAACCCGCCTTCGCTCATGAACCTGCCCGAGGGCTGCGTCTTCTCTCCTCGCTGCCCCTATGCGACGGACAAGTGCCGCAAGCAGCGCCCCGAGCGCGTTGTCACCGAGTCCGGCCACTATTCTGCGTGCCATTATTCCGGTGACCCCGAGTTCCTCAAGAACGCCCCTGAGACGTCCCGCACGCGCAAGGATTCCAAGAAGGGAGGCGAGGCGTAAATGACAGACAATAACGAGCGCACTCCACTGCTGAAGGTCGAGCATCTTTCTAAGGAGTTCCCCGCAGAGTCCGGCATGTTCGCCAAGCGTTTTTCCAAGCGCGTCGTCTCTGCTGTGAATGACATTTCGTTCGAGATTTATCCGGGCGAGACCTTTGGCCTGGTCGGCGAGTCTGGTTGCGGTAAGTCCACCACGGGCCGCACCATCATGCGCCTGACCAAGCCGACGGCAGGTAAGGTGTTCTTCCAGGGCAAAGACGTTGCCGAGATGAGCAAGCATGAGATCAAGGACATGCGTCGTGAGATGCAGTTCATCTTCCAGGACCCCTATGCTTCGCTCAATCCTCGTATGACCATCGGCGAGATCGTCTCCGAGCCCATGACTATTCATGGCGTGGGCACCAAGGAGGAGCGCATTGAGCGTGTCCGTGAGCTGCTGGACGTCGTCGGCCTCAACCCCGAGCACATCAACCGCTATCCGCACGAGTTCTCGGGCGGTCAGCGTCAGCGTGTCGGCATCGCCCGTGCGTTCGCTCTGAAGCCCAAGCTGATCATCTGCGACGAGCCCGTTTCCGCTCTGGATGTTTCCATTCAGGCCCAGGTTCTGAACCTGCTCAAGGAACTTCAGGACAAGTTCGGTACGGCCTATCTCTTCATTGCCCACGACCTGTCCGTCGTGCAGCACATCTCCGATCGCGTTGCCGTTATGTATCTGGGTAAGATGGTCGAGGTTTCGGACTGGAAGACGCTCTATAGCGAGCCTCACCATCCGTACACGCAGTCGCTGCTATCTGCCGTGCCGGTTCCCGATCCGGATATTCAGAAGACCCGCAAGCGCATCATCCTCGCCGGCGATCCGCCGTCGCCGCTGGATCCGCCGACCGGCTGCCGTTTCCACACGCGCTGCCCGATCGCGCAGGGCATCTGCTCCGAGAAGCTTCCTGAGTTTAAGGAAGTTGCCCCGGGCCACTGCTGCGCCTGCCACTTCGCCGAGCCGTTCCCGATCAAGGAATCTCACATCGACCTGTAGTCGGCTGTTTGTCCGGGCCCGTGCTGGACTTAGTTTTCAGAACGTCCTCGACCATGGAAACCCCCTTATCCTGCTCCTTCGGAGCTGTGGATAAGGGGGTTTCCTGGTCTGCGGAATGTTCTGAAAACTAAGTCCAGCACGGGCTCTGTGTTACCGATGCAGGGGGGTGTTCCTATAGTTTTGTCAACTGGGAAATGCTCTCCGTGCGACCGAATCGCGGCATGCTGACGCCAAGCCATTAGGCCGGTGGGCTTCAGTCTGCTCGGTGCGTTTCGGCTAGGCTGCGTAAGGCACCCTGTCTCGCATGACCGCGTAGATGACCTTCAGTCTCTTTCGCGCCAGCGCCTTGAGCGCCTTGCCGTGCGACATGCCCCGCTCCCGGCACCTGGTGTAGTAGTCGCCCCATCTCCCCTCTGTCCGGGTAAGGCAGTTACATGAGAATATGAGCAGGTTCTTCAGCCTCTTGTTGCCTTGGCGCGATGCCGTCACCGAGGAGATCGAGGTTCCCGACTGGCGGTTGCGCGGCGCCAGGCCGCAGTACGACGCGAGCCTGTCGTGACTGGGGAAGTCTTCGATGTCGATGGAGATCGCAAGCTCGGAAGCGGTTTTGGGCCCGATGCCCGGCACCGTCAGGAGGCATCGGTAGGTATCGTCGCCCTCGAGCAGGGCGGAGATCTCCGCCGTGATCGCCTCGATCTCCGCCGAGTTCTCGGATATCCTGCGCGCGAGCAGTTTCACCGCCCGGTCCTCGGCGGCGACGACCGACGCATCCGGCCTTGTCGAGGAGGTTGTCGAGCGGACGAGGGCCTCGATCTTACCGCGCGCCGCCCCACGCGTGAGCGCCGCCGCCCTGCGGGGCCCGGCGTCGGCTACCGACCAGGCCCCGCCGAGGGATGCCATGAGCCTCAGCTGGGGCCCGTCGGACAGGTCGACCAGTGCCTCGAAGGCGGGGCACGATTCCAGCAGGATGCTGCGCAGCCGGTTCTTATTCCTAGTGTTCTCGCAGGTCAGGAAGTTCCTCTGGGCGGCCAGCGCCCTCGCCGCCGCAATCGTCGGACCCGGGTCTCCGACCGGCAGGAGCGCGTCGGGGATGCCAAGCGCCGTCTTCGCGATGACCATCGCGTCTCGCTCGTCGGTCTTGGCGTCGCCGGCGAAGAGCCTGGCGGCCCCGTGCGCCGCGAGTCCCGGCAGGTACGCCGCCGACATCCCGGCCGCCCTGGCGCGGGCGAGCGCGAGGGCGCCTATGTTGCGCGACTGGTCGACGACCACGAGCGCATCGGGGAAGCGGCCGAACAGCGAGTCCAGGTCGTCCTCCCTGTTCGCGACGGGGGTGCTCAACAGCACCTCGCCATCTCGAGTCGCGACGCATGCCCAGTGGGACGATTTCCCGACATCGAGCCCGATGACGGCTTCCGGCATTCTAATTGGTGCCACGGTGGTATCCTCCAATCGGTAGGCCGATCGGAACCCCTCCCCGCGACACCCACATTACCTGGCCGTGGCGCTTGCGCCCGGCAGTTTCCTATCAGTCGTCCGGAGCGGCGAGCGCCCCCGGTGGCAACACCCCCCGGGCCCTCTACGGGGCAGGGGCAGACGGCCATCCGGAGGCGCCCGATCGGCGGCCCCTCGGGGCTTGCCCGTATCGTAGGCAATGCGCCGAATGCTCGCCATCGAAATTTATCGATGGCCTATTTCAGACTGTAATGGGCGATTCCTTGATCGCTCACTTAATCTAATGGGATAGTTAGTGAGGCCGGAGCAAAAGCTCCGGGCTCCATATATAAGGGCTCGGCAAAGCCGAGCCACTAAATTTATATCAGCCCCAGAACATATTTGAGAACTGTGCCCGGAGTACATACTCCTAGGGCCGGAATGAGGTTGCTTTCCAACGCATTCCGCAGGGGGCGGCATTATTTTGTAGCGCGAAGCGCGAATCAAAATAATGCCGCATGCCCGAGGACGCGTTGGAAAGCAACCTCATTCCGACCCGAACAGGTCCGTCTACCAGCGCATTTACAAATTCGTAAACTTTTTTCAAAAAAGTGCTTGCACAGTTCTCGAATCATAGGTTATTATCTTCCTCGTTGAACGCGCGGGTCTAACAAAGCGAACCGCGGATCAACAACATAGCATGTCGGAGTGGCGGAATTGGCAGACGCGCTAGCTTGAGGTGCTAGTGACCGCTTTTTGGTCATGCGGGTTCAAGTCCCGCCTCCGACACCATCGCATTTGAGAAGCCTCTTCGGAGGCTTTTTTGTTACCGATAGACGGTGAGGTCCACGATGGAAACGCTTGAACGCAACGAGTGGGCAGACGTTGCCCAACTAGTCGAGATCACGAGCGATGCTGTCATCATCTGCGAGCTCGACGGAACCATTCTGCATGTGAATAATCGCTTACTTGGTTTGATGTGCGAGGAACGCGCCGACGTCATCGGTGGAGATGTTAAAGACGTCCTGTACTCGTCCGCTTTTGAACGTGCGACGGAACATCGTCTGCCATTTGATACTGATGGCTCCGAGAACGAACTGATGCTCAAGCTAAGTGACGGCTCTTTTATTCCCGTCTTGGTTCGTGCGGGCTCCGTAACGCCTCCACGCATCTTTGGGCGCCGCGCACCACGTGTCCTGGTGGCGCTTCACAGTATCGAGGAACAGTATTCTCACGACCGTCAGCTCAAGCGTGCGTTATCGGAGCTTAGAGTGGCGAACAAGCGTCTCTCTGGGACGCTCTCGGTCATTATGAGCACTGTGGGCTCCGATGAGCTGCCCAGTTTGTTAGATATCGTTTTGAACCAGCTTGTAGGAACGCTCGATGCTTCGGGTGCCGCTATCTATTTTTCTGAGAGCGGCGGTTTTAAGCTTCGCGGTGTCTCCAAGGAGCTGCACGACAGCTACCTGCCCGAGTTTTTGCCGTATGGCGCTGGCATTCCGACGTATGTTCTTCGCGAGTCGCGTGCCTGTCGCTTGTCGATTCAACAGGACCTTGAGGGTGATAGGGCTGCCTCCGGTATGTTCATGGACCTGGACAATCGTTCTAAGCACCTGTTGCGCGTGCAGGATATGCCTCCGTACCGCAGCGAGATCTGTCTTCCCGTTTTTTACGGTACGCAGATCCTTGGCGTGCTGGAAGTTGGTTGGAAGCGCCCTCAGGCACCGCTCGCCTATGACGTTAATGTACTCGAGGTCATTTGCGATTACCTGTCTATCCAGCTGGTCGGCATGGCATCGAGCCTTCGCTCTCGTCGCACGGCCGAGCTTGGCCGCTCGCTCAATGTCTTACGTGATGAGTTGTTTACCTTTCTAGACGATTCCGCCGCGGCTACCCAGGCTATATCGTCCGAGATTTGCAATATGCTCAACTGTCATTTTTGCCCTGTTGAGTATGACGCCAGTCTGGGCTCCTATGTCATAGATTTTGAAGGCGGCAGTCGCGTTGCTTTGCCGGACGATCCCGAGAAACTTTTCTTTTCCACGACGGCGCCAGCGGCACGTTTGGGGGTTGGCTCTGATGGCTTTGAGGCGTCTGTTTTGGGCGGTACGAGTGCCGAGGATCTTAAACACGTCCGTATAACTCGCGTTGACGAATCGATGCCTATGGGAGGCTGGCTTAGGGCGCATGGTCTGCCTTGCCAGGGTCTCTACGTCGACACCGGCATCGAGGCGGGGCGCCCGCGCTCTGAGGGCGATGGCAAGCACAGTAACGACGCAATCGTTCCTGCTTCTGTTGCGAAGGGGCCGACGACGCGTGCGCTGCTGCTTCGTGATGGCAGCCAAGAGCCGATTGATGACCTTGAATATGACTACTTGGTGCACTTGGCCCATGACTTTGAACTGATCTATGAAGGCGAATCTCAAAAGCGTGAGGAGCGCCATATCGCTCAGACCCTCCAGATTGGCATGAGAAATTCACTGGGGGATGTTCCGGGAATCGCCGCCGATTCGGTGTACCTGTCGGCCACGAACTCGGCGTTGGTCGGCGGCGATTTCTATACGCTCATCCGTCTTCCCGACGATTGCGCCGTCATGATTCTGGGCGATGTGTCTGGCAAAGGCATTGAGGCTGCATCGATGTCCGCACTCGTCAAGACGGCCCTGACGGCATATGCCTGGGAGGGCGCTGGACCGGCCCGCATGGCACGCTCTCTTAACAGCATGCTTATGGGCTTTTCGAGGGTCGAGACGTTCGTGACGGCCTTTATCGCCAAGATTGACCTTAAAGCCGGACGCGCAACGTATTGTTCGGCGGGCCATCCTCCGACCATGGTCATCAGGCCAGAGTCGATGCCGCTGGGTGGCGGCGAGGCTCGTGGGGGAGAGGTCGAGCTGCTTGGATGCCAATCGGGGGTAATCGGTGCCTTTGAGAGCATGGTGTACGAGACAGGCGTGTTTACGTTCGCTCCTGGTGACATGCTATTTATGTACACCGACGGAACAATCGAAGCGCGTGACCGCTCGGGTGCTTTTTTTGGCGAGCAGCGCCTTCGCGACCTTCTGCTCTCTGTCTCGGGTGAGGGCGTGTCGGGCATTTGCGGCAAGGTCTTGGGCGAGCTTGACCGATTTACCGAATCGGCGCTGGACGATGACATTGCATTGGTGTCCCTTGAGTTTTTACGGGGTCGTTCATAGACGACGCTGGGCGGGCTGAATCCGTACGGTTGGGGAAACGAATGCATCGAGTGGGCTTTTTTGGGGAACCATGGTCGTATGAATGAGTGGAATGACATAGCGGTTTTGACGCCACCAGGCGATATCGACATCGCCACGGTGCCTGCGCTGCGTCGGCGGTTGGATGCTTTGATTGGCCGCGGCGTGCGTCGTGTCGTCATCAACTGTCAGGCTGTTAGCTTTATCGATTCGACGGGCTTGGCATTCCTGCTTACGCGCGCTCGTGAGCTCATGAGGCGAGAAGGCCTGCTTTCGCTCGTCAATGCATCAGGTGAAGTTGTTCGCTTTTTGGAGATTGCTCGTCTTGTCGATATCCTTCATGTCGCGGGGCCGGCACGGGAGCCTATTCCCGCCATTCCGGTGGGGGAGCTGCCTCGCTGGAGTAAGAGCGTCGAGGTCCGTCAGGGTATCGAGAATCTTCCATACTACCGACATCGCATCGCCGAACTCCTTGAATCGCTTCCGTTGCGCCGTGACGAGCGCTACGATGTCGCATTGGCGTCGGGGGAGGCACTGGGTAATGCCTATGACCATGCGGGCGGTATCGGGTGCGTCCTGACGGTTCAGGCCTATGGCGATCGCGTTGTGGTTGAGGTGCTTGATCGAGGTGCTGGCTATTCTATCGATGAAACGAGCGAGCCGGTCGCATCCGAGGAACGCGGCCGCGGTATCAAGCTTATGCGTATGCTCGTCGATAACGTGGAGGTTGCTCGTCGTACGGACGGCGCCGGCACGCGCGTGCAGATGGTGAAGCTGTTTAGCGGAGCACTGGAATCGTGTGCCTAGCCAATCGCTTTAGCGCGTTTAGCTACTAAGAACATGCGGCAGACAAGTTTTTTGAAAAAAGTACTTGCGTCTTTTGGACAACTCGCGTAAATTAATAACCCGCAAGCGGACATGGCTCAGTTGGTAGAGCACAACCTTGCCAAGGTTGGGGTCGCGGGTTCGAGCCCCGTTGTCCGCTCCATTGCATTTCCGGACCGTTTAGGCGGTCCTTTTTCGGCGAAGTGGCCAAGTGGTAAGGCAGAGGCCTGCAAAGCCTTTACCCCCGGTTCGAATCCGGGCTTCGCCTCCAGGCAACATCCGGGCGCTCCGGCGCCCGTTTTGTTTTACATATGCGGACATGGCTCAGTTGGTAGAGCACAACCTTGCCAAGGTTGGGGTCGCGGGTTCGAGCCCCGTTGTCCGCTCCAAACGCAGCAGCCCGACTACTACGGTAGCCGGGCTTTTTCGTACCCATCGCTTGGGCTCGAGCCCGAGAGGGAGCGAGCGTTTTGGGGCGTGGCTGTGACGTTTGCCGCGAATGTCCGCTTTGGGCGTATCATCGTGGGCATCTCGCAAAACCTCGTTGCAAGGGAGACTCATCCCATGGCTACAGAAAAGTCCTCTTCGCGCCCATGGATGTCCGATGCCGCGATTTATCAGATCTACCCGCGCTCGTTTAAGGATTCGACTGGTTCGGGTCTGGGCGATATCGCGGGCATTACCCAGCAGATGGACTATCTTGAGCAGCTGGGCATCGAGGCTATCTGGCTGAGCCCGTTTTACCCATCGCCTCTTGTCGATGGCGGCTATGATGTGGCGGACTACTGCGATGTCGACCCACGTCTCGGCTCGCTTGATGACTTCGATGACATGATCGCTGCGGCTCATGCGCGCGACATCAAGGTCATCGTCGACATCGTGCCCAACCATTCATCTAACCAGCATCCTTGGTTCAAAGCCGCTCTTGCCGCCGGCCCCGGATCGCCCGAGCGCACCCGTTATATCTTCCGCGATGGTCGCGGCGAGCATGGCGAGCTGCCTCCCACCAATTGGAATGCCAACTTTGGCGGCCCCGCCTGGACGCGTGTCGCGGACGGTCAGTGGTATCTGCACATGTTTACGCCTGAGCAGCCGGACTTTGACTGGTCGTGCCCCGAGGTTCATGCGTTCTTTTGCGACGTCCTGGCGTTTTGGAGCGATCGAGGCGTCGATGGCTTTCGCATTGATGTGGCGCACGGTCTCGCCAAGGATCTCGACCGCGATGACCTCGACCGGTGGCATCTCGCCGAGGGCGATGACATGGTTGAGGACGGCACCCATCCGCTGTGGGACCGCAACGAGGTCCACGAGATCTATCGCGAGTGGCGCCGCGTGTTCGACCGCTATGATCCGCCACGCAGCGCCGTTGCCGAGGCGTGGGTGCTGCCCGATCGCCAGTATCTCTACGCGCGTCCCAGCGAGCTTGGCCAGACATTCAACTTTGAGTTTGCCAAGGCCACTTGGACCTATGATGACATGCACGCTGCAATCGAGGAGGGCTTGAAGGCAGCTATAGAATCCAATTCTGCCTCGACCTGGGTGCTCTCCAACCACGACGTGCCGCGCGTGGCGACGCGCTATGCCCTGCCGCAGATCAAGGCGACGCGCTACCACCAGATTGCGCTCGACTGGCTCTTACGCGACGGGTCGTCTTATGACGAGGAACGTGAACTCGGCGAGCGCCGCGCGCGGGCGGCCCTTTTGCTCGAGCTGGCGCTTCCGGGCTCGGCATACGTGTATCAGGGTGAGGAGCTCGGCCTTTTTGAGGTGGCTGACATTCCGTGGGCTGTACTCGAAGATCCTACTGCGACCAATACGCACGGACCGAAGCGCGAGAAGGGGCGCGACGGCTGCCGTGTGCCCCTGCCGTGGGTGGCGGCGGACGATCCCGCGCAGGGCGGATCGTTTGGGTTTTCACCGGCGGACGCCGATGCGGCGCCCCATCTGCCGCAGCCTGCATGGTTTTCCGATTACGCTGCCGATAGGGAAGAAGCGGACCCGACATCGATGCTTGCGCTCTATCGTGACGCTCTCTGGCTGCGGCGCAAGCTGCGCGGGTGCGCCAACGATCTCGCGTGGCTCGATCTTGACGGGCGCACCGGCCTTGCGGATGGTGCCGAGGGCGCTGAGGGCGGCGTCATCGCCTATCGCCGCGACAACGGCTGGGCGTGTGTGACGAACTTCGGTGCAGCGCCCGTGGAGCTGCCGGCGGGCAGGGTCCTGCTCACCTCATCACCGCTCGCAGACGGCAGGCTCGTGCAGGACAGCTCTGCCTGGATCATGCTCGCTGAGTTGTAGGGGCCTCTTGCGGCGAGTTTGCGTTTGCCTGCGCCTTCCGTGGTGTCTGATGCCTTCATGAGGCTCGCGAGGGCGTCGCGAAACTTTTCAAAAAAAGTTCTTGCATAGGATGCGGGCATCACGTAAGATTAATCCTCGTAAGCGGACATGGCTCAGTTGGTAGAGCACAACCTTGCCAAGGTTGGGGTCGCGGGTTCGAGCCCCGTTGTCCGCTCCATTTGGGCGTTTAGCTCAGGGGGAGAGCGCTTCCCTGACACGGAAGAGGTCAGAAGTTCAAATCTTCTAACGCCCACCAAATGTTCGCAGCTCAGAGGCTTAGCCCCTGAGCTGTTTTGTTTTGGTCGCCAAATACGTCACCAAATTTCGAGTTTTTGATCTTCCGGGATGCTTCTCAGCAGTCATCCGAGGAAACTCTCATCTTCTCCGTTTGCATACACATATCTTTCAAGGATTCGTGCCGCGGTTGCATGAGGCTCGGCAAGGCACGACCGCAACATGTTGGTCAAGCATAATCTTTTGGATTCTTTTGGCGTGAGCGGCTTGGTTTTGGTAGGATTTGTCAGCGGCCTAACTAAGGGGGTTTTATAACTGCCATGCAGGTAGCCGTGCTGGTAACGTTTTACCGACTTGCCAAGAACCCCTCATTTTTAATGCGTCTGCAAAATGACCAATTGCTTTGACCTGCTGAAACACTATATGTTGTGTTGGACCTAAAAAAAGAATACAGGATATAGATGCCTCTTTGTCGTATGATAGATGGCGGACAGAGAACGAAGACCTTAACTGCCTCTTTTGAACGTGTCCTTGAGCCGCTTGATCGGCTCCTGGGAGTGTCCGCATTGAGGCTTATGGTTTATCGAGAACACAGATTGCGCGACGGCGCCGCAAGACGGGGCAAGCCCTGCCGGGCATCGTTTGGCTCTGAAGCGCAATGAGACTACGACGCGAAAGAGGCAAGAGGATGAAGATCATCAAGCGCAGCGGCACCGAGGTTGTCTTTGACATCGATAAGATCGTCAATGCCATCCGCGCCGCAAACTTGGAGGTCGAGGAGAGCTCTCGTCTTACCGACCGCCAGGTGGTTTACGCGGCACAAAATGTCGCCGAGGCATGCGAGAACGCGGGCCACACCGTTTCGGTCGAGGAGATTCAGGATTTGGTCGAGGACGAGATCATGCGTCTCGACTGCTACGAGGTTGCCCGCCACTACATCATCTATCGCTATGTTCAGAGCCTGAAGCGCCAGAAGAACACGACCGACGACAAGATTCTGTCGCTGATCGAGTGCAATAACGAAGAGGTCAAGCAGGAGAACTCCAACAAGAACCCGACCGTCAACTCCGTTCAGCGCGACTATATGGCCGGCGAGATTTCCAAGGACCTGACCCAGCGCGTGCTGCTGCCCCAGGAGATCGTGGATGCCCATAATGAGGGCCTGATCCACTTCCACGATTCCGACTACTTTGCCCAGCACATGCATAACTGCGACCTGGTGAACCTGGAGGACATGCTCCAGAACGGCACCGTTATCTCGGGCACGCTGATCGAGAAGCCGCACAGCTTCTCGACTGCCTGCAACATCGCGACGCAGATTATCGCCCAGGTTGCTTCCTCCCAGTACGGCGGCCAGTCTATTTCACTGACCCATCTCGCCCCCTTTGTCGAGGTGAGCCGTCAAAAGATTCGCGGCGAGGTTGCCCGCGAGCTCGAGGAGCTCGGCGTTTCCGCATCTCCCGAAAAGGTCCGCGAGGTTGTTGAGGACCGCCTGCGTGACGAGATCCGTCGCGGCGTCCAGACGATTCAGTATCAGGTCGTGACCCTTATGACCACAAACGGCCAGGCGCCGTTTGTGACGGTCTTTATGTATCTCAATGAGGCTCGCTCAGCGCAGGAGAAGCACGACCTTGCCATGATTGTGGAGGAGACGCTTCGTCAGCGCTATGAGGGCGTTAAGAACGAAGCCGGCGTGTGGATCACCCCGGCATTCCCCAAGCTCATCTACGTGCTCGAGGACGATAACATTCGCGAGGATTCGCCGTACTTCTATCTGACCAAGCTCGCCGCCAAGTGCACCGCCAAGCGCATGGTGCCCGACTACATCTCCGAGAAGAAGATGCGCGAGCTCAAGCTGTCTAAGGGCGAGACCGCCGGCAACGGCGATTGCTACACCTGCATGGGTTGCCGCAGCTTCTTGACGCCCGACCGCTCCGGTAACGGATTTAACAACGTAGCCAACGCGCTGAACTATGACCCGACCAAGCCTAAGTACTATGGTCGCTTTAACCAGGGTGTTGTGACCATCAACCTGCCCGATGTCGCGCTGAGCTCGCATCAGGACATGGACAAGTTCTGGAAGATCTTCGACGAGCGTCTTGAGTTGTGCCACCGCGCTCTGCTGTGCCGTCATGAGCGCCTGATGGGCACGCTTTCGGATGCCGCGCCGATTCTTTGGCAGTACGGCGCCCTCGCTCGTCTGAAGAAGGGCGAGACGATCGACAAGCTGCTCGTGGGCGGATACTCCACCATCAGCCTGGGCTATGCTGGCCTGTATGAGTGCGTCAAGTACATGACGGGCCACAGCCACACCGAGAAGGAGGGCACGCCGTTTGCCATGGCCGTCATGCAGCGCATGAACGACAAGTGCGCCGAGTGGAAGGCCGAAAGCGATATCGACTTCTCGCTGTACGGCACCCCGCTTGAGTCGACGACCTACAAGTTCGCCAAGTGCCTGCAGCGTCGTTTTGGCATTATCCCGGGTGTGACGGACAAGGGCTACATTACAAACAGCTATCATGTCCACGTGTCCGAGGAGATCGATGCCTTCGATAAGCTTAAGTTCGAGGGCATGTTCCAGCAGCTTTCGCCGGGCGGTGCCATCTCCTACGTCGAGGTTCCCAACATGCAGGACAACCTCAAGGCTGTCATCCGCGTGATGCAGTACATCTACGACAACATCATGTACGCCGAGCTCAACACCAAGAGCGATTATTGCCAGGTGTGCGGTTACGACGGCGAGATCAAGATTGTCGAGGATGACGGCAAGCTGGTGTGGGAGTGCCCCAACTGCGGCAACCGCGATCAGGAGAAGATGAACGTCGCCCGTCGTACGTGCGGCTACATCGGTACCCAGTTCTGGAACCAGGGCCGAACCGAGGAGATCCGCGACCGCGTGCTGCATCTCTAATAACCATCCCAGGCCGCCCCGTAGCGAGGCCCCGGACCTTTACTCGCTATTTCGGACAGTCCTGGCTCACGACGGAGGCGCCACTGGCGCCTCCTGTTCGTGCGGAACTCATATCGAGCAAAGGTCCGGGGCCTCGCTGCGGGACAGCCAAGGTGATGTAGCTGAGATGCGGCATGCGGTCTGCTCGCTCCTCGAAGTTCTTAGCGGAAATGAGTTGAGCTGCAATGACGATCTGCTTGCAATGGCGGCTGAGCTGCAGCTGAGTATTTATTGGACCTCGAACCCTATACTCGATGTTCGCTTCGTTCATTGAGTTACCCTTTGCATGAGGCCGGGACATATCGTCCCGCCCGCAGTTTCGCAGGCCGAAGGCCGAGAATGTTTGAGGACGGGATGATATGTCCCGGCCTCCCGGGAGAGTTACCTATGAACTACGCGAACATTAAGTATTTCGACATTGCTGATGGGGAAGGCGTTCGTACTTCTCTGTTTGTGAGCGGATGCCGTCGTGGGTGCAAGAACTGCTTTAACTCTGTCGCGTGGGACTTTGCTGCGGGCGAGCCCTTTGATCGCGCCGTCGAGGACAAGATTATCGAGAGCCTCGACCATCCCTTTATCGATGGCCTGACGATTCTGGGCGGGGAGCCTATGGAACCTGAGAATCAGGTGGGGCTCGTTGATTTCATTGAGCATGTTCGTGCCGCTTATCCTATGGGGTCGGGAAAGACCATTTGGTGCTTTACTGGCGACGTACTCGAGGAGCTTATGCCGGGCGGTCGTCATCATACCGAGGTGACGGACCGTATCCTTGCCTGCCTCGATATGTTGGTGGATGGTCCGTTTGTTCAGGATCTGTACGATATCTCATTGCGCTTTAGGGGCTCGAGTAACCAGCGCGTGATCGATATGAACGCCACGCGCGATCGCGCTGTGCGTGAGGGCGTTGCGCTTTGCGACGCTGTGGAGCTTTGGCGGGACGATCCAGTCTATTCGACCCATACTATGTAGCTTGTGGTCGATGCCGGAGGGCGTGGTACCATAGCGCGAACGCAAAATCGGAAAAGTGAGGCCCAGATGGTCGATCAGGAAAAAGTCGAGGCCGCCATTAAGCTGTTGCTTGAGGGCATAGGCGAGGACCCAACTCGTGAGGGCCTGCTGGAAACCCCGGCGCGCGTTGCCCGTATGTATGGCGAGATTGCCGGCGGTATGGACCAGAGTGCCGAGGAGCACCTGTCTAAAACCTTTGCCGTCGCTTCGAACGACTTGGTTATCGAGCGCGACATCACGTTCTACTCGCTGTGCGAACATCATCTGCTGCCGTTTTATGGCAAGGCCGCCATTGGTTATATCCCTAACGGTCGGGTGGCTGGGCTTTCCAAGCTCGCCCGCACGGTTGAGGTCTATGCCCGTCGTCTGCAGCTGCAGGAGCAGTTGTGTGCACAGGTTGCCGATGCCCTCATGGAATATCTAGCTCCCCAAGGGGCGATTGTGCTGATGGAAGCCGAGCATATGTGCATGACCATGCGCGGCGTGCAAAAGCCCGGCACCAAGACCGTGACGCTCGCTCGCCGCGGCGTCTTTGAGACCGATCCCGCGCTCGAGGAGCGGTTCTTTAGGATGTTGGGCCGTTAGCATGGGGGCCGTCAACGACTTTACATCGAAGACCGATGAGGGGACGCCGCGTCGCGGCTTTATGGCTTCGGGCCTGACTCCCTTTGGCGCCATGCCTCGCATTGATTACATTTGTGCCAACGGGCTGTTCCGGCGGCATCTGGGCAATATTGCACAGTTGGAATCGGGGCGCATCTTTTGCCGCCACGGTATTGACCATCTGCTTGATGTCGCGCGCATTATGTGGATTAAGAATCTCGAGGAACAGCTCGAATTTGACCGCGAGGTCATCTACGCTACGGCACTTCTTCACGATATCGGCAAAGATGAACAGTATGAATCGGGTATATCCCATGATGTTGCAAGCGAGCGCGTCGCTGATGCGATTCTCGGCGGCATGCCCGATGACGTGGCGTTTGAGCCGGCCGATGCCGCAGCTATTAAGACGGCCATTCTGGGCCATCGAAAGCTGCGCGTGAACAGCCAGCCGCTCGAGCGTCTGCTTTATGCAGCCGACAAAGCGTCGCGCGCCTGCTTTGCATGCCCCGCGCGCAATGCTTGCAACTGGAGCGATGATAAAAAGAACCTGTCGATTCGCGTGTAGTTAGTTTGCGCGGTCGGGGTTCTAAACGAAGGAGACGATCGCGATGAGTAACAAGAAACTGCCCGAGAATGCAACTAAGACTGAAGGCGCCGAACTCGCCCGCCGTGGAAGGGGCGAAATATCCACTGCAACGGCGGTGCCCCACGTGAGCTATGACGATCTGCGCCATGCCGATCGCATTACTATCGACGGTCTCGAGGTCTTTGCCAACCACGGCGTGTATCCCGAAGAGAACGCGCTGGGCCAGAAGTTCATCGTGTCCCTGGTGCTCTATGCCGACCTGCGTGCAGCGGGGGAGCACGATAACCTGGACGCCTCGATTGACTACGGCTCGGTGTGCCACGATGTCGATGGCTATCTGCGTGAGCATACCTTTAAGCTTATCGAGGCTGCAGCCGAGGGTGTGGCCCAGATGCTGCTACGTCGTTACCCCCTGCTGCTTGGCGTGCGTGTTAAGCTCGATAAGCCTTGGGCGCCCGTCGGTCTTCCCCTGGCAAGCTGCGGTGTTGAGATCGAGCGCGTGCGTTAACCGGTTCTAATACGTCTCTATGGGTGGTTGCTTGAGCCGCTGCGACAAAACTCTATTGTTGGGACAGTACGTGTCGAGCAAGGCGTGAAACCGCTGATTGTGGCTTGGCTCGAGCAAGTGGACGAGCTCGTGGGCGATAACCATGTCGAGGCATTCGACGGGGTAGGCGGCAAGTTCTCGTGCGATGCGAACGGTGCCGGATTTGGGCGTGCATGAGCCCCAACGCGTTTTCATGCTGCGTACGGAAACGCGGGAAACGGCGACACCCATTGCGATTTCGTATGCGTGCACCATATCGCGCAGCGCCGATGTGACTTCGGACGTATAAAGCTGGTCGATGTGGGCTTGGAGCTCGTCGGACGTTAGACCGTCGAGGATTGCGAGCCGCTTGGCCTGTGGGCCTTCGTCCGATTCGTCGGTACCCATAAAACTTGCGAAGGTGGCCTGCTGGGGTCGCGGTGCGGGTGATGCAAAGTTGTGATCGAGTGCGTCCTGTACCGTGATGGGCTTGCCCCAAAGCGCAATGATGGACGAGGGGCTGAGCGGCTCCTGTGCCGTCGTCTGACGTTGCTCGCGCTGGGCAAGTCGGCTGATAATCCAGGCGCTGTTGCGCTTCACAAACGCTTCGATACGCTCGCGGCTGGCGCCGAGCGGTGCGCTGGCGTGGACCTCACCGCTCGATGTGACGCGTAGGTTGAAGTTCTTGACGCGCTTTTTGGTAACGACGACGGGGATGGGCATCCCATCCGGTCGGGGTAGGAAAATCGTAAACTGCTGCGTCAAAAGCGGTCCTTCAGATTGGGGACGGGCCGGCATTTCGACCGTTCGGTATGCCGGCCCGCTCAAGGGATGTGAAATTAATAACGCTCGAAGAAGGCAAGGGCGTTATCGCTGCAGAGCTTCTGCATCACGGTCTTGCCAAAGTGCTTGGAGAGCATGTTCTGGAATTCGGGCATCTTGCTGGCATCGGAGAGGAAAGCGGGCACCTTGGCGCCGTCCCAGTCGCCGCCGAGTGCGATGACATCTTCGCCGCCCAGGTCGAGCCAGTGTTCGATATGGGCTGCCAGCTGGTCGAAGGTGACGTCTGCGGTGGTCTTGTCGGTCGCATCGTTGGATAGGAACTCGCTGCAGTAGTTGAGGCCGACGATGCCGCCCATGTCGCGAATGGTGCGGAACTGGTCGTCGGTGAGGTTGCGCTTGACGCCGCAAACCGCACGGGAGTTGGAGTGGCTGGCGACGAAGGGGCGCGTGGCGTGGGCGACAACCTCGTCAAAGCACTCGTCGTTGAGGTGGGAGACGTCGAGTATCATGCCGGCGTGCTCCATCTGCGTAAGTGCCTCGATGCCGGCGGCGGTGAGGCCGGCGTGGGTGTCGTGGCCGCTCGCGAGCGGTCCCTGCGCGTTCCAGCTGAGTGACGACATAAGCACGCCCAAGCTCTTGAGCACCTCGATCAGCGCGGGGTCCTCGGCAAAGAACGTGGCGTTTTCGATGGTGTGGATGCAGGCGACCTTGCCGTCTTTGAGCGCAGGGCGAATATCAGCGGCGCTGCGCACGTTGACCATGCGGTCGTGGTTGAGCATTGCCTGGCCGCTCATATGCGCCATGATCTGCGCCTGGAAGCGCGCGGCGTGGGCGGTGGGAATCTCGTCGGGGACAAACGTAGCGAAGCACTGCGCCCACGGCGTGTTGCCGATCTTTGCGAGCGAGATGGCGCAGGCGTTGCCCTCGATAAGGTCGAAATCCTGCGGATGCGTTTCGTCGCCGGGGAAATAACCGTCGGTGCCGGCGGTAAAGCGCAGGTCAAGATCGAGTGTGGCCCAGCCGATACGGTCGGCGGTGTCGCAGTGTAGGTCAAATACGGGATATGCCATGGTTCCTCCGGTTGCAGCGTTTCTTTGCAAACTGTCAATGAATTGTATGACTAGGGTATAGTTAGCGCCATATGTTCACGGCGGCCCGCGTTGTGCGCCGCCCTTATCACGGAGGTTACCATGTCCAACCAGGGCAAGAAGGTCAAGACCCATTATCGTGGCACGCTCGATGACGGCACGCAGTTCGATAGCTCCTACGATCGCGGTGAGCCGCTGGAGTTCACCTGCGGTGCCGGTCAGATGATCAAGGGCTTCGACGCCGCCGTTATCGATATGCAGGTGGGCGAGAAGAAGTCCGTGCACATTCCTGCTGCCGATGCCTACGGCGAGCACAACCCCGAGATGGTCCTGACCTTCCCGGCCGAGCAGGTTCCCAACATCGAGCAGATCGAGAAGGGCATGAAGCTCTTCCTGTCCACGCCGAGCGGCATGCCTGTCCCCGCTGTCGTCATCGATGTGACGTCCGAGGCCGTGACGCTCGATGCCAACCACGAGCTTGCCGGCAAGGATCTCAACTTTGATATCGAGCTCGTCGAGGTCGAGGACTAGTTGATGTCCGTGGACCTGGTAGCTACGGAGCGCTTGGGAAATCTCAACGACCCGTCCTATGAACTCCTGCTTCGTCGGGAGCTGGGCGGTATCTTTGAGGTTGACGAGCTGCTACTCAATTGGGACCAGGCTGATACACGCCTGTTTGTGGGCGTGACGGAGCTGGGGCGCACGGTGAATGCGCAGTTGAATGCCACCGGTGGCGAACGCCTTGCCGACGGTGACGTGCTCGCTATTGACCGCGCGGGCGCGGTGCCCGTAGCGGTTGTCGTACGCCTGCGCAGCGCCGAGGTTTATTTGGTCGAAGTCGACCGCATGGATCCGATTGCGCTCGCGCATGCGTGCTGGGAAATCGGCAACATGCATGCGCCGCTCTTCCGGGGCGACTCGGACGAGCATACCGTGCGCATGTATACGCCGGTGCAGCCTGTTTTGGGCCGCATGCTCCGGGGTGTCGAGAATGTTCGGCTCTCGGTAGTCACGCGCGAGCTCGATGCCAGCCGACGCTTTGCATCGAGCGCGGCGGATGTCGTTGTGAGTATGGCTCCAGACTTTACGATCGTAAAGAAGGCGCGCGGTTAACGTGCGTATGGGTAAGACGGACTTTGAGGGGCAACTATTCAAAGTCCGTCTTACTTTTGATGAGATGCTTTGGGGGAAGCATATGGGTCTTGAGGGAATCAAGCTGATTGCATGCGATTTGGACGGCACCTTGCTGCATCCGGGGGAGCGCGAGCCGCGCCCCGAGGCCTTTGAGCTCATTAATGAGCTGCACCGTCGCGGTATCGTGTTTATGCCGGCGAGTGGCCGTCAATATGCGAGCTTGCGCTACCTGTTTGCCCCGGTGGCCGATGAGCTCGCCTATGTATGCGAAAACGGAGCCCTGGTGATGAGCGAGGGGCATGCCGTTGTCAAGCGTTCCATGGAGCGTAGCCTTGCTATGGATATCGCGAATGCCGTGGTCGCCTTTCCCCATGCCGACGTGACCCTTTCGTGTGAGGGGCACCTCTATACCATGAGCGGCAACGATGCGTTCGTCGACCATTTGCGTTACGAGGTCCACTGCGATGTGGCGGTGGTCGACCGTCCCGAGGACATTGACGAGGATGTCATTAAGATTGCGTTTCAAACGCCCGAGACAGAGCAGCCGGCGGCGTTGGAGTATTTTGCGCGTCGCTTTAGCGACCGTGTCGATGTGATGACGTCGGGAACCGAATGGACCGACTTTATCGGCTTTGATTCGGGCAAAGGGTCCGCGCTTGCCGATTATGGTTGCGCGCTGGGGATCTCACCTAACGAAATGATGGCGTTTGGCGATAACGAAAACGATCGCGACATGCTCAACGTGGTGGGCCATCCCTATCTGATGGAGGACTGCAATCCCAGCATGCGCGGTGTCAATGACCGTGTCCGCTACGTGCGCGCGGTTGAAGAAGAGCTGCGTCGTCTACTTGCTGAGTAGGCATGTCCCAAAATCTACCTACAGTTGGGGCAGAGGCCCTCGAAGACGGTGTAGTGCGAGGTGACGTTCCAGCCGATTTGCTCGGACGCCTTGGAGTCGAGTTGGGCATCGAAGGGGAGCGGTACGTCGATGACGCGGCTGCACGAGGTGCAGATGATATGCGCATGCGGCTCGATCGTGCGATCGAAGCGGCTGCCGCCCGGCGTCTTGATGGAGAGGATCTCGCCGGCGTCGGCTAAGAGATTGAGATTGCGGTAGACCGTACCGCGGCTGATTTTGTCATCCTGCGCGCGCACGGCGTTGTAGATCTCATCGGCGGTGGGGTGGTTATAGCTTTGGCGCACGGCGTCAAGAACCAGCTTCCGCTGCTTGGTGTTTCTTCTTTGCACCGCCATGCGCCTCGCCTCTTTTCTATTAACGGTCGTAGGTAAATGATACCGTATTTAGCACACAATACTAATAACGAGGACTGAAACCGTCTTCATTGGTAAGTGGGGCTCGGGTCTGGGCGTCTGCGAGGCGAAAACGCGTTCCCATGCGCTCGTAGGAGGCATGAAGCGCCTCGAGATGAGATAGGATGTTTGCCGGAGCCCCCTGTATCTCCATCTCGACGGAGCCGTCTTCCATGTTACGCACCCAGCCGGTGAGTGCGCGTGCCTGCGCGAGGTTGGTGTTGGTAAAGCGAAAACCAACGCCTTGGACTTGTCCCGTGCAGTGCAGGAAGTAGCGCAGGGGAGTGTCTTGAGTGGCCTCGTCGCTTGCGAGCACAGTAAGCCTGCGGCGCAGCTCGAGCTCAACGCCAGACGGTTTTTGAGGCTCTCGACTGCTGCCGGTGACGCTGGAGAAGAACGTATCGAAGAGGCCCATCGCTAGGCCTGCTTGACTGAATCGGCGGGGAAGGTAATGCCGGCCTGCTGACGCACGGCATCCATGATGCGGAGCGAGACGAGCGTGACATCGCGGTAGTGGCCGAGCTCGTGGCGTCCCGCCGGGGTCTCCCAGATCTCTTCCTTAACGTTATCGATGCCTCCGATGGCGGTGATAAAGTCTGCGAGTTCGTATTCCATAGTGTTGCTCGATTTGGGCAGATCGAGCGCGCGGCCGTTGTCGTCCTGTTCGCGCGGTGCCTCGGTCGCCGAGCCGCGTACGACGTCGCCGCGATAGTCGATGCGGACGTTGCGGGGCGTGGACAGATGGTCGATCTGGATAGTGCCACGCTCGCCTTCGATCTGCGAGGGCAGCAGGTCATTCGTAATTTTGGAGTGCGCGAGCTCGACGGAGATACGGCCACCGCCATAGCTGGCGAGAATGGAACCGCAACCGTCGATGGGGCCATGGGTGAGCTCTTGCGTTGAGGGGTCGAGCAGCGTGGTCATGCTGGTGAGACCAGAGGGCATGCCGAAAATCTCGACCATGGGCTCGACGGCGTAGACGCCAATGTCCATGAGGGAACCCGATGCCATATTGCAGTCGAAGATATTGGTGGCGCGTCCAGCGAGGATTTCGTTGTAGCGTGAGGAATACTTGCCAAAGCGCAGTGAGGCGCGGCGAATGGGCGCAATCTCGCCCAGAGCGTCCTCAATGGCGTGGAAGGCGGGGTCGTGAAGCGGGCGCATGGCCTCGAGGGCCACGACGCCTGCTGCCTCGGCAGCGCGGAAGACTTCCAGTGCCTGCGCTTCGGTGGCGCAGAAGGGCTTCTCGACGATGACGTGCTTGCCACCGGCGATGCAGGCGAGCGCCTGCTCGTGATGGAGCGCGTTGGGGCTGCCGATGTAGACGGCGTCGACGTCGTCGGCGGACGCAAGCTCGTCAAGTGCGGTGAAGTTGCGTTCGCCGCCGTGTTCGGCGGTAAAGGCGGCGCCACGATCTGCGTCGCGCGAGAGCGTGCCTACGAATGTAGCCTGGTCGTTGGCATTGACGACTTGGATAAAGTCGTCGGTGATCATGGATGTGCCGATGGTTGTGATGCGCAGCATGTGTCCCCCTTGCGTTGTTTGGCCTACAGGACGAGTGTAGCGCGGGAGGACATAAAAGCGTGCGAAAACGCCGTTACAGGTCGCTCTCGCTAAAGCCGGTGTCGATATCGAGGTTGGCTCCGTCGGCCGCGGTGGTGGCGAGCTCGTCGCAGCGCTCATTGAGCTCGTGGCCGGCATGCCCCTTAACCCAGATGAACTCCACCTTATGCTTGCTCTTTGCGGCAAGCAGGCGCTCCCACAGGTCGCGGTTCTTGACGGGCTGCTTGTTGGCAGTTTTCCACCCGCGCTTTTTCCAGCCGTCGATCCAGTGTTTGTTGAAGGCGTTGACGACGTATTGCGAATCGGAATGGACCTCGACCTCGCAGGGGCGGTTAAGTGCCTCGAGCGCCACGATGACCGCCATGAGCTCCATGCGGTTGTTAGTGGTCTTGGCGTAGCCACGCGAAAGCTCGGAGGTGAAGGTCTTGCCGGCGGGGTTGGTGTACTTGAGCACGGCGCCGTAGCCGCCGCGTCCCGGATTTGATCGGGCCGAGCCGTCGGTATAGATGATGACCTTCACATGGTTCCTTTCGTTGGGTACGCTTCGTGTGAGTGACCATTGTAGCGCCATGCCTGCCGGGGGCTAGCAATTTACGATTTCTATCCCGTCTTCCGACAGTTAGTTGGCATGGATGATGCGGTTGAGCTCGTCGAGGTATTGCCGCAAGAGAGGAGAGGGCTTGCGCTCGTCGTGCATGATATATCCTACGTGCATCGTTGGGGCGTCTGCTAACGGGATCGATGCCATACCCCACTGCATTTCATTGGAAAGGACACCGGTCGACAGGGTGTAACCGTTCGACGTGATAAGTAAGTTAGTAAGTGTTCCGCGGTCCGAGATTCGTATGTTGCGGTCGCAAGGGATATAGCTAAAAGGTTCCTCGGCGTAATAGAAGGAGTTTGAGGTTCCCTGCTCAAAGCTGTAGCGCGTATAGGGCGTGAGGTCGGCAAGGGACAGCTGAGGGCGGCGTGCGAGCGGGTGGCGTTCGCTAACGAAGACGTGGACCGTCGCGTCGAAGAGGGGATGGAAGCTTGCGCGGGCATCGGCGAAGGCCTTCTGCAGAACGCGGGCGTTAAAGTCATCCAGGTACAGAATGCCGATATCGCTGCGAAATGCGCGGACGTCGTCGATGATCTGCGAGGTGGTGGTCTCGCGCATGATGAACTCAAACTTACTGTCGCGGCAGCGCTCGACGACGTTGACAAAGGCCTTGACCGAAAAAGCGTAGTGCTGGGCCGAGACGGCAAGGCGCGCCTGGGGTGTGCCGCCGTCCTCGTAGCGTGCCTCGAGCATGTCGGCCTGCTCTACGACCTGGCGCGCATAGCCCAATAGCTCGGTGCCGTCGTTGGTGAGCGTGACGCCGCGGCTGGAGCGCGTAAAGATCTCCAGATGGAGCTCCTGTTCCAGGCTTTTGACAGCGTTTGAGATGTTGGACTGTGCCGTATAAAGGCGCTGGGCTGCGGCGTTGATCGATCCGGACTCTGCCACGGCGATCAAAAAACGAAGTTGCTGGAGGGTCATCGGCGCCCATCCTTTCGATAGCTATCTAAAAAACCGATAACAAGTTAGCGCTTTTAAGTGATTGACCGAGCAAAACAATGCTCGTACTATTCAAAACACACAAAGGCGGTAGGTAATTAAGCCGACCAAGGAACCGGGATGCGAAAGGAGGCCCGCATATGAATTGCTTACCAAGACGAATGCCGGGCTCCTGTTTGCGCCCGTCGGCGTGATCAGGAGACAGCGACTTACTTCTCTTACTCTTATTACTTTCTTCGATCAAGGAGATCATCATGAGCCAGTTTATCAACAACCCCGAGCACACCTTTGGTTTCGATACCCTGCAGCTGCACGTTGGCCAGGAGAGCGCCGATCCTGCATCCGACTCCCGTGCTGTGCCTATCTATCAAACCACGAGCTATGTGTTCCGCAACTCCCAGCACGCCGCCGACCGCTTTGGTCTTGCCGACGCCGGTAACATCTACGGCCGTCTGACCAACTCCACCCAGGGCGTCTTCGAGGACCGTATCGCTGCGCTCGAGGGCGGCGTTGCTGGCCTCGCCGTCGCCTCTGGCGCCGCCGCCATCACCTATACCCTGCAGGCCCTCGCCCAGACCGGTGACCACGTGGTCGCCCAGAAGACCATCTACGGCGGTTCCTACAACCTGCTGGAGCACACGCTCTCCCAGTTTGGTGTCGAGACCACCTTCGTCGATGCCCATAACCTGGACGAGGTCGAGGGCGCCATCAAGGACAACACCACGGTCATCTATCTCGAGACGCTCGGTAACCCCAACTCCGACATCCCCAACATCGACGCCATCTCCGAGATCGCCAAGAAGCATGGCCTGCCGGTTGTCGTCGACAACACCTTCGGCACCCCGTATCTGTTCCGTCCGCTGGAGCATGGTGCCAACATCGTCGTCCACTCTGCAACCAAGTTCATCGGCGGCCACGGTACCTCGCTGGGCGGTGTGATCGTCGACGGCGGTAACTTCGATTGGAAGGCGAGTGGCAAGTACGCCCAGATCGCTGAGCCCAACCCCTCCTACCACGGTGTTTCGTTTGCCGAGGCTGCCGGCCCTGCCGCCTTCGCGACCTATGTCCGCGCTATCCTGCTGCGTGACGAGGGTGCCTGCATCAGCCCGTTCAACGCCTGGGTCCTGCTCCAGGGCACCGAGACTCTGTCGCTGCGCGTTGACCGTCATGTCGAGAACACCAAGAAGGTCGTTGAGTTCCTGGCTGGTGACAGCCACGTCGCCAAGGTGAACCACCCGAGCCTGACTGAGCACCCCGATCATGAGCTTTACAAGCAATATTTCCCCAACGGCGGTGCCTCGATCTTCACCTTCGAGATCAAGGGCGGCCAGGAAGCTGCATGGAAGTTCATCGATCATCTGCAGGTGTTCTCGCTGCTCGCCAACGTGGCCGACGTCAAGTCGCTCGTCGTGCACCCGGCTACCACCACGCACTCCCAGCTCTCTGCCGAGGAGCTCGCCGAGCAGAACATCACGCCCTCCACGATCCGTCTTTCTATCGGTACCGAGAACGCCGAGGATATCATTTGGGATCTGAAGCAGGCCTTCGCCGCGCTGGACGAGTAAGGCGACTTGTGCAAGGACCCCTTGCGACTCGATAGGTATAACTGCATAAAATGCCTGCTCAAGGCGTCTGTGCGAACAATGTTTGCGCAGACGCCTTTTTGCATAGGAATGCCTAAAAAACAGGTCTTTTAGCGTCGAATATCCAATCTAGATATGGAAAACTCCTGTTAAGTGAATGTGAGTTTTACGCAAATGACGTGCACCTTTTGAGAAAAACCGCAGGTCGCGAATTGCTCGGGGTACTATGCAGCGCGATCGAATCACACGCAGCTTAAACGCAGCAAAAACGCACTACGGAGGTTTCCAGCTACATGAGGATCGATTCACGAAAACCGAAGGCCGCCGCCCTTTCTGCCACGCTTGCTGTGGCGCTTTTGGTGGGTGCCGGCGCAACCGAGGCCCACGCGGCCACGCTGTCCGACGCGGTTGGGTCCCCGTCCTCCGAGACGACGCTGATGCAGCCCGTCGATTATCGCGGCGACGGTTTTGGCTCCATGCAGGAGTGGAACGCCTCTATGGAGGCCAAGCGCGACTCTTTGGAAGTTCGCGCCCAAATTATCATGAACATGTATGGCGACTACGCCACCGATGACGAGCGTGCCGTGCTTAATGAGTGCATTGACGGCACGGGCAGCCTTTTGACGATGGAGGAGGTCGACGCCAAGTCGACCGGGCTCGATGAGTTGCGCGCCACGCTCGAGGATGCTAAGCGCGAGGCGCTTGAGCTTGAGGCCGCCGAGGCCGCGGCCGCGGCCGCTCAGGCTTTGTATTACAACGCCGGCTCCGGCTCGTCTTACGCGTCTGCTGCGTATTACGCGAACGGCTCGGGCCTGACGCGCTCGAGCGGCGTCAATAACTATAACGGTCGTCGTGAGACCTATTGCAGCAGCAACGTGCTCTACCATCACCGCACGGGCGAGTGGACTCAGGATTCCGAGGGCTTTTGGCGCGATTCCGATGGTTACTACGTCGTTGCCGCGGGCGATAAGGCTCAGGGCTCCACGTTTACCGGTTCCAAGGGCGAGTGCAAGGTCTATGACTCCGGCTGCGCAGCCGGAACCACCGACTACTACACTGGCTGGTAATTTTTCTGCATCACGGATATTTGGCGGACGGGCGTCTTTACCGAGCTTTAGGGCAACGTAAGGGCGCCCGTTCTATGTATGCATTTGAGTTAACAGAGCGCTTACCGTGGCAGTACGCCGCGCATATGGGCGCGGGGCACACTAAGTCACGAGAAACAAAGTCTTTCTCGTGGAGGAAGTGGTTCCATGAACGCTCGAGATGTCGCTATTGCCGTCGTTGCCCTTTTGATCGGATGCCTTGGTCCGACGGCGGCGTTAACTGCCGGCTTGCAGTCCGCTACGGGCGCCGCTCCTGTGATTGTGGGCGCCTTGATTGCAGCGGCGTTGCTGGGAAGCGCCGGCGTGCTACTTTGCCGCGATGACGAGGACGAGGTTCCGGAATCGCAAAATAAGCCTCAGTTTTAGCCTCGAGCTAAATGCAACAGGCCTTCGCGAATGACGGAATCCTCGCGAAGGCCTGTCTGCTTGTATTGCGCACGTCGCGATGCGGCCGAGGCTACCAGCTGCTTTCTATTTCGCGAATCCTCTGGTAGAGCCAATCGTTTTGCGGCACTTGGATATCGTGTTTGGCGGCCAGGCGGCAAATGGTGCCCGCGAACTCCTCGACTTCGGTTTTTCGTTGTGCGATGCGGTCCTGCGCCATCGAGGGCATACCGGCGGGGTCGATTCCCTCGATGAGGTGCACCATCTGCGTCAGGTCTGCCTCGGTCAGCTCAATGCCCTCGGCGTTGGCGACCGCAAGCGTTTCGCGCATGGCGGAAACAAAGCAGCGACGCTGCTCGGAGCCCGGCTCCGTGGCGCTTCCGTAGGTCCCGCCGTAGGCCATACAGGTCTGGTTGATGCCGTCGTTGAGCATGAGTTTGGCCCACATGCGATGCGCAATGTCGCTCTCGACGGTATGGGCGATGCCGCAGCGCGTGTAGAGCTCGTCGATTGCGGTGATGGTTGCGGGGTTGGTGCCGGCCGCCGCGCCAAAACGGATTTCGCCAGTGTTGGTAAAGGTGAGCTCTCCGTTGAGGAACACGGCATCCATGCCCTGGAAAATACCAAGAACGGTATGCTTCCAGCCAAAGCGTTCGGCAATCTTTTGTTCGCTCGTAATGCCGTTGCACAGTGAGGCGATGAGCGTGTTGGGTCCCACGACGCGCTCCATAGTCTTGAGTGCTTGGTTGAGTCCCGTCGTCTTGACCGTGAGAATGACCAGATCGGCGGGCGTTGCCTCGCTGGCGCGGACGGACTTGAGCGCACAGGGCTCGCCGTTGACGGTGAGCGCATCGCCCGCGTGACGCTCAAAACGGGCGTCATCCATGACGTATTCGACGGCTTCGTTACCGAGGGCCTTGGCAATCATGCTGCCGTAGAGCAGGCCCACGCCGCCCTTGCCGATAAAGGCGACCTTGTTGATCTGCATGTGAATCATCTCCTCACAAAAAGACGCCCGCGTAAGGGGCGTCTGATGGATTGTATGCCGCTGGGGCATGTAGCGTGCACCGGAGGCGATATTTAGAAGAACAAACGCATGGGAACTTATGCCGCGGGGCAGATGGCAAAAACGCGTGCGGGATATCCAACGTCATCGCGCACCTTGGGGAAGGTGCAGAAGATGACGGCGCCTGTGGCGGGAAGCTCGTCCAGATGGTCCATGACCTCGATCTGATAGCGGTCGACCGAGAGGATGTACTGCTCGCCGGGGTAGGGGCAGGCGCCCTCGCGCGTGGTCACGTTCGTCTCCTTTCATCGGGCTTTTTGCTGATGTTAAAGCGGTGCCGTGACAGCTCGATTTCTGCTGCGTTACGATACGTTCTCGATTGCGATTCCACGATGTTTCGGTCGCGTGACCATTGTGTTTCGCCTCATTAGGGCTTCGAGGGGAGAGGAGGGGCAGTGCAATATCGCGTTGACCCCAAAAGCGACAACCGTATCTCGGCGCTGGGGCTGGGTTGCATGAGGTTTCCCGGTGCGCCGGGACACCCCGATGCGAAGACGGCCGACGCCATCATCTCCCGTGCGGTGGAGCAGGGGATTAACTACCTGGACACAGCCTATCTCTATCCCGGCAACGAGGCTTGCGTGGGCGCTTCGCTTGAGCGCCTGGGACTGCGCGACCGGGTGTTGCTGGCGACTAAGTTGCCGCACGCTTCGTGTACATGCACAGGGGATTTCGACCGTTTCTTTGACGAGCAGCTGCGTCGCCTGCGGACCGACCATATCGACTATTACCTCATGCACAACATTACCTCGCCCGCCCAGTGGGAACGTGTGGTGGCGTTGGGCATCGAGGACTGGATCGCGCGTCAAAAGGCGGCGGGGCGCATTCGCCAGATTGGTTTTTCGTATCACGGCAGCGCGGCGGATTTCCTGACGGTGCTTGACGCATATGACTGGGATTTTTGCCAGATCCAGTACAACTATGCCGGCGAGCGTTACCAAGCGGGAACGGCAGGACTCATGGCGGCTGCGGAGCGCGGTCTTGCGGTGTTTGTGATGGAGCCACTGCTGGGCGGTCGTCTAGCGGGCAAACTGCCGCCGCGGGCACGCGCTGTGCTCGATGGCGCCCGTGACCCGCATTTGCGCACTCCGGCCGCCTGGGGGCTTTCGTGGGTGTGGAACCATCCTCAGGTGACGATGCTGCTTTCGGGTATGACCGATACCGCGCAAGTGGATGAGAACGCGGCGTTGGCCGATCGGGCCCTGCCGGATTCGATGACGGCTGCTCAGCTCGATGCCATCGCACGCGTGCTGAGGGAGTTTGAAAAATCGAATCGCGTGCCCTGCACGGGATGCGGCTATTGCATGCCGTGTCCTAAAGGCATCAATATCCCTGGGTGTTTTGCTGCCTACAACGCAAGCTATGCGCACAGCTGGTTTACGGGGCTGTCTCAATACTTTACGGCGAGCGCGGTGCGGACGAACGAGCCCAAGCTGGTGAGCAATTGCGTCAAGTGCGGCAAATGCGCGCGGCATTGCCCACAGCATATCGATATCCCCGGGCGCTTGGACGACGTACGCCGCCGTTTTCAGCCTGGCCCCGTGACGGCGGTGCTTAAGGCCTTCGGCAAAACGCGCTCCTCGTGACCCTTTTATAACTTGCGGTGGAATAGTTCCTGCTTGCGGCAGAATAAGGCATCGACAGGAACTATTTCACCGCAACTGAAGGGGGCTGTCGTGGGCCATCGGGATTCATGTGATGATTTGCGTGAGGTTCGTTGGGGCGTTTTGGGCGCTGGACACATTTCGCATCGATTTGCATCGTCGCTCAAGAAGGTCGACGGGGCACGGCTGGTGGCTGCGGCCGGCCGCACTCCTGCACATGTCGAGGAATTTTGCCGAGCGTTTTCGATTGATGTTGCGCATGGCCATGCCTCGGTCGACGATAACGGCGATGCGGCTTATGATGCGCTGATTGCCGACCCCGATGTCGACGCAATCTACTTGGCTCTTCCGCATGGCATGCATGCGCATTGGGTCTGTCGGGCACTGCGCGCGGGAAAGGCCGTACTGTGCGAAAAGCCGGCCGTTTTGAATGAAGAAGAGGCCCATGCGATCGCCTCCGTTTCCCGTGAGTGCGGTGTGCCGTTTATGGAGGCGATGAAAAATCGGTTTTGTCCGATGCGTACTCGCGTGAAGGGCTTGCTTGCGTCGGGCGAGCTCGGCCGTATCGTTTCGATCGAAAGCGTGCAAAAACTCGATTATGGTGAGTCCCCTTCGAGTTATCTACTCGATCCGTTGCAGGGTGGCTGTCTATATGACATGGGCTGCTATGCAGTCGGGTGGTTTGAGGATCTGCTTGCGGGCGCGTGCGATGTTTCGTCTCGTGAAGTTCGCTGGCGTGACGTATCGGGCGGCCGCGTGGATTGGGCCGATGAGATCCATATGAGTGTCGGCGGTATACCCATTCATATGGCGTGTGACGGCAAAGCAGCATATGAAAGCCGCTTAATGATTGCCTGCGAGCGGGGCTCGTTGGAAATCGAGCGCCTCCATCGCCCCGAGCTCGCCCATGTGAGGTACTCCGACGGACGAATGCTCGAAGTAAATGCCCCGTTTGAGGTCGATGATTTCTACGGCGAAATCCAGCATGCGACCCAGCTCATCCGGGCGGGGAAACTCGAGAGTCCCGTCATGCCCCTTGCCGCCACACAGCGCTGCGCGCGCATTATCGATGCAATCCGTCTAGCCCTCTAGGACCTGGCGCTGACGCGTGAGGGATCATGACGCCGGCGCCCGTAGCCGTAGTGCTTGGTGCCCCGCATCTCTGATGCCCCTTTTATAACTTGCGGTGGAATAGTTCCTGTTTGCGGCAGAATAAGGCATCGACAGGAACTATTTCACCGCAACTGATGAGGGGGAGCTGGGGATGCTGACGATCGGGTGTCATCTATCCACGACGAAGGGCTATCGGGCGATGGGGGAGACGGCGTTGTCAATTGGCGCCAATACCTTTGCATTCTTTACACGCAACCCGCGCGGCGGCAAGGCGAAAGACCTTGACATGGATGACGTGGCCGCCCTGCGCGAGCTTATGGAACAGAACGATTTTGGCCCGCTTGTGGCTCATGCCCCGTATACCTATAACCCTTGCTCGGCCAAAGAGCGGGCGCGCGAGTTTGCCTTGGAGGCCATGGCGGAGGACCTGCGGCGCATGGAAGCGCTGCCCGGCAACTACTACAACTTCCATCCCGGTGCGCATGTGGGGCAGGGCTCCGACGCCGGCATTCAGATGATCGTCGACACCCTGTGCCAGGTGATGTTTGAGGGCCAACAGACGACGGTGCTGCTCGAGACCATGGCCGGCAAGGGCACCGAGGTGGGCCGCAGCTTTGAGGAACTGGCACTCATCATCCAGGGCGTTGCCGACAAGTGCCCCGAGCTGTCGGCCAAGTTGGGCGTTTGCTTGGACACCTGCCATGTGAATGACGCCGGCTACGACATCGTCCACGATCTTGAAGGCGTGCTCGACGAGTTCGATCGTGTGGTGGGTATCGAGCGCCTGCGCGCCGTGCATATCAATGACTCCAAGAACCCCTGCGGCGCCCATAAGGACCGCCACGAATGCATCGGTAAGGGCTACCTGGGTAGCGAAGAGTTTGGCGGCGGTATGCAGGTTATGCAGAATATTGTATCGAATGGCCGCTTGCGCGCATTGCCATTCATTTTGGAGACACCGAACGAACTTGCAGGTTATGCGGCTGAAATCAAATTGTTAAGGTCATTGCAGCAGTGATGACTGTCATAAAGTGGAGTGCTCCATTCACGTTATGGGTTTGTTTCAATCAGTTTTCTAATTGCGGATTCTTCCAAGCGGGTGCATAATAACCCTCAGTTTTTGCAGACCCCTGAATCACGTGGGGTCATTGGAAGGAGACTGATTATGAAGCTGAAGAAGCTTGGCGCATTTGCCGCCACGGGTGCTATGGCGCTCGCCCTTGCTCTGACGGGCTGCGGCTCGTCCAACGCCACCTCTGGTTCTGATGCCAGTTCCAGCAGCTCTGACGACGCTAAGGTCGAGAAGGTCGACGGTTCCAAGGAGTACGCGCTCGTCAAGGACGGTACGCTGACCGTCGGCACCTCTGCCGAGTACGCTCCGTTTGAGTACAAGGATGACAATGGCGACTACCAGGGCTTTGACCTTGAACTCATTAAGGCTATCGGCGATAAGCTGGGTCTGGATGTCGAGTATGTCAACAATGATTTTGACACGCTCGTCCCCGGCGTTGCTTCGGGCGCCAAGTACGACGTCGCCATCGCGGCTATCACCGACACGCCCGAGCGTGAGAAGGAAGTCACTTTCTCCGATTCCTACTACATGGACGATCAGGCTATCGTGACCAAGGTCGATAACACCGATATCACGGCCGACAACTTCAGCGAGAAGCTCAACAACGCCGACGCTACCATCATCGTCCAGTCTGGCTCGACCGCCGAGGCCTTTGCCCAGGAGAACTTCCCCAAGGCCAAGATTGTCCCCTACAAGGACGCCACCGAGTGCTTCAGCGCCCTGCAGTCCGATAAGGGCGACGCCGTAGTCACCAACCGCTCCGTTGCCAGCCAGCTGACCGCCGAGCAGTTCAACACCTGCCAGACCATCAAGCAGGTCAGCACCGGCGAGGAGTACGCCATCGCCATCAACCAGGGCAACACCAAGCTCAAGGACGACATCAACCAGGCCATCAAGGACCTGACTGACGACGGTACCGTCGACGCCCTCATGGCTAAGTACAACATCAAGTAAAATAGCTACTTGATTGCGCGCGGGCCCTTTCCGTTTTGGCGGAGAGGGCCTTTGCGCTTCTCTTGACGGAGAGTGTTTCCGTCTCGTTTTGCCGGCAACTTCTACGATAGGAGCCACCTTGTCTCGACTGAACAAAGGGGCTGCGGAGCAGCGTTTTCCACTGCCCGCCTTGCTCCAAAAGCTAGCCTGCGCCATGGCCGTGGCGCTCGCGCTGGTGTGCGTGGGGGCATATGCGCCCACGACCGCCCAGGCGCTTGAGACCGCAAAGATTACCGCCCGACCCAACACCGGTTCGGGCAGCGCTGTGGTCGGCGGCACCGAGACGCGCATTACCTGGGAAGTTCAGGCCGATGCCGACGAGGAGCTGAGCGGTCTTTCTCTGACGTTTGTCGACGGCACAACGTTTGGTACCGATGACACGCGATTGACGATGCTCTCGGGCGAGGACCTCATGGATCGTACGCCCATGAAGCCCACGTGCAAGGCTGACGGCCAGACGCTCAAGATTGACTTTGGCGAGACGGCGCCTGCCGGCGGCTTTTTCCGTGTCGAGGTTTACGGCGTGACGTTCCCCGTCGAGGGCGGCGATGAGGCCTTTAGCGGAACCTATACGCTCGCCGACGGTTCGACCAAGAAGATTTCCAAGATTCCTTCCGTCGAGATTAAGGGCGTGACGGCGTTCGATAACTTCCTGGCCGACCTTAAGGAACAGCCGTGGGTCGAGGCATGGAATTCCAACATGTTCCTTCGCCTGTTCCTGAACCCGGTCATTTTGGTCCAGAGCCTGCCGATCGTCTTCAAGGGCTTCCTTATGTCGCTCTCGATCGTGCTCGTGGCGTTTCCGCTGGCGATCCCCTTTGGCTTTGCCCTGTCGCTTATGCGCATATCCAAATCGCGCATCCTGCGTTGCCTTGCCGGCATCTACGTGAATGTCATCCGCGGTACGCCGGCGTTCCTGCAGATCTATATTGCATTCTTTGGCCTGCCGCTTGCCGGCGTCAAGGTGGACGACTATGTCTTGGGCGTTATCGTCATGGCCATGAACTCGTCTGCGTATCTGTGCGAGATTTTCCGTGCCGGTATTCAATCGATCCCCAAGGGCCAGAACGAGGCCGCTCGTTCGCTGGGTATGAATGCCTTCCAGACGCTGCTCTACGTTATGATTCCGCAGACGTTCCGCAATGTCCTGCCTACGCTGACCAGCGAGTTTATCCTGCTCTACAAGGATACGTCGCTGCTCGCCGCCGTGGGCGTGGTCGAGATCGTCATGAACGCCCGCACCATCGTGGCAACGACGGGCTCCATTACGCCGTATGTGGTTGCCGCCCTGTTCTATCTGGTCATTACCCTGCCGCTTGCGCGCTTGGTGAGCGGTCTTGAGGCGAGGCTGCTGGGTACGGCCGAAACCAAAAAGAAGCGTCCCACCAAGAGCGCCGGACAGGTTGTCGCGACGCCCGCCGACCATATCGCTGGTCTGTAAGGAGGTTCTATTATGAGCGAAACCAATAACTCGAACGAGGTCGTCGTCAGCATCAAGAATCTCCAGAAGGCCTTTGGCGATAACGTGGTCCTGCGCGACATCGACCTTGATGTGCACAAGGGCGAGGTCGTCGTAGTCCTGGGCCCTTCGGGTTCGGGCAAGTCGACGATGCTTCGCTGCATTAACCGTCTCGAGGAGCCCACGAGTGGTTCGATTGTCGTCGAGGGCGTGGATGTGTGCGCCAAGGGCGTTGACCTCAATAAGGTGCGTACGCACTTGGGCATGGTGTTTCAGCAGTTCAACTTGTTCCCGCACCTGTCGGTCAAAAAGAACGTCATGCTTGCGCAGCAAAAGGTGCTCAAGCGCAGCAAGGAAGAGGCCGAGAAGATTGCCATCGAGGAGCTGACCAAGGTCGGCCTGGCCGAGCGCATCGATTTTATGCCGAGTCAGCTTTCGGGCGGTCAGCAGCAGCGCGTGGCCATCGCCCGCGCCCTGTCGATGAATCCGCACGTGATGCTCTTTGACGAGGCCACGTCGGCGCTCGATCCTGAGCTTGTCCGCGATGTATTGGGCGTCATGCGCGATCTTGCGCATGACGGTATGACCATGATCGTGGTGACGCACGAGATGGGCTTTGCCCGCGACGTCGCCGACCGCGTCGTCTTTATGGACGGCGGCGTTATCGTGGAGGATGGCACGCCGAGCGAGGTCTTCGACCATCCTAAGAGCGAGCGCACCAAGGCGTTCTTGGGTAATATCTCGTAGCCGCTTTATATGACTGACACAGCAGAAAACGGGAGCCGGATGTGATCCGGCTCCCGTTTTTGTTGGGACGCGAATGTGTTTTGGTGCAGAGCGCGTTACGGGCGGAGCTCATTGCAGCTAGGCGAGCTCGGCTCCAAGGGCGCGGCAGGCCGCCTCGCCCTCATCGTCGGGGGCGTCGTAACAGATGACGGAGTCGACCACGTTGACGCCTGCCTCGTCGGCGTCCGCCTTCCAATTGTCCATCCATTCGCCTTCGGCCCACGAATAAGAGCCAAAGAGGACGACCTTCTTGTCGCCGAGGGTCTCCTTGACTTCGTCCCACATCGGTTGGAACTCATCGTATTCAAGCTCCTCGGAGCCCATGGCGGGGCAACCGAAGGCGAAGGCATCATAGTCGGCGGCCCTGTCGGCAGAGAAGTCGGCGCAGGGGATGACTTCGGCCTCGGCGCCCGCGGACGTGGTGCCCTCGGCAACGAGGTTTGCCATGGCCTCGGTGTTGCCCGTGCCGCTCCAGTAGACGACGGCGATCTTGCTCATGTTGAGTCCTTTCGGTTGTGCGGCGTGCGGTCGCGGTTTGTACGTTCTATCGGGTCGCCTGGGCAAGTTGCGCCAAGCTGCAGCCCTGCTGATAGATAAAGGTGAGGTGTTGGGTGCAGGCACGGTACGCATCAAACGTCGCAAGCGCCTGCTCGACATTCGTATAGACCTTCCAGGCTCCAAAGATCTTGTAGTTCTCGCCACGCTGAGCGATGAACTCGTATACGTCGTCGCAGGGGTACCCCAGGAAGTAGCCAATCTCGTGTGGAAATTCGCAGGCGCAGTCGTTGTTACAGCAGACTTGCTGATCCAGTGCGCATCGAGTCTGGCCGCAGGCGCATTCCGCGGCGTTATTGCTCGCGAGCGTGATGCGTGATGCCAGGTGCACAAGACATGCCGAGAGGTTGCCGGTGTCGTAGCCCTTCTTGGCGAGTGCCGTTTTGGCGCGCGGGTCAGCAAGGTAAGTGGCGAGGCTATTGGGCCGATATGCGTATACGAGCGCCCCGCAGGGGCGCCAGACCAAAACGCTCAGATGGATACCGAACGGATTAAGCTCGCGGTTGCACCGGGCGATAACGTTGAGCAGGCGTGCTCGGCGATCCTCGATCGCCGCAGTTACGCTTGAGCCGTCTTGATCGGCATAGACTCCTGGATAGGTAAAGAGCGATGCCGGTTTGATGCCCGCGAGCGTGGGGGAGCAGTTGCGCACGACTGCCGCCTGAAACGTTGGGATGTCTATGGTTCGAGTCACGACGCTCCTTACGGATCTAAACTGTTAGCCTAGGAAAACTTATACACGAAAGTAAGCCTTGGTCAACTAAAAAGTTTGAAGAGGGAAACTAATTGACCGAACGGACATGATTTTGGGTTAAGATGGGAACACCCCATGAGGGTATCTAGATAGGGCTACTTGAAAGGGGAACGCATGAGTGACTTGCTCAACCCTGCGAATCTCATCGTGCTGGCCGTCATTGCCGTCGGCATGTTTTTTGGGCTGCGTCGCATTGCGGCGTCGACGCATGGAAAGAGCTGTTGCAGTGATGGCGCGAGCGGCAAGAAAGCCAAGAAGGTTGTGGTGGCAGACACCGACGAGTCCCACTATCCCTATAGCGATGAGCTGCTCATCGGCGGCATGAGCTGTGACGGCTGCGCTCAGAACGTAGCCAATGCCCTCAATGCACTGGACGGCGTGTGGGCTACGGTGACGTATGCGGACCACACAGCACGCGTACGCTCGAAGCTCCCGGTTGATCGCGACACACTCGAGACGGCGGTGAGGGGCGCGGGCTATTACGTTATGAAAATGTAGGCGTTGCCCTCTCCGGTGGATACCGGCCTCCTGCTCATTGCGACTATCGACATCCAAAAATTTGCGTAAAAAATAACCTTTAGATGCGGTAAAAGTGGAGTTTGGTGACGGTTTGCGCGGAATTCGCTACCAATCGAGCATCTATTAACCCGTCCAAAAAATTACAGGTGTATATTTATACGCTGATTATTGCTGTGCTCAGATTGCAATTAACCGTGGACAGAAATGAAGAATGCTAAAGCTGGGCTTTAGGACAGGGGAGGTTATAGCCTTATGAGACGAGTGGGAGCACTTGGCTTGGTGGCAGCGCTTGCCGCTATCTTGGTATCGCCGCTGCCGGCGCATGCCGAAGACGCTTCGGGTGCCGTTACCTACAATGCGGGAAATGGATATTCCTTTGAGAAGCTCTCGCATCCTACGGTAGGAACGTCGCAGCCGGATGGTATCGTCGACTACCAGGGTAACGGTGCCGTTGCCGTTCCGGGCGCCGATGGTAACACGGCCAACAACGAAGGCGATCGCGGCCAGAGCTACACTTGGGCGGCTGCGAGCTATGGTGACTGGCTTTATGTGGGCACCTGCTATGCGGCGATGGGCAACACACTGACGCTCATGAACGGCACGCTGGGCGATTCCTTTGATGCCGAGACCATGCGCCTGACGCTGGAGGCCATGTTTAACGGCACGTTCTTCTATGGACAGCAGAAGGAGGACGGCACGGCCGACAAGGACAGCGGCGGCATCTTGGTTAAGATCAATACCAAGACCGGTGAGACCAAGCTGCTACTCTCTGAATCGCTCAACGGCGTCGGTCCTTTGTTCCGCAATGCCGTGAGCTATAAGGGTAAGCTCTATTTCTGCGGCAGCGTCAGGACCAATGGCGGCAAAAGCGGCCTGCCTGCTGTATATGAGATCGATCCTAAGACGGATGATTGGAAAGTTGTCTATCAGGGCCTTTCGAGCGCGGACGATTACCGCGATGCCTACAAGCAGGGCATTTCTACCGGTATCCGCGGCATGTGCGTCCATGATGGCCAGCTCGTCATCAGTAATGTGGGTAAAGACGCGAACGGTAATTTTGTGTCGACAATCCTGACGTCGTCTGACCCCTCGAAGGGCCAGGACAGCTTCACCGAGATTGCCAACTCGGGCACGCTGTTTAACTATCCGGCGATTCGCTATAAGGACAGCATCTACGGCGGTGCCATTTGGGATATGGTCTCGTACAATGGTCATCTCTATGCCACCATCTGCACCGGTACGCCCGAGAACGCTCCCGATGATAATTCCATGCAGTCGTTCGCCATGGTCCGTGGCGACAAGAACGCCGACGGCAGCTATGAGTGGACTCCCATTGTTGGCGATAAGGCGGACGGTGCAAAGTACTGCTTTGGCATCGATCCTGCCCGCACCCGTTCTGGTGCTGCCAACCTCATCGTCTACAATGACTACCTCTATATCGGTGAATACAACGACGAGGAGATTGCTCTCGAGCGCATCCTGTTCAACAAGTCCAACACCGAAGAGGGCGGCAAGAGCGGCATGGGCGGCGTTGACTGCTCGTTTGTGAATGCCAATCTTGAGCAGTCGGTCAACATCTATCGCATGGACAAGAACGAGAACATGGAGCTCGTCGTTGGCGATCCCACCGAGATGTTCTCCGAGAAGAATGGCAACGGCCCTCTTTCCGGCCTGGCTTCGGGCTTTGGCCGAAACGAGAACCAGTACATTTGGCGCATGCAGAAGTTCGACGGCAAGCTGTATATCGGTACCTTTGATACCGCGAGCCTGCTCGAGCCGATCGGCCAGTTCTCCAATGGCGACATTATCGATATGACGCCCGAGGAGTGGAACTCTCAGGTTCAGCGCCTTAGGGACCTGCTCGATCACCTGCTCGACAAGAAATCGCCTGACGACCCCATCGTTCCCGTGAACACGCTTGCGGACGATGATTCAAACGAGGCCGTCGAGGTCGATGACGAGAAGGCTGAGGCCGTCGAGGCCGATGACGAGAAGACCGAGGTCGCTAAGGGCTTTGGCGACCTGAGCGATGCGCTGGAGGATGCCGCGGGCGACCTTTGCGATCAGGCCGCGACGATGTCCCAGGACGTTGAGGACGACGCCGCTTACGTCCAGAAGATCGATGGCGAGATCGCGTACTTCAAGTCCTTTGCCGACCAGTATCAGGACATGCTCGATAGCTATGAGAGCCTGAAGCAGCAGTACGAGGATGCCTATGGCACCGAGCTGCCGGGCGATATTCAGGATGCGCTCGATAAGCTGCTGAGTAAGGAGAACCTCAAGAAACTGCAGAGTGTCCTTACGTGCATGTCTTACCTTCGCAATGCCGAGCGTGGCTTTGATATGTATGTGACCGAGGACGGCGTGAACTTTACGACGCTGACGACCAATGGCTTTAACGATCCGTATAACCATGGTCTGCGCACCTTTGCGGTGACCAACCAGGGTCTGTGCCTCGGTACCGCCAACCCGTTCAATGGCTGCCAGGTTTGGATCCAGCGCAAGGAGAATTCTGAGAATCCGATTGATCCCGGTACTCCGGATCCGACGGAACCCACCAATCCTTCGCAGCCGGGTGGCAGCGATCAGCCTGGTGGCAGCCAGACGGGCGGCAACGGCCAGTCGAGCAGCACCACGACGACCGTTTCGACGACCACTAAGAAGACTCCGAAGGACGGCTCGCTGCCTCACGCTGGCGACTCGACCCTCACGCTGGTCTTGGGATTGCTGGTTGCAGCTGCCGCAGTGCTTGGCATTGCTCTCGTCTTGCGCAAGCGTTCTCGTCGCTAGGCTCGACCACGCAGCTCGATGCCTTGGATGTCGTCGAAGTTGATGGCGATATCCCTGAGTTTGAGCAGCTTGAATGCGGGTAACACTTCGTCGAGGATGCCCGTGCGGCTACGATAACCGTACATATCGTAATAGGTGACGCGCACCAAGTCGCCGCGTTTGAGGCCCTCGAGCTTTTTCGAAAGCTCGAGGGCTTTTTCTTCCGTGAGTTCGCATTTGGGCTCAACAGTGATTTCTTGTTTGCGCACGAGCTCGTAGTATCCCGTGAGGGCGGCAAAGGGCATAAACTGCGCGGCACGGCCGGCGCGGACGGCGCCGTTGGCGGTGAGCTTGGGGTCGGAGGAGCGACGTCTTCCCTCGGGGTCCGCTAGACGTTCAAAAGGCGTCGGTGGCCGCATCGGCTGTTGTTGGGACTTAGGCACGATGTCCTCCTACCTGATCGTTGCGTTCGCGTGCGGTGGCGCCGGCGGTGAAGCTTAATCCCTTGACGAGCGCGTTCTTGCCGTACTTGCCCTTCACGGCCAGGACAGCGCGCGCCAGGTCGCGCTCGCGCTCATCGGCCTTAACATCGCTGAACAGGTCGATAGTGGTAAATTCCTCGGGCATGAGGTTGCCAAATCCCAGGTTGATGCGCTTGACCGGTCGTTTGGGATCGACAGTCTGCGCCCAGAGCTCATCGAAATAGCCCATGATCTTCTTAAACGAATTGGTGCGCTCGGGCAGCTTGCGCGAGGCGTTGGAGTGCGCAAAGAGCGCGGCATAGCCACCACGCGGCTTGCCGCCGTGTTCGCCCACAAAGATGCCGTCAATCGCCTGTGCCTCTCGCACCAAACGTCGGCGTTCGTCGTCGCGTTGGACGGGCTTGGGCGCGCGGGGCGTGAGCTCGGGGCCGTCGGTTGCGGCGGGTTCGATGCTCGACGTGCTCGAACGCAAATGCCCGCATCCGTCTACATATTGTGCTGTGCCGCTGGCGTCGAGGCGGCGTATGTCGGCGCGCTCGCTCGCGTAGCCTACAAAGAGCGAGATACTGTTGCACACCACGTGCTTATCGACTAAGTCCAGCACAGCGTTGTCGACCATCTCGCGCAAGACGGTGTAGGCCTGTTCATAGGCATAGCCTTTCGAGAGCACCTGTCCTGTGGTAGTTGAGGTTGCCTGCGGGCGATAGGCCTGAATATCGGCGATAGTTGTCGGCTCGCGCCCAAAGGCGTGGTCGATAAGATACTCGGCATTGACGCCGAGCTCGTCGTAGAGCAGGTTTTCGTCGAGCGCCGCGACGCCCATCAGATCGTAGACGCCGTATTTTTCGAGTCGTGCTGCCACGCCGGGCCCAATGCCCCAGATGTCGGTGATGGGGCGATGGGGCCAGATCTCCTTGCGAAAGGTCTCGTCATCGAGTATGCCGATGCGGCTGGGTACGTGCTTGGCGGTAATGTCGAGTGCCACCTTGGCCTGGAATAGGTTGGGGCCGATGCCAACCGTTGCCGTGATGCCGGTGCGCGCCAGGACCTCGTCGCGCAACATGCAGGCGAAGCCTTCAGCGTCGGTGTGATAGAGGTCCAGATAGGGCGTCACGTCGATAAAGCATTCGTCGATGGAGTAGACGTGCACGTCCTGTGGGCTGACGAATTCCAGATAGATACCGTAGATTTGCGCCGACACCTCCATGTAGTGCTGCATGCGCGGTACGGCCTTGATGTAGTCGATACCGTCGGGAATCTCGAACAGGCGACAGCGGTTATGGATTCCGAGGTCTTTCATGGCCTGTGTGATGGCAAGGCAGATGGTCGTGCGCCCGCGCGATTCGTCGGCAACGACCAGGTTGGTGGTGAGCGGGTCGAGACCGCGGTCGACGCACTCGACGCTGGCGTAGAACGTCTTGAGGTCGATGCAGATATAGGTGTGACGCTCGTGTCCCACGCGTCCTCCCATCAAACACATGTTCTTATCGAATACTTGTTCGATAATACCCGCTCGTCCGGACATCGTCAAAACCAACCAAAAAGGGACTGGTTTGTTTTGGTAGGTATGGTCGTGCGGCTGCATCGGGTTTTAACGCAGCCCTAAAGAGTGTGAAACAGCTCGGAAAACCTCGCTTCGTAGCATGGGTCTAACGATTGATACCGCCTATACGCACGGAAGGGTTGTGGGAAAGATGGTCAATTGTGGGTTTGGTATGCCGACGCGCCTTGTTGCGGATGGGGACGTGGCTCGCTGGTGCGGACGATTGGTCGCTCACTACGGTGGCACCAAGGCGCTGGTTGTGCTGGGTGGTGACAAGCACACGCGTGATGAGCTCGTTTCGGCGGCGCTGGGCTCGCTCGATCGCGCCCTGCTCGAACGCGTGCTCTTTCGCTGTGGCTCGGTTGGAGGCGATGGGGGAGGCGAGCTGGTCAACGAGGCCGTGGCCCTGGCGACCGACGAGGGTGTGGACTTTGTCCTGGCGATCGGTGATGCCGATACAGCCGGCTTTGCGCGCGAGCTCGCCCACCGCATGGCGGCGCTCGATGCCGGTGAGGACGGTTTTGTCCCCTATGGATGCATTGTCTCGGAGGGCAAGGTGCCCGCTACGGTGGGAGCCGGCGAGGCTCCCGTTTTTGCCATCATCGCGCCCGAGCTGCTGGAGGGCATCGGGTCTCCTCTGCGTGAGTTGCTCGGCAGTGTGTGCGCTGCGGCCTAATAATTGCCATAAAGGGATGGGTAATTTTTGATTGGTAAAGCGTTTGACCTGCCAAAATAAACCTGTCCCTTTTTGGTCGGTCGCCGTTTGGGGGCCGATTGGCAACGCTCGCTGATTGCAGTCTTGACCTGCGCTAGAATAGAGATATCTGAATATCCGGGCGTGCATGGAGGTGTGCGCCCGTATGCTGAGGAGGACTTTATGGCAACTGTTGCCGCACCTATCGACGCCACGTCGACTGACGCTTGGAAGGCGCTCGAGGCTCATCAGGAGAAGCTCGAGGCCGAGGGTATCGACCTCAAGGCCTGGTTCGCCGCCGATCCCGAGCGTGTGAACAAGCTGAGCTTTGACGCCGGTGACCTGCACTTCGACCTGTCCAAGAACCTGGTGACCGACGAGACCGTCAAGCTGCTGTGCGATCTTGCCCGCGAGGTGAAGCTCGAGGAGCGCCGTGACGCCATGTTCTCCGGCGAGCACATCAACACCACCGAGGACCGCGCCGTCCTGCACACCGCGCTGCGCCGCCCGGCTAGCGAGAAGGGCCAGCTCATCGTCGACGGCCAGGACGTCGTCGCCGACGTGCACGAGGTCCTCGACCGCATGTATGCCTTCGCCGAGCGCGTGCGCTCCGGTGAGTGGAAGGGTGTTACCGGCAAGAAGATCGAGCACCTGGTGTCCATCGGCATCGGTGGCTCCGACCTGGGTCCGGTCATGGCGTACGAGGCCCTGCGTCCCTATGCCGACGCCGGTATCGATTGCCGCTACATCTCCAACATCGACCCCAACGATCAGGCAGAGAAGCTCAAGGGCCTGGACCCCGAGACCACGCTTGTGATCATCGTCTCCAAGACCTTCACCACGCTCGAGACCCTCACCAACGCCCGCGAGGTCAAGACCTGGATGCTCGAGCAGCTCAAGGCTCAGGGCGCCATCGACGGCTCCGATGAGCAGAACGCCGAGGCCGTGGCAAAGCACTTCGTCGCTGTCTCCACCGCACTCGAGAAGGTTGAGGCCTTCGGTATCGACCCCGCCAACGCCTTCGGTTTCTGGAACTGGGTCGGCGGCCGTTATTCCGTTGACTCCGCCGTGGGCCTGTCGCTGATCGTCGTGCTCGGCCCCGAGCGCTTCCAGCAGTTCCTCGAGGGCTTCCACGCCATCGACGAGTACTTCTGCAACACCCCGCTCGAGAACAACGCCGTCGCGCTGATGGGCCTGCTCAACGTCTGGTACGTCAACTTCTTCGGTTCCAAGAGCCACGCCGTACTTCCGTACTGCCAGTACCTGCATCGTTTCCCGGCCTACCTGCAGCAGCTCACCATGGAGTCCAACGGCAAGCACGTCCGCTGGGACGGCAGCGCCGTGACCTCCGATACCGGTGAGATCTTCTGGGGCGAGCCCGGCACCAACGGTCAGCACGCCTTCTACCAGCTGCTGCACCAGGGCACCGTGGTGGTCCCGGCCGACTTTATCGCTTTCGCCAACACTGCCAACCCCGCAACCGACAGCGGCCAGGATGTCCACGAGCTGTTCCTGGGCAACTTCCTGGCCCAGACCAAGGCACTCGCCTTTGGTAAGACGGCCGATGAGGTGCGTGCCGAGGGCACGCCCGAGCAGATCGTCCCGGCCCGCTGCTTTGAGGGCAACCGTCCGACGACCTCGATTTTTGGCGACACGCTGACCCCGTTCGCGCTTGGTGAGCTCATCGCCCTGTACGAGCACATCACGTTTGTCGAGGGCACGGTCTGGGGCATCGACTCCTACGACCAGTGGGGCGTCGAGCTTGGCAAGCAGCTTGCCAAGCAGATCACCCCGGCCTTCCACGACGACGCCGCCAAGGCCGAACAGGACGCTTCGACCCAGGCGCTCATCGAGTTCTACCGAGCTCACCGCAAGTAGGATTCGCTGCGAAAACTAACGCATAGCCGACAAGGGCCCGTATCCGTTGGGATGCGGGCCCTTTGCTATTTGGATAGGATGGAATGTATCGGGAGGCGCCTCGACGGGCATCGCAATCGTCGAAGGCGCGCCGTTCATGTTTGGGACAATATGACATTTTTCCCGTTGCAAACAACGCCGCCGTGGGTGTTCTGTATGATGGCTCAGACAAGGTTGTTCAATGTCAGGGAGGCATATATGGCAATCAAAGCCATCGCAATGGATATCGACGGTACGCTCACCAACGACCAAAAGGTCATCAGCCCGCGTACGCGCGAGAAACTGCTCGCGGCGCAGGAGTCGGGCATTAAGCTTATCTTGGCTTCGGGTCGTCCCGCATGGGGGCTGCATGCCTTGGCGCAGGAGCTCGACCTTCAGAACCATGATGGTCTGCTAGTTGCCTTTAATGGCGCGCACGTCGTCGATGCTCAGACCGACGAGGTGCTGTTCGATCAGGCTATGCCTGCCGACGAATTGCATCGCCTGATTGATCACCTGCGTAATTTTGACGTGATCCCCATCATCTCGCTCGGTCGCGATTTGCACGTCGAGGACTCGTACCATTGCATGATCACGCTGCCTGACGGCTCGCAGAAAAACATCGTCAAATACGAGCGCGATGCGTGCGACCTTAAGATTCGCGAGGTCGAGAGCCTGCATGAGGTCGTGGACACTTATCCCGTGGACAAGCTGCTGACGGCGGGCGATCCGGCCTACCTGCAGGCGCATTACGAGGAGATGTATGCGCCCTTTAAGCAGACGCTTTCGGGCATGTTTACGGCCGACTGGTACTTTGAGTACACGGCGCCCGGTATCGACAAGGCCCGCGCGCTCGAGGGCGCCCTGCCCAAGCTCGGTATCGATGCCAGCGAGGTCGTCTCGTTTGGCGACGGCCAGAACGACAAGTCTATGATCGAGTGGGCTGGTACCGGCGTCGCCATGGGTAACGCTGTCGATGAAGTCAAGGCCGTGGCCCAGATGGTGACCGCCAACAACAACGAAGACGGTATCGCGGTAGCACTTGACCAGCTGCTGGGTTAGAATCGCCGATAGTGCATGGTTCGGGCGTCCGCTTGCGGGCGCCCTTTTGTTAGGGAGGGTGCCGTGTCCGCATTTCCGTTCGACGCCGTTATCTTTGACATGGACGGCGTCATTGTCGATACCGAGTATTACTACCTGGGGGAGACTGCCGCGTTTGCCAAGGAGCTTGGGTTGAATCTGACCCAAGAGGAGTTGAACGGGCAGGTTGGTACCTCACATCAGTTCTTCCTGCATATGCTAGTCGATTGGTTTGAGCGCGCCGGTAAAGGGCACTTCACTGGCGAGGAGGCATTGGCCCGTTGGGACGAGTGGGCGCATAAGCGTCCGCGTGACTACCAGGCTTTGATTAACCCGGGCGCTGTGGATACGATTCGAGAGTTGCCGCGCCGCGGCGTTCGCGTGGCGCTGGCGAGCTCGTCTCCCATGGACAGCATCGAGGAAGTACTCGATGCATGTGGTCTGTCGGATGCCTTTGAGTACGTGGTGAGCGGCGAGCAGTTTAAGGAGAGCAAGCCCGAGCCCGACATCTACCTGCATGCGCTGGACCTGTTGGGGCTGCCTGCGGTCCGTTGCTGCTGCGTTGAGGATTCGGTGCCTGGCATCACTGCCGGCAAGCGAGCGGGTCTGACGGTAATCGCCAAGCGCGAGGAGCGGTTTGGCTTTAGCCAGGATGCTGCGGACAAGATCATCGACCAGCTGCCGGAACTGCTTGAGCTTTCTTAGGAGCGCGGTAGTTGCGCGTTTTTCGGGTCTGATGAGTAAATAGCCGACATTTTGGTGCGACACCTAGCATACTTTAAGCTAATGCGGGCTTAAGGACTTGTTGAATGCCCCTAAGTCCGTTTTAGGCTTAATTGTGCTTGGAGAGGGTATATGCCACCGACTGAAGGGCTAACTGACGGTAAAGCAGCGATACCGCTGTACCAACAGGTTATCGATATCATCAAAAACGAAATCAACTCCGGTGCCTACAAGGCAGGTGCGCGGATACCCAACGAATTCGAATTGGCTGAGAGCTATAAAGTTGGCCGCGTTACCGTGCGACGCGCTATTGAGGAGCTCGTCCAACAGGGCTATCTAACGAAGCGACAGGGGAAAGGCACGTTTGTCAATGCCCCCAAGCTCAAGCGCAAGATTCGCCAGAAGGATGACGTCCAGAGTTTTTCGGACGCATGCCGCGTTAACGGAATGGAACCGGGGGCGCGTGTCATTTCGAGAAAGATGCTGCCGGCGGATTCCACCGAAGCACAGTTCTTTGGTGTTCCCGTTGGAACTGACTTGATCTGCGTTGAGCGCGTGCGTACTGCCGATGGCGTCCCTGTCATGCTCGAGAACAACATATATGTTTACGAGGACAACGCCTATCTATCAACGGCACCTCTATCTAACCAATCCATTTTTGAGTTCGTGCGCAACCTGACGGGCCGCACGCCCGCGTTTACCGACCCATGCACGCTTGAGATCGCGTGTGCGTCGCCCGAGGTCGCTCGGTTGTTGGCAGTTCCCGTTGGCGAACCCTTGTTTTATATGGAAGCCTTCTTTTTCGATGAGCAGCGGCGGCCGTTTATCATCGGTCGTCAGCGGATCGTTGGGTCTCGCTACGTTTTTGACATCTAGGACATTGCGTATGAAAGCGCCCGGTGGATCATCTCACCGGGCGTTTCCATACCGTTCACGGCGCAAACGCAACCGTTCAACCGCGTTGCGGCAATCAGTTTGAAATTATCTTGATGGCGAGAAAAGCTGCTGGTAACCTATAGAACGTCATAGAACGTTTGCCTTGTGCAAACGTTGAAGCGAGATGCGATGCAGTCTCGAGTTCTTTGGAGGTATCTATGTCAGATACGAAGGCGAAGAAGACAAACAGACGTTTTAAGTTCAAATTACCGCATGTCTATACGATCATGTTCTTGCTGATCGTTGTCTTTGCGGTCTTGACTTGGATCGTTCCCTCTGGTCAGTATCAGCGCAAGACGATTTCGACAGCGGCGGGCGAGCGTGAAGTCGCCGTTGCTGGAACCTATGAACAGGTCGATAAGAACTACACCGATTCCGAGACCGGCGAGACCATCAATCTGGGGCAGGATATCTTCGCGGTCCTGCAAGCGCCCACTAAGGGCATCCAGGAGGCTGCCGACGTCGTTGCGTTCGTCTTATTGATTGGCGGGTCGTTCGCAATCATCACCAAGACCAACGCTTTGAATGCCGGCATGAGCCGCGTGATTAAAAAGCTCAAGAACAAGGACATCCTCATCATTCCCATCACGATGACGTTGCTGTCCATTTGCGGCACCACGTTTGGTATGTCTGAGGAAGCCCTGCCGTTCTATGCCATCTTCATTCCCATCATGATGGGTATCGGTTATGACTCGATGACGGCATTCATCATCTGCTTCCTTGGTCCTAACCTGGGATATTGCGCTTCGACCATCGATCCGTTTAATGTTTTGATCGCCCAGGGCATCATTGGCATCGAGGGCAATCCGCAACTGTGGCTGCGCGCCGTTTCTTGGGTCATCTTCACTGCCGTCGGTATCGCATGGGCCATGCGCTACGCCATGCGCGTCAAGAAAAACCCCGAGTCGTCCATTACGTACGAGGACGATAAGCTCAAGCGTATCGAGTTTTCCGTGACCGATGCCTCCATCGAGGAAGAGTTCACTACCCGTCAGAAGCTCGTGCTTATCGATTTTGCTTGCGGTATGGGCATTATCGTCTGGGGTCTTGTTACCCAGGGTTGGTACATGAATGAGATTTCCGCCGTGTTCCTTGGCATGGGCTTGCTTGCCGGTATCCTGGGCGGTCTTGACCAGCAGACGATTGCTGAGGAGTTCGTTAAAGGTCTCGCCGACTTTGCGTACGCCGCCATCGTTATCGGTATCGCTCGCGGTATTCTGGTCATCGCCGAGGGCGGCATGATCATCGACACCATCCTCCAGGCGCTCGCTACTGCGCTCGCCGGTGCGCCCGCCGCCGTCTACACCACGTTTATGTATATCGTCCTTGGCCTGCTCTCTTTGCTGGTTCCCTCGAGTTCTGGCCTGGCGGCACTCACCATGCCCGTTATGGGCCCCCTGACCGAGCTCATGGGCCTCAATCCCGAGGCGGCCGTTACCGCGCTCCAGTTTGCCAACCAGACCATCAACACCATCAGTCCCGTGGCGGGCATGACGGTTGCCGGCCTTGGCGTGGCTAAGATTTCGTTTGGCCAATGGTGGAAGACCATTTGGAAGTTCTTCATCTTCATGGTCGTCTTTGGCCTGATCGTAACGGCAATTTCTGGCATGCTTCCGGCGTAGGTGGTTGTGATGTCTGATCGTTTGACGGTCCTGACGTCTAAGAGCGTCTTTACCGGTACGGGGGACCTGCCGTTTGAAGGTTTCGTAGCGGTCCGTGGCAATCGAATTGAGGCTGTTGGCACCAAGTGTGAGCTAGCTTCGTATTTGACCCAGGCGGACGAGGTAGTTGACCTGGGCGACCGCACCGTCATGCCTGGCCTGATCGATGTGCATACCTTCTATACAGGCTGGGCGCTGCGGACGTTGGGGCCTGATCTGTCCGGCATCGCTGATGCCAAAGAGGCCGTGTCGCTCTTGCGTGCATGGAAAGAAGATCATCCGGATTGCGCGGCGGCTTTTGGCCACAACCTACCCGAAACGTTGGCATCGGATGCCGAGAACGCAAATACGGCGGCTGTGTTTGACGATTGTTTTGGCGATATCCCTGTCGTCTGCTTTACACCGGGTGCGGAGACCTGCGTTCTCAATGCTGCCGCCAGTGCGCGATACGGCTTCACACCCCAGGCGTGCTATGCCGAGAAGATCTGGCGCATGATGAGCGATTTCCTCGCGCTGCCCGAGGTACGTGCGGGGTATTCGGACTACATGAGCATGCTTAACGAGCGCGGCGTTACCGCCATCAAGGAGATGGCGTTTGATGACTACTACGGTTTTGCCGACGAAATGGCTCGCCGTGAGGAATCTGGTGAGCTGACGGTTCGCGTCTCTATGATGTCGCAGCCGGTGGGTGCCGGTGCAAATCTGTCGTATGCTCGCGAGGCACGAGAGCGCTTTCGGGGACCGTTCGTTCGTTTTTCTGGCTTCAACCGTATGACCGATCGCGGCGTATGGGCGGGGCTTGCCGAGATGATTGACCCCTATGAGGACACGGCCGATGCGGGAGCTGCCGGCAAGACGGTTGTCGAGGAGCCCGAGTGGGATCTGATTGAGAACGAGCTGCGCGCAATTGATGCTGACGGCTTCCGATATTCCTTGCATTGCCAGGGCGATGGCGCCGTTCGTCGCACCGTGGCGCTCTATGCCTCGCTGCCTCGAGACGAGCATGGACGGTTGCTTCGCCGCCATGCGATTACCGATCTCGAGAACTCTGATCCGACCGATCTTGTCGAGTTTGGCAAGTTAGGTGGAATTTGCGAGGTCTATCCGCAGATTTTGACGCTGGACCGGCGCGAGGATTGCCTGTCGATGATGCGTCGACAAATTGGCGAGACGCGACTTTTGCACAGCTGGAATCGCCGCGGCATGGAAGATTCCGGATGCACGGTGTGCTGTGGTACGGATTTGCCACTGCTGATTCCGAGCCTGGGCGAGTCAATCTACAGCGCGTGCGGTGGATACTTCGACGATGGGCTGCCCGTGAATGAGGCCAACGCGCTGACGCTTGTCGAGCTCTTGCGTGCTTGGACTGCCGGGGGCGCGTACGATCTGATGCGCGAAGACGAACTGGGTACGCTTGAGGTCGGCAAGCTTGCCGATATCTGCGTGCTCGATCGGGATGTGTTCGACCTCGATTATCGCGACGCACGCGATCTTTCGGTTGATATGACGATGTCGGACGGACAAATCGTGTTCGATCGAAATAAGGAGGCATAAGATGTCTGAATCCAAACCGACGCTGCGCCGCGAACAGATTGCGGGCATGAATATCCACTACATCATGTGGTCGCTCGATTACTTCCTTGATGTGCAGCAGCGTTTGGGCTTTGAGTCCATTGAGCTGTGGTGTGCGGAGCCGCATGTGACGCTCGACCACACGGGCTACTTTGAGGCTGAGGTCCTGGCGAAAAAGGCTGCAGACCGTGGGCTTAGGTATCGTACTCTGTGCCCCGAGAATGTTGTCTATCCTTGGCAGTACTGCGCACGCAAACCGCTGCATGAACAGCGCAGCCTGGCGTACTTTAAGCACGGCATTGAGCTTGCCGAGGTACTTGGGTGCGACCGTATGTCCGTCAACTCGGGCTGGGGCGACTGGGACGAGGACCGCGAGGAAGCCTGGAAGCGCAGCCGCGAGCACTTGTCCATTCTGGCGGAGTATGCCGGTGAGCACGGTCTGGTGCTTACGATGGAAAGCCTGCGTCCCGAGGAGAGCAACCTTGTAACGACGGTTTCCGATGCGAAGCGCATGATTGACGAGGTCGCGAGCCCGTACTTACAGCCCATGGTTGATACAACCGCGATGGGCGTTGCGGGCGAGACGCTCGAGGACTGGTTTGCCGCCTTTGGTGATGGGGCAATTCACGAGATGCACTTTATCGACGGTGACCCGTATGGCCATCTGGTGTGGGGCGATGGCAAGCACGATATGGACGCCTTCGTCGCTACGCTTAATGCCCATGGTTTCGATGGCATGCTGGGCCAGGAAATCACGGACGGGCGTTACTACGATGACCCGGCGGCGGCAGATGCCAAGAACATGGCCGCATTCGAGAAATATCTGATTGACTAAACCAACTATCGGCCACGCAGCCAACGTCATTGATTGCGGACCAAACAAGAAAGGAACTGGATATGAACGCACACGATCTGATCAAAGAGGCAATTGCCGAGAAGGGCAAGTTCGACAGCGTCTACTGGATTGCTTGCGGTGGCTCCATGATCGATTTGATCCCGGCTCATGAGCTTCTGCAGCGCGAGGCAACCACCTTCACTTCGTATATCTATACGGCTCGCGAGTTTGATATCATGCGCCCGCGCCGCTTGGGTGAGAAATCCCTGGTCATTGCTTGCAGCCACAGTGGCAACACCCCCGAGGTCGTCGAGGGCTGTGAGATTGCCCTTGCTGCCGGCGCTACGGTGATCGCCCAGACCGACAACGCTGGATCCAAGATTGACTCCGGCAAGTGGACCACGTGGGTCTACCCGTGGGGCGAGGGCGTGCCGCAGGCCGAGGTCCCCGCTGGCATTTCGCTGTCGCTTGCGGCCGAGCTGCTCGATCAGCAGGAGGGCTACGCCGATCTTGCCGATATGTATGCCGGTATCGCCGAGATGGATAAGATTCTTCCCCCGGCACGTGAGAAGGTAAATGCCGAGCTAGGCGATCGTTTTGCCAAGCTTTGCCAGGAGCACGAGTTCTTCTACATTCTGGGCAGCGGTCCCAACTTTAGCCAGACCTACGGTTTCGCTATCTGCTCTCTTATGGAGATGCAGTGGCAGCACTGCAGCTACATCCACTCTGCCGAGTACTTCCACGGCCCCTTCGAGGCTACTCAGGATGGCGTTTTTTACTTCCTACAGATGGGCTCCAGCGAGTGCCGTGCCATGGACGAGCGCGCCCTTGCGTTCCTTAAGACGCATACCGATACGCTGATGGTGCTCGATGCCAAGGAGTACGGTATGGAAGCCGTGCCGGCGAGCGTCCGTGCCTATCTGGACCCGGTGCTGTTCTACGCCATGAACTGCGAGCTGCGTGCTGCACGCGGCAAGGTGTTTGATCACGATCCCGATTTCCGTCGCTATATGGGTGTTGTCGAGTACTAGAAGGGGCAAAGGCCATGGCATTTAACGTTAACGCGCTCGGATTTGGCGACAACGTCGTCGATCGCTACGAGCATATCCACACCATGTATCCCGGCGGCAATGCGGTGAACTTCGCCGTTTATGCCAAGAAATGCGGTGCCGCACGCTCTGCATACATGGGCATTTTTGGCAATGACGCCGCTGCCGAGCATGTCATTACAAGCCTCGAGGATGAGGGTATCGAGCTTGACAAGTGCGAGCAGATGATTGGCGAGAACGGAGCGGCTCGCGTGACCGTCGTTGACGGTGACCGTGTCTTCCTCGGCTCCAACGAGGGCGGTATCCGTGGCGATGCGCGCTATGTTCTCGGTCGCTTTGACCTTTCGTACATGAAGCAGTTCGATGTGGTTCATTCGGGCAACTATTGCTTCACCGAGCGCGAGCTGCCCAAGTTGAAGGCTGCGGGCGTCACGGTCTCTTTTGACTTTTCGGACGACTCCACCGACGAGTACTACGAGCAGATTGCGCCCTATGTCGATTTTGCTTTCTTTAGTGCGGCGGATGCCGCGAGTGAGGACGAGATTCGCGAGCGTCTGGCATGGGTGAAGGATCTGGGTCCGCGTTTTGTGTCGGCTACGGCGGGCGCCGAGGGCTGCATCGCTTACGACGGCGAGCGTTATTACCGCCAGCTGGCTAAACCGGTAACGGACATGAAGGACACCATGGGGGCGGGCGACTCGTTCCTCACCTCGTTTTTGATGTGCTATCTCGATTCCGCCAAGCGTGGTGAGGGTGGCGCCGAGGCCATCGAGCGCGCGCTCGACTTTGCTGCCGGGTTTGCCTCGACCGTGTGCGGCATGGAAGGTTCTTGGGGCCACGGAGCACCAATCGTCGAATAGCTTAAGAAAGCGTACGGCGGTCTGGCTATGAGGCCTTGGACAGCCGATGCAAAACAATAAGCGAAACGCGAAAAGGGGGCTCGCCATGTGGTGGGTCCCCTTTTGAACATTGGAGAAGACCATGGGTATTAAAGCGTGTGCGGCTGGTTTTTGCTGTGCGGACGTCTATCAAAACATCGGCGTGTTCTATCCGACTGGTAATGGCATTGACTGGGGTATCCATCTTGCACGAATGGGCGTTTCGGTATCCGCCGTGTCGGTTGTCGGCAAGGACGAGTACGGAGACAAGATGAGAGAGGCGCTGGCCGCCGAGGGGTTTGATATCTCTCATCTGCGGGTGGAGGATGGCGACACCTCGGTGATGCTCATGGCATTGAAAGACGGCGTCGATCGCGTGCATCTCGAGGCAATCGATGGCGTAATGGAGACATATCGTCCGAATGAAGATGACCGGGCGTTTATCCTAGAGCATGACATCATTCATACCGACCTGTTTGGCAATTGTTTGGACCTCCTGCCCGAGTGGCATGATGCGGGCAAGACGGTGGTTATGGACTTCTCGGTGTTCAGCCAGGATCCCGAATATGCCTGCGAGAATCATTTTCCCTACGTTGACTACGCATTTATGTCGTTTGAAGATGACACTCCGGAGCTGCGGGACTGGGTACGTCACGCGCAGGAATTGGGGCCGCGCGTTGCGGTTGCCACGCTTGGCGAGAAGGGAAGCATTGCCTATGACGGTGAGCGCTTCTATGAGTGCGGGATCGTGCCGGCGGAGAAGGTCGTTAATACCGTGGGTGCCGGCGACTCGTATATCGCCGGGTTTACCAAGGGCGTGATCGATGGCCTTGATATTCCGGCGTGTATGAAGGCGGGCGCTGAGCTGTCGTCCCGAGTGATCGGTTCGTTTGAGCCGTACTAGGGTCAAATGCCTGGAAAGGAGTACGAAATGGTTATCGACATGTTGGTCCATCCTATGCTCTACGGCGAGATCTGTACGCCGGGTGATGAGCCTGATGGATTCGGTTTTTGGTCACGAGAATTTGGTATGGGGCATATGGGCCCCATGGATTGGGATGAGCTTCAAGTCGAGATGGACGTCTGCGATGTGCAGAAGAGCGTGCTCATGCCGCTCGATGTAACCACGGCATGCGGAGGGCACTTTGGCACCAATGACCAGATTGCCATGCTGGTTGCCGCACATCCCGATCGTCTGTGGGGATTTGCGAGCGTAGACCCGCAGGTGAGCGGTGCCGCAGACGAATTGGAGCGCGCCTTTACCGAGCTGGGGGCAAAGGGGCTTTGCCTGCATCCTGCAAAGCAGGGTTTTGCCCCCGATGATGCTGTGGCCGAGCCGCTTTACGAACTGTGCGAGCGCTATAACAAGCCGGTGGTTTTCCATGCCGGTATGTCTTGGGAGCCGGGCGCAGAGCTCTCGCGCAGTAACCCGCTTGCATTTGAGCACACAATCGCAACGCATCCAAATGTGCGTTTTAGTTTGACCCATTTTGGCTGGCCCTGGGTGCGCGAGACCGTGGCGATGCTGCTCAAGTATCCCAACTGCTACGCGGACACCTCTATCACTTACATCGATTCGCCCGAGGAGATGATGCAGCGTCTTTTCACGGTCGATATGGGGCCGCTGTGGTATGAGCGCGCGCTATCGCACCAAGTGATGTTCGCCAGCAATACGCCGCGCTTCCGTGCATTCAAACTCAAGCGGGCGCTCGATACCGTGCCCATGCGCGATGATGCGCGAGAAAGGCTCTACTGGGGTAATGCCCTGCGTTTTCTTGAAGGGGATGAGTGAACATGGTGACGCTCGAGACATTGAGCTATCTATCGACTGCTCCGGACCAGTTCATCGATATTACCGAGGACGTGCACGCTGCCATCGAACGCAGCTCGGTGACCAATGGCTTGGCGGCGATTATTTTGTCGCATACGACCTGCGGAATCGTGGTAAACGAGGGGCTGCCCTGCGTGGAGACGGATCTTATGGAGACGCTTGATCGCATCGCCCCACTCGATGCCCCCTATGCGCATGCACACTTCCTGCCGAGCTATGGAGCCACCGGTAACAACTCCTGTGGGCATATCAAGAGCATGATTTGTGGAAACAGTTGCTTCTTTCCCGTCCAAGATGGCCACATCGTGTGCGGAAGTGCCCAGAACATCTATCTTGCGGAGTTTGACGGTCCGCAGAAGCGAAAAGTGTACGTCGAGGTGCTGGGGGAGTAACGTCCCTGCAATAACCCTATGAAGGAGCACGTTATGTCGTTTCTAACTTCGATGTTCAAGAACGAAAAGCCGGTTATCGGAATGCTGCACCTGCGTCCTCTGCCGGGCGATCCGCTGTATTACCCGGGCGGAAGCGTATCGCAGGTCGTGGAAGCCGCCAAGCGCGATCTCGAGGCGTTGCAGCAGGGCGGTGTCGATGGCATTTTGATTACCAATGAGCTCTCGATGCCCTATGAGCAGCATGTTTCTCCCTCAACCCTTGCATCGATGGGCTATGTAATCGGGGCTCTGTCCCATGATCTGTCGACTCCTTGGGGAGCTGAGGCAATTTACGATGGTGATGCCACAATCGAGCTGTGCGCTGCCGTCGACGCGCAGTTCACGCGCTGCAATTTTTGCGGTGCCTGGGCCGGTGATCTCGGGCTGATTAACCGAGATTTCGCTCACACCATGCGTCGCAAGGCGGCGCTGCGCTTGGACGACCTCAAGCTTTTTCACTTCATCACGAGCGAGGGCGAGGTTTATCTCAACGACCGCACGACCGCGGACATTGCCGATTCACTTCTCTTTAATTGCCTACCGGATGCGATAGTCATCGGCGGTTCGGCTGCCGGTCGTGGCGCTTCGGGCGAGCTTGCCGACGAGGTCCGCGAGCGTGTTGGCGAAGTGCCCGTGGTATGTGGCACCGGTTGTCGCGAAAATACCGTGGCTGACGTATTTGCTCACTACGATGGCGCGTTTGTCGGCACGTGCTTAAAGCGCGACGGAAAGCTGGATGCCCCGGTTGATGTTGAGCGGGTGGTTCGTTTTATGGCTGCCGCTCGTACGGCGCGAGGGGAGTAGGCACCTATGGCGCTCTATCTGGGTATTGATATTGGGACAAGCGCCTCTAAAGGCGTTTTAATCGATGATCGATGCAACATCGTTTGCCAAGCCTCTTGTGGACATGAGACGGACAACCCGTGTGATGGATGGTACCAGCATGATGCTGAGGCAGTTTGGTGGGGCGATTTTTGCCGCTTGTCGCGCGAGCTGGTGATGCGATCGGGGGTTAACGCGGCGCAGATCGGATGCGTGGGCCTTTCCGCATTGGGTTGCGACTGTGTGCCGGTCGATACCGAGTGCAACGCGCTGGCGCCCGCGATTTTGTATGGAGTCGATGCACGTTCGAAGCCGCAGATTGACGAGCTCCTTTCCGAATATGGGTCAGGTCGCGCACGCGAACTTTTCGGGCACGATCCCTGCTCATCAGATATTGCTCCCAAGATCTTATGGTTTAAGGAGAATATGCCCGAGGTGCACGAACGTGCCGCGAAGTTCCTGACGGCATCATCGTTTCTATGCGCAAAGTTGACGGGGCGTTTTACGGTGGACCGTTACTTGGCGGAGGATTTTCTTCCCCTATACGACCGCTACACTTGGAGGGTTGATGCTCGGGAATGTGCTCGTTTCTGCCGGCCTGACCAGATGACGGAGGTAATGTCGGCTACCGATATTGCCGGGGTGATTACGCAGCGCGCGGCTGAGGCGACAGGGCTCGCGGCAGGGACACCTGTCTTAGTGGGAACGGGCGACTCTGGTGCCGAGGCCATTTCGACGGGTGTATTTCGTCCCGGCGATATGATGGTTCAGTTGGGGAGCACGGCGTATTTCATCTACCTAGCTGATCATATGGTCGATGATGCCCGCCTGTGGCCAGGGACGTTTATCATTCCCGGAACTTACGGGATCTGCGCGGGGACCAATACGGCGGGTGCACTCACATCGTGGCTGCGCCAAGAGCTGTATCGCGACGCCGTGGAGGCCGAGGGCCACGGTGGCCCCGATGCATATTCGGTCATGGCGCATGATGCCGCCGATGTGGCGCCGGGTGCCGATGGGCTCCTGTGCCTGCCGTACTTTGCGGGGGAGCGTACTCCGCTCAACGATCCCGAGGCACGTGGCGTCTTCTTTGGCCTGACCGGAAGGCATACGCGAGCCCATATGGTTCGCGCCGCCTTGGAAGGCGTCGCGTATACCGTTGCATCCCATGTCGACATTATCGAGCGAGAGCATGGACTGCCAATTGGGCGCATTATGCTTGTCGGAGGTGGAACCAAGAATCCAGTTTGGATGCAGGCTATCGCCGACGTATGCGGGCGCGAGGTCTCGGTTGCCAAGGTTACGGTGGGCGCATGCTTCGGTGATGCCATCATGGCAGCTCTCGCAGGTGGCGCCTATGCATCATGGGATGAACTCGCCCAAGTCCTTGGCGTTGCACAAACAATCGTGCCCGATATGGCTGCCCACGAGCTATATGCGTCGCGTCGTCATATCTTTGACGAATTGTATGCACGCAACCGTGATCTCATGCACGAATTGGTGTAATGCTGCCGAATTGTACTGCCTTCCAAAATAGGGACTGCGTTGTGCGATTCGCATGTCCCTTGGCATTTTTGCCCACAGTGGTTAGCGAAGGTCAAAAACAGAGTGCGCATTTGCTAAAACTACCGACTCGATGCGCTTTGCGTCACAGTTTTTGAGTGAGGCAATGCGCATCGAGGTCCTTGCGAGCGATTTGATGAGCGACTGCGCGCTTGTTTCTGTGTTTGGCTCGGCCGGCGCATCGGTCTCGAGCAGTAGACGGTCGAGTGGAATCTGTCGTGCGTATTCGCGTCCTCGTTTGGACGCGAGCATGCGTTCGTTGACGGAAAAATAACAGCCCGCATTACGCGCGCGGGCGAGTTCGTCCGAAGTACCGCTAAACCAGTGGAAGATGATAACGGGGGAGTCGGAGTTTGGGATGAGTGGTCCATGCGATTCGAGGACGTTCAGTACGGTTCCTGCCGAACGAACAGCGTGAATTGATATCACGCGCCCGGCAAGAGGGTGCTGCGCGAGTGCATCGCAGAGCCGGTCAAATGCCTGTACTTGTAGCGGCTCGCTTCCGGCAAAACGAGCGGAAAAGTCGAGCCCGACCTCGCCGATATAGCGCTCTTGGGCAGCAACTTCGCAAAGCAGATTGATTTCAGCGTTGCCACATCGTCCGTCGGCGAGCCACCAGGGATGGAGGCCGATGCCGGCAAAGATATTTGAACGGCCGCAGGCGCGCTTCTTGGCGCGTGCAAAGTCGTGCGGATCGACGCCGCAGTCAAATAGAATCAGGCCCAGCGCCGTTGCCTCATCGGCAACGGCGTCCGGGTGAGCCATTAGATCAAGATGGCAGTGTGCATCAAATAACCGGGGCTCCATCTCGGCGCGCTCCGCTAGTCTAGGCGCTGGCCATCGGCGCGCACGCGCTCGGTGCCGCGGCCACTGATCTGACGGATAACCTCGCCGGCGATCATCTGGCCCATGATGGGCGGCATAAAACTGGCAGTTCCCAGCTCGGTGCGCTCGTGGATGTTGAAAGGATCGCGGGGCTGTGTCTTAACCGATTCCTCGCAGCTAAACAGTACGTGTAGGCTCTTGATTCCGCGCTTCTTACATTCTTTGCGCATAATGCGGCTCATGGGGTCACGTACCGTATCGAAGATGTCGGCAAAGCGGAGGCACTCGGGATGGAGTTTGTTGGCCCCGCCCATTGAGCTAACCAAACGGATGTCATGGTCCTGAGCATATTTGGCAATGGTGAGCTTGGCCGAGATGGTGTCGATGGCGTCGACGACGTAGTCTAGCTTGCCACCCGTCTGCTCAGAAACGCTCGCGAAGAACTCGTCGATGTTGTCGCTCAGCAGGTATTCGGTGCGCTTGATAACGCTGGCGGCGGGATTGATGTCGTGGATCATGGCTTCCATCACGTCAACCTTGCGCTTGCCGACGGTGCTGTGAAAGGCGATGGCCTGTCGATTGATGTTGCTGGGCGCGACGATATCCTTGTCCAGAATCACAAAATGACCGATGCCGCCGCGGACAAGTGCCTCGCAGCAGTTAGAGCCCACGCCTCCGCAGCCGAGCACCAGCACCGTGGCGTTGGCGAGTCTATCGAGTGCCTCACGGCCCATGATGATCTCGAGCTTGGTGTCGCGTGTCTCGATGGCGGCTGCGGCAGTGGTTTCGGTCATAAATATCCTCCGATGGGGAAGCAGGTCGTGTTTTAGCTATCGCCATTATAGGTATTATTACGATTCCATTTGAACCCTTGGGGTTTGTTGAAATGGGATCGGGATTCGCATAAGATAAAGCAAATGGCACCCGTTGCAGCGGGTTGGCCAACTCCCAAACACGTTTGTAGCGTGAGAAGTGGCCGTCTTCGCATTACGCGGAGGCGGCTATTTTTTTGAGTACAAGATTAGATAGTTAGACAAACATCTAAATATCGAGTATAGTGTGCGCGTCATGAGGGGTGATGAGAGGAGGTCTTATGCCGGGAGAGGGTTTTAAGGCGCTTGCCGATCCAACGCGACGGCGCATTTTGGAGTTGCTGCGCGAGGGCAATTGCACGGCGGGGGAGCTTGCCGAGCATTTCGATATCAGTAAGCCGTCGCTAAGCCATCACTTGGCGACGCTCAAAAATGCCGGGTTGGTGACCGACGAGCGCCATGGCCAAAACATCGTATACAGCTTAAACACCACCGTCATGCAGGATTTAATTGGCTGGTTTATGGGCTTTACAAACACTGAAGGTGATAAGGATGAATAACGAAAACAAGGGCATTCACCCCACGGGGGTATCGTCGCGCGTGTGGATTGCGCTGGTCGCTCTGTGCGTCGCCAATGTCGTAGCGCACCTCATGGTGATGCCGAGCTTGCCTGCGCAGATTCCCACGCACTGGGGCGCGAACGGCGCCGTCGACGGTTGGGGTCCTAGCTGGATGGCCTCCGCGCTCGGCGCGCTGCCTCTGGCGCTTCTCGCAATGTTCTGCGTGGTGCCGCGCATCGACCCCAAAGGCGAGGCATATCGAACCTCGGGCAAGTTCTATCAGGGCTTCGTAATCGCCTTCACCTTGTTCATGTGCGCCATAAGCTGGCTGGGAGAGCTTACGGTCTGGGGCGTGGTGCCGGCGGTCGGTTCGGTTAACGTGCTGATTTCCGGTGTTGTCGGTTTGCTGTTCATCGGCGTAGGCAACTACTTGCCGCGTGTGAAGCAGAACTATACGCTCGGTATCAAGACACCTTGGGCGCTTGCCGATCCCGAGAACTGGCGCCGTACGCAGCGTTTTGGCGGCGCCTGCTTTATGGTGCTGGGTATTGGCCTGATTGTGATGGGCGTGGCAGGCAGCGTGCTTTCGAGTGAAGTCGTCGCCGCGGTGATTGCGGTTCTGGCGTTTGGTTCGGTTGGAGCCGTCTACGTCTACTCGTATCTGTTGTGGCGCAAATCGCAGCGAGCCGCTCGTTAAGGTTGCGGAAAACTAGCGTACGCAGTTCATAGTATGTTCCGGGGGACTTTTCCCAGGTAGTATTAGGGGGTGTGGGCAACCATGCCCCTTTTTCGTTACGTTTCAGAGCTGGTTTCCTCATTTCGTTTCTACTAAAGCGAATCAAGAATAGGGAAACAGCAGGTAGAAAGGATAGAACAGGCAAATGGCAGAGTTTATCTACCAGATGTATCAGGCTCGCAAGGCCCATGGCGACAAGGTAATCCTTGACGACGTGACCCTGAGCTTCTACCCCGGTGCCAAGATCGGCGTCGTGGGTCCCAACGGCATGGGCAAGTCGACCCTGCTCAAGATCATGGCCGGCATCGAGGAAGTTTCCAACGGCGATGCCAGGCTCACCCCCGGCTACACCGTGGGTATCCTGCAACAGGAGCCGCCGCTCGACGACGACAAGACCGTCATCGAGAACGTGCGCATGGCGTTTGGCGACATGATTGCCAAGGTCGATCGCTTCAACAAGATCGGCGAGGAGATGTGCGACCCGGACTGCGACATGGACGCCCTCATGGCCGAGATGGGCAAGCTCCAGGACGAGATCGACGCCGCTGATGGCTGGGATATCGATTCCAAGCTCGGCCAGGCCATGGACGCCCTGCAGCTGCCCGATTCCGACATGCCGGTCAACGTGCTTTCCGGCGGCGAGCGCCGTCGCGTGGCCCTGTGCAAGCTGCTGCTCGAGGCTCCCGACCTGCTGCTGCTTGACGAGCCCACAAACCACCTAGACGCTGAGTCGATCCTGTGGCTCGAGCACTTCCTTCACAACTACCAGGGCGCGGTGCTTGCCGTCACGCACGATCGCTACTTCCTGGATAACGTTGCCGAGTGGATCTGCGAGGTCGACCGCGGTCACCTTTATCCCTACAAGGGCAACTACTCCACGTATCTGGAGACCAAGGCCGCCCGTATCGAGGCGCAGGGCAACCGCGACGCCAAGCTCGCCAAGCGCATGGAGGCCGAGCTCGAGTGGGTACGCAGCTCGCCCAAGGCTCGCCAGGCCAAGAACAAGGCTCGTCTGGCTCGCTACGAGGAGATGGAGGCCGAGGCCCGCGCAAGCCAGAAGCTCGACTGGACCGACATCCGCATCCCTGTGGGACCGCGTCTGGGCAACAAGGTGCTCGAGGCCCATCACCTGCACAAGGAGTTCGATGGTCGCGTGCTCATCGACGACCTTTCGTTCACCCTGCCGCGCAACGGCATCGTGGGCGTCATCGGCCCCAACGGTGTCGGTAAGACCACGCTGTTCAAGACCATCGTGGGCCTGGAGCCGCTGACTTCGGGCGAGCTCGAGGTGGGCGAGACCGTCAAGATCTCCTATGTCGATCAGAACCGTTCTGGCATCGACCCCGATAAGAACCTGTGGGAGGTCGTCTCGGACGGCCTGGACCACATGATGGTCGGCGAGACCGAGGTTCCGAGCCGTGCTTATGTGGCGAGCTTTGGCTTTAAGGGCCAGGACCAGCAGAAGCGCGCTGGCGTACTCTCCGGTGGCGAGCGCAACCGTCTGAACCTGGCGCTCACGCTCAAGCAGGGCGGCAACCTGCTGCTCCTCGACGAGCCCACGAACGATCTCGACGTCGAGACGCTGTCCTCACTCGAGGCGGCGCTGCTCGAGTTCCCGGGCTGCTCGGTTGTTATTAGCCACGACCGTATGTTCCTGGACCGCGTCGCCACGCACATTCTGGCGTGGGAGGGCACCGACGAGAATCCGGGCAACTGGTATTGGTTCGAGGGCAACTTCGAGGCCTATCAGGCCAACCGCATCGAGCGCCTGGGCGAGGACGCAGCCCAGCCGCATCGTATTCACCGCAAGCTGACGCGTGACTAGGTTTGTTACGCGGTTTTACCAAACCGCGTAACGAGATGATGCTGCGCGAGCCGCAAGCACCCCATCTTGTCGTTCAAACCGTCGCTCGCGTACCAAAGTACGCGTCGCTCCTCTTTCACGGCAACCTGGGGCACTTGCGGCTCGCTCGCTGTTGGTTACGATGCATCGACAAATGAGCAATTTAAACGAATGAGCAAAAACGGCTCAAATCCTGATTTGGATTTGAGCCGTTTGTCGTTACTGCTCGGGTTCTTCGACTTTATCGATGGTCCAGGCGGCTCCGAGACCGCCGGCGGTGTTGCGGCGGATGCGCACGGCAACCTCGCGGCGCTCGCCGGCCTGCGTGTAGTGCAGGGGGAAGCTTGCGCGGTTTCGCGCGGCCTCGATGGTACCGCGCTCGCGGGCGATCCAGTAGTACTCGCCGACGATGCCGAGCGTGTCGGCGCCGTAGGGGAGATAGGTCGACAGCTGGTGCAAAAGCGGGCCGGGGCAGAAGACCTCGGTTGTGAAATCGACGGGGAAGTCCTCGGGGATGGCGGGCGCTGCGGGTGCGGGGGCCGGTGCTGCAGCGGGGACCGGAGCCGGTGCGGGAATCTGGTCATAGACAGGTTCGGATGCGGACTCGATGACGGGTGCAGACTCAGGCACCGGTTCCGGCTTAACTGCGGAATCTGTCGGTTCCACGGAGACGGATGTGTCTTCAGTCTCGGTTTTGGCATCGGCTTGCGGGGCGTCCTCTGCCTCGACAGGCAGCTTTGCTTCGACCGGCGTGGATGCCATGGTGGTGATGCCGGCGTTTGCGTTCTCGGGGTCATAGACGACCGTAAGCGAGATGGCGGGCTGCGGTGTCTCGGGCTCCGGCGCCGACTCGGTAGCGTCTTGATCGGCGGGTTCGTCGGACTGATCGTCCTCGGCCTCGTTGCCAAAGACATTGCTGTTTTGGAACGCAGACGTCTCGGGTTGGTTAGCGGCTTCTTCGGTTGTCGACTTGGGAGCTTCGTTGAGCTCAGCAGTGGCTTCCTGCTCGGATATGACTTCAGGATCGGTCGTGGCGGCGATTTCGGTTTCTACTGCTACCTCAATAGCGACTTCGATCTCTGTCTCGGGCTCGGGCTCCGGCACAGCTTCAACCGCGGCTTCTGGTTCGGGACGCTTAACGTGCTTGGGGCGCACAGCCTTGAGGTCCTTCTCACTGCGCTTTTTCTTTTTGTAGGACTGCTTAGCGCCCTTGGCGGTCTTGGGCTTGTCCTCGCCCTTGGCAAGTGCGGCATCCCAGGCCTCGTTGGCGATGACGGTGGCATACAGGCGACCGCCCTTAAAGACGGTCAGCTTAATGCAGTCGTCAAGCTCTTCGAGCAGCTCGCGCGTGGATTCGAAGCCCAGGTCATAAGCAGTCATGTCGTCAACGGCGAGAGCCTCTTCGACCTGCGTCATAAACGTTTGCTTGCCGCATCCAATCGCATCGCGCAGCAGGCGATACAGATAGATGTGGTTGCCCAGCGAAAGCATGGGCCTAACTATTGTCTTGCTCATGGCAAATCTCCTCTTTACACATGTAAAGCATCTTACCATCGCATGGCGCTCGCCATGACGGCGCCCAAGGCAAACGGGCGCGAACCGCTGTCGATTCGCGCCCGTTGTACAGGTTGCCTATCTGGGGATGCAGTGCCTAGTTGCCCGATGTCGTGCCTTGGCTTGAACTGTCAGATGCCGTGCCGGACGCGGTTCCGCTCGAGCTGTTGGTGTTGCTGTTGTCGGTAGATCCCGTACTCGGTGTATTGCCATTCGCCTGGTCGCCCGTGCTCGGTTGAGAGCCGTCAGTCGTTTGGCTTGAGTCAGTCGTGCTGGATTGCGTGCCGCTGTTGTTCACGGAAGAATCGACGCCCTGCGATTGGTTTTGGGTGTTCGAGGACGAATTGGCAGAGGTAGAACTGCCTTGCGTATCGTCCGTCTGTGCCTGCTGATCCTGCGACTGGGTGTTGCCATTTGCATCGCTCTCGCTCGTGCGCGACGACAGGATTGGCTCGGGACGCTCGCCCAGACCCTCACCGGCAGTGGTGATAAGGATGGCGCCGGCGCAGGCGATGACCGCGACGATGGCGATAGCGATCGAGAAGACGATGACCTTCTTTTGCGTCTGGCTGCGCTCAGCCGCCGCCTTGGCGCGCAGGCTGTTGGGAGCGACGCGCGCCGTGGTCGCGCGTCCCGCAACCTGGCGCATCTCCTGCGTGGTTGCGGCGCCACCTAGGTGCTCCTCGACATTGGGCTCAACGGGCTCGTAGGCGCCGGTAGGGTAGTCGACAGCGGCATGCGTGCCCTTGATTGCTTCGGCGCTGGCGGAGATAAAGTGGCGATAGACCTGCGAGGACACAACAGTGATGACTGAGCTCACAGCGGCACCAATCACCGAGCCGGCAATGCCAATCTTTGAAGCGAGCGCGACACTCGTGGCGGCTGCCGCGGCACCGGCGATGATTTGGGGAATGGAAATGTCATCAAAGAGTTTTTTCTTGGGCGCAATGGCCATGGTCTGGCCGATGGAATGGTTCTCGTGAACGCCGTTGTTGAGTGCGGCCGGCGTCATGACACGCGTGCGCGGCGCGTCGGTGTACTTGGTTGTCATACGGGGTCCTCCCGATGTAAATCTGCTTCGTTTCGTGTAGCCATCAGGGTACCCACCAGATGTGAATCGTACGTGACATTTAACAGATACCATCAACTCATCAAGGGGGCCTGCTGTCTTTGGTGCAATAGCTTGATGCTAAACTGGATTTACTATTGCGAGGTGGTTTACGTGATGTACCCGTATATGACATTCGAAGATGGTACCGAGGTCATTCATTCTGACCTGATTACAGATGGCGATATCGAAAAGGTTATCGTGCATTTTGAGCGACCGACGGCAGAGGGCTTCGACTCCGCTCGTTGTGAGTTGCCTTCCTGTTCGTGGACTGACTGGGAAGGGCATTTTACTCAGAGTGAAAAACGAGCTTTCGAAGAGTGTCTGAGCAAATAATTTAGATTAGTTCGAGTTTAGTTCGAATAAAGAAGCTGAATGCGATGACCTAAAGCGTATGCATTTTTAGTATTAGATGCGTATGAAATGGAGGATGTGAATGGATGAGCTAATAGACTTTAAAAAACGATTTCTCAAGAATGGCGAGCTGGTTTCAATTCCAAAAAAGGAAAGCTATAAAAGAATCATGCTGCTATGGGCCGTCTCTTTCTTTGAATTAAATACAAGTTATACGGAGCTTCAGGTTAATCGTGTGCTGTCACAGCTCTATCCTGATTATGCCGTGTTGAGGCGGTACTTGGTTGATTATGGATTCCTATTAAGGGATGAACGAGGCCTGAAATACGAGGTTAATCGTGATGTTCACGGTATTGAGAGCTAGCCGTCCGGTTCGGGTCCTATATATTGCTAGAGGGATAAGCGAAATAGGCAATTGGTGTGCGAATATTGCTTTGCCAATGCTGATTTACGAGGTAACTCACGATGTTTCTGCAACTGCTTTGATGGTCTGCTGCAGATTTGCCCCCTCTCTGTTTTCAGTTGCGCTCGCGCAGCTGCCTCAGAAGATGGGTATCGGGACACTGCAGGCCATGAGATTGGCAGACTTAATTCGCGCGGGATTATTCGTTTGCTATATTTTTGTTGATAGTAAATGGAGTATGTTTGCTATTACGTGCGCGGTATCGCTTTGCCGAACGGTAGAAATGCCCTGCTTTTACTCGTTGTTAAGAGCCAATACGAATAGTATCAATCGCGACGTAATTAATAATTCGTTTGGGTTCCTGCAGAATTTGATGATGGTCCTGGGGCCAGTTGCCGGCGGTTTTGTTGTCGCTCAATTTGGGGCGGAGGCTGTTCTTGCATTAGACGCGCTTTCTTTTGCCGCGTCGTTCTGGTTGCTGCGAGATGTTCCGTCGGTTATCGAGGTTAATGATAAAGAGGGAATAAGCAAAAATGAAAAAAACAGGACTGCATTTAGTGATCTTAGCGCGAAGCACTTGGCAATTGGTTTCCTATTAATCGATATTTCTAGTGGCGTGGCATTCGGCTCTCTGAATTCTCTTTTGCCAGCTATAGCGCAATTGCAATTTGACTCGTCATCGATACAATATGGATTCCTTCAGAGTAGTCTTACAATCGGACTGTTGTTCGGAAATACAATATACGGTCGTTTAATCAGTGGTTCCGATTGCGTTAAATCATATTGTTTTGTGACGTATCTTGCGCTCGGTGCGTATCTGGCGTTTGGCTATCGCTATGCGTCTGGGATATCGTTTATTTTCCTTTTTATCGTCGGTGCCGGAAACGCCATTCAAGATGTGCTTCTCATAACATCGCTGCAGGATTTGGCGAGAGACGGATCTGAATCGATAAGCCTGTTTTCAATTAGGGAGTCTTTGCAATCGGTTGCTGTTGTTATTTCAACACTTCTTGTTTCCCTGTTCACGAGCATCGCGATGTTCTCAATTCTCGTTACAGGACTTGGTGTATTTTCAATTATGATGGTAGTTGTGTTTCAATTGAATTATTTGCGAAAGATGTGACGTTGATATGCCTAAAACGCTTTTAGTATTTCCCCCAGGATGGAGTCCAGTGGGGCCGTATCTTGCCTTGCCTGTTTTGAAGTCATATCTTCAAGAGGTTGAACAATACAAAGTTGACATTGTTGACTTAAACGTGGAATTTTACGATGACCTCCTATCTTTTAGACATGTCGAAGAGTGCTGTAAAAGGTATCGGGAATCAAAGGATTCGTTTAGTTCGAATGTTCAATTAACAATCGAGTTGATACAAAAGTCGGCACTTAATGTTGACGAGGCAAAAGATATTTTCAGATCGAAGAGATACTTTAATCTAAAAGAAAGACAATATGCTGAAAACATTTTTAGAAATGCACTCTATATCATAAATCACGTCTCATATGGAGTTAAATACACGTTCAACTCCATAGATCTGCCCTATGATTATTATTCGACACCAGAAATAATGAAATCGCTTGCGGATACCTTGCATAATCCGTTTATTTCCTTCTATGAAACTGCCTTTCTTAAGCGTATTCAGAGGGAAAAAATCGAGTTTATTGGGATTTCGGTGAGCGGCTGTTTCCAATTGATTTCTGCAGTTACGTTAGCGAAACTGATTAAAGAAGAATGTCCATCTGTTAAACACGTCTCATTGGGCGGCAATTACATTACTCGTTTAGCAGATGACTGCATGAAAGAATGGCATCCCTTTTTTGAATACATTGATTCGATAATGATGTATGACGGCGAAGAGCCGCTTGCACGTCTTCTTGAGGCTCTTGACTCTGGTGATGACAATCTCGACTGTGTTCCAAACCTTTGCCATGCTAAAGGTGGAAAGATATATAAAAACCATCGGATTGAGCAAACATTTATCAACGATACAGTTCCCGATTTCGATGGCTTCGCCCTTTCTAAATTCTTCATGCCTGAGCTAATATTGCCGGTTTATTCCTCTAGGCAGTGTTTTAATCATTGCGCCTTCTGCACCATTCCCGGTGCTACCGGTGGTTGTTACCGAAAGATGCCTATATCGAGAGTATTTGAAATAATGTGTCGGTTAAATGAAAAATACGGCACGAGAGTTTTCTCTTTTGTGGATGAAACATTCGAAGGCAAAAGAATGGAGCAACTCGCGGATGAAATAAACGCATCGGGAAAAACGTTTTTCTGGCATGGAGAAACGAGGTTCTCTCCAACCCTAAGTACAGACGTTTTTAACAAGATATACCAAAGTGGATGTAGGCAGATTCAGTTTGGCCTCGAGTCATACAACCAAAGAGTTCTTGATCTAATGAAGAAGAACACGAGAGTTGATTGGATTGATCGCAATATCCATGATTGTCTCAATGCGGGTATTCCTGTTCATCTATTTTTTATGATTGGCTTTCCGACCGAAACTAAAGAAGAGGCTCTGAACACCTTAGCTTATACAGAGAATGTTTTGAATTATTCAAAACAGGTATGTGGTGTTCCATATTCCACGAGAGGATTTACGAATTTTGGTCTCGTTATGGGGTCGGATGTTTGGAATCATCCCGATAAGTATGGTGTCTCTGTAATGCCGAAGTCCCAATATGAGGATTTGCGCCTCGAAGTGGATTATGTTTCAGGCACTGGTTTAACTTTAAATGAAGCAAAATCCTTATCTGATGAGCATCATATTGATTTTTATATGCAAGAGGTCATAAACGGTAGTGACACAATTGACTTGCCCCAGCGGCTTCATATTTCAGAGGTGACCTGGATCCTAGATTCTATTCACGCTGTCAGGTATAAGGGACATTTGACCAAAGTAAAGCGACGGCTAACTAGTCTAAATCCAGCTGATCGAATCTGGCTGGATTCCAAGACCTCTGTCGTGCTCGTTGAGCCATTTGCCTACTTCTATAATTCTGAATACCATCATGTCTATGCTGTTTCCCAGTTGGTATACCTTAAGTTGGCCCGTTTATTGGAGGCCGATTGTAGCATTTCTCTTATTCTTGATCAGGGCGACCTCGAGCTGACAAGGGCGATAGAAGAACTGTTGCATTATGGATTGCTGAATACAAATATCGATGCCGATTATGTAATGCACGATAATGGTTTTCAATTGGTTAAAAGTTCGTTTGTTAAAGAAGTCGGACGCTCAAAAGAGGGGTTAAGAGTACTGCTGAGTTGTGCCACCCATAGAATGTGTGCGGTTAATGATTATTCGTTCGCTTTGCTTTCGTTGTTTGAAAAGCCGATTACTAAGAACGAGCTGCGCGACATTTTGAAAAAAGAGGGACTATCGGCAAACGAGGAGCAATTAAACAAGTTGGTTGATAATTGCATGAAAGCAGATATACTACAATTGATTAGATAGAGGAGGTTTCTGCATGGACGTTATTAACAAAGATCTCTTGGAGCAACTGAAAGAGTCTCAGGAAGAGGGCGTCGTGGTAGAAGTGTTCGACTTTGAGGACTACATGGATAAATTCTGCCATTAGTTTCGGAATTTACTTGCCTCGCTTAAAGGAGAAGTCGATTATCGATTTCTCCTTTTTTAATTAAAGATATTTTTGGAATACATGCTCTTAGCACAGGTTGGCGTCTCAGTAAACTGGGAGGTTGCTTTGGCTAGTTAGAGATATGTGAACGTCCGTTAGACTGAATCTCAGGGTAGAAGGGGCCTCCAGTGTCCAGATCAACAAGGCAATGCTGCGTTTCGGCTAATAAGAACGACGGCTTTTTGCGTGTGGCGGCGGCGTCGCCGCGGATTCGCGTGGCCGATGTCGAGGGCAATGCCGAGGTGGCGTTGGCTGCCGTGCGTGAGGCTGCCGAGCGTGGCGTTCGCGCGCTGGTGCTGCCCGAGCTTAACCTGACCGGCTATACCGCGGCCGATCTGTTCCATAACCGCACACTGCTGCATGCCTGCGAGGCTGCTCTGGTGCATATCCTCGACGAGACTCGTGAGCTGCCGATTGTCTTTACCATTGGTCTTCCCGTTGCGGTTGCCGAGAATATCTACAACTGCGTCGCTGTGTGCTGCGCGGGCGAGCTTTTGGGCCTCACGGCCAAGAAGTATTTGCCCAACTATGGCGAGTTCTATGAGCGCCGTTGGTTTGCTCCGGCACCTACCGATCCCGTTTGGCTTGAATTTGCCGGTCAGGGTCCGGTCCCGTTGGGCTCGGGGCTTGTCTACCGTTGCTGTGATGAGGGCGCCGAGGACCTGGTGCTGGGCGTTGAGGTCTGCGAGGACCTGTGGGTGCCGGCGCCTCCTTCGACCGAGATGGCGCTTGCCGGTGCGACGGTGATTCTCAACCCGTCGGCCTCGGACGAGATCATCGGCAAAGCGGATTACCGCCGCAGCCTTATCTCTAACCAAAGTGCACGCCTGTACTGCGCCTATGCCTACGCGGACGCGAGCGAGGGTGAGTCCACGACCGATATGGTCTTTGCGGGCGAGAACCTCGTCTACGAAAACGGCTCCAAGCTCGCCGCGACCAAACTGCTTACCTGCGATATGGCCATCGCCGATGTCGATCTTGACCGCCTGGTTGCCGAGCGCCGTCGCTCGACGACGTGGGCGCGCGCGGACGATGCGCCGGAGGCCACGACCGTTGAGTTTTCTTTTGAGGGCGTGCTGGCCAAAGAGCCTGTCCTGCGCGATGCCTGCGATATCGACCGCGTTTTCCCTCGCGCGCCTTTTGTGCCGGCCGACCACGGTGATCTGGCCGAGCGTTGCGAGACTATTCTCAATCTGCAGACTGCGGGCCTCAAGACCCGTCTTGCCCATACGGGTACCAAGGCGGCTGTCATCGGTCTTTCAGGCGGTCTGGACTCCACGCTGGCGCTGCTTGTGACCGTGCGTGCTTTCGATGCACTGGGGCTGCCGCGCACGGGTATCACGGCGGTCTCCATGCCCGGCTTTGGCACGACGCACCGCACCAAGTCCAATGCCGAGTCGCTCGCTCGCGACCTGGGCGTGAGCTTCCGCGAGGTTTCGATCCACGCGGCTGTGGAGCAGCACTTCAAGGACATTGAGCACGATCCGACCGTGCAGGACGTGACCTACGAGAACAGCCAGGCCCGCGAGCGTACGCAGATTCTGATGGATCTGGCCAACCAGGCTGGCGGTTTTGTCATCGGCACGGGCGACCTGTCGGAGCTGGCGCTCGGCTGGGCTACCTATAACGGCGACCACATGAGCATGTACGCCGTCAACGCGAGCGTGCCCAAGACGCTTGTGCGCCATCTGGTGCGCTATGCGGCCGATGTCTTTGGCGGGCGTATTGCCGAGGTCTTGCTCGATATCCTCGATACGCCGGTGTCCCCCGAGCTCCTGCCGCCCACGGGCGACGGCGAGATTGCGCAGAAGACTGAGGACCTGGTGGGCCCGTACGAGCTGCACGACTACTTCCTCTACTACCTGCTGCGTTTTGGCTTTGAGCCGGGCAAGATCTACCGCATGGCGCTCAAGAGCTTCGAGGGCGTCTACGACGTCAAGACCATTCACACGTGGCTACGCACGTTCTACCGTCGCTTCTTTGCCCAGCAGTTTAAGCGCAGCTGCCTGCCCGATGGCCCCAAGGTGGGCTCGGTCACGCTCAGCCCGCGCGGCGATTGGCGCATGCCGAGTGACGCCAGCTCGCGCCTGTGGCTCGCCCAGATTGACGCGCTCAATCCGATGGACTAAGGTTGCCAAATTGAACCAAAACAGCGGGTGCAAGCGTTACACTTTTGCAATCTGATGGCCCGTATCGCGCGGCGCTCTTGTCGGAGCGCCGCGTTTTTCATATCGAAAGGTGGCACCATGCAGGCATCGCAGCGTCTCGACCGCTTTGGCGCGGAGGTCTTCGCCTCGCTCAACAACAAACTGCTTGCGCTGAAGGCTCAGGGCAAGACCATTTACAACATGAGCGTGGGCACGCCCGACTTTAAGCCGTACGACCACGTGGTCGAGGCGCTCACGCAAGCGGCCCAGGACCCCGAGATGTGGAAGTATGCCCTGCGCGACCTGCCCGAACTCAAGCAAGCCGTGTGCGATTACTATGAGCGCCGCTTTGGCGTTTCGGGCATTACGCCGTCTATGGTGCAGTCGTGCAACGGCACGCAGGAGGGCGTGGGCCATTTGGGCCTGGCCCTGCTCGATCCGGGTGACACCATCTTGGTGCCCGATCCGTGCTACCCGGTCTTTGAGGCGGGCGCCAAGATCGCCGACGCTAAGCTCGAGTACTATCCGCTGGTTGCCGAGCATAATTACCTGCCCTATGTGGCGGGTATCGATCCCGAGGTGGCCGATCGTGCCAAGTACATGATCGTGTCGCTGCCCGCCAACCCGGTGGGCTCGGTGGGCACGCCGGAGGTCTACGAGGAGATTATCGCTTTCGCCCGTGAGCACGGCCTGCTCATCGTCCACGACAATGCGTACTCCGACATCGTGTTTGACGGCGAGCCGGGCGGAAGCTTCTTGCAGTATCCTGGTGCGCTTGAGGTGGGCGTGGAGTTCTTCTCGCTTTCCAAGTCGTTTAACGTTACCGGTGCGCGTATCGGCTTTTTGGTCGGCCGCGAGGACGTGGTCTCTGCCTTTGCCAAGCTGCGCGGCCAGATCGACTTTGGTATGTTCTTCCCGATCCAGAAGGCTGCTATCGCCTGCCTGAACGGTCCGCGCGATGAGGTCGAGGCGCAGCGTCTGAAGTACCAGGAGCGCCGCGATGCCCTGTGCGACGGTCTTGAGGGCTTGGGCTGGGAGCGTCCCAACGCGCATGGCTCTATGTTTGTGTGGGCCAAGCTTCCCGGTGGTCGCACCGATTCCATGGCGTTTTGCGAGGAGCTTATGGAGAAGGCCGGCGTTGTGGTGACGCCGGGCGCGAGCTTTGGTCCTTCGGGTGAGGGGCATGTGCGCATGGCGCTGGTCCTGCCGCCCGATCAGATCGCTTTGGCTGTCGAGGCCATTCGCGAGGCGGGCCTGTATTAGAAAGCTATTCCGCTCGTCAATAGCTCGAAACCGATTTCGTGCAGTTATTTTACGAATCCTGCAAACAATTTCGGTAAACGGTCGATTTTTGGCTGCGAATAGGAGCATAATCAAAGTCCCGATTGGATGTATTGGGATTACGGCAAGCCGCTCGGGTCGTTCCCGGGCGGCTTGTTTGTGGAGAGAGATGGGAGTTTCTAATGGTTAACGAGAAGAAGGTCGCTATTGTCGGCTGCGGTTTCGTTGGTTCGTCTTCGGCGTTCGCGCTGATGCAGAGTGGTCTGTTCTCCGAGATGGTCCTCATCGACGTGGACAAGAACCGCGCCGAGGGTGAGGCCCTGGATATCGCGCACGGCATGACGTTTGCCGAGCCGATGAAGATCTACGCCGGCGATTATTCCGATGTCGCCGACGCCGCCATGATCGTCGTCACCGCTGGCGCTGCCCAGAAGCCCGGTGAGACTCGCCTGGACCTGGTCAACAAGAACGTCAACATCTTTAAGTCCATCATTCCCGAAATTAAGAAGTCTGGCTTCGACGGCATTCTGCTCATTGTCTCCAACCCGGTCGATGTTCTGACCTATGCCGCCATCAAGATGTCCGGCCTGCCCGAGGGCCATGTCATCGGCTCCGGCACCGTGCTCGACACTGGCCGTCTGCAGCAGATGCTTGGTGCCCACGTCGAGGTTGACCCGCGCGATGTCCAGGCCTATGTCATGGGTGAGCACGGCGACTCTGAGTTTGTCGCTTGGTCCAGCGCCCAGGTTGCCGGCGTGCCGCTGAACACTTTCTGCGAGCTTCACGGTCATCTGGAGCATGAGGCTGCCGAGAAGCGCATCGCCGAGGACGTCAAGAACTCCGCCTACACCATCATCGAGAAGAAGCACGCCACCTACTATGGCGTCGCCATGGCCGTCAAGCGCATCTGCACCGCCGTCATGCGCGATGAGCAGACCGTTCTGCCCGTCTCCTCGCTCATGGTGGGCGAGTATGGCCTGTCCGATCTTGCCATCTCCATGCCGACGGTCGTTGGCCGCGACGGCGTCGTCTGTCGCGTCCCCGTGCCGCTGAACGATGACGAGCAGCATGAGCTCACCGCCTCCGCCAAGGCCCTCAAGGACATCATCGACAGCGTCGACTTCTCCTGCTAAATCAAGCTCGCTAGAGCGAAAAGCTACAATGAAGGCGTCCGAGCCCACACGGCCCGGGCGCCTTTTTGGTGCAAAGTAACCTGACCCCAATGCAGCATAGTTGATGGGAGGGCCATGTCGGATTCGCCTAATTTTTTGACCTATGCCCAGACGGCGTTTTATCCGTTTGAGGAGCAGCCGTTCTGTGCGGTGGATAGCCTGGTCTTTGCGTGGTTGTCCTATTTGCGTTTGCCGGGTGATATGGCGGAGCTGACGAACTGGCAGGGCCTAGACGTACGCGAGTTGCTGCGTGCCGAGTGCTACCGGGACATGATTGGTGACTTGTGGGACCCAGAGGGGAGCAGGGCCTTGTTGGAGGCCGTGGCAGCAAGCCCTCGCTATCGCGGCGTGCACGTTTGCGGCTATCGTACCGTGAGTGATGCCGAGACGACGGAGCAGTTTGCGGCTATGACGTTCCGATTTCCGGCGGGGTTTAGCTATCTTTCCTTCCGGGGGACCGACAGTACGATTGTGGGCTGGAAAGAGGACTTTAACATGGCGTTCCGGTGTCCTGTGCCGGCCCAGGAATCCGCGGCTCGTTATGTGGACGAGGCAGCGGATGCGATTGACGGGCCGCTTTTGTGCGGAGGTCATTCCAAGGGTGGAAACCTTGCGGTGTACGGTGCGGCGATGTGCTCCGATGTCGCCCGTGAGCGAATTGAACGGGTGTATTCCCATGATGGTCCGGGCTTCGTCGAGGAGTTTCTGAACGGCAACGCCTTTGCCGATCTTTCCGGTCGAATCGACAAGACGCTACCTCGGTCGTCGATCTTTGGCATGATGTTCGAGACACAGGAGGACTATGCCATCGTTGAGAGCACCGAGTTCAGCCTGCTGCAGCATAATCCCTTTAGCTGGGTGGTTGATGGTCGCGACTTCGTGTACTGTGAGCGCCTGTCCGCCGGTGCTCGATACGTTGATGGCTCCATTCGCGAGATGCTGCTTGCAGTGTCGCCTGGCGAGCGCGAGCGTTTTGTAGATGCGTTGTTCTCCGTGTTTGAGGCTACGGGTGCTGAGCGGTTTGCGGATATCGCCGGGAATCTGCGCGAGAGCCTGCCCGTGATGCTCCAGGCTGCGCAAGGGTTTGACAAGGATACGCGACGCTTTGTCTCGCAGACCATCGTGGCAATTCTTAAGTGTGCGCTGCTGCCCAAACGTCCCGAGTTCAGCGTGCCTTCTAGTGGTAAGAGCCTGGCAGAACAGCTCGAGGTATGGCAGTCCGAGCTCCTGCGCTAGCCATTGGTGCAAAGCAACCTGTCCCCGATGCACCAATCTTCGATGCGCCTGGGGCGGGCTCGACCGCTATACTGGTTCGTGCTCAATTCAATCTAGAACGGAATGCCGTATATGAAAATCAATCATGCGATTCTGCATATCCTGGACTTTGACTCTGCCGTCAACGTTATGAGCCAGCGCGAGCTCGATATCGAGAGCCGTACCGTGCGCAACTTTGTGACCACGCATCTGCGCCGCGCACGAACCTCGGCCGACAATAAGCGCGCCACGTTTGCCGAGAACTCTGCGTTTGGCGGCGAGCTCAAGGGCTATTTCTTTGGCGAGCGCGAGTTCGTAGACCTGTCGCAGCAGATTGCGGAGTTCATTTCCTCCGAGCTTACCAAGGCCGAAAAAGCCGAGTCCACCGATGTGCTCGTGGCCGACTTTGACGACGATGAGGATGCCCGCTGGTTTGCCGTGATGCTGCTGGGCTCCAAGCAGGCCTTTATGCACGAGGTGGGCCGCGAGGAGGGCGAGGTACGCAACGACATCGCGCGCCACTATGCTATCCTGCCGAATCCTTCCCAAAAGGTGCCAAGCTATGCCATCGTGCGTGCGAGCACCATGGAGATCGGCTATGTGGACAAGAAGCGCAAGATTGCCGGCGAAGACCGCATGCTCATTCCCGACGGTCTGCTGCAGTGCGATACGGGCGTGTCGGGCAAGGAGGTCATCGACACCGTGACGCGCGTGGTCGAGGAAGTCGCCGAGGAGCACGGTGCCAATACGGCCGTAGCGCTCGCTAAGGTTAAGGCTGCCGTTGCCGAGAAGGTTGAGGATGACGAGGAGCTGCCGCCCTGGGATATCGTCGATGAGGTCTTTGAGGACGAGCCGGTCATCAAGGAGAGCGTACGCGCGGCGCTGACCGAAGAGAAGGTGCCCGAGCGTGTGCCCGTGGAGCGCAAGCAGGTCGAGCGTGCGGCCGTGCGCAACCACAAGATTCGTACCGATACGGGCATCGAGATCAGCTTTCCGGCCGAGATGGGCTCGAACTCCGAGTACATCGAGTTCGTCAACGAGCCCAACGGCCTCATTTCCATCGAGCTCAAAAACATCGGCAGCATCGAGAATAGATAAACTGCGCTTGGACGCTGCAGAAAAACAAAGGTCGAAACCCTTCGGGACTTCGGCCTTTTTGCTTGGAGCTGAATTGAGTTGCAGACTGAGCATACGTCAGCGAAAACGCCCCTAGGCGAGCAAGGTGACGTGAAAGAGGAGGGAAGCGTACTTCGGTACGCGACCGACGATTGAACGTCAGATTGCCGCTTAGGGGCGTTTGCAGCGTCGAGCCGTTACGCGGTTTGGTAAAACCGCGTAACTTCTACAGCCGGCGTAAGCCTTCCTCGAGTCCGGTCTTGCTGTCGGTCTTCTCGTCGCGCATCTTGATGACGCGGGCGGGGACGCCGGCCACGACGGCACCAGCGGGGACGTCCTCGACGCACACGGCGCCGGCGGCAACGACAGCGCCCTTGCCTACGTGCACGCCTTCCAGGACCACGGCGTTGGCGCCGATCATGACATCGTCCTCGATGATGACGGGCGTGGCGCTTGCGGGTTCAACGACGCCTGCCAACACGGTTCCAGCGCCGATGTGGCAGTTCTTGCCCACTGTGGCGCGGCCGCCCAGCACGGCGCCCATGTCGATCATGGAGCCCTCACCGATGACGGAGCCGATATTGATGATGGCACCCATCATGATGACGGCGCGATCGCCGATCTCGACGCGGTCACGGATGATCGCGCCCGGCTCGATGCGGGCGTTGATGCCCTTAAGGTCGAGCATGGGCACGGCGGAGTTGCGGCAATCGTTCTCCACATCGTAGTAATCGATGGAATCGGCATTGGCATCAAGGATGGCTTTGAGCTCATCCCAGTCACCAAAGACGGTCTTGCCACGACGACCGCCGTAGACGTGCGCATTGCCCCACTGGACCTTCATGCCGGGCTTCTCGCGCACGTACAGTTTGACGGGCGTCTTTTTGGGCGCTGTGGCGATGTAGTTGATAATCTCCTGGGCATCCATCTCGGCTGCATTGCTCATTTGCTGTCTCTCCTTTGGGTGGATCCGGTTGATACCTGGTTAGGCAAACATGACCTGGTCGAACGTATAGAAGCCGTGCTCGCGGGTGACGAGCTTCTGCGCGGCTGCCAGGGCGCCGTTGACGAAGATCTGACGGCTTGTGGCGCGATGCGTGAGCGTGACTTCTTCGTCCTGGCCAAAGAAACTCACTTCGTGCACGCCGGCGACAGTGCCACCGCGCAGCGAGTGCATGCCGATCTCCTTGGGGTCGCGCGCTCCGCACATGCCCTCGCGGCCATAGACGGGGTGGTAGCCTGCCTTGGGCTCGGCCTCGACTACGGCGTCGAGCAGCAGCTTTGCAGTGCCGCTGGGGGCATCGATCTTTTGGTTATGGTGCGTCTCGACGATTTCGCAGTCAAAGCCGGGCAGCTCGCGTGTGGCCTGTGCTACCAGATGACGCAGGGCTGCGATACCGATGGAGTAATTGCCGGAGTGCATGACGCGGGCGTTCTGACCCAGCTCGCGCAGGCGGTCCATCTGATCGGGTGTGTAGCCTGTAGTGCCCGAGACCAACGCCGCGCCCGTGCACTCGACATAGGCGACGACGGCATCGAAGGTCACGACGTTCGAGAAGTCGATGATGACGTCGGCTGCCGGGGCGCTCTCGAGCTCGGACAGATCGAAACCGATCTGGGCGACGATGTCGAAAACGGGCTGCCCGGCGGCGTCGACAACGCCCTCGGCGGTGGTGCGGATGAGCGAGCCCATGCGGCCCGTTCCCATAATGACGGTCTTAATCAAGCAGACCAGCTCCCTTCAGAGCATCGGTAAGTGCGGCTCGCGTGTCGTTGGCCATGGGGCACAGCGGCATGCGGTAGTTTGCCTCGATCATACCCATCTGGGCGAGCGCTTCCTTAACTGGGATGGGGTTGACCTCGCTAAAGAGGGCATTGATGAGCGGCTGGCCGGCAATCTGGATATCGCGGGCGCGCGCTACGTCGCCGTCCAGATAGGCGCGGCACATGTCGTGCACGAGCTGCGGCTGAACATCGGCCCACACACTGATGGTGCCCGAGGCGCCCAGGCTCATGAGCGGCACGGTGAGGGCGTCCTCGCCCGAGTACATGCGGAAGTCATCGGACAGCAGGTGGGCGATCTTGGCCGCGTAGGCGACGTTGCCCGAGGCTTCTTTAATACCCATGATGTTGGGGTGCGCGGCCAAGCGCTCTACGTTGCGCTCGCTGATGCCGCAGCCGCAGCGGCCGGGGATGTTGTACAGGATGCAGGGGATATCTACGGCATCGGCAACGGTCTTAAAGTGCTGGTAGATGCCCTCCTCGTTGGACTTGTTGTAGTAGGGGGTAATGAGCAGCAGGCCGTCGGCGCCCAGGCCCTGATAGGTGAGCGACTTGGTGAGCATGGTCTGCGTGGAGTTGGAGCCCGAGCCGGCGATGACGGGGACACGGCCTGCAACCTGCTTGACCACCGCGGCGACAACGGAGTTGTCCTCATCGTCAGTCATCGTGGCGCTCTCGCCGGTGGTGCCCAGGGTGAGGATGGCGTCGGTACCGTTTTGCAGGTGGAAATCGATAAGGCGCTCGAGCGCGTCAAAGTCGACGCTTCCGTCCTTTTTAAACGGCGTGACGAGGGCGACGATCGAACCCTCGAGGTTGCGGATATCCATGTTCTTCTCCTTCGCTTCCGCGATCTGGATGCGTTTGTTCCACTGAGCGGCGACGGCCAGACGCTCGTCCTGGGCGCGACGGCGGGCACTTTCGGCGCGCGACTTGGCCAGCAGCTCTCGGCCGCTAGGCAGCACGTCGAGCGTGGCAAAGTAATCGCCCGGGCGCTCAGCACGGCGGATGAGGTCGGCCGAGCCATCGGGGCGCAGCAGCACCTCGGCGGAGCGCAGACGGCCGTTGTAGTTGTAGCCCATGGAGTAACCATGCGCGCCGGTATCGTGGATCACGAGCACATCACCCATGTCGACCCGCGGTAGCTCGCGGTCGATGGCGAACTTGTCGTTGTTCTCGCACAGATTGCCCGTAATGTCGTACGTGTTTGTGACAGGCGCCGCGGTCTTGTCGGAGCCACCCGGCTGGCCCATCACCGTAATGTGGTGGTAGGCGCCATACATGGCAGGGCGGATCAGATCGACGGCGCTTGCGTCGACACCGATATAGTCCTTGTAGATTTGCTTCTCGTGGATGGCCTTGGTGACCAGGCAGCCGTAGGGGCCCATCATAAAGCGGCCCATCTCGGTGCAGATTGCCACATCGCCCATGCCGGCGGGAACCAGAATCTCGTCGTAGGCCGCATGCACTCCTTCGCCGATGGCATGGATATCGTTGGCCTGCTGCTCGGGCAGGTAGGGGATGCCGACGCCGCCGGACAGATTGATAAAGGCGACGTGTGCGCCGGTCTCGCGCTCCAGGCGCACGGCAAGCTCAAAGAGGATGCGCGCGAGCTTGGGGTAGTAGTCGTTGGTGACGGTGTTGCTGGCAAGGAATGCGTGGATGCCAAAGTTTTCGGCGCCCTTGGCCTTGAGCGTGCGAAAGGCCTCGAAGAGCTGCTCGGTGGTCATGCCGTATTTGGAGTCGCCGGGGTTGTCCATGATGCCGTTGGAGAGCTGGAACAGACCGCCCGGATTAAAGCGGCAGCTGACCGTCTTGGGGATGGGGCCTGCGACGCGCTCAAAGAACTCGATGTGGCTGATGTCGTCAAAGTTGACGATGGCGCCCAGCTTGTCGGCGAGCTCAAAGTCCGCTGCCGGCGTGTCGTTGGATGAGAACATGATGTCGTGTCCCGTGATACCCAGCGAGCGGGCGATCATGAGCTCGGTATAGCTCGAGCAATCGCAGCCGCAGCCGTATTCGTTGAGAATGGAGATGAGCGCCGGGTTGGGATTGGCCTTGACGGCAAAGTATTCCTTAAAGCCCGGGTTCCATGCGAAGGCGTCGCGCACTTCTTGTATGTTGCGGCGGATGCCCGCCTCGTCATATAGATGAAACGGCGTGGGGAATTGCTCGACGATATGCTCGAGCGTCTCCTTGTCCACAAACGGCTGCTTTGCCGCATATGCCTCGTTGGGAGTCAGTGACATGTCCCGTAAACCTCGCTATCCAGACGGCGCTACCTGCGCATCGAATCCGCATAGCGTGGACCCAATGTCCGGATAGCGCTCCCGCATTGCTGCAGACAGTCCTGCGGGTGTTTCCCGCAGGCCCACCAGGTTGTTCGTGCCCGAAAAACCCAGTTCGGCGGGTTTCGCCTCCCCACGGGGTCAAAGCCTGCCGGCTCGCCCGCGGTTCTTCGTGCCCGCGCCTCTATCAAGTGGTAACGACCCTACCACGTTGCACTTTACCAAACAAGAGTATTCGTATATAACGTTTAAAAAATGCAGGGATATGCTGGAAATAAGGGTGTAGCAATCTTGCGGCACAATAGATAGCAGCCGACGCGCACCTACGAAAGGAACCAATATGGCCGAGCTCCAAGAACTCCGTCGCTACCGCCGCGACTTGCACAGGATCCCGGAGCTCGACTTCGATCTTCCGCAGACGATCGCCTATATCGAGGGCGTGTTGGCACCGCTCACCTGCGAGGTGACCCATCCGTGCCCCGGCTGCGTCTGCGCTTTCTTCGACGCTGGCGTTGGCGCCGCGCATGCCACGGCGATTCGCGCCGATATGGATGCGCTGCCCATTGCCGAGGCAACGGGGGCAGCGTTCGCTTCGACCCATCCCGGCAAGATGCATGCTTGCGGGCACGATGGACACATGGCCATGGCGCTTTCGGCGGCAACCTTTGTCGACCGTACGATCCGTGAGCAGCCGGGCGCCATTAAGCGCAATGTGCTCTTTGTGTTTCAGCCGGCCGAGGAGACGACTGGTGGTGCCAAGACGGTGTGCGAGAGCGGCGTGTTCGAGCGCTACGGGGTGGATCGCATCTTCGGCTTCCACGTGTGGCCCGATCTGCCCGCCGGCACGTTGGCGAGCTGCTCCGGTCCGTTGCTGGCGCGTTCGAGTGAGACACACATTCATATCCATGGCACGAGCATCCATATCGCTAAGACCTATGGCGTTCCGGTCGAGGAGTCGCACGATGCGGCGCTGGCGGCTGCCAAGTTCTTGGTTTCCGAGCGCGAGCTCATGGACGAGTTGGGTGTCGACGAGCCCTGCATTGGTAAGTTCGGCCTGCTGCAGGCCGGCACCGTCTGCAATGCGGTGGCGGGGGAGGCCCATGTTGCCGGCAGCCTACGTGTGTTTACGGACGACATGTTCGACCGTGCGCGTGAGGGCGTGCGCCGCGTGTTGGACGAGGCCTGCGCCGCAACAGGCTGTACGTACGACCTCGACTTTGCCGAGGGCTATCCGCCGGTCGATAACGACCCCGTGCTGTTCGCCCACATTGCGCCTGTCTTGTCCGAGCTGCAACTCGTGGATGAGCCTTTGCTGATTGCCGAGGACTTCGCTTTCTATCAGCGCCATCTGCCAGGTGTGTTCTTCCTCCTGGGTACGGGCGTGCCGGAGGGACAAGATAATCCGATCGATTCGGATGGCTGTCCCGCCTATGCCACGAGCGCCCTTCACACTGATACCATGCTCTTTGACGAGGAAATCCTACTCAAAGGCCTCGATGTCTACAAACGATTGCTTGGCTTGGAGTGACGATGGAACGACGCCGACAGTCTGCCGTATATAGTCCGGGTGGATGCGGATGCGGTTTGCTGCTGCTTCCGGTCATCGCTGTGAGCATTGGCGTGATGTTTGTGTTTGCTGGGCTGGCTGCGGCGGCACTCGTACTGTTTATCACCGCCATCGGCGTGACGGTCTGGCTGTGCCGTTCTCGCGAGCAGCGCCGCGCCGACGGTAAGACCAATGTCGGCTGGGTCGTCTTCCTGATCATTGCGTACCTATTGAGCATCAGCTACCTGGTGTTCTTTGTCCTAATGATGATCAGTGCCTTTACCGGGAAATCCGTCACGGTGGGTTGATGCGCTGCCAGCAGACGGTCACGCAAAGTGCGTTTGCTCGGCGTCTGGATAGCTGCATTGGCCGTTTACCGCAACCTTAGCCCTCAGCTAATGAATTCAAGTTCAATCCTTTCTACGATGTGCTGTGTGCCGGCACGGTAGCCGGATCGTAGGAAGGATGAATAATGGCAAAAGAGGGAAAGAAGCCGATCGGCAAGATTGTCCTAGGCGTCATCGTGGTGCTGGTTATCGTCGGTGCCGTGGGCTCCATGGGTGGCAATTCAACCGATTCGTCTGCGAGCGATTCGGCAAAACCTGCCGAGGCGACACAGCAGGCTGAGGAGCAAAAAGAATCGCAAGAACCGTATACCATTGCTGACGAGGCTGAAGACACCTCCAGTCAGTTTGCCTATAAGATCACGGGCACGCTTACCAATAACACGGACAAGGAAAAGAGCTACATTCAGATTGAGTATGTTCTGTATGATGCCGATGGCAACCAGGTTGGAACGGCTCTTGCAAACACCAATCATCTGAAGGCGGGCGGCTCCTGGAAGTTCGAGGCGCTGGGTACGGTGTCTCCCGACCAGGTTGCTAGCTGGGAGCGTTCGGACGTAAGCGGTTTCTAGCATGTTGCATGCACTGGGGGAGGTGAAGTCGTATGCCCGATAAAAAGCTGACCGAGGAGCTGCTCAATGAGCTTCTCGATGCGCCGAACATCGATGGCTATATCAGGGAGCACGACTTTGCTGCCCCGTCGCTTTCGGACTACCTGAAGCAGCTGCTGCAGGAAAAGGGCTTGGAGCGCTCGCGCGTGGTTCGTATGGCCGATCTCAATGAGACCTTTGGCTATCAGATCTTTACCGGTGCGCGTCACCCGAGTCGCAATAAGGTGCTGCAGATTGCCTTTGCGATGGCGCTGACGCTCAAAGAGGCCAACCGTGCACTGACGGCTGCCGGGGTAAGCGTCCTCAACTGCAAGGATCGCCGTGATGCGATTATCATCTTTTGCATCGATCGCGGGTGCAGCCTCCAAAAGGTCAACGAGGAGCTGTATCGCTTTGGCGAGGAGACGGTGAGTTAGCGGCTGATATCTGAGCCGGCGGAGCTGCCGAACAACGATGCAAACGAACGGGGCGCGGATGCCATGGGGTGTCTGCGCCCTGCGCTATGATGGAGGCTATGGATACTCAGACCACAACATATTCCGATGACGAGCTGACCGCAGCGCTTGCCGAACATCTGGCGTCGCTCGATCGCGACGACAGCTATCGCGTGGAGCGTGTACTTAAGCGCTCGTCCGTTGAAACAACCGAGCTCGTGTACTTTGAAGGAACCGGCGGTGGTTCGCTCGGCCCCTTTGTCCGTAAACGCATCGATGCTTCGGCTCAAATCGGCGGGGCATACGAGCGTCTGTTTGCCGCCCAGCGGGCAGGCAGGCGTTTTGAGCACCTGCCCAGAATCGTCGATTGTCGTCGTGTGGGCGACGAGCTCAACGTGGTTATGGAATACATCGAAGGGGAGACGCTCGGGGTGCTGGTGGACCGTCTGGGAGCCACCCCCGATTATGCGCGTGAATTGTATCCTGCCCTATGCGATGCCGTGGGCGAGCTCCACGCCGGTTTTGCAATGGCGGGGGAGACGTCGGCGCCGGTGATCCATCGCGACCTCAAGCCGTCGAATGTCATCGTGACGGGTGCGAACTGTACGCTCGATGAGGGCCTGACGTTTTCGTCGCTGGTGATTATCGACTTGGGGATCGCGCGCGTGTGGCGCGATGGCGCCGATGCAGACACCGTCAAGTTTGGCACGCGACCCTATGCGCCACCCGAGCAGTATGGGTTTGGGCAGACGAGTGTACGCAGCGACGTCTACGCACTTGGCGCCCTGTTGTTCTTCTGCTTGACGGGAGTCGACCCTAAACCAGGGCTCGACATGCACGAGCAATGCGAGGCGCGTGGCATTCCCACTCCACTTGCCGATGCCGTCTGCATGTCGATGGCGCTCGACCCGGCCAAGCGTTTTGCGAGTGCGGAAGCGTTGGGACGGGCGACGCGCTCGGCATACGATCTGAGCCGCCCCGTGCGGCCTCCTACACCTGCGCCTGTCCGTACTCCGGCCTCGGAGACGGTGTTGACGCTCCAAGGGCTCCAGAACCCCGCAGGGCTTCCTAGGCCTGCCGCCTCCGCTGCATGCGGTCTGCTCTCTCGCGTTCCGGAGTCTCTGGGGCGCATTTGGAATACGCTTGTCTGCTTCTCGCTACTTGTGCTCTTTGCCGGAAGTCACTTTGCCGTCTTTCACCCCACGGGAGCAAACCAAGGCTACCCGACGTGGCTTCTCATAATCGAGTATTTTTTCTTTGTCGATGGCCTTATGGTGCTTATGCATTTTGCGCTGCTCGATAAGCGCCGTCTTCGTCGGCGATTCACACTGCTCGACAGCTATCGCGGCAAGAAACTCGCGAAACTTTGGCTCAAGGCATTGGGTATGCTGCTCCTATGCATGATCGTCATAGTCGCGGTTGCCAATGCGACCGGCGTCGTCGATACCTCCGCTACCTAAAAGAAAAGGGCCCCATTGGGGCCCTTTGCAGTTGCACCTAGATGCGGTTCATCTGAGCGGCGACTTTGTTGTACCAGTCCTGCCACGTGGGCGGGCAGTACTTTTTGGCCGCTGCTGGGGTAAGGGTGGAGCCGTAGTTGGCGCCCAGATAGGCAACGTGAGCGGAGATGCCCTCGCTCCAGCTGCCAAAGCTGCGCCAACCGCCGCCACGGGCACTCCAGCCCCAGGCGTTGTAAGAATTGGCGCAATAAGCACCCTTGGTGCTCTCGATGCAGGCGATGGCGGGGGACCAACGGGGGTCGACACCGGTATTCCAAGCGGCGACGGCAAAGTTATAGCCCTGGCCTGCCATGGGGGAGCCGGCGAGATAATTGTCGATGCGGCTCGTCCACTCATTAATGAACGAATCGTAATCGGAGCTACCGGTATTGGCGTTGTTCACCGTGGTGCCGATGGTGGTGTTGGTGTTGGTGGCCTGGCTGCTGGAATTGCTGCCGCTTACGCCCTCGCCCGAGAGCTTCTCGGCGGCAGCGGCCTTATCGGCCTCAAGCTTGGCAAGCTCGGCGGCATTTTCCTGCTCGGCTTTTGCCTGTGCCTCGCTGCGGAGCTGCTGGGCCTGAGCCAACGCATTCTCGGCGTTTTTCTGCTCTGCCTCAAGCTGAGACTTGGCCTGCTGGAGCTCAGCCTTGTTCTGCTCGAGTTCGGTTTGCATGTTATTGAGCTGTTCGATCTCGTCGACGCTCGAGCTCGTGATCTGGTTGGTGTATTTGCAGGTCGTGATGAACTCACCCAGGCTCTGCGCGTTGACCAGGAAGCTCACGATGGGGTTGGTGCCCTTCTGATACTTGTACAGATCGCGCATGGCGGAGCTTGCCTTGGCCTGCTGCTCGGGAAGCTTAGCCTCGATTTCCTCGATGCTTGCCTCATTGGAGTCAATCTGCTTTTGCAGGTCATCGAGTTTGGTGCGGGCTTCGTTGTAGGCACTCGTGGCGGTTTCGATTTTCTGCTGGGCAGCGGAAAGCTGATCCTGCGTTGCCTGCGAGGCGGCATAGGCTGCGACGGGGGAGAGCATCGGCGCGGCCGTCAGTGTAACGGCAAGCGCGGCGCTCGTGATGATACGAGCCGGCTTCGACGCGATGAGCGCTGCGGTGCGATGGTTCGAATGCTGCATCCAGTCCCTCTGCAATCAATCGTAGGTTATAGTTCGAAAGGTATTCTACTACTGCTTTCGACCTCAACTTGAACCTTAAAGGTTCTAAAGGGTCAAGTTGAACTTGAGGCTTTGGCTTTGACCTGCAGTTATGATGAATTGTTGAGAAACCATAGAGTTCAACTTTAACGTTACGGGGGCCTGTTTGCGGACGGGCTTTCGGTCGTGAAAGCTATCTCAACAGGGGGTTTGCGGCTACAAGGCCCCATCGCGGTGAGTGCGGCTTTATGCTGGACGATCACGTCGATTGCCATAGATACGGTGGAGCTTTGGGCGCCGGCGGCTTGGCACGCTAGAATAAATCAGTTGCGCAAAGACCGCCCGTTGTGTGGGCAGTTCATGATAGGAAGTTTCCATGGCATTGCAGTTTACAGAGCGCGAGTTCATTCCCGTGCTGCTCGGTGGCGACATCAACGCCTATTCGGTGGCGCGCGCCTTCTACGAGGAGTACCAGGTCAAGAGTCTGGTCTTTGGCAAGTATCAGACGGGTCCCGCGTACCGCAGCCAGATTATCGACTACACGCCCAACGTGGATATCGATACCATGCCCGTGATGCTCAGGACCGTCAACGGCATTGCCCAAGCGCATGCCGATAAGACGATTGTCCTTGTGGGCTGTGGCGATAACTATGTTGCCCTCGTGGCTCAGGCCAAGGATGCCCATGAGTTGGCGGATAACATCGTCGCGCCTTACGCTCCCTATAGCATGCTTGAACAGTGTCAGAAGAAGGAGATCTTCTACGAGCTGTGCGAGAAGCATGGCGTGCCCTATCCGCATACCTTTACCTTCACCATGGCGATGCTGAACGCCCAAGGCGAGGCGCCTGCCGAAGTGCTCGACCAGATCGATTTTCCCTACCCGATGATTCTGAAGCCTTCTGACGGCATCATGTGGTGGCAGCACGAGTTCGAGGGCCAGAAAAAGGCCTATGAGATTGCCGACCGTGCCGAGCTGGAACAGGTCATTCGCGACTCGTATGCCAGCGGCTACACCGACGACCTGATCTTGCAGGATCGCGTGCCCGGCAATGACGAGTACATGCGCGTACTCACCAGTTATTCCGACCGCAACGGCAAGGTGCGCATGATGTGCCTGGGTCACGTGCTGCTCGAGGAGCATCAGCCTCACGGTGTCGGCAACCACGCCTGTATCATCACCGAGCCCAATGACGAGCTCATGGGCGGCGTGCGCAAGTTGCTCGAGGACCTTCACTTTGTGGGCTATTCCAACTTTGACGTTAAGTACGACGAGCGCGACGGCTCGTTTAAGTTCTTCGATTTCAACACGCGCCAAGGTCGCAGCAACTACTACGTCACTAACAGCGGCTTTAACGTTGCCAAGTATGTGGTGGACGAGTATGTGTTCAACCGCCCGTTTGAGCCGGAGTTTGTGACGGCGCAGGACGAGGCGCTGTGGATGGTCGTTCCCATGGGCGTCGTCGACAAGTACGTCAAGGATCCCGAGCTGCGCGCTAAGGTGCATCGCCTGGACAAGGAAGGCAAGGGCGCCGACCCTTCGTTTATGAAGGGCGACTTTGTCTTTAACCGCTGGCTGCGCATGTGGCACACCAAGCTGCGCCACTTTAAGCTGTTCAAGACGTATTACAAGTAGATGAGTGCGGCGCCCGTCCGGTTTACATCGGGCGGGCGCGGGTATGATACGCGCAATTGCGCAAGCGTCACCAAGGAGGCGGCGATGGAAAAGCTGGGAGTTATCGGCGGCATGGGCGCCGAGGCCACGTCGTATTACTACGACCAGGTGGTGCGCCATACGGCTGCTGCCTGCGATCAGGAACATATCGACATGGTGGTGCTCTCCAAGTCGACCATGCCCGACCGCACGCTTGCCATTAAGACCGGCGAGCATGCCAAGCTGCTGGCGACCATGAAAGAGTGTGCCCAGGCACTCGAGTCGCTGGGCTGTGCGCACATTGCCATTCCCTGCAACACGTCGCACTACTTCTACGACCAGATCCAGTCGTTTACGAAGGTGCCGATTATTCACATGCCGCGTGAGTCGGTGCGCTATGCCCTTGCGGGTGCGGTGATGGGGGAGTGCGAGTTCGACCCCAACCTGAGTATGCCGGCCGAGCCAGTGCACAAGATTGGCATTATGGGCACCGACGGAACCGTGGGCGCGGGCGTCTACGGCTGCGAATGCGAGGCTGCGGGTGTTGAGGTTGTCTATCCCAGCGAGAAACGTCAGAACGATGTGATGTCGCTTATCTACGATGATGTGAAAGCCGGACGTGAGCCCGATATGGATAAGTTCGACCGCGTGATGTGGGAGTTCGCCCGTAGCGGCTGCGACCGTGTCATTCTGGCCTGCACCGAGCTATCGGTGCTGCAGAAGTATCGAGAGATGCCCGAGATCACCCTCGATGCCATGGATGTCCTGGTGCGCGAATCCATCATCCGCAGCGGCGTCCCCTACCGCCTCTAGCTTCCGACCCGTCAAAAAGGGACAGGTTTATTTTGGTAGGTTTTATCTGGTGAAACAGTAAAGGCCTCGGCTCGTTTGGTGCGAGCCGAGGCCTTTTGCGTTGGGCGGTTGCTGTCGGTGGTGAACTAGAACAGGAAGCCGATGGCGATGAGGGCGATGCTGACGATGAGCACGGCGATGTCCAGGCCCTTGATGGGGTAGCGCTTGTACGAGCTGGCGCGCGTACGCAGATAGAAGCCGCGCTGTTCTGCCGCCAAGGCTGTGGCATCGGTCTTGCTCACGCTCGAGATGAGCAGTGGCACGCACAGTGGCAGCATGAGCTTAAGCTTCTTGATGGGGTTCTTGGTGTCGTACTCGACGCCGCGTGCGGTCTGCGCCTCCATGATGGCGTTCATCTCCTGACCAAACACCGGCACAAAGCGCAGCGCCGTGGTAAAGGTGAAGGCATAGCGATACGGCACGTGCAGCACCTCGACGCAGGCGTTGGCAAGGTCGTTGAGCTTGGTCACCATGAGCATGAGGATGAGTGGTAACGCCACACCCAGTAGGCGCAGACAGGCCTTCGATCCTGTGATGAGGCCCGTGTCGGTGATAAAGCCCCACACCACGTTGCCATCGCGCATAAAGGCCAGCTGGAGCACCAGCATGATAAGCGCGAGCGGGATCAGCAACTTGAGCAGCGAGAACAGACGGTCGACGACGCCGGCATAGGCACCCAGCGCAAGGGTGAGTGCCAAAAAGCCCAGCAGCGCCACGTAGGTGTCGGACAAGAAGATGCCGACGATGATGGCGGCGGCGAGGCCCAGTTTGACGACGGGATTCAGGCGATGCAGCAGCGTATCGCCCGGCATGTAGTCGATGACGTTAACCACGGTGGACCATCTCCTTGGTAATTCGAACGACATCGGTGACCTCGCTCACCTGCGCAAAAGCGGGAGAGACGGAAGATGCCAGACGGCGCGAGAGTTCAATAACCTGGGGAGGCTCCACGTAGGCACGCCGCATGAGATCGATGTTCGAGAATAGCTCGTGCGTGCGGCCGCGGTCGAGGATGCGACCGTCGGCCATTACCACAATGCGCTCGGCAAAATCCGAGACGACTTCCATATCGTGGCAGACCATGATAACGGCGCAACCGCGCTCGGCCATGGTGCGCACTGTTTCCATGACGGTCATGCACTCGCGGTAATCAAGGCCGCTCGTGGGCTCGTCGAGCACGACGATCTTGGGCTCAACCACTACGACGGAGGCAAGCGCCACCATTTGTCGCTGACCGCGCGAGAGCGAGAAGGGCGCCTCGTCGGCCGGCAAGCCAAAGCGGTCGATGACGAGCTGGGCGCGACGCAGCGCCTCGGCACGGTCGATGCCGGTAAGCTCCAGGCCAAAGGCGACCTCGTCGAGCACGGTGTCCTTGCAGATCTGGCGGTCGGGGTTTTGGAAGAGGGTCGCGACCTCGCGAGCGATGCGGCTCGTGGGAACGGCTGCGGTATCCAGTCCCGTGACGCGCACGCTGCCCGAGGCGGGCTTAAGCAGGCCTGTGAGCAGTTTGGTGAGCGTGGTCTTGCCGGCGCCGTTTTGACCGACGATGCCCACGAGCTCGCCAGGATAGAGCGTCAGGCTAAGGTCGTGTACGGCGGCTCCGCCATTGGGATAGGCAAACTCAACGTGATCGAAGGTGAGCACGGGCTCGGCGTCCTTGGCGTGCGGGCGCAACGACGGTGCATGCGGGGAGCCGGCGGGCGCCTGGGCTTCGCTGGCCGCGTGTGCGGGGTCGACAATGCCCGAAATCAGGCGCTCGGCCTCATCGACATCCAAGCAAGGGGTACCGCTTACCAGGCCATCGGCTTCGAGGCTATTGAAGATACGCGTGACGCGAGGGCAGTCGACGCCGATGGCACGGAGCTCGTCGGTATGCCCGAAAACCTCGTGTGGCTCGCCCTGCAGCGCGATTTCGCCATGGTTGAGCACGAGCACGCGGTTGCAGTACTCCGAGAGCAGGGCGACCTTTTGCTCAACGACGACGATGGTAATTCCAAGTGCGCGGTTTGCCTCACGCAGCGTCTCGAAGACCAACGTGGAGCTGGCGGGGTCGAGTGCCGCGGTGGGCTCGTCGAGAACCAAAACGCGCGGACGCATGGCGAGGATGGCGGCGATGGCTACCTTTTGCTTCTGTCCGCCCGAGAGGGTGGCGATCTCGCGGTCGCGCAGGTCGCTGATGCCGACGGTCTCGAGCGTTTCGCTCACGCGCTGCTCGATCTGGTCGTGGGGAACGCCAAAGTTCTCGAGGCCAAAGAGTATCTCGTCCTCGACGACCGAGGCGACCATCTGCGTGTCGATATCCTGCAGCACGCTGCCGACGATTTGCGACACGTCGGTCAACGAGACCTCGCAGGTGTCGTGGCCGTCAACCATGACGGACCCAAAGAACGTGCCGGTGTAGTGGTGGGGCACGGCGCCCGACAGGCAGGCGGCAAGCGTGGACTTGCCGGCGCCCGAGGGCCCGATGATGCCGATGAAATCTCCCTTGTTCACGCTGAGTGAGATGTGGCTGAGCGCCTGCTCGGTCTGCGTGCCATAGGAGAACGAGACATTGTCGACGTTGATGATCGTTTCCATGGATACCTTTCATAGTCATCGGGGACGTTCTTTAATGACTAGTCGTTTAAGAACGTCCCCAAGAGCTAGTTGTTTGGGACAGTCTTTACCGATGGGACGCTGTGGGTTAGTTGAGCTTCAGGGCCTTCTGGATGGGCAGATAGAGGGCGCCGACCAGAATGGCGTTAAAGACGGCGGTCATGGCGACGACGGGCAGCATAGCGGCGGCGAGCTCGCCCACCACGCCGAGCATGGCCATCTTGATGACCATGAAGATGACGCCGGAGACAAAGGTGGTCACGAAGGTTGCGACGATGGCGACGGCAGGCTTGACCTGACCGTTCTTGCCGGCGGCGTTGACGATGCCGGCCATGAGCATGGCGGCGATGCCCTCGGCGGCAAAATCGACGAACGGCGAAGTGGTGGTGATCTGGATCACGGCAGCCGAGATGAGGCCAATGACGAGCGCCTGGCCGATGTTGGGGCGAACGACCAGGATGGTGAGGCAGAAGGCCGAGATGATGAACTCGGGGCTGATCATGCCGCCCGAGATGCCCGAGATTGCCTTGCCGACGGTGAAGTTGAGGATGAAGCCGGCGGCGAGCAGGATGGCGAGCAGGACGAGGGCGCGGACATCGAGTTTGCCACGGTCGGCGGTCTGGACGGTGCGGGGCTGGGTGGCGGTGGTGTTCTGAGACATGGTGAAAATCCTTTCGGAAGGGGATTGCAAGAGAAAAGCGGAGGCGCGTGATGCGAATGCGATCGGGCTCGAGATAGAAAAAGGCCCCCGGTCGAAACCGGAGGCCTTCCAATCACCTAGAGCGCAAAAACAGGCGTGAGGGACTCACTGTCGACCGATCGTATTCGCATCACGCCACCACCAGTTGTTGAGAGATTTCATCGTGTTCTTCATGTTGGTGGCTCCTTTCGTGATGCCGTGGCGCGGTCGCACCTAGTTGCTGTTGCGCTGCACTATAGCACAGCGAAGTGTGTGCGGGGAAATCTTTTTTAAAAAGATTTCAGGCGGGTTTCCCGTGGGTTTCCCGTCGGCCAAAAAGGCGGGTTAAGCGGGCGAGGCTGCCATTGCTGCCTCGCCCGCTCAGCTAAGACGTTACTCCTTATTGCGACGGTAGAGGAAGTAACCGCCTGCGGAGATGACGGCAACGCCAGCGATGGCGAATGCGGCCACCATGCGGCCATCAAAACGATCGCCAGTGGTGGGCAGGCCGCCCTTGGTGTTCGTCTTGTTGGTGGTTACTGTGGTCGTGGTGTCGGACTTGCCAGGCTTCTCGGGCTTGGTGGTGGGCTGCTCGGGCTTAGCGGGCTGCTCGGGCTTAGCGGGCTGCTCGGGGGTACCGGGCTGCTCAGGAGTACCAGGCTGCTCGGGGGTGCCAGGCTGATCCGGGGTTACCGGGTCGGTGGCAAGAGCGTCCTTGGCGTAGGTGATGGACACCTTGAGGCCGTTGGTCTCGGTGTTCAGGTCGCTCGGGGTGAAGGGCGTGCTGAAATCCTCAGCCTTCAGATAAGCGCGCATCTCCTGGAGCAGGGCCTTGCACTTGACGTAGGTGTTCTCAGTGGCAGCCTTGCCGGCCTTGTTTGCCAGGGCGGTGCGGCCCTCAGTGGTGGTCTCGGCCTGCATAGCAGCATCGACCTCAAGGTTCTGTTCGATGAGCTCGTTCTGGAGAGCGTCGAGGTAGGCGCGAACGCCGGTGCCGAGCTGCTCGCGGTGCTCGTAGCAGAGGGAACTAATGTCCATGAGGACGTAGTTGATGGAGTTCTCGGGCTCCTCGTTGTTCACGATGTCCGTCTCTTCGCAGTGATCGTAGGAGACATCCTGATTGCTGAAGTAGGGGCTGACCTCGGTGAGCAGTGCAGAGTACAGAGGAATAGCGACGGAGTAGGCGGCGCGGGAGAGCATCTCCCACTGAATGGTCGCGATCTCGGGGTCCATGTCCTGACGGATCTGGAAGAGGTTGGTCTCGGTGCTTCTTTCGGTGCCGATGGCGTAGACACCGTCGGTGTTGGCGTTGAGGCCGGGGACATTTTCGCCGCGGTTGCCAAATGCACGGATCATCTCAAAGGTGTTCCAGTCGGACTTGCCGGGCTGGAAGAACAGGGGCTGGATCTCGCTGACCATGGCCCCGATTTGGTCGGGGCCTTTTTTCGGTTTAACCGTGACGATGTCGTAATCCGCGCCCTTGGTCAACGGGGCCATGAAGTAATCGCGGCCCTGGACATAGCGAGTCCACTGATGAACGCCGGAATCGGCGACGCTTTTGCCATAGGTCTTGGCAACGTCGAACTTGCCGTCGGTGTACTCGGCGAAGCCATTTTTCTCGGGCATGGTCTGGATGCCCTCGGAGTGGAGGCAGTTCTCGGTGTCATCAAGGTTGACATCGTAATTGAGTCCGCCGATGTTGGGGTTGAGTGAGGCGACGTCATCGGCGAGCTTCATGGCGATCCACTGGTGGCCGGAAAGTGCGGCAAACAGCCAAGTCTCGTTGCTGTCGGCGATGATAATCTGATCGTTGCCGTTGGCGCCCTGCTCGTCGATGATCTTGCCGAGGAGCTCGACACCCTCACGTGCTTTGGCACTTTCGCCTAAGATAACGCTGCCGTAGCTATACTCGCCAATGCCAGTGTCGGTCAGGGGGTCTGCCTTGGCGGCTTTATCGTTCATGTTGGTGGTCAGCGTTGCGGAGCAGGACACGCCCTTCTCATTGATGCCTGCCTCAGAGTAGGCATCATAGCGCCCGTGCCACTGCGAAGGATGATCGCGCACGTAGCTATAACGATATGTAGTCTTGGTCGACCTGTATGAGAAGCCGGACTCGTCTGAGCCGTAGGTATACCCGGGGGCATGCGACGGCTCAATGCCAAAGTGCTTGAGGTAGCGCGGGCCAAAGTCCTCGGCGCGACCATAGTACGTGTTGTTGTCGGCCGTAAGGTTTTTGCCCATGTACATTTGCGTGCAGGCGAGCGCAGATGTCGGCATGGACATGATGGTCGCAGCTCCAAAGGCGAGGCCTATGCCTAGCTTCTTGAGCGCGTTGACGGGGCGAGTTTTCCTCATTTTCCCTCCCAGCGTGCGAAAGCCCTCTGTCGCCAGAGGGCTTCAGCCAATAAAGACACCTCATTAGCGTAACGAACTGGAAACAATATTCATCTATGAAAGAAACTTACTCGATAAGCGTGATGAAATATGCGATGAGCGGTTAATCGTACTCAGTTTGCAGCTTTACTTTAATAAAGACGCCCTGTAATTACTGTAGCCGAATAAAGTAGCTGGGAATGCCCGAAATGAAAATCCCCCGCTGTTTGACGAATGCATAAACAGCGGGAGAGGCCATAACTGGATGAATATCATACCAATGTGGATTTACTTCTTTCGGCGGTGAATCACGTTGATGGCGTAACCGACGAGCATGGCCAAGACGATGACAATAAAGCCGATCAGGGGATTGTCGTTCATGGGGTCCTCCTATTTTCCGAGCGGTGAGAATTCGTCGACGATGAGGTCGAGGCATTGCGGAAGCGCGCGGGCTCCAAAGACGCCCGAATTGCTGGAGATAATCTCGCCATCGAACTGCATGCCCAGCGACGGGGTGCAGGTGATCTTGGCTTCCTTGGTCTGGATGATCTTGAACTGCGGGCGCCCGAGTACCTTGCCGGCGGGGTCAAGCGCAGCGGTGATCACAGTAGGCAGCAGCTGCACGGTGCGCACGGGTTCTATGACCGCAATGTCGACCATGCCATCGTTCATGCGGCAGTCGGGGAACAGGTTGATGTCGTTTTGGATGACCGAGGTGTTGCCGGCCATGCAGCAGATGCCGTCGAGCTCCTCGACAATGCCGTCATGCTCAATCGTAAAGTGCGCCACCGTGGGGTTGGGCGTGGCGAGCGCAGAGAGGAAGTAGGCGATCTCGCCGATGTCGTTTTTGGTGGGAGCGGCCTTCATCATGATCTCGGCGTCGAAGCCCGAGCCGGCGATGATGATAAAGCCGTGGCGCTTCTCGTTGCCGTCCTCGTCGAGCCAAAAGAGCTCGCCCATGTCTACTTTGACCGTGCGACCGGCGCGGCAGGCCTTGGCAAGCGCCGCTGCCTCGGGGGCATTACCGATGTTGTTAAAGAACAAGCAGGCCGTGCCGGAGGGGAAGACGAGCGTGGGGACACCGCACCCGCGCATCTGGTCGAGCACGTTGGAGACGGTGCCGTCGCCGCCCGAAACGACCACGCGATCAAACTCGCGCACGTCTGCCACGGCGTCCTCGGGCTCCATGCCATCGCCGATAAAGCGCATCACGACCTCGTCGCCGCCTTGCGCGAGGGCGTGCGTGAATGCGTAGATTTCATCTGAGCTGGGGCCCGATGCCGGGTTGTGGATGATAAGGCAGCGCATACTTACGTTCCCGTTCTGTGACTAACCGAGTATAGTTGTAAGGCAATGCCGATATCCTACCCGTGTTTTTCGGGCCTAACCTTATTCGATGGGTTGATATGTACATTTCCACACATCAGGCTCTACTCGACTTTTGCCAGCGCGCCCGTGAGTTTGACGCGATTGCCGTCGATACCGAGTTTTTGCGCGAGCGCACGTTCCATCCGCGCCTGTGTTTGGTTCAGATTGCCACCCCTGCCGAGAGCGTCGCGGTCGACCCTCTGGTGATCGACGACCTGTCGCCGCTGGCCGAGCTTATGGCCGACGAGAGCGTGACCAAAGTCTTCCACGCCTGCTCGCAGGATATGGAGGTTATGCTCCATACCGTGGGCGTGCTGCCGCGTCCGATTTTTGACACGCAGGTGGCCGCCGCCTTTTTGGGCGAACGCCAGCAGATTTCCTACGGCGCGCTCGTGCAGACGTTTTGCGGCGTCTCGCTGCCCAAGACCGAGTCGCTGACCGACTGGTCGCGTCGCCCGCTGACCGACAAACAGATCGAGTACGCGATCGATGACGTCAAGTACCTGATCGTCGCCTTTACCGAGATGATGAGCCGCCTGCGCGAGCTGGGCCGTGTGGACTGGGTACTCGACGAGCTGCGCCCGCTGGCTGACGAGTCGCACTATCGCGCCGATCGCCACGAGGCGTTCCGTAAGGTCAAACGCATCAATTCGTGCAGCCGTCACCAGTTGGGCATCGCGCGCGAGCTCGCCGCCTGGCGCGAGGACCGCGCCGAGCGCCGCAACATCCCGCGCAAGTGGGTCATGTCCGACGATACGCTGCTGGCGCTCGTTAAGCGCAATCCCGTGCGCGTTGAGGAGTTCCGTAGCATTCGCGGTACCGACCAGTTGGGGGAGCGCGACGTGGACGGCGCGCTCATGGCCATCAAGCGCGGTGCGAGCTGCCCGCACGATCGCCTGCCGCTCATGGTGCGCGGGCATCGCCAGATTTCGCCGGAGCTTGAGAGCGTGACGGACCTGATGTATGCGCTTATTCGCTTGGTTGCCGAGCGCTCGGGGGTGGCGACCTCGGTCATTGCCTCGCGCGATGACCTGGCCGATTACATCGAGCATCCTGAGCAAAGCCCCCTGCGCGAAGGCTGGCGTTTTGAGCTTGTGGGTTCGCGCCTGGACGATCTGCTTTCCGGCAATATGGGGCTCACCGTGAAGGACGGAAAGATTGAGTTGTTATAGGGAAGCCTAGTCTGCTGAGTGGGTAGAATGCCTCCAACGTGTAACTCGATTCGGAGGAATTCGTATGCCCTACTACTATGGATACGGCTTTGGCATCGACCCGCTGTACCTGCTGGTTGTGCTTGTCTGCACGGTGCTTGGCCTTGCCGCACAGAACTATATCAATTCGACGTACAAGACGTGGTCCAAGGTTCGCTCGGACGGCGACACGGGCGCTGCGGTCGCGCGCCGCATGCTCGACGCCAACGGCTGCAATGCCGTGGGTATCAAGGGCGTCGCTGGTGAGCTTACCGACCACTACAACCCGCAGGACAACAATCTGTATCTGTCGGATTCCAACCGTTCGGGCGGCTCGGTCGCAAGCGTTGCTGTCGCTTGTCACGAGGCAGGCCATGCCGCTCAGCGTCAAAGCGGCTATACCATGATGAAGGTACGCACCGCCCTCGTGCCGGTCGTCAACTTTACCCAGAACACTTGGACCATCGTGCTGCTCATGGGCCTGTTTATGAACATCGCGGGACTCACGACCCTCGCGCTGATCTTCTTCTCGTTTAGCGTGCTGTTCCAGTTCGTTACGCTGCCGGTCGAGATTGACGCCAGTCGGCGCGCCGTGGCGTATATTGAGCAGTCGGGTATGAGCTCCAAGCAGGTCAACGGTGCCAAGAAGGTCTTGACGGCAGCCGCGCTTACCTACGTGGCGGCGGCACTCACCTCGATTATTCAGCTGCTCTATCTTATGGCTCGCTACAACAGAAACTCCAACCGATAACAAATTGGGTCGCTGGGCGCCGCGGGGATTTGTGTCCCCGCGGCGCTGTACTATGTGTTGGACTTGAATTTGCGCAGGGCCAGAGCCTTTGTGCACGATAACGAAAGGAGGTTGCGTGGCAGGTTGGAATCTAACCGGCAATAGCGTTTCCGCCGAGTTCGACGGTTCGGACGAGCAGGAGCGTAAAGAGCTCAGCGTGAGCCAGGCGGTAGAGATCGCCGCCGGTGCGCTCGATGCTATTCCGCAACTGATCGTCCTGGGCGAGGTCACGGGTTTCCGTGGTCCCAATGCCCGAAGTGGCCACTGCTACTTCCAGATTAAAGACGACTCGGCCGCCGTCGACTGCATCATCTGGAAGGGCGCCTATCTCAAGCGTACCTTCGATCTGCGTGACGGCATGCAGGTGAGCTTTAAGGGCAGCTTCAATCTCTATAAGGCCACGGGCCGCATGAGCTTTGTCGCTCGCTCGTTTTCGCTGGCGGGGGAGGGTCTGCTGCGTCAACAGGTGGCGCAGTTGGCCGAAAAGCTACGCCGCGAGGGCCTGATGGACGAGTCCCGCAAACGCCGCATTCCGGTGTTTTGCTCACGCGTGGCGGCCGTCACCTCGCTTTCCGGTGCGGTAATCGACGACGTCAAGCGTACGCTGCGCCGTCGCAACCCGCTCGTCGAGCTTGTTTGCGTGGGCGCCAAGGTCCAAGGCGAGGGTGCGCCGGCCGAGCTCATTGAGGGCTTGCGCCGCGCCGCTTCCATTACGCCGGCGCCCGACTGTATTTTGCTGGTGCGCGGCGGCGGCTCCTTTGAGGACCTCATGACCTTTAATGACGAGGAGCTTGCCCGCGCGGTGGCGGCTTGTCCTGTGCCCGTGGTGACCGGCATTGGCCATGAGCCCGATACCTCGATTTGCGACATGGTGAGCGACCGACGCGCCTCCACGCCCACGGCGGCGGCAGAATCGGTGGCGCCGGCTATGACGGAGTTGGCCGATGTGCTCGAGGCGCGCCATCAGCGTCTGGGTGCCGCGATGGCATCGATGATTGGGTCGGCTCAGGTCGACCTGGAGATGCTCGATCAGCGCGGTCGCCGTGCCTGGGATACCTATACGGCTCGCTTGGGTGATGCGCTCGATGCCGCTGCGTGTCGCCCGTGCCTCAACGACCCCACATTTATGGTCGAGCGTCGCGAATCGGAGCTTGCACTGACTGCCGATCGCCTGTCGGGCGCCATAGTACGCTCAGTCGGGGTCTTCCGCTCCAACTTCGAGCGTCTGCCCGAGCGTCTGGTTGCAAGCACCTCAGGGCTCGACGGCAAACGCCATGCGCTCACGCTTACGAGTTCCCGTCTGGAGCATCAGGGGCGCACGATGCTCAGCAAACCAGCGTCCGACCTGGGCCGTGCAGCGGCTTCGCTCGATGCCCTGTCGCCGCTTAAGGTACTTGCCCGCGGCTATTCCATCGCGTACAGCGACGATGGTGTGGCTATAAGTGCCCAGACCTTTAAGCCGGGCGACGCCATCCGCGTGCGCATGGCGGACGGTAACGTGTCGGCAACCGTCAACGCGGTCGAGTAGACCGCGTTTCGCAGTGATAGACCCTTAGGAAAGGAAACAGATATGGCAGAGAAGACCCCGGTAGAGCAGCTTACGTACAAGCAGGCCTCGCAGGAGCTGGAGCTCATCATCCGCAGCCTGGAGTCGGGCGATATGGAGCTCGAGGAGTCGCTCGAGAGCTACACCCGCGGCGTCGAGCTCCTCAAGAGCCTGCGCACCCGCCTGTCCGATGCCGAGCAGAAGGTCTCGGTGCTCCTTAAGGACGTCGACGGCAACGACGTGCTCGCCGACGGCGAAGCCGCCAACACGGACGACAACCTCTCGTTCTAAGCATCTCGACCAAATATAATTACCTTGGTCTGTGAGAAAGGAACCAGCTATGTGTGATTGCATCTTCTGTAAAATTGCCAACCACGAGATCCCCTCGACCGTTGTCTATGAGGACGACCAGGTCATCGCCTTCGATGACCTCAACCCCCAGGCGCCGGTCCACACGCTCGTGATCCCCAAGAAGCACTACAGCGACATCGCCGACAACGTGCCTGCCGAGACCATGGGCGCCATGGCTCACGCCATCCAAGAGGTCGCCAAGGCCAAGGGTCTGGAGGACGGTTTCCGCGTCATCTCCAACAAGGGCGTCAACGCCGGCCAGACCGTCATGCACTTCCACATGCACGTCCTCGGCGGCAAAAACCTGGGCGAGAACCTCATCTGAGGGCGCTTGGTCCGTCGACTTGGCTGCCTTTGGAGTAATCTATGCAGCTTTCTCAACTCGAATACCTTCAAGCGGTGGCGAACTATGGCGGCGTGCGCAAAGCAGCTCGCGCCGTTCATGTGAGTCCGCAGGCCGTTTCGTCGGCAATCAAAAAGTTGGAATCTGAGTATCAGATTGTTTTGCTTGACCGATCGGCGGGGGAGGCTGTTTTGTCTCCGGCGGGCAGAGAATTTGCGCGTCGTGCACGCGTGATCCTGGCACAAGTCGACGATCTCAAAAAGTACGCTCAATCGAGGGGCGACGGCGTTTCGCCCGATGGCCACTTTCGTCTTTACGCCCCCTGCCTTCATGGGCGGGGGCGCCTTTTTGCCGAAAGCTGGTATGACTCGTTTGAACGCTCGCACCCTCAGATTCACCTTGATGTGTGGCATCAGCCAACGGCTACATGCTTTGAATCACTTGTGCTTGGCATTTCGGATGCGGCTATCTCATTCGAGGAACCACGGGACAGCGTCCTTTCTTCAAAATATTTGGGTGAAAAGGAGCTCAAGGTTCTTTCATGCCCAGCGGGTCATCAATCTGTGGGCGCCATGACCATTCGCGAGTTACTGGGCGGCAGGCTCGCTGTTCCCATTAATTTGTCACCCTGTCTCAATGCAATCAATCAATGTCCCGAAGCCCAGCTCGTCAATTTTCGCTTCCGTGATGTTGAATACGGAAGCAGGGCTCAGACTGAGTTTCTTCAAGCCGGGGGATTGATATTGAGTTTGTCTGGGTCCTCTCTCGCATCGGATGGGTCAGAAGTGAGTGAGTGCTCCATTGAAGGTTCGCGTGATGTAACCTTGCCCATCTACTTTTGCTATCGGCAAAATTCCTGGACTGATCGACACCAGACGGTTTTTCTGCACCTATTGCGTCATCTTGCTTCGTGAGATTAATTGGCTTCGAGGCATCAAGTGATTATTGACGCCTTGTAACACATAGCTGACAGCTTTGCCCTCATGCTTTTCCAAGATTCCGATTTAGATTGCTGACTCTTGGAGGGCGGAGCATGAAAAACCGTACGGTTTTGCTTTATATGACGTTCGTTTTTCTGTCGAACTTCAGCACCATCTTGTATTTTCTAACTGTCTACCTTGAGTTCGTCGGACTTTCGATGGTATCGATTTCTAGCATGATGATTGCATATCAAGTGAGCAAGTTCATCCTTGAAGTTCCCACTGGCTATATTGCTGATAGGTTTGGACGAAAGACAAGCGGTCTCGTTGGCGTCGTGGGGATGCTTGGATACTACGCCGCCCTGCTTCTCGTCCGTTCTCCCCTGCTTTTAGTCGGTGCGTTCGCTCTCAAAGGTTTTGCCGTTGCGTGTGTGAGCGGATCCATCGAAGCGATTTACATTGACAGCGTCTCTCAGGACCAGCTCGTAAGACTTAATGTCGTTGAGCGATTTGTTTTCTATGCCTCTTGTGCCATCTCCGCTTGCGTGGGCGGTTTCATTTCGTCTGTCGGTGCATACCTCATTGGTCTTTCGGCAGATATCATCGCAATGGTGCTGACGTTGGTTGTCGTTATCTGCATTCCTGAGATGCGAAGAGGGGGCACCGCGGCGACACCTGAGCTTGGAATGAGCCCGAAGATGATTGGTGCTGCTATTACGGGTAATGGCGTTCTTCGGTCAGCGTTCATCATGGACTGTTCTCAGGCATTTGCCTTCGTCGCCCTGGAAGACTTCTTCTCACTGTTGCTTGCGGGTCGCGGAATGAATGCCGTCGCTTCGGGCGTGACCATTGCGGTTCAGCTCCTTGCCTCCGCCTCCATAGGGTTTATTGTGCCCAGCGCGATTACTCGTGTCGACAAGGGCCGTTTTGCGCGTATTTGCGGCATCATTCGCTTAGTATTGACAGCTTTGTTTTTGATTCCCCTTACTCCGGTTAATTTGCTGCCCGTGTTCTATGTGCTGCAGACGGTTGCGTACTCGTTGTTTGCCCCAATCAAATACTCAATTTTTCAAAATGCTGCCGATTCTTCGATGCGCTGTTCACTGATTTCGGTTCAAAGCCAGATGGTGGCGGTGGGTGCCGTTCTTTTCTATCTGCTCAACGCTGTGTTGAGTAGCGTTGCGGGCATTCGAGTCGTATTGCTTGTTGCGCTCGGGATTTCTTCTTTGGTGTATATCCCCGCGCTATTTCGTCTTACAAGTCAAAGGCCATGAGTATTTGGGCACCGATAACTTATATATCAACGCAATAAACCCGAGCGCGAGGGCGTTTGGGTTTATTATTGAAGCGTATGTAACCTGGCGGCGCCACACCGCCTGTTAGTAGGGAGACACATGAACGTTCTGGTCGTCAACGCAGGATCTTCGACGCTTAAGTATCAGGTCATCGATACCAAGTCCCACAAGGTGTCCGCAAAGGGCTCCTGCGAGCGCGTCTGCTTTACCGGCGGTACCTTCACCCACGCTGCCAACGGTTCCAAGAAGGTGACCGAGAACATCGAGTTCCCCGACCACAAGGTCGCCATCGAGGTCGTCCTGAAGGACCTCGAGGCCAACGGCGTCAAGATCGAGGGCATCGGCCACCGTATCGTTCAGGGCGGTTGGTACTTCGGCGACTCCTCCCTCGTCGACGAGGACGTCCTCGCCAAGATCCGCGAGGTCGCTCCGCTCGCCCCGCTGCACAACAACCCCGAGGCCAACGTTATCGAGTACTGCCTCGAGCAGTATCCCGATCTGCCCAACGTTACGGTCTACGACACTGCTTTCCACTTCAATATGCCCGAGGTCGCCAAGACCTACGCCCTGCCCAAGGACGTCTGTGACAAGCTGCACATCCGTAAGTACGGCGCCCACGGCACCAGCTACCGTTACATCTCCAAGAAGGTTGCCGAGATGACCAACGGCGAGGCTCGCAAGGTCGTTGTGTGCCACATCGGTTCCGGTGCCTCCCTGTGCGCCATCGAGGACGGCAAGTGCATGGACACCACCATGGGCTTGACGCCGCTCGACGGTGTCATGATGGGCACCCGCTGCGGCTCCATCGACCCTGCTACTGTGTGCTACCTGCAGCGCGAGGGCGGCTACACCTTCGACGAGGTCGACGAGATGATGAACAAGAAGTCCGGCCTTTTGGCTGTGACCGGCGGCAAGACCAACGACTGCCGCAACGTCGAGGAGCTTGCCGCCGCTGGCGACCCCGAGGCTCAGCTGGCCTTCGACATGTTTGTCTACAAGATTGCCGCCAAGGCTGCCGAGATGGCCACTTCCATGTGCGGCATGGACACCCTGGTCTTTACCGCCGGCATCGGCGAGCACGCTCCGGCCGTTCGCGCCGGCGTGGCCGACCGTCTGGCCTTTATGGGCGTCAAGATGGACCATGCCCGCAACGCCCTGCGTGGCGACGGCGCTTGGTGCCTGTCCGCCAAGGATTCCAAGGTCAAGATCTTCGTCATCCCCACGGACGAGGAGTTCATGATCGCTTCCGACGTTGAGCGCATCGTCAACGGCAAGTAATTGCAAGAGGGGAGGGGCTGGACGACCGAGCGCCGTTCGGCCCCTCTTTTGCGCTCGTTGGGCGATATGCCTGATAGCTATTTATCAAGATGTGATAACTTCTTATTAAAATGCGGTCGCTTTAAGGGGTCTGCGTCGACCGTATTGCACTGCAAAGGAGTCTCATGAACGTACTTGTTGTCAACGCCGGCAGCTCAAGCCTTAAATATCAGCTTTTGGATACCGATACCCGCAAGGTTTTCGCCAAGGGCAACTGCGAGCGTATCGGATCGGACATGGGCATCTTTGGCCACTCCGAGAACGGTGGCGCCAAGCAGACCGAGGAGGTTCCCTTCCCCGATCATCGCTCTGCTATCGCTCGTGTGCTCGAGGAGCTTGAGAAGACCGACTTTACGATTGATGGCATTGGGCATCGTATCGTTCAGGGCGGCTGGCACTTCGATGATTCCGCAGTTGTCGACGACGAGGTTATGGCCAAGATTCTTGAGGTGGCACCGCTTGCTCCGCTGCACAACTACGGCGAGGCCGCGGCAATCGAATATTGCCGCGAGAAGTATCCGGAGCTGCCCAACGTGGCCGTCTTCGACACCTCGTTCCACATGACCATGCCCGAGGTCGCCTACACCTACGCGCTGCCCAAGGACGTGTGCGACAAGTACCACGTGCGCAAGTACGGCGCACACGGTACGAGCCACCGCTACGAGTGGATGATGGCCAAGGAGATCCTGGGCTCGCGCTGCCACCGTCTGCTTTCGTGCCATCTGGGCAACGGTGCTTCGCTCGCCGCCATCGAGGACGGCGTGTGCCGCGACACCACGATGGGCCTCACGCCGCTCGATGGCCTGATGATGGGCACCCGTTGTGGTTCCATTGACCCGGCCACCGTGTGCTACCTCCAGCGCGAGGGCGGCTACAGCTATCAGGAAGTCGATGACATGATGAACAAGCAGTCCGGCCTGCTTGCCATCTCGGGTATCTCCAACGACGCCCGCGACATCCGTACGCGCGCCTCCGAGGGTGACGAGCGCTGCCTGCTCGCCTTCGACATGTTCGCCTACAAGGCCATGCAGCAGGCCGGTTCCATGATCGCATCCATGGCGGGCGTGGACACCATCACCTTTACCGCCGGCATCGGCGAGAACGACTGGTCGATCCGCAAGGCCTTCTGCGACTGCTTTGAGTGGCTGGGCGTGCGCATCGACAACAACAAGAACCGCGAGGCCGTGGGCAACGGCCCGCAGGTCATCAGCGCCGCCGGTTCCGCCGTCACCGTCATGGTCATCCCCACCGACGAGGAATACATGATCGCCCACGACGTCGAGCGTCTGACCGCGAACAATTAGCGCGCCGATTGCATGTAAACGAAAGGCCTCCTGAGCAACAGCTCGGGAGGCTTTTTTCGGGTATGTAAAATCTCTGGTTGAATGACGGGTTTCGAAGAACGTTCATCCTCTAAGTTCCAGAAGGAACCGTCTGGTTGAAAATCGTTTGAGACGTGTTTCCGTTTCAACCAGAGATTTACCGTTAGTTGAGTATCTCGCCGGTGGTTTCGTCCACCTCGTATTCAGGTTCGGGGAACGGCTCCCATTCGTCTTCCTCGTTGCTCTCGTCTTCCGCTTCGGTGGTGAACAGCGCGCCTTTGGTGAGGATTCGGGGACCGATGCTTATGCCGCCGCTGTTGATGATGTTGAGGAGGTTGGTCTTTCGGTACAGGCTTCTTCCCCGCAACGTTTCAAAGGAGTATCCGCGTCCTTTCATGTTGGATTCGCGTATGAGTCTGTTGGCGCATTCGGTGTAGCCGTTGCTTATGGCTATGGGGCAGTCCCAGTATTGGAAGATCTGGGTGTAGAAGTTGCGTACCGTTTTGGCGAGGGTTCTGAACGAGTCGAACAATTCGCCTTCGGGAATGTTGTTCTCCCATGTTTGGAACGCTTTCTGGGCGTTGCGTTTCGATGTGGGGTTCTCGTCCCAGATGTCGAAGAAGTCCTCCTTGACGTCGAAGGCCGTGGCGAGGGGCTTGAGCTCGTCGACGCCGCGCAGCAGGCGTATTTTCTCGGCCTCCTCGCCTGTGAGGTCGCGACGTCGGGTTTTGAGCGTGTAGGCAAGTCCGCGCTTGGTTTTGATGCGGTCCTTCTTGGTCATGGTCGTTTGCAGGGACCGTCTCACGGAGTCGACGGCTTCGTTGGCCTTCATGACGACGTGGAAGTGGTCGATGGCCCAGCGTGCGTTCGGCATGGCCGTGGCGATGCTTTTCTCGAATGGCCGATACATGTCCGAGCACACCCACATGACCTTGTCCCTGTCGGGCATGTTCATGAAGTATTCTGTGAGGGTCCTTTGGTTTCGGCCGTTGAGCATGTCGTAGAGCGTGCGGTGTTCGAGGTCGGTGATGACGGTGACCTCTCCGATGCGCTTGATCTTGATCTCGTCGATGCCGAGGAATGCGGGCGTGCGGAACCGCAGCTTCTCGTCATAGTCGCGGATGTATTCCTCGAACACGTTCTTGACGGTCACATGGGTCAACGCGTAGTCGACGGCCACGTCGCGGAACGTGGTGCGCAGGGAACGTTGCGCAATGTCCGCGTAGGCGCGCGAGGTCATCATGCGTTTCTGGTTCACGCCGTCGATGTCGGGCTGCCAGATGTCGTTGCACTGGCTGCAACGCCTTCGGGGAAACTCGATGATCAGGCGGGTTGGTACGCCTCCCATGGGGGTGTCCGCGATTTTGAGCGCGCGTCTGCCGTGGCTGTACGTCTTTCCGCCGCAAACCCCGCAAGCCTCGGGCACCGGACCGCAGTACGCGAGCCGTATGTTCTTGACCCGCTTGCCCTTGTCGATCGTCTCCTCGGTGCCCATCAGCTCGCAGTCCGCGATGCCGAACAGGTCCTTGACGATGGAACCGGAATCATTGGCTGTCATGATCGCGCTCCATCCGCTTCATATACTCCTGAAGTTTCGGGATGTCGTAGCGTTTTCCGGAACGTAGCTGGTCATAGGCCTGATCGGCGAGGGAGTCGATGGCCTGCGGGTCGTTCATGACCTTCGCGGCGAGGTCTCCCAGCTCGTTGCTCACGAGGTTCACGAGGCCCGCCTTGACGATGCTCTTCAGTCTTCCGTCGTTGAGTATGGACTCCTTCGAGTTGTTGGAATTCGTGATTCTGGTCTGGGTGATGTTGTCGCCCGCCACATAGTCGGAGATGAAGTTCACGGCCCTCGCGGCGGAGATCACGTTCACGTCGGTGCCCCATGTCTCGTTGAGCTTTTCGACGATCCTCTTCAGACTCTGCTGCTTGGGAGCGGTCGAACGCCCGAGGCCGGCCCCCATGGGTTTGAGCTCGCGGTCCTGCTGGTCGTCGGCGCGACGCAGCCTGTTGATCCTGTAGTCGGAGAGCACGAGGCCCTTGATGTCGATCTCGTCGACGCTGGTGTTGCTGATCCGGTGATAGAGCAGTTTCGCGAACCCGTGGAACACTTCCAGATCCGGTTCTCCCAGATCGACGATCTGGCTGATGAACATGTAGGCGGAGCAGTAGCGTTTCAGGAGTTTGCGGAACGTGACGAGACCGTCGCGGGCCTCCTGTTCCTCGTCCATGCGCTGCTGGGCGTATCGGATGGTCTCCTTGTCGCCGTCGGCTTTGGCGTGTTCGAGGGTGTCGGCCCATGTCGCGTATGCGGTGGTGTGAGCCTTGTATTCGCTGCTCCAGCGTTCCGCGGGAAGGCTCACGGCCTTGTAGAGGCGCTTGCGGTACGAGTCCCGTTCCTCTCCCGTGGAAAGCTGCGCTATGGCCCGGTACTGGGCGTCGCGGTACTGAGAGAAGTCCTCCTGCGTGTAGATTCCCGTCTTATCGAGCCGCTTCTTGATCTCGTACACCATGTTCGGATCCTGCGCCTCGCTCATGGCCGCGCCGGTGTCGTATTTGCGGAACGCGTTGACCACGGTGTCGGCCTTGTTCACAAAATCGAGGATGAACACTTGGTCCTTGCCGGGGTAGATCCGGTTGACGCGCGAATAGGTCTGCACGATCTCGATGTCGTTGGCGATGGGCTTGTCGATGTACAAGGCGCAGAGCTTGGGCTGGTCGAATCCGGTCTGGAACTTGTTCGCCACGATCATGAGCCTGTACTGCGGGGTGTCGAACGCGTTCTCGATGGTCTCGTAGCCGAGGTTGTTCATGTTCGACTCGGTGTAGTCGTAGTCCGGGTTGATCGCCGCGAACGGGTTGTCCCTGAGGTATTCGTCCTCCGGGACCACGCACTGGGAGCCCTTGACCTTGTCGGAGAACGCCACCAGCGGCTCTCCGGGAACCTTGAATTGCAGGTGAGGCTCGATCCTGCTGCGGTCCAGTTCGGGATGGGCCCGCAGGTACGCGTCGAACGCATACTTGTAACGGACCACGGCCGGGCGCGACGGCGTGATAATCATGGCCTTGGCCTGACCGTCGAGCAACGGAGCCACGTTCCTGACGAAATGCTCGATGATCAGCGCGGTCTTCTCCATCACGTTCGTCGGATGCAACGCCTTCCACTTCGCGATGACGCGGCGCGCGGCGTTCTCGTCGACGAGTTTGTCGGGCGCGTACTCCTCGGCGAGCCTGAACGCGGTCGAATAGGGCATGTACCCGGACAGCGGGTCGATGATGTACCCTTCCTCGATGGCTTGCCGCATCGGGTACTTGTGGAACGATTCCGGGATGCTCCTGCCCTTCTTGTCGAGCTTGTCTCCGGGACGGCCGAACAGGGTCATGGTCTCGGCCTTCGGGGTCGCGGTGAACGCGAAGAACGACACGTTCCGCGGCATCACGTTGCCAGCCTGCATGCGGGTGAAGTACTCGGAAATCACGTCCTCGTCGGTCAGGTCTCCCTCCTCGCCGGTCTCGGAGGGCAGGGGCCGCGCCTCGGGAAGGTTGAGCTTGTCCGCCGCCGCGTTGAACGCGCTCTTCAGCGCCGCGGCGCTGCTGCCTTCCTGTGAGGAGTGGGCCTCGTCGATGATGACGGCGAAGTCCCGGCCCGTCAGACGGGGGTCTGCGGCGATCATGGGCCATGCGTACAGGAACGTCTGCAAGGTGACCACGATGATCTCCCTGCGGTCGCCCAACGCCTTGGCCAGCTGCCGGCTCTTCGCCGCGTCGGACGTCCGACGTCCCTCGGAGTCGGTGCCGATGTCCATGACGTAACCGGGGGCGTTCCTCAGCTGGCCTATAGTCTTCTTGATGTTCGTGTCAAGGCTCAGACGGTCGGTCACGACCACCACGCTGGAGAACAGTCGTTCTCCGTTGTCCTGCCTGACGTCGGCGAGCTCGTGCGCGGTCCACGTGATCGTCTCGGTCTTGCCCGACCCCGCGGAATGCTCAATCAGATACCTTTGCCCGGCCCCGTTGGCGCGCACGTCGGCGATCATCTTGGTCACGGCGTCCCACTGATGGTAGCGGGGGAAGATCTGCGTGCAGCGCGTGCGCATGCGGCCGGTCGCGTCCTCCTTGCGGCTGGTCTCCTCGAACACGAAGTTCTGGAAGATGTGCAGCCAGTTGTCCCTCTGGCAGATTTCCTTCCAGAAGTACGAGGTCCGATAGCCGCCGTCCTCGGCGGGGGGATTGCCGGCGTGCCCGTCCGCGGTGCCCTTGTTGAATGGCAGGAACCGGGGCACGTCCGCCTCCAGATTGGTGCACATCCACACCTCGTCCTCGCTGATCGCGAAATGCACCACCGCACCGCTCTTGTACATCAGCAGCCAGTTGCGCCGGTTCGTGCCCGGTTCGATGGGCTTGCGTTCGGTCTGGTACTCCTCGATGGCGTCCTGCACCGTCTGGGTCAGCTCGGTCTTGACCTCCGCGGTCGCCACCGGGATGCCGTTGATGAAGAACACCAGATCCAGCGATTTGTTGCCTTGCGTCTGGTAATGCACCTGATGCATCACCCGCAGGATGTTCGCCTCGTAGTCGACTTGCGCGTTCCTGATGCGCTTGTCCGCCGGATACGGGGCCGAACCCATGATCGTCTGATAGCCCGCCATTTTGAATCCGTGGCGAATCACGTCTATCGTGCCGTCGTCCCGCAAGGCGGAAACCAGCTGCATGCGCAGGTTGTTCTCCCAGTTCCCGCCCATGGACGCACGCATCTTCTCCAGCTTCTCCGGCGCGACCCGTTCCTGGAACTCGATGAAGTCCGGCATGTACAACGCCGTTTGCGGGTCGAACCCCGTATCGTCCGGGCTCACCCTCCAGCCGTTCTCACCCTCCAGCCCCGCGATAGAACGCGACAAGTACCGTTCGAACGCATCCTCCCTGTGCAGACTGTCGTTCACGCTCATCACGCACCTCCCATACAATCAATACGACCAGTCACCGCATGGAAAATCAGACTCCTGCGATACTCCTCAAGCCTCGCAATCACCTGTTCCTGACGATCAACACCCTCATCAATCGCAGCACACTTGTAATCAAGTTGGGAGATGATTTCCAATTGGTCTTGACGAGGCGGAACGAAAACTTTTAAATTCCCCAGTTCCTGCTGGTTAATCTTCGGCATCTTGATTCGTATGTCTGATACCAGCCCTGCTTGTTCGACGAACTGATCTGAAAGCATATAATATTTAAGCCACTCAGGAAATTGACTGGTTGAGATTGGATACATGTCGGCACTACATAATCCATCATCCGGGGCTATTATCACCTTATTTAGTCTCGGTCTTACTTTCGAATAAAGAATCGCGCCTTTATGGAATAGATGATTGCAGCTAGTGACGCCATCTTCGTAGACGGTGCTGGTACGCAGCAGCCTTCCATTTCCCTTGCTTATTGATTCTGGAGAAATATGCAACCAATGCTGATAGTTATCCGGTTCGACTAAGTTGGAATCTACGTGTGCGATGAACTTGAATCTCTTCCATGTCCAACGGGTATTATCCAAACCGTTTGAATCTCCGGCGACTGTGTGCGAAATGACGGCCTTCCGATAGTCCTCCAGCTTGTCGATGATCATCCGATGGCGGGCGATGGCCTCATTGATCGGCTTACACCGCGAATCCAAGAAAGCAACAATCGAACGCTGAACATCGCGAGGCGGCACTACCACATAAGTTTCTTTCAAATCTCTGGGATTGACGTGAAATACTTTAACATCAACAAGATTTCGGCGAATCTGAGATCTCCAATTATCAGTCGAAAACAAATATGCAAAATACTTGTTATCGAAAGTCTGTAGCGGAATCAGCTGCGTCGTATCACCTCCTGCATACACTTCAATATTGCTATCTAGATAGATGCAATTTCCGCAACCTTTGAGGTCTTCAGATGTACTTGCAAAGATGAAACCACCTTTGCTAATTGGAATAGTATTATCTGGAATTATGTCTGGTGAGACATATCGGATTAGCTCTCTATGGATAGAGAATCCATCGTTGAGCTTTGAATGAACTTGTCCGTAATTAACAACTGGCACACCGTGTTCAATCAAATCGGCCTTTGTAACCGTGATTCCTTTTCCAATGGAAAACAAACTCTTCAAAGGCTTCATTTCCCAACCGTCGGGCATATGGCCGAACCATTCGGTGTTGTTGATTTCGTTCCGGGTTCTCATTTGAGGAATTCTTTCATGAAGTCTTCGATGCCGTCTTCGAGGTTGAGGATTTCCGCTGCGATGTCCTGTGGGTCGCGTGGCTGTTCGTACTTGTAGAAGTATCGGTTGAAGCTGATGTTGGTGCCGACCACGCCGGTCTGTCCGTCCTGTAGCGGCCCGTGGTCGTCCCTGACCTTGTAGTCGATGACGGCGTCCGGCGCGTAGGGAAGCACCTCCGTGACCATGTATTCGTCGAAGTCCATGCCGTAGGGGATGTTTTCCTTGTCGCTGGCCTCGGGGTCGTAGACCGTGTCGCCTTCCGGCGTTCGGGCGGCGTCGGCTTCGGGATCCCGGACGCCGAACACTCTGACGATGGCCTTCTGGAGCTGGTCTCTCGTGGGTTTCGGCTTGTCCATGAGCTTGCCGAGCTCCTTGCACGCGGTGTGCGACCATTCGTAAGTCCAAGTCTCGCCAGCGTGCTCGGCGAAGTAGTTCCTGATCGCCTGCTTGTTGGCCTCCGACAGGTTCTTCATGGGCTTGGAGGACTCGAACAGGTCATCGGTCCTCGACTTGTCGATGGTGATGTACATGAGCAGGGGACGCCGCGTGGTGACTTGGCGGTACATGAATTCGCTGGCGGGCACGATGACGCTGTTGCCGTGGTCATGCCCGTCGATATAGGTGCGGGTGATCCAGTCGATTTGCTCGTCGCTGATCTCGTACCGTTTGTTTCCCAGATTCCTTTTCAAGGGGACGCGTTTGTCCGACGCGTCTATGAGCTGGATCATGCCCCGGCGTCCTTCGGGTTTCTTGTTCGACAGTATCCAGATGTATGTGCTGATGCCAGTGCGGAAGAAGATCTCGGTGGGCAGTTTCACGATGCAGTCGATGTAGTCCTTCTCGAACAGCCACCGGCGAATGTTCGACGGCCCGGAGCCGGCGTCGCCGTTGAACAGGGGGCTGCCGGAAAGCACGATCGCAGCCTTGCCTCCGCCCTGCTCGATGGGGGCGAGCTTGGCGGCCACGTTCTGGATGAACAGCATGCTGCCGTCGCTGATGGCAGGCAGCCCAGCTCCGAAACGGCCCTTGAAGCCAAGCTTGGCCTCCTCAAGCACCGCTTTTTTCTCTTTCTTCCATTCCTTGCCGTAGGGAGGATTGGTCAGCTGATAGTTGAACGTCTCGCCCTCGAATTTGTCGTCGGAGAGGGTGTCCCCGTGCATGATGTGCGGGTTAAGGGTCAAAAAGTGTGTCCGGAATCGCGGATTTTCACGGATTGACCTGTAGGTTTCCGGAAAGTATATGCTCCGGAAGCATATATCTAGCCCCCGACGGGAAATCCTCGGTGTGGCAGCCGTGATGTGCTATGCGCGGCGTGGTGTGGTGTCGCAATGTCGAAGAACCAACCACGCTGCCACTGCGGCGGTGAAATGAAACGCAACGGCACCACCAGCAAAGGCACCACCAGATGGCGCTGCAAACAATGCGGCGCCTCCAGCGTCAAACGTCGAAACGACATCACCAACGCGGCAGTGTTCACCCAGTTCATCGAGCATTGCACCACCGCAATATCACTCGACGACCTAGCCAAACGAAACGGTGTTAGCCGCGCCACCATGAAGCGGCGCTTCAAGTGGTGCTGGCTCGTTGATGTGCCTGACCCCACCGCCGGCCACCACAAGCGGATCTACGACCAGGTATTTCTCGATGGCACCTACACCGCCGGTGGCTGCCTGATCGTCGCGGCGACCATCGACCACGTGATCGCCTGGCACTGGTGCAAACACGAAACCACCCGCGACTACCAACTGCTGCTTGAACGCATCGAAGCCCCACTCATCGCCGTCATCGACGGCGGCCAAGGCGCATACAGCGCAATCAAAAAGTGCTGGCCGACTACGAAAATTCAACGCTGCCTCGTCCACGCCCAACGCGTGGTCCGCCGCTACACCACCACCAACCCACGCACCGATGCCGGGCGCACCATCTACCGACTTGCGCTGAAACTGACCCGGATCACCACACTGGATGAAGCCGCCGCGTGGGGTGTGCAACTGCACGAGTTTTCAACGATCTACCGGGAATGGATGAACGAGAAAACCATGATCAAAGACCCCAAAACAGGTGCATGGACCCGCGTGTGGACCCACCACAACGTGCGCAAGGCCTACAACAGCCTCAACCATCTTTGGCGGTCCGAGATGCTGTTTGTCTACCTCAACCCGCCAGCAGGAGTCCTTGCGCCCGAGCGGATCAAATCCACCACCAACAGCTTAGAAGGCGGCATCAACGCCCAGCTCAAACTGCTCGCCAGAACCCACCGCGGCAGATCAGGCGAACGACAACGCCGCATGCTGGATTGGTGGCTCTACTTAAAAACGGAACTGCCTGACGATCCAGTACGAATCGCCAGGCAGTCCGACTGGGGCCAGGGCCAACTCGCCAAAGTATCCACCCTGACCCAAACCGAGAACCAAGCCGACCACGAAACAGGACGCCCAGCCCTCTACGACAACGCTATCGACACCGACTACACCCACTCAATCGGCATTCAAAAAGGCCAAATCTAACCCCCGCGACACGCCGAGCCAGACACACATTTTGACCCTTAACCCTTTAAATGGATATAATTAGACCCATGTTGATTTCAGGTACCGCTTTCTTGCGGTTGCGCACCAACCGCTAAGGCGGTTTCCTACCCCGTAGGTTAAAAACCGCTCCGGTCCTTTAGCCGGGCGGCTATTTGTCATGCCCGGCTCCCTTTCAAATCCAAGGAGTACACCTTATGTCTGCATACGGACACGGCCGTCACGAGCATGGCCAAAATTTTCTCACCAACCACAAGATCATCAACTCCATCATCGACCTTGTGAAACAAACCTCCGGCCCCATCATTGAGATCGGACCAGGAAGCGGTGCCCTCACTCACCCGATGGCCCACTTGGGGAGGGCGATAACGGCAGTTGAAGTGGACGCAAAACTAGCTGCCAAAATCACACAAGAAACCTCCTCGGCGGCGGTCGAAGTGGTCCATGATGATTTCCTTAACTTCCGGTTACCCGCCACTCCCTGCGTCATTGTGGGAAACATTCCCTTTCACCTCACCACTGCCATTCTTCGAAAGTTGCTGCATGCGCCAGCATGGACTGACGCTGTACTCCTCATGCAGTGGGAAGTCGCTCGCCGCCGGGCCGGGGTAGGCGCAAGCACGATGATGACGGCTCAGTGGTCCCCATGGTTCACATTTCACCTGGGTTCTCGGGTACCAAGGACTGCTTTCCGGCCACAGCCAAACGTTGACGGGGGGATCTTAGTGATCCGCCGGGTGGGTGACCCGAAGATTCCGATAGAGCAGCGCAAAGCCTTTCAGGCGATGGTGCACACCGTTTTCACTGCCCGGGGACGCGGGATAGGGGAAATTCTCCGAAGGGCAGGGTTGTTTTCATCACGTTCAGAAACACAATCATGGTTGCGCTCGCGAGGAATCGACCCCGCGACCCTACCTCCCAGATTGCACACCAACGACTGGATCGATCTCTTCCAGGTGACTGGTTCCTCTCTACCTCACCATCGACCCATTTCACCATCGGGAAGTAGTCAACGACCTCCTCAACGGAAAAACCGAAGCCGGCGGCGTTAATCCCCACCAAAACCGAAATCCACCAGTAGTACTAAAAGGGCTCTTCCGGTTTTAGAGTGCATTGATTAGTTCGCCGGGGGTTCGGGCGTGGCACAAGATATTGGGGTCCTTGGCTTTGTAGGAAAAAGGTATCTAATCCATCCGTACAAAACTAAGGACCTACTGTGCAGCCTAACGGAAATGTCATCGTCGATACCATCTGCCGCACCGCAAAACTAGGAACTACTATCACCGGTGCCACAGAAAACGGTGACGTCACTGTTATTGAAGCCGAACCCGTCGAGCCGATCAATGAATGCCCTACCTGCGGGCAGCCTGGAGTATTCCGCGACCACGTCATCCGCAGCCTGGTCGATCTGCCCATCGTCGGCCACCCAACAACTTCATGTGCGCCTTCCACGCTACCGGTGCACCAACAAGCGTTGCTTGCAGAAGATCTTCCGTGCTGGCCTTGCCTGCGCGCCCGACAATTCAAAGACCACGGACCAGGTGACCCACTGGATCCTGCAACGACTCTGCCTAAATCGGATGAGCGTTGCCGCTGCACCCAAGTCATTAGGCCTGGGGTGGGATATGAAGTGTCCCAGGTTTTGTTCCGTTTGATGAAACCCGTTTTTGAAACAACGTACGGAGCACAACGCACGCCGATGCCAAAGCTTCCGCAACATCGACTACCTCATCAAACCCACGACAGTGGGATTCACACCCTCAATCCCCACGCGTGCAATCTGGGTTAAGGGTCAAAAAGTGTGTCCGGAATCGCGGATTTTCACGGATTGACCTGTAGGTTTCCGGAAAGTATATGCTCCGGAAGCATATATCTAGCCCCCGACGGGAAATCCTCGGTGTGGCAGCCGTGATGTGCTATGCGCGGCGTGGTGTGGTGTCGCAATGTCGAAGAACCAACCACGCTGCCACTGCGGCGGTGAAATGAAACGCAACGGCACCACCAGCAAAGGCACCACCAGATGGCGCTGCAAACAATGCGGCGCCTCCAGCGTCAAACGTCGAAACGACATCACCAACGCGGCAGTGTTCACCCAGTTCATCGAGCATTGCACCACCGCAATATCACTCGACGACCTAGCCAAACGAAACGGTGTTAGCCGCGCCACCATGAAGCGGCGCTTCAAGTGGTGCTGGCTCGTTGATGTGCCTGACCCCACCGCCGGCCACCACAAGCGGATCTACGACCAGGTATTTCTCGATGGCACCTACACCGCCGGTGGCTGCCTGATCGTCGCGGCGACCATCGACCACGTGATCGCCTGGCACTGGTGCAAACACGAAACCACCCGCGACTACCAACTGCTGCTTGAACGCATCGAAGCCCCACTCATCGCCGTCATCGACGGCGGCCAAGGCGCATACAGCGCAATCAAAAAGTGCTGGCCGACTACGAAAATTCAACGCTGCCTCGTCCACGCCCAACGCGTGGTCCGCCGCTACACCACCACCAACCCACGCACCGATGCCGGGCGCACCATCTACCGACTTGCGCTGAAACTGACCCGGATCACCACACTGGATGAAGCCGCCGCGTGGGGTGTGCAACTGCACGAGTTTTCAACGATCTACCGGGAATGGATGAACGAGAAAACCATGATCAAAGACCCCAAAACAGGTGCATGGACCCGCGTGTGGACCCACCACAACGTGCGCAAGGCCTACAACAGCCTCAACCATCTTTGGCGGTCCGAGATGCTGTTTGTCTACCTCAACCCGCCAGCAGGAGTCCTTGCGCCCGAGCGGATCAAATCCACCACCAACAGCTTAGAAGGCGGCATCAACGCCCAGCTCAAACTGCTCGCCAGAACCCACCGCGGCAGATCAGGCGAACGACAACGCCGCATGCTGGATTGGTGGCTCTACTTAAAAACGGAACTGCCTGACGATCCAGTACGAATCGCCAGGCAGTCCGACTGGGGCCAGGGCCAACTCGCCAAAGTATCCACCCTGACCCAAACCGAGAACCAAGCCGACCACGAAACAGGACGCCCAGCCCTCTACGACAACGCTATCGACACCGACTACACCCACTCAATCGGCATTCAAAAAGGCCAAATCTAACCCCCGCGACACGCCGAGCCAGACACACATTTTGACCCTTAACCCTGATGTGCTCGGACAGGTCGCGCATGGAGTCGAACTTGTCCTGCCCCGCGTTGCCGACATTGCGCAGCAGCAGATTCGTCTTGCCCACAGCCCAAGTCACGCCCTCCGACTCCTGACCGTAGGGGATGATCGTGGCCGGGGCCTTCGCGTTCGACCGGGTCTTCCATTCCTCCAGCACGTCGAGCGCGTCGCTGATGAACCCGCAGGTTCCGCAGGTGCCGTCGTACAAACTTCGCATGCTGCCGTTGTCGGAATTGAGGAATTCGTCCTCGTTGGCGAAGATGAGGCTGACGGCAAGCCTGACCACGTCGCGGGGCGTCATGAAGTCTTCGGCCCCCTGCGCGATCTCCTCGCCATACCGTTGGATCAGATGTTCGTAGATGTCGCTCATCATGCGGTCGGGAACGGCTTCCGGACTCAGATCGAAGCCCGCGAAACGCATGCACACCTCGTGCAGCATGCCCTCGTTCTGAAGATCTTGGCACGTCTCCCGGATCTTGAACTTGGTCAGGATGTCCCTCGCGTTAGGGCTGAACCCGTCGACGTATTCCATGAGCGCGTCAAGGGTGCGATCGATTCCCAGATCGTTGAGCCGGAAGCTGGTCACGTTATAGAAGGACTTGCCCGAGAACGTGCAGTAGATCTCGTTCTCACGCCCCAATGTCGGCTCGTACTTCTCCACGGCCTTGCACACCGCGTCGCGGGTCGGCTCCAAGGCACATTCCAGTCTCCGCAGCAGCGCGAAGGGAAGGACGAGCTTGTTGTAGTCGGCTGGGCGGATCACGTCGCGCACATATTCGGCGATGCTCCAAATCTCACTGACGTAATCGAACGCGCTTCTTTGCTCCGGCATATCTGACCCTTTCTGTCAACCACAGATTTTACAAAAGGACTCAGACTTTTCAACCACAGATTTACCAAACACGCTTTTCGTTGGCGCATGACTACCGGCTAGACGCCCACCCAATTCCAACCTCAGATTTTACATACCCCTTTTTTCTGGAGGGCGGACGGCGGAAACCCCATCCCATTTTGAACGCGGATTTTGGGACACACTTTCCGTTTGGGGCAGGTTGCGGAAAATGCGACCCACAACAAAGCAAAATTCCGTCCCGCAGTTTCCCAAACAGCCCCCAAGTGGAAGCTACATCCCACAATTTACCTTCAAACCGGGACACACTTTCCGGCAGAATGGCCGCCGAGGCCCTATAAGCCTTTCAAATCCAAAGTGACTATATCCGCATCGTTTGCCCCCCAGCAACGGCATCCGATCATTCAGATTCCCAGCCCCTGCTCGTAGCCAAGCCGCCGTCCACTCCAGATCCCCTGAGCACCACGTGGCGGCAGGGACCCTACAGGGTAAAGCTCTGAAAAAATTCCGCAGGACGCATGAAACCCCCGCCGCACGAAGTGCGCAGCGGGGGTTTCATGCATGTCCGAGGACGTTTTCAGAGCTTTACCCTGTAGGGTCCCGAGGGGATACGTCCGCTACTCAGCCATCTGAGCCTGGACGGCGGTGATAGCCACGACACCCACGATGTCGTCGGCAGAGCAGCCGCGCGACAGGTCGTTGACCGGCTTGGCGATGCCCTGCAGGATGGGGCCGTAGGCGTCGGCGCCGGCGAAGCGCTGGACCAGCTTGTAGCCGATGTTGCCGGCCTCGAGGTCGGGGAACACGAGCACGTTGGCCTTACCGGCAACGGAGGAACCGGGAGCTTTGAGCTGAGCGACAGTGGGGACGATGGCGGCGTCGAGCTGCAGGTCGCCATCGATGGCGAGCTCAGGAGCCTTCTCCTTGCAGAACTTCACGGCCTCCTGGACCTTCTTGGCGACCTCGCCGCCGGCGGAGCCCATGGTGGAGTAGGAGAGCATGGCCACGTGCGGCTCAACGTTGCCCATGAAGGTGGACCAGGAGTGAGCGGAGGCGATGGCGATCTCGGAGAGCTCGTCGGAGGACGGGTTGATGTTGAGGCCGCAGTCGGCGAAGATCAACGTGCCGTCGGTGCCGAACTGCGGGGTGTCGGTGCACATCACGAAGAAGGCCGAGACCAGCTTGGTGCCCGGGGCGGTCTTGAGGATCTGCAGCGCGGGGCGCAGGGTGTCGGCGGTGGAGTGGCAGGCGCCGGAGACCAGGCCATCGGCATCGCCCATCTTGACCATCATGGTGCCAAAGTAGGTGGCGTCCATCACCTGGGCGCGAGCCTGCTCGATGGTGACACCCTTCTTGGCGCGGAGCTCGGCAAACTTCTGCGCGTACTCCTCGTGCTTCTCGGCATTGCGCGGGTCGATGACGGTAGCGCCGGGAACGTTGATCTCGTCGGGGTTGCCCAAGATGACGATCTTTGCCAAGCCCTCCTCGATGATCTTGGTAGCTGCGATGATGGTGCGCGGATCTTCGCCCTCGGGCAGGACGATCGTCTTAAGGTCGGCCTTGGCGGCAGACTTCATACGGTTTAGGAAATCGCTCATGTTACTCCTTACAAGCGTTTCGCTAAGCTCCAGGCACCCGGCTGTCCACGAATAAACCCGCTGCTAGCGGGTTTACCTTTCAAATATGTACGCCGGGGTGCTTGAGCTTTCCTTGTGTGGCAAGCTCATTATAGGACGCATTAGCGCTATAATCGCTCTGATAAATATGTCTCGAAGAATGTTCGAGAAAAGCCCAGCTAACGAGCCCGTGGCTTTTGACAAGGAGTATCGATGCAGATTACCTCAGGCCTGCCTGAAGGCTTTAACGCCGGTGCATACGACATGATTGTCGTCGGTGCCGGGTATGCCGGTGCCGTTTGTGCCCGCCGTCTTGCCGAGACCATCGGCTATCGCGTTGCCGTTTTGGAGCGCCGTGGCCACATTGCGGGCAATGCTTACGACTGCTTTGATGAGGCCGGGATCCTGGTCCACGAGTATGGTCCGCACATTTACCATACCTTTAACGAGCGCGTCCACAATTTTCTGTCGCGCTTTACCAAGTGGACGGACTACCAGCACAAGGTGCTTGCCAATATCAACGGCACCCTTATGCCCGTGCCCTTTAACCACGCGAGCCTCAAGCTCGCCTTTGGCGATGAGCGCGGCGAGGAGCTGTATCAGAAGCTCGTGGAGACCTTTGGCAAGGACGTCAAGGTGCCCATCATGGAGCTGCGCAAGAAGAACGACCCGGATCTTGCCGAGGTCGCCGATTACGTCTACGAGAACGTCTTTTTGCATTACACCATGAAGCAGTGGGGCCAGACGCCCGACCAGATCGATCCCTCGATCACCGGCCGCGTTCCCGTCTTTGTGGGCGACGATGACCGCTATTTCCCGCAGGCTCCCTTCCAGGGCATGCCGCAGGACGGCTATACCGCGTTGTTCGAGCGTATGCTCGACCACGATCTGATTGATGTGTTCTGCGACGTGGACGCCCGCGACCTCTTTGAGATTGACGAGACCACCGTCAAGATCGACGGCAAGGTCTATGGCGGCGAGATCGTCTACACCGGTCCGCTCGACGAGCTGTTCAACCTCGACCTGGGCGCTCTGCCGTACCGTACGCTCGACATGAAGTTCGAGACGCTCGATATGGACCAGTTCCAGCCCGTGGGCACCGTCAATTACACCACGAGCGAGGATTACACGCGTATCACCGAGTTCAAGAACATGACTGGTCAGGTCCTGCCCGGCAAGACCACCATCATGAAGGAGTATTCCAAGGCCTATACGCCCGGCTCGGGCGAGACGCCCTATTACGCCATTCTGGAGCCCGAGAACCGCGAGCTCTATGAGCGCTATCTTGAGCGCGTCCAGAACCTGACGAACTTCCACCCGGTGGGTCGCCTGGCCGAGTATCGTTACTACGATATGGATGCCGTGACTAACTCTGCCCTCGATCTTTCGGATGAGATTATCGCCTGCCATGCATAAAGTCATATCATTCGGTATTCCCTCGTATAACGCCGCCAAGGACATGGACCATTGCATCACCTCCATTCTGGAGGGGGGCGATTACGCCACTGATATCGAGATCATCATCGTCGATGACGGTTCCAAGGACGAGACGGCAGCTAAGGCCGATGAGTGGGAGGCGCGTTACCCCGGTATCATCCGCGCGGTGCATCAGGAGAACGGCGGTCACGGCATGGCCGTCCTCTCGGGCCTGCGCGAGGCACAGGGCACCTACTACAAGGTCGTCGACTCGGATGACTGGCTCGACGGTGCGGCGCTTTCGACCATGCTTTCGATTCTGCGTGGCTTTGTGGAGCGCGACCAGCGCGTCGATCTGTTTATCTCGAACTATGTGTACGAGAAGGTTTACGAGGGTACGCATACCGCCATTGGTTACAAGTTTGCCCTGCCGCGCAAAAAGATCTTTACCTGGGACCAGATTGGCCATTTCCGTCCGGACCAGAATTTGCTCATGCACAGCCTGTGTTATCGCACGGATGTGCTGCGCGCGTCCAATCTGCCTATGCCGCCGCACACGTTTTATGTAGACAATATCTACGCCTATGTGCCGCTGCCGCGCTGCAAGACCATGTACTACGCCGACATCGACCTCTATCGTTACTTTATCGGTCGCGAGGGCCAGAGCGTCAACGAGGCCACGATGGTCAAACGTCTGGACCAGCAGTTTCGCGTGACGCGCATTATGATGGAGTCGTTCCATCTGTACAGTGATGTCGAGTCGTCGCGTCTGCGCGCGTACATGATGGGCTATTTCACCATGATGATGGCAATTTGTTCGGTGCTTACCAAGCTTTCCGATGAGGATTGCGCCGACGAGCGCCTGACGACATTGTGGAGTGATTTGAAGGCCTACGACGAGCGAATGTATCGTCGTGCACGCTACGGTGTGGTCGGTTTCTTTACCAACCTGCACGGGCGGGCTGGAGACAAAACCACACTCGGCCTATACCGTCTTGCCTCAAAGATCTTCAAATTCAACTAGCTGTTGAGTAATCGCTGCTGATAGGTTGACTGGACCCCTTGGCCTTTAGTTTGCTACTGCGAACGGTCCTGATCGTACGGAAAGCACATTAAGTGCTTTCCGGCTCGTGCGGAACTTGTATCAAACTAAAGGCCAAGGGGCCTTTGCTATAAGAATCGATTGTCAGGCTGTCTGAATTTGAAGATCTTGGACGCGCGGTACACGGGGCCTGGGCTGAAAGAGATCTTGTTGAGTAGGTTACCCGGTTGGTCTTGGTTATGTTTGTCGCGAGTTCCGCACGAGCCGAAGAGCACTTAATGTGCTCTTCGTGTGAGCCAGGACTGTAGAGCAGCAAACATAACCAAGACCAACCGGGTAACCGGACGAGCTAGTTTACTTCGCAACGCCGGGGATGCCGTGGGATGTTTTGGCGGTTTTGGCTCCGTTTACGATGGCGGTTTCCAGGGCCCTTACGGCGAGCATGCCCAGCAGGTCTAGGGGAACGGCGGCGCTTTCCTGGGCGCCCAGTTTGCCGCTGGCGAGGGTGTAGATGGTGTCGCCGTCGTTGGTGGTGTGCGTGGGACGGATGGCGTGTGCGTAGGCGTCTGCGGCCATCTGGGAGACCTTGGTGGCCTGTGCCTTAGTGAGCTCCACATTGGTGACGATGCAGCTGATGGTGGTGTTGGTGCGGTCGAGTGGCATTTTCATAGAGCCGGCGGCGGCAAGGGCGGCGTGCTCCATGTCGACGATCTGGTCGCTATCGGCTGCGGCGCGCATGCCGGCCACCCACTCGCCGGTGGTCGGGTCGACCACGTTGCCACAGGCGTTGACCGAGACCACGGCGCCCACCTTGACGGTGCCGAGTGCCACGGCAGCAGCTCCAAGGCCAGCCTTCATGCAGGTGGCGGGCCCCATGAGCTTGCCTACGGTGGCGCCGGTGCCGGCACCTACATTGCCCTGATCGAGTGTGGTGGGGGTATGGTCGAGCGCCTCGCGCACGGCGGCGATACCGGCCTCAATGTCGGGACGCACGGTGGGATCGCCAAAGGCGAGGTCGAAGATACAGCTGGAACACACGATGGGCACCTGCGTGGGGCCGACGGGCAGGCCGATGCCGCGGCTCTCGAGTTCGCGGGCCACGCCGCTTGCCGCTTCGAGACCAAAGGCCGAACCGCCCGAAAGGCAGACGGCGTGGACCTTATCGACGGTGTTCTCGGGACGCAGCAGATCGGTCTCGCGCGAAGCGGGAGCGCCACCACGTACGTCAACGCCGCCGGTGGCACCCTCGGGCGCCACGATTACGGTGCAGCCGGTGCCGGCCTCCTCGTCTGTATAGTTGCCAAAGCAAAAGCCATCGACATCGCAAACGTCAATGGCTTCGACCAGTGTGTCCATGTTTTCTCCTATCGGTTTTCCGCCGGGCCTTATGCTCGGTCGGGATCCGTACGGTACGGCAAAATTGTAGGCGCCGGGGGATACCCAGCGCCAGATGCAATTACGAGAGTTTTTGAATCGCGCGTGCGACGCGAGCGATGGGTAAGCCCACCACGTTGTAGAAGTCGCCCGAAATGTCATGCACGAGCATGCGGCCGCCTGTGCCCTGGATACCGTAGGCTCCGGCCTTGTCCATGGGTTCGCCGGAGGCAACATAGTGCCCAATCTGCTCCTCGGTAAGCTCATAGAACGTCACGTCGGTCACATCGACAAACGACAGACTTTCGGCGGCATGCGGAGCTGCAGCGTCGCCGGCTTTAACGATGCAGACGCCGGTTGCCACCTGGTGCGTGCGGCCCGAAAGCTCGCGGAGCATGGTGCGTGCCTCGTCCTCGTCTGCCGGCTTGCCCAAAATTTGCCCGTCAAAGGTGACAATGGTATCGGCTGCGACAGTCAGCTCGTTGGGTTCGGCGTGCTCGGAGGCAACGGCAGCGGCTTTGGCGCGTGCCAAGCGTTCGACAAGCGTAAGCGGAGCTTCGCCATCAAAAGGCGTTTCGTCGATATCTGCGGGAATTACGCGAACGTCATAGCCCGCCTCGCGCATCAGCTCTATGCGGCGCGGCGATTGCGAAGCCAAAATCATAGCTGGATGCCCTCGGCAACCTTCTCGACGGCCTTGTCGCCGGCGAGTGTGCGCAGCAGCTCCAAGGCAAAGGGAAGTGACTGTGCCATGCCGCTGGCAGTGATGATGTTGCCGTCTTGCGTGACCTTCTCGCCGGTATAAGCACCCTCGGGGAAGCTCTTCTCAAAGCCGGGGAAGCACGTGGCGCGGCGTCCCTCGAGCAGACCAAGCTCGCCCAGGATAAACGGGGCGGCGCAGATGGCGGCAACGTGCTTGGTTGCGGCGAACTCGCAGACTACATCGCAGACACGCTGGTCGGCGCGCAAGTTGGTGGCTCCGGGCAGGCCGCCAGGCAGCACGATGCAGTCGTACTCCTCAAAGTTGATTTCGTCAAAGAGCGCATCGCAGGTCACGGGAATCTGCAGCGAGCTCACGACCTCGCGTGTGGGCATGATCGAGACGAGCGTGGCGCGCACGCCGCCGCGACGCATGACATCGACCATGGTCAGGCATTCAATCGTTTCAAAGCCATCGGCGGCAAGAACGGCAACGCTGGGCATAAGGGTTCCTTTCATAGGGCGGCATACAATTAGCCGTCTTATACCCCGAAGACCCCCGCTTGCCACGCACCATTCCCCAATGATTTTAATCCCCGTCCCAGAAAATCATGCAGGGTGGATGGGTGTTGCGCACTAGGAGGGGCTTGCGGCGCGGCGATAAAATCTCGGCATCCGTCATCTTTCGCTACATGAGGAGCTGATTTGCGATGATAGGCCTTAGGGTATTCGATCTTCTCGTTTTGCTAGCTGTTTTTGGCGGCGTCGCGGCTGTCGCCTTTGCTGTTATCTTGAACAAGGAATCGTCGAACAAGCCTCAGCCTCCGCAGTCCAATCCATACCAGCAAATGCCTCCCGTGCAACAGGTCCCGCCGACGCAGCAGGTGCCGACCGCGATCGATGATGCTCAGCCAGTTGAGCCCGCTCATTTTTGCGCACAGTGTGGCTCATTGTTGGAAGCAAACGCATCCTTCTGCCAAAACTGCGGAGCTCCCGTCAACCACCAGTAATGAAATGGGCCGGGGGTTCAGCAATCATTCACCACTTGATGATTACTGAACCCCCGGCCCCTAAAACAGATTAGCTTAGTTGCGCTTGAGGTGGACGACGGTTTCGCAGTGGAAGGTTTGCGGGAATAGGTCGACCGGCGTGATCTTGATGGGAGAGAAGGTGCCCTCCTCGACAAAGCGCTTGAGGTCGCGTGCCAGGGTGGCAGGGTCACAGCTCACGTAGGCGACATCGCGGGCACTCGTGCTCGCGATGAGGTCGATGGCCTCGGGCGCCAAGCCTGCGCGCGGCGGATCGACTACCAGGACATCGGCGTCCTGGTCGGGGAACTCGCGCACCGCGTCGCCGCCGATGACGTCGACGTTATCGAGCTTGTTGATCTCCAGGTTGCGACGCAGGTCGCGCACGGCCGGGCCATAGGCCTCGACGGCGGCGACAAAATCGCAGCGGCGGGCGAGCGGCAGGGTAAAGGTGCCGGCACCGCAGTACAGGTCCACGGCCAGCTCGTCTTCCTGCGGGTCGAGGGCGTCCATAACGAGCTCAATCAAAATCTCGGCGCCCTTGGTATTGACTTGGAAAAACGACGGAGCAGACAAGCGCATCTGGCCCTCGGCGATATTCTCGGTCCAGGAGCCCTCACCGGCGAGCATCTCCACCTTAGAGACGCGGCGGGCCTTCTTCTCGCCCTTGCTCATGACGCGCACTACGCTCGTGGGGTGTGCGGCGTCTGCCAGAACGCGCGAGACCTGCGAGCGCGGAAAAGAGCCTGTGGGCGTCCAGAGTGCGACCTCGAGTGCCTTGGTGCGGCGCGAGGCGCGAATGCCCACGCGTTCGAGCCCCAAGTCATGGCTGCCGCTTAGATAGTTGAGTGCGCCGACGACCGATTTGAGCGCCTTGGGAAAACGCTTATCGAACAGCGGGCACGCATCGACGGTCACGATTTTGCTGGGGTCGACACCGTGCATGCCAAGGCGCACGCGACCGTTGACGACGGTCGGCTCCAGCTCGATTTTATTGCGGTAGCCCCAGTCGTCCTTGGTGTGGCGGATGGGCTGTACCAACTCATCGACCTGCTCGGGAGCGAACTTGCCGATGCGCTCGAGCGTGGAGCGCAGATTTTGCTCCTTGGCGGCGAGCTGTGCCGTGCGTGAGAGATTGCCCCACGAGCAGCCGCCGCAGATGCCAACGAAGGGGCAGGGAGGCTGGATGCGATCGGGGCTTGGCTCCAGAATCTCGGTGGTGCGGGCGCGCATGAACGACTTGCCGTCCTGTACGACCTCGGCCTCGACGGTGTCGCCTGCCACGGCGCCCTGCACAAAGACGGCCTTGCCGTTGTCGGCGTGCGCCAGCCCGTCGGCGCCGTAGGTCATCGATTCTATAGTGAGCTTCATATCCCTGCCTGTCATTCGCGTTGTTGTCCGCACCATGGTAGCAGGGAAAAGCGGCCCACATCCGAGGCTTTCCTCAAATGCGGGGCGCTTCTACAAACCGCTTCTACAAACGGCTATTTCGTCTTGCCGGTAATGAGCGTCTTAAGACCCAGGCCGATCAGGCCCAGTCCCATGCGCACGCGACCGGGGCGATGGCGCTCGATGGTCTTGATCTTGCCGGCGGGCTTCTTGCGGCGGGCGCTCTTCTCGGACGCGGGCTTGGTGACCTGCGGCTCGGGCTGAGGTGCAGATGCAGTCTCGGGCTCAATGACGGTCGCCTGGACCTTCTGGACCTCGGGTGCGGCCGGCTGCGGTTCGGGCTCAGGCTGGGATGCGAGCGCTGGTTCTGCCTTGGCGGCGGCCTCGGTGTTGCGATACGCACGCTCCAGCAGGGCTTCCTGCGAGTTAAAGGGCCTCTCGCCCTCTCTGCGCTCGACGGGAACCCAGGTACCGTCACTCGTCAGGCTGCGTGCCTTCACGTTGTCGCGCAGCTGCATGCCCATGTACTCGTGCACCAGGGCGCGGCAGGTGGGGTCGAGCACGGGGAAGGCGATTTCCACGCGGTGCTCGGTGTTGCGCGTCATCATGTCGGCCGAGCTTAGATAGATCATGTCCGAGTCCACGCCAAAGGCGTAAACGCGCGCATGCTCCAAAAAGCGTCCGACGATAGAACGGACATGCACGTTCTCGGTCTTGCCCGGAACGCCGGGCTTGAGGCACGAGATACCGCGGATGATCATGTCCACGCGCACGCCGGCACACGATGCCTCGGCAATCTTGTCGATGACCTCGCGGTCGGTAAGCGAGTTGAGCTTAAAGAACACACGGGCGGGCTCGCCGACGAGGGCGCGCTGAATCTCGCGGTCCAGACCGCGCATGATGAGCGGCTTGAGGCCCACGGGCGCCACGCCCAGGAAGCGGTAGT